>NZ_CANLEA010000006.1 GCF_947489565.1 uncultured Kordia sp. | reverse complement strand
ATCAAAAAGCAAAGCGATCAAAAAGCAAAGCGATCAAAAAGCAAAGCGATCAAAAAGCAAAGCGATCAAAAAGCAAAACGTTTCTAATAATCTAAGAGCAAAGCAAGTCTAAAGGCAAAGCCGTTTCTAACAATCAAAGCACTTCCTTCAATCGAAACTCAAACTTTAAAACGGTTTCTCCTCGTAATACTTTTAAACGCATGCGTTTGTTTTCTTTACCTTGTAATATTCCCGTGACTTTACTAAGAGTCATTTTATCAACTACTTTCCCGTTGATCGATACAATAACATCGCCTTCCCTAAGTCCTGCAAGTTCTGCTGGTGAGTTTTTACGGATTTCTGCAATTTCATAAGCCTTTACCAGACTGAACGAATTGTAATGTTCAAAGACTACATTAATGTCACCTGCTCCCGTTTGGCGTCCGTAATTGGTTTGTAGTGTACTATTACGTTTTTTTACTTCTTGAATCACACGCATTCCGTTATGCTGTAATTCTATTCCGCTCATATTATATCGAAATGGATCTGAGAAATATCTGCTTTTTCGAAGACGTATGCGTTTATTTCCATAATCAAATACAACTCTGAAACGTTTCAATATTTCACCACCAATACTTCCATTGCGTTCTTTAAAGTTTTTTACATAGGTAATTGCTGTAGAATCTGGAAACGCCACTTTTGCATTTTCAAATGAAAACATACCTATGTTAAACTTTTTGACGCGTGCTCGCATTCCATAAATACTTCCGCTGAGTCCTCTTCCCAAAAAATCGTCAAACTTATTTTCAGGAATTGTAATTCGTTGTTCTATGTCTTCAAAAAGCCACAAAGCATCACTTCCGCCAGAATCTATCAATAATTTGACAGGAATATCTGGTTCTTTATCTTCTTCTATGGCAACAGAAACATCTATGTACGGTTTATTATTCCGAAAAGTCAAAGGCAAATCTGTACACTTCCTGCATTTCCGATATTCATAGGATTCTGGATTGTAAAACTTTATTTTTTCTGTGCTATAATTAATCTCAACAATAAAATCTTTAAACACATCATAGCCAATAATTCCATGAATGGGAACTCCCAAACGCGTAGACATGTTGATTTCTTGATCGAGAATGATATATAATTCTAAGTTGAGTTTGAGAATATCATTAATTTTAAACGTATCCGATCGTGCTTTTACAGCTTGAATAGCTTCTCCAGAACCCAATCCGCGAAGTTGAATGCGTTCTTGCTGTTCTATGGAGAGTGAATCGCCAGGATTTAAACTAAACATAATCGGTTTGTTCACTCCTGAATCTAACAGAAAAGACATTTCTACACCATTAATTTCCACAGGAATAATGATAAGATTGTTGATCAATTTAAAACGTACAGAAGCTTTTTCCTTTCCGCCCATTATATTGAACTTACTCTGTGCCTGAGAAAATCCAGCCACACAAAGCAATAAGAGAATGATATGTTTTTTTAGTGTTTGCAAACTATAAGAGGGAAATTGGTAACATACTAATATACAAAAAATAGTATTTTTTTAACGAAATTTATATCTTTTTTAACGTTGTTGAAAATATCTTAAATCGCTTAAAATTATAAAATATATTTTGCATTTTTGTACTCATTAAAATGTAAGACTATGCCAACTATTTCTAACAAAGGAATTGCCATGCCACAATCGCCAATTCGTAAATTGGTTCCGTATGCAGAAGACGCTAAAAAACGTGGCACTAAAGTATATCACCTCAATATCGGTCAGCCTGATATTAAAACTCCAAAAGTAGCACTAGATGCCATTAAAAATAATGACATTGAAGTATTGGCGTATAGTCGCTCTGAAGGTTCAGAAGAATACCGAACTAAAATTGCAGCATATTATGCAAAGAATGATATTCACGTAAGTGCAACTGACATTATTGTGACTACAGGAGGAAGTGAAGCTTTATTATTTACTTTTGGAAGTATCATGGATGCTGGTGATGAAGTGATTATTCCAGAGCCTTTTTATGCAAATTACAATGGTTTTTCAACAGCTTCAGGTGTAAAGGTTGTGCCTGTCATTTCTAAAATGGAAGATAATTTTGCATTGCCTCCAATTGAAGAGTTTGAAAAATTAATTTCTCCAAAAACAAAAGCAATTTTGATTTGTAATCCTGGAAATCCAACAGGGTATTTATATTCAAAAGAAGAAATTCAAAAATTAGCAGCAATTGTTAAGAAGCACGATTTATTCTTAATTGCGGACGAAGTATATCGTGAGTTTGCCTATGACGGGTTAACGCATTATTCCGTAATGCAAGAAGCTGGCTTGGAAGAAAATTCAATTGTGATCGACTCTGTATCAAAACGTTACAGCATGTGTGGTGCACGAATTGGTTGCATTGTTTCTAAAAACAAAGATTTTATGGCTACTGCCTTAAAGTTTGCTCAAGCACGTTTATCACCTCCAACCTATGCTCAAATTGCTAGTGAAGCTGCTTTGGAAACTCCGCAAAGTTATTTTGACGATGTGATTGAAGAATATGTAGAACGTAGAAATACATTGGTTTCAGAATTACAGAAGATTGACGGTGTTCGTGTCGCAAATCCGAAAGGAGCTTTTTATTGTATTGCAGAATTGCCTGTAGAAAGTGCTGACGATTTTGCACAATGGCTTTTAGAAAAATTTGATTGGAATGGTGAAACAATTATGGTAGCTCCTGCAGCAGGATTTTATTCTACGCCAGGCATTGGATTGAATCAAGTTCGAATTGCTTATGTATTAAAGAAAGAAGACTTAATTACTGCTGTTACTATTTTAAAAGAAGCACTAAAAGCATACAACGCTTAATTATTTAAAAACGACTATTTGATTACGATACAACATAATGTTTCTTTAAAGAAATTCAATACGTTTGGTATTGACGCAAAGGCAAAATATTTTATTTCTGTTTCCAACAAGCAGGAATTGATTGAAGCTTTACAGTTATCACAATTTTCTGATTATTTTATACTTGGCGGCGGAAGCAATATGCTTATAACTAAAGATATTGACATTCCAGTCTTACATATCGACTTTAAAGGAAAAGTAATTGGCCCTCCAAATTCACAAGGTGAAGTTATTGTTAACATTCAAGCTGGTGAAAATTGGCATGAGTTTGTACTTTGGTGTATTGAAAATGGTTATGGAGGTGTTGAAAATTTATCGCTCATTCCTGGGAATGTTGGAACTTCACCTATTCAGAATATTGGCGCCTATGGTGTGGAATTGAAAGATGTTTTTGTAGGCTGTAGCGCCATTGACATAGAAACTCAAGAAGAAAAAATGTTCTTTCTTGAAGATTGTAATTTTGGTTACCGAAATTCAATCTTCAAGAATGAAGCAAAAGGAAAATATATTATCATTTCAGTAGCATTTAAGTTAACTTCTAAATCACACAAATTGAATACTTCTTACGGAGCTATTCAGCAAGAATTGGAAAGTAATAATATCACAGATCCAACCATTAAAGATGTAAGTGATGCCGTGATTGCTATTCGTCAACGAAAGCTTCCAGATCCAAAGGAAATTGGAAATAGCGGAAGTTTCTTCAAGAATCCTGTTATTCCAAAAGCTGCATTTGAAATTTTACAAAGCAAACATTCAACTGTTCCACATTATGTAATGTCTGATACGGAAATTAAAGTTCCTGCAGGTTGGCTGATTGAACAATGTGGTTTTAAAGGAAAACGTTTCGGAGACGCAGGCGTTCATAAAAATCAAGCTTTGGTTTTAGTGAATTATGACAATGCAACTGGTGCAGAAATCCTTGCTTTATCTAAAAAAATACAAGAAACTGTTTTAGAGAAATTCAATATTGCAATTGAAGCGGAAGTGAATGTGATTGGTTAGATCGCTAATCTTTAGATCGCTAACGCTGTTAGATTATTAGTATCGCTTCGCTGTTAGATTGCGCTGACGCGCTTTTTAGAGGATTTTAGATGTTTGGTTTCTTTAAATCTTTTAGTTTCGACATGATTTTTATAGTTATGTAGTTGTTAATAAAATCTTTAAGGTATGTTATTTAGACAAACATTATTTGACTTAAACAATGTTTCGTCAATTTTACATTCATTTATAAACTAAAAAAGCATCTCCAAAAGAGACGCCTTTTCACTGTTTAGTAAGCACTAAAAATTAATATTTGAATCGTACTTGAATTACACTCATAACTCCAGACTTGATCGTTGTCCATTGTCCCGTAAATTCACCTCCGTAAGAAGCTGCAATCGCTGGTCCAAACTTTTGAGCTTCATCATTGCTAAATAATGGTCCTGCTAATACATCGGTTACAAACTCATTACTTCCAGTACTTTCGGTAGATAACTCTAATCCTACTACGCTCATTTTACTTGGAACTACTGTTGTCCAGTTGCCGTTCCACTTTCCTTGACGTGCTGCTGCAATATGTTCTGCAATTGCTGGTGCTTCTTCGTTGTTCCAAATTGGTCCTGCTCTAAAATCTAATTTGTATGTTGACATGATTTTTATTTTTAAAATGGTTAATGTCCTACTCTATTTATAAAGGCTTTTCGGTTTCGCCTGTTGGTTCAAAATATTTCGGTAGCTACTCAATCGAATTTTATATTTTGATCTGTTACAAATGTCTATAATATTGATATTCACCGTAAGAGGGAATGAGCCTATTTTGAAAAATCAGGCTGAACTACTTGGTATTTTTCTTTTCTGTTTTTATGGATATATCAAATAAAAAAACCTCTTATTGCTAAGAGGTTTTTGTAAAATGAACTTATTACAATCGATTAGGTAGTATACTTACAAACATATTCGTATGTATACGGACTATCATACGTGTCTATAATTAAAGCACATCCATATCCCATTCCCCAATCTAGTCCAGTATTCCAAACATCATGCGATTTTTTAATTTGATGATCTTTTGTATATCCTGTATTTGGGTTTGATGGAAATCCATTAAGGTATATTTGAGCATATAACTTTAAAGGAACTTTGCTTGATGTAGTTCTAATATGAAGTTTCCCTTGAAACTCATACGCTTCCATTGTAAATTTAATGTTGCCTTCCGCTTTTCCAGCTGTTCCGTTACCACTCTTTGCTGCTACAGCATTTGCACTTTCTGCAACTTTGTTTAATACTTTTTCTTCTACTTGATTACTCATAATATATAGTTTAAATTGATTAATACTGCGTTTTTTTAAATGGGTTCTGCACTCCATTGCGATCTTGTTGGTACAAATGTCAAAAGATTTAAAAACCTGTGTAAGAGTACATTAGCGCAATTTTTAAAATTAGGCTGAACCTACATTTTATGCGGTCTGTTTCCCCAATGTTTTACCTATAGGTGATTCAACGGCATTTACTAGGTAATTCAACCTGTTTTGAGTTGAGAAGCATTTTTATTGGAAGTTTATACAGTATCTTCAACTTGAAAACGGATAAACCCTTAAACCAATCATTATGAAAACAATTAGTAAATACGCAGCTTTTATTGCAATTATATGTAGCTCTTTTGTAGCATGTAAACAAGAAAAACCAGAACTGACAAATTCAAGAGTTGTCAATTGGAACCTTTGTACAGACAGTACAGCATATGAATCACATAAACTAGGAAATGAAGAAGCCGAAAGTGGACTTCGCAAGTATAAAACTTATATTGATAATGTTAGAGATACACTAGCAAAAGATGCTCCAGGCGCTTTTCCAGATATGGCAGATAAACTAAATTATGGCTCGGAAGTAGATTTTGATATGCTCTTAGAAGTCTTGGCACATCGTAAAGTAGAATGTAGCGACAAATTATTTGTAATGAATGCTATACGACCAAAGAAAGAGGATGGAAAAACAATTAAAGGAGAATTTGTAACCGAAATCATGTTTGTAATTGAATCTATCGATAAAAATGGAACTTTATCACATACTTATTTCGATTTTACACGACCTTGCCCAAATGGTTGTCCAAAAAAAATTCCTACATTGGAATATCCACCTACAACAAATGAACCTATTCACTAATGGATTCTAGCGTTACACTAAATAGTATTTATTTTCATACTGCAAACATTGCATTGTTTTGTCTCTGTATTAATGTAGCGCTATGTCTTCTATTTTGGAAAAAACTAAATACACCTTTTAAACAATTAGCCTACTTTCTAATTTGGAATGTAATCATTGAAATTCTAGTACTAATTGTTGCAGCTTTAGGATATAAAAATAACTTGCCACTTTTACATGTATACACATTGGGCGAGTTTATTTTATTTTCATTTTTCTATAGAAGTTTATTAGACAAACCTGTGTTTTTCAGAAAATACTTTTGGCACTTTTTGACTTTAGGAAGTTTGTTAATTGTGTACAATTCTATAGCTATTCAAAGCATTTTTGTATTCAATAGTTTTTCAAAAACATTTGTACAACTCACTATCATCGGTTTTGCCATTGTTTACTTTTATAATCTTGTAGAAAACCAACAGTTTTCTCCTGTCATATCCAAAAGTTTACGACTGATCAACTCTGCCATACTTGTTTATTATTCAGGAAGTTTATTTATATTTATGTGTAGCAATGTATATTTTGAGAATGCGCAAGTGTATGATATTTTTTGGATTTTTAATGCACTGTTAAACGTTCTTTTTCATTTACTTATTTTAGTAGGATTATGGAAAGTATTTTTCAAGAAAACAACTTTATAATACTAATTGTCATTGGTATTCTGATTATGCTTGCTTTTGCGATGGCATTTGTCCTTTTTGTGAATTATTCTCAAAAGAAAATCCTAAAAGAACAGATGCGCATTCAGAAGTTAGATTATAAACATCAGGAAGAATTATTGCATGCAACCATTTTGACGCAAGAAAAGGAAAGAAACCGAATTGCTAGAGATTTACACGATGAAATTGGATCTAAGTTGAATGTGATTTTTCTAAATATTTGTCGATTGAAAAAACATGGTAAAAAGCATGAAGAAATTGACCTCATTACCAATGAAGTAGAAAGCGTGATTCATACAACTATAAACTCAATCCGGTTTATTTCGCATGAATTATTACCGCCAACGCTCGAAGAATTCGGGTTGATTGAAACGATTCGAGAGCTACAATATAGTTATAATAAATCTGGTGATGTTCATATCGATTTTACAACTTCAGAAAAGACAAAACCGATCACTAATTCTTTAATCGAATTGAATCTTTTTAGAGTCATTCAAGAGCTCATTAACAATTCTATTCGACATGGGAAAGCTACTGAAATTGACATGCATTTATCTGCTGAAGAAACAGCTATAAAATTACACTATGAAGATAATGGAACTGGTTTTGACAGTTCTCAAAAAAACTATAAAAAAGGTCTTGGAATGAAAAATATTGAAAGTAGACTGCGCATTATCAATGCAACTTACACACTGAATTCATCTATTGAAAATGGCACCAATGTCGTTATTGATTTAATTCCTATACCATCTGACACAATTTAATCCAACTTACCATGAGAACCATTTCTATTGCCATTGCCGACGACGAAGCTTTATTCCTAAAAGGAATGAGTTTACTATTAAACGCCTACGAACACCTTCAAGTAGATTTGGAAGCTGAAAACGGAGTCGATTTATTAGAAAAATTAGCCGCAAGCGAACAATTACCCGATATTTTATTGCTCGATTTGAAAATGCCTAAAATGAACGGAATTGAAGCGGCAAAACTCATCCAAAAGAAATATCCGAAATTAAAAATCATTGTGATTTCTACACATTTTAGCAGAGCCTTTATTATTAATATGATTGAATTGTCAGCAGTAGCGTATTTGCCTAAAAACTCACAACCCGAAGAAGTGGTAGAAACGATTGAAGAAGTGCATAAAAAAGGATTTTATTATAATGATGAAGTCTTGGCTATTATTCGAGAAAATATCATCTCAAAGAAAAAACCGAAAGCACAGTTTTCAGTAGAATTAACGAATAGAGAGAAAGAAGTTTTAAAACTGATTTGCGAACAATATACAGCTCCAGAGATTGCCGAAAAACTATTTATCAGTGCCAGAACGGTTGACGGACATCGCAATAATCTGTTATCTAAATTAGAGTGTAGAAATGTAGCAGGATTGGTTGTTTATGTATTGCAAAATCAATTGATCGATATTCCTTTGTTACGAACGAATGGGAAGTGATTTGGGTCTTGGGTCTTGGGTCTTGGGTCTTGGGTCTTGGGTCTTAAAAATATGTTTTTTTGTTGATTTGTTGATTTGTTTAGCTAGGAATCAATTTAAAATTCAACGTTTAGCATTTAGCATTTAGCATTTAAAATTCAAAAAAACCACATCTACTTCTTAGGCGGATATTTCTCAAAAGCTTTTAATAAAATAGCTTTAAAATACGCGTCGCGTTCTTTTGGTGTAGCTTCTTCTTTAAAATATCCTTCTACAATTGCTTGCCAAAATAGTTGGTCTTCTCGGACATCGACCAGATCAATTACTACTTCCTGATTTCGTTTTGAATTAATTGGCAATCCAATGGTAACACCGCCGCCAGCATTGCGTCCACCACCGCCAACACCTACGCCAACTCCAGCATTTCTATCTGGTTCAAAAGCGGCCGTTTCAATATTAATATAAAAATCTGGAGTCGCAGTTTTTATAAAACCGCGCGATTGCATAATGGAATCTGTTAAGCGAAATAAACGTTTATCATTCAGCTTGCTCAAACCCGTTTCAACTTCTGGAAAATAATTATAGGTTTTATATTTAGCAAAATTGGTGTTTCGGTCATAATCAAACATTGCTTTTGGTGTCGAACAAGACACAAATACGAGCAATAAACAAAGTGTTCCTAAATATTTCATAGCGTTTCTTTTTCATCAAATTCATTACAAGATAGGAATAATTATGCCATAAAAAATCCTGTTTCATGGGAAAAACAGGACTTTAACTTTATCTTATATATTTTGTATTTATTCTTTATCAAACAATGCTTTATGAATAAATCCAGCTACAATAGCTCCTAAAATTGGTGCTACCCAAAACAGCCACGTTTGTGGTAAATAATCGCCTCCAGCAAATAATGCTTGACTCGTAGAACGTGCCGGATTCACCGAAGTGTTTGTAATTGGAATACTAATTAAGTGAATCAGCGTTAAACACAAACCAATCGCAATTGGCGCAAATCCTTTTGGAGCTCTTTCATTCGTACTTCCTAAAATGACCAATAAGAAAAAAGCCGTAAGTAAAAATTCAGCAATAAAAGCGGACATCATGGAATAGTTATCTGGCGACAAATTATCATATCCGTTGGCGGCAAAACCTCCAATTTCTTTATCAGAACCTGTAAGAATTAAATACAAGGCACCTGCGGCAAGAATGGCTCCAACGAGTTGGGAAATAATATAACCTGGTAAATCTTTCCCAGAAAACTTTCCTCCAGCCCAAAGTCCTAAGGAAACTGCTGGATTAAAATGTCCTCCCGAAATATGCCCTACGGCATACGCCATGGTGAGTACTGTAAGACCAAAAGCTAACGAAACTCCTACAAAGCCAATACCAACATTTGGATATCCTGCGGCAAAAATTGCGCTTCCACAACCGCCAAATACAAGCCAGAATGTTCCAAAAATCTCTGCAAAATACTTCTTCATAATGTATATGTTTTATTGATTAGTATCTTCAATTTAGAAAAAAAAGTCTTACAACGCTTCTTAACTTACTAACAACTAAGTCACTAAAACCTTGCTATTTTTCGTCTCACCTTTATTTATCACTTGCAAGCCTTCGTTTTAATTTTTCAAAATTGTTAATATTTAATTTGAATATTGACATTTATCAATCTTACAAAAAACCGTATCTTTGCATAAGATTTATCATAATTTACATCGTATAAAATCTACCATCACAATCTTTTAAGATATATAGAGATTGATTGTAGCTAATTCTATTCGATTGAATTTATAAAATAAAAACACACAAATGAAACTTGCATTATTAACAGTTGGCTTATTATTACTCAGTGTTGCAGGAATTGCAATTAAAATTTGGGCAAAGAAAGATGGAAAGTTTGCAGGAACTTGCGCAAGTCAAAACCCAATGTTAAATAAAGATGGAGACGCTTGTGGATTCTGCGGAAAAACTCCAGATCAGTTTGATACTTGCTCGGAACCACAACACAAATAATAAGTAGTTAGCTCCTCTCCTATTTTATGATTACTTTTCTTTTGTATGCATTGATAGCTATGGCAGCTATTCAAGTACTTTATTTTTTTCTTTTTGGAGTATTCGCTTTTGAGAAAGCAAAACAAAACAAGCCTAAAAACATTCCTGTTTCTGTGATTGTTTGCGCAAAAAACGAAGCCGAAAATCTTAAAATCCTAATTCCGCAACTTTTACAACAATCGTATAAAACGTTTGAAATTGTATTGATCAATGATGCTTCTTCCGATGATACCAGAGATATTATTGAAGAATTTGAAGCCAAGAACAACCATATTAAAGTTGTCAATGTTGAAAATAATGAAGCATTTTGGGGAAATAAAAAATATGCTTTAACGCTTGGAATTAAAGCGGCTACTTACGATTATTTAGTATTTACAGATGCCGATTGCGCACCTGCTTCGCAAGATTGGCTGACCGGACTTACACAGCATTTTTCAAAGACGAAAACAATTATTATTGGATATGGTGCTTACGCGAGAAAGAAAAATTCGTTCTTAAATCTTTTGATACGATTTGAAACGTTAATGGCAGCCATACAAGCATTCAGCTATGCAAAATTAGGCATTCCCTATACAGCTGTTGGTCGAAATTTAGCCTATCACAGAAGCGAATTCTACAAAGTCAACGGTTTTGTAAATCATATCAAAATACGATCTGGCGATGACGATTTGTTTATCAAAGATGCTGCAACAGGCAAAAACACCACCATTTGTTATGCTCATAACAGTTTTACCATTTCGCAGCCAAAAAACAGTTTCGGTTCATGGTTTCGTCAAAAAAGAAGACACGTTAGCACGTCATCTCATTACAAATTCATTCATAAATTCTTATTAGGTGTTTTTTATACTTCGCAAGTATTATTTTGGGCACTTGCCATCTTTCTATTGTGTACAGATCTTTGGAAACTTACTTTAGGAATTATTGGAATTCGAATTGTTGTTCAATATTTTATTGTTGGATTTTCGGCACGTAAACTCAAAGAACAAGACTCCTTATATCTGCTTCCAATATTGGAAGTCTTTTTAATTATCATTCATTTTGGTATCTTTATAGCAAACATGATTTCAAAACCAACGCATTGGAAATAGCAGAAACGATTCTGAAAGCATACATACAAAAAGCTAAATTGGGCAATCAAGTAGCTTTCAATTTTCTTCTAAATTCTTTTTGGAATGATGTATATGGTTTTCAACTCAAACGTGTTCAAAATGAGAACGATGCGGAAGACATTACCATTCAAACTTTCTCTAAAGCTTTTGATAAAATTGACACGTATGACGAGCAGTACAAGTTTAAAACGTGGTTGATTACCATTTCTAAAAATGTACATATTGACTTTCTTCGCAAGAAAAAAAAGCTGATTGAAACTACGGGTGAACAGGAAGAAGAAGTCTATCAAATCATTGATGATGGTCCAACTCCGGAAGATAAAATCATTACAGAACAAAACTTAGCCAAACTTTTGCGTGATATTAAAAAGCTAAAACCGCATTACCAAGAAATCATCAATTTACGCTACTTTCAAGAGTTGAGTTACAAAGAAATCTCCGAACAACTGCAAGAACCAATGAATAATGTAAAGGTGAAATTATTGCGTGCTAAAAAGCTACTTGCAGAAATTATTCAAAAACAATGAATGCTTCTTTTCTTAAAAAACTAGGCCCAGGATTATTATTCGCTGGAGCTGCCATTGGTGTATCACATTTAGTAAATTCTACCAAAGTGGGCGCAGAATTCGGTTTCGGATTGCTCTGGGCATTATTGCTTGTGAATTTATTCAAATATCCGTTCTTTCAATTCGGACCACGATATGCTGCTGCCACAGGCGAAAGTTTGTTAGATGGTTATAAAAAACTAAGCAAAGGATTATTGGTTGCGTATTTCATTCTATCCTTTGCAACCATGTTTACCATACAAACCGCCGTAACTATTGTCACAGCTGGTTTGGCAAAACAATTATTTGGAATTGATTTTACCATGGCCGTTTGGAGTACCATTATCACATTAATTTGCTTGGGAATTTTAACAATGGGACGTTATTCCTTTTTAGATAAATTGATGAAAGTCATCATCATTACACTAACCATAAGTACCATTTTTGCTGTTACTTTTGCAATTTCTAATGGAAATGAAGCCTTAACTATTGGACAAATTTTTCCAGAAGGAGCTGGACTTACACTCTTAATTGTTTTTATGGGATGGATGCCAGCACCGCTAGATATTTCGATTTGGCACTCGCTCTGGGCAATTGAAAAACGTCAAGAAACGGAAGATTTCACGCCAAAAACAGCTTTGTTCGATTTTAATTTCGGTTATATTGTCACGATCATTTTAGGTGCTTGTTTTATTGCTTTAGGTGCGTATGTGATGTTTGCTTCTGGAATAGAATTTTCTTCAAAAGGTGGTGAATTTGCTTCACAACTTATCGATTTATATACCAAAAACTTAGGAAGCGGCGCGTATATTATTATTGCTATTGCAGCTTTTACCACCATGTTTAGCACCACATTGACCACTTTAGATGCTTCTCCAAGAGCCATGGCAAAAACGAGTCAGTTGTTATTTGGAAAGTACATCAAACACAGTTATATCTTTTGGATGTTGATTCTGGTTGCAGGAACTATTCTGATTCTGACACAATTCTTAACAGAAATGTCAACGCTTATCTTTATTGCTACAGCTTTATCTTTTATAACTGCACCATTTTATGCCATTTCCAATTACGTACTTATTACCAGTAAACATACTCCAAAAGAATGGCAACCTAAACTCAGATTGCGTATTCTAAGTTGGTTGGGAATGTTGTTTTTAACTGGATTTTCTATTTGGTATCTTTTTACGCTTTAGGGTTTTTGGGTGTTAGGTGTTAGGGAAAATACTTTTTCATTTTACATTTTGAGTTTTGCATTTTAAATTTTGTTTGTTCATTTGCTCATTTGTTCATTTGTTCGTTTGTTCGTTTGTTCGTTTGTTATGGTTATTGGTTTTTCAATTTAAAATTCAACATTTAGCATTTAAAATATAATAGCTTAAAGGCTCAAAACAAAATCAATTCGCAATCATCATCACAAGAAGAATCATTAAAAAACATTCGTGAATTCGTGACAAAAACTTTGAAGTCTGAATTATAAAGATGTTTTCAAACGACAATCCACAACTAACAACGAGTCACAAACAACTAACAACAAATATTATTTTCAAAGAGATTCTTTGTATCTTTGCTGTTCATATTTTGAACGAATAGCATAGCTACTATGAGTGTAGAAACAAAAGCAAGTGTATTACCTCCAAAAGGGAAACCGAAATGGCTTCGTGTGAAGCTTCCAACAGGAAAGAAATATACCGAACTTCGTGGATTGGTTGACAAATACAAATTGAATACGATTTGTACGTCTGGAAGTTGTCCAAATATGGGCGAATGCTGGGGCGAAGGAACAGCCACTTTTATGATTTTAGGAAATGTATGTACACGCTCGTGCGGATTTTGTGGTGTAAAAACTGGACGACCAGAAACGGTTGCTTGGGATGAACCTGAAAAAGTAGCGCGTTCTATTAAAATCATGAAGATTAAACACGCCGTTTTGACTTCGGTAGATCGTGATGATTTAAAAGATATGGGAAGTATTATTTGGGCAGAAACTGTGAAAGCGGTTCGCCGAATGAATCCTACAACTACACTAGAAACCTTGATTCCAGATTTTCAAGGGATTGAACGTCATTTGGATCGTATTGTAGAAGTGTCTCCAGAAGTAGTGTCTCACAACATGGAAACGGTACGTCGTTTGACGCGTGAAGTACGAATTCAAGCGAAATATGATCGTAGTTTGGGTGTATTGAAATATTTGAAAGATCAAGGAATTAACAGAACTAAATCGGGTATTATGCTTGGTTTGGGAGAAACGGAAGAAGAAGTGATTCAAACACTGCACGATTTAAGTGCTGCGAATGTGGATGTCGTTACGATCGGACAGTATTTACAGCCAAGTAAGAAACACTTACCTGTAAAACGTTTTGTAACACCTGCTGAATTTGATCGTTACCGCGAAATCGGATTGGAATTAGGTTTCCGTCATGTAGAAAGTGGTGCGTTGGTGCGTTCTTCGTATAAAGCACATAAACATATTGATTAATTTTGAATGTTAAATTCAGAATTATGAATTATAAATTTTAGGCTAGTCGCTTTCGCTTCTAGCCTTTTTTCTTCTTTTCTTTTTTTGTCATTGACTTTGTAGAATTTTCGATTTCCAAATGACTTCTACTGAGCTTGTCGAAGTAAGAGAGGAATCCAATTTGAATGAAAAACTGAATAATTAAGCGGCTTTCTAGAACTCTTGCTTTTGTCACGAATTCACGAATTGTTCTGTTTTGACTCTAAAGCGTCATTTCTAGTGGTTTTTTCATTACGCAGTAAAATGAAAAAATTGTATCGAGAAGTGCTTTAAAATACTCAGTTTCCAAGTACTTCTCCAAAGCTATTCCACATCTAGCTGAACTTGATGCAGCATCTCATCATCTTTTTGAATGATAGAAAAACGCTCTTAATCCTCTTCTCTATTTTACCACGAATTCACGAATTGTTTTTTTCACTTAACGTCACTTCGAGTGATTCGCCTAAGCGAATTGTATCGAGAAGTGCTTTGAAAGACTCAGTTTCCAAGTACTTCTCGATAGCTACTCCACGTCATGCTGAACTTGATTCAGCATCTCATCATCTTTTTGAATAATAGAAAAACGCTCTTAATCCTCTTCTTTATTTTTACCACGAATTCACGAATTGTTTTTTTGTTTTTCACTTAACGTCACTGCGAGGAAGCATGACGTGGCAGTCTCATTCTAAGAAGATTTAGAATTTACTAAGAAACAGATTGCCACGCATTTTTCATTTCGAAAAACTCAATATAAAATGCTCGCAAAGACGTTTTGAAAAGATCTGTGTTTCAATTAGTACATTTTCAAATTATCAAATAGATACATTAAAAACACCCCATACCGACAAGGGTTCAACCCTTCCAAGCACCTTTTTAAGTATTCCAAAAGTATTTCGAAGCAATACATTAATACCTCGAAGTATTAATGTAACGATTAAAAGGACTTGTTTATAGCTTTTAAGTGTCTGATTAGTACAAAAAAGCCTTTTATGATGGTTTTGAAGTATTTATTTAATCCTTCAAAATAGTTTCGGAATCATTCAAACATGTTTTGGATACCTCCAAAGTTGTATTTAACAACTATGATGTGCTTATGTATGAAATGAAAGTGCTTCGTTGCGGCTTTTATTTCCTAATTGAACATATATTAATTCATTAGTATATGCTCAAATTATCAAATTGACACATTAAAAACACTTTCCTACAAATTTGTATCTTGTATTCGTACAAAAATTTTAGAATACAGAAATAAGCATGAGCAAACCAAAAGAGATTTTAGAGTTAGAGGCAGTGTATGGTATTACGTTGGAAGAAACGAAGGATGAGAATGAAATTATAAGTTGGAGAAATTCTAACATATATTTTTTGAGTAAGGACAAACAAATAATTGGGTTGAACTTAAGAAAAAATAAAATTAAGGAAATTAAGGGTTTTAATAGTCTAACTGAACTAAAAAAACTAAATATTTCTGGTAATCAAATTTCTAAAATTGAAAATCTTGATAAGTTGAAAAAACTATCAACTTTACATCTATATGGCAATCAAATTTCTAAAATTGAAAACCTTGAAAAGCTCACTAATCTGTTGACCTTATATATATATATATGGCAATCAAATTTCTAAAATTGAAAACCTTGAAAAACAAACAAATCTTCACGAATTAAATATTTCTTATAACAGAATTTCTAAAATTGAAAACCTTGAAAAGCAAACAAATCTTCAGAAATTAAATATTTCATCTAACAAAATTTCTAAAATCGGAAATCTTGAAAAACTAATTAGCTTAGTTCAACTTGATATTTCAAGCAATAAAATTGCTAAAATCGAAAGCCTAAAATCTTTAATCAAGCTTTCAAGATTAAATATATCAAGTAATACAATAAACGATTTAAAAGAATTAAAAACTATTATACTATTAAATAGAATAAAGTATTTAAATATAGAAAACAATCCCTTTGTTAAGCGCATAAATATATCATTAAATCAAGATGAAAATCATCTAAATATTATCAAAAGTGAATTACAAAAATTATATGAAAATAGAATTACTATTCAGTTACCAGTAAAAATAATTCTACTAGGGAATCATGCTTCTGGTAAATCTACACTTTTAAAATATTTACAAACAAAAGATTGTTCTAAGCTTGAAGTAGCTAGAAATACAAGTACACATATTTTTTCTACAGTTCCTAGCAAAGAACGTATAAACTATAACTTACCTAAAGCCATTTTTTATGATTTTGGAGGACAAGATTATTATAATGGCATATATCAGGCCCTTTTAACACTCGGAGCAATTAATATTCTTGTTTGGACTCCTAAAAGTGATTCTAATTCTTTATTAAAAAAAGATAATAACGATAATCCTATTCAGAATCGCAATAGAATGTACTGGTTATCAGAATTACAATATTACTTTCAAAAACAAAATGACAATAACTACAATAATCCAATACTCTTGATCCAAACCCATGCGGATGAGGATAATAGTAAACAAAATTTGAAATTACCATATAAAGAATACAACATAATTGATGAATTTCATCTATCATTTAACTTAAATCATTCTACATTACGTAATAAAGCCGCATTAAATTATTTAAAAGTTACTTTATGGGATATTATTGAAGTTCAATCATCAAAAAAAATAGTTCCAATTTGGTATCCCAATTTTCTAAATTATATCATTAATAAAAAAAGTAGCGATGCCATTTCACTTAATACAATTGTTAAATATTACAAAAGAGAAGGTTTGTCTATAAAAGACAAAAAAAAATATCTTAGAGAAGATTTAGAACAACTAGCACATAAAGGCTTAATAATATACTACAAAAATGATTATATATTAAATGATGTTGCTTGGTTGAATCCAACAAAAACAATTAGTAAAATTTATAGAACTGTTCTAAATAGGAAGAACTTAAATAATGGAAGAATTAGTTACAAAAAATTATCAAATCTAAATATTGATGATAAAACCATAAAATTATTGTTAAATGAAAAAATAATTTTCAAAAATAATACATCAAGTCAGTACATTGTTCCATCCTGTTTACCTATAATTATTAATTCTAACAAAAACCATTGGCTAGAATCTTTTTTAAATACTCCTGCTTTTGTCTTAAAATTTAAAAATTTTATTCCAAGGAGGATTATAATTTTATTGACGCAAACAATAAATAAAAGTTTTGATATTGAATATTATAGAGAAGATCAATTACTTTTTCATTATACTAACAACTTTATTGTTTGGATAGTTTTAGACTCTTCAAAACTAACAATCACTGTTAGAACAAAAACAAAAAACACAGAAGAAAAAAAGAATTTAAACAAATATAATCGATATATTTTTATCGAAATTTTACTTGCATATTGGCAAACAAAAGTACAAATAAACAAAAGTAGCCAAATAAAAAAATACTATGAAGAAATTTTAGCTCAAATTGGAATTCCCAAAGATTTGTACATATCAATTGATGGAAAAATATTTGTTTATTTTATGTCATTGATAGATTCAAATAATCAAAATTCTAGAACATTTACATATTCAATAAATGAAAATGATTTGATTGAAAACTTATCATATAAACATAATAAAAGTAAATACAAATATTTCTTACCTGACAAAAATATTAAACTAAAAAAGATATTTATTTCCTATTCCAGAAAAGATGTGGAATATAAAGATGAACTACGCAAGCATTTAAACATGCTAAAATTGTTTGATGTCGCTGATAATTGGAGTTGTGAAGATATTACGATTGGAAAATGGCACGATCAGATTCAAAAGGAATTGGAAGAAAGTGATTTGGTGATTTTTATGTTGTCGATAAACTTTTTTAATTCACGTTATATTATTGAAAATGAAGTATTGGAAACGATGAATTCCATCGCCAATGGGAAAGACAAAAAAGTATACTGCATTATTGTGAGTGAGTTTCCAAGATTGGAGAAGTTTGATAAAGAAAGTATGGATACTACACAACAAAAGATTTTAGAACTCGGTGATTATCAATTCGGAATGTATATTCAAGAAAGAAACGAAACTACCGGAAATAAGGAGGAATATATTATCAGCTTGAAAGAAGCGAAACGCAAAGGCATTTTGGATGGTCAATTAACGAAAATCACTGAGAAGATTTTGGAAGAGATACAGAAGTCTTAGTTTTATTTTTTGTCAGAAACATACGAATTATAGATATTCAAAGCGTCTCTTCGAGTGGTTTTTTCATTACGTAGTAAAATGAAAAAAATGTATCGAGAAGTGCTTTGATATAGATAGTTTCTGAGTACTTCTCGATACAATTTTTCTTCATTCCATTTCGAAAAACCACTCGAAGTGACGTTTGTACATGTAATAATCTGAAGCTTCAAAAATACGTCACTGCGAGGAAGTATGACGTGGCAATAACATTCCTAAAATCGTACATCATAAATCTACTTTAGGATATACAACACTTACTGTACAACAATTCCAAATTTTAATTTATTGACTTTTCAGAACACCATAGTACCTATTCAGAACATTTAAAAGTTATGAGGTATCATGTTATATATCTTTGTTTAGATTTATTCATTTATGAACCCCAATCCTACCTATCTAAAATCTACTTTAATATGCAAAGACTATTACTTTTACTCATTTTTATTACAGTAACAACTACCAATTATGCGCAAGGCATTTTTGATAGTTCTATACACACTGCCACTACTTTTGGGAGTGTCAATTCTCCTGGCGGAGAAGGGGCACAAAATGTAATTGACCAAAATTCAAACACAAAATATTTAGATTTTAATGCCAATGATGGTATCGGTTTTCAAGTCGATATGTTAGGTGTTGCAAGTAGAGTCACGAGTATGGAATTTGTTACTGCTAATGATGCTCCAGAAAGAGATCCGACAAATTATGAAATTTTTGGTTCTAATGACGGCACCAACTTTACAAGCATTACTACAGGCGTAATTCCATGTATTTCAACACGTTTTTTTTCAAGAACATTTTCTTTCCAAAATACAAATTCGTATACACATTATAGATTAAATTTTACAGGAACTTGTAGCGCGTCATCCATTCTTCAAATTGCAGATGTGCAATTAATTAATTGCGATATAGCCATCAATACGCAACCTCAAGATGTAAGTGTTATTGAAGGCAGTGATGTTAGTTTTAATGTTGTAGCTTCGGGTACCAATAGTATGTATCAGTGGTACGGAGAAGGAGAGCTTATTACTAATAAAACTACTACTGATGGATTAGGGAATAATGTTTGTAGAGGAGTATACGAATCCAACGGCACTATTTATGCAGGTACATTTGGAGGTTTATCAATATCTACTGATGGAGGAACTACATTTACCAATAAAACCACAACAGATGGATTAGGGAGTAATATCTGTTCAGATATATACGAATCCAACGGCACTATTTATGTAGCTACATCTGGAGGTTTATCGATCTCTACAGATGCAGGAAATACCTTTACCAATAAAACCACAACAGATGGATTAGGGAATAATAACTGTGTAGGGGTATACGAATCCAACGGTATTATTTATGTGGCTACAAGTGGTGGAGGTTTATCGATCTCTACAAATGCAGGAAATACGTTTACTACTAAAACCACAACAGATGGATTAGGAGATAATTTCTGTCGAGATGTATACGAATCCAATAGTATTATTTATGTGGCTACAAGTGGAGGTTTGTCAATCTCTACTGATGCAGGAAATACTTTTACCAATAAAACCATCGCTGATGGATTAGGGAATAATGGTTGCCTAGCAATATACGAATCCAATGGCACTATTTATGCGGCTACAAGTGGAGGTTTATCCATCTCTACTGATGGAGGAAATACCTTTACCAATAAAACCATCGCTGATGGATTAGGAAATAATTTCTGTCGAGATGTATACGAGTCCAACGGTACTATTTATGTCGCTACAGATGGAGGTATATCGATCTCTACAGATGGAGGAGCTACTTTTACCAACAAAACCACAGCTGATGGATTAGGAAATAATATTTGTAATGGTGTATACGAATCCAACGGTACTACTTATGTGGCTACAAATGGAGGTTTATCTATTATCAGCTCTTTTGTACCAATAGCGGGCGAAACCAACGCAACACTTACGCTAAATAATGTACAATTGGCAGACGATGGTGGTCAATACTTTGTAGAGGTGTTTAATACATCAACATGTAACGAGCAAAGTAACCTAGTTACATTAACAGTTGATCCTTGCGATATAGCCATCATGACTCCGCCTCAAAATGTAAGTGTTATTGAAGGAAGTGATGCTAGTTTTAATGTTGTAGCTTCAGGTACCAATGTTATGTATCAGTGGTACGAACCAGGAGAGCTTATTACCAATAAAACCACAACAGATGGATTAGGGAGTAATGTTTGTTATGATGTTTATGAGTCCAACAGTATTATTTATGTGGCTACAAATGGAGGTTTATCGATCTCTACAGATAGAGGGAGTACGTTTGCCAATAAAACCACAACTGATGGATTAGGGAATAATGTTTGTAATGGAGTATACGAATCCAACGGCACTATTTATGTGGCTACAAATGGAGGTTTATCGATCTCTACCGATGGAGGAAGTACGTTTACCAATAAAACCACAACAGATGGATTAGGGAATAATATTTGTAATGGAGTATATGAATCCAACGGTACTATTTATGTGGCTACAGTTGCAGGTTTATCGACTTCTACAAATGGAGGAACTTCTTTTACCAATAAAACCACAACAGACGGTTTAGGGAGTAATGTTTGTAATGGAATATACGAATCCAACGGCACTATTTATGTGGCTACAGATGGAGGTTTATCGATCTCTACAGATGCAGGAAATAATTTTATGAATAAGACCACAACAGATGGATTAGGAACTAATGATTGTCTGGGCGTATATGAATCTAACGGCACTATTTATGTGGCTACATTTGGAGGCGGTTTATCCATCTCTACAGATGCAGGAAATAATTTTATGAATAAGACCACAACAGATGGATTAGGGAGTAATATTTGTTTTGATGTATACGAATCTAACGGTGCTATTTATGTGGCTACACCTGGAGCTGGTTTATCGATTTCTATAGATGGAGGAAATACCTTTACCACTAGAACGACAGCTGATGGATTAGGGAGTGATTTTTGCCGAGGAGTATACGAATCCAACGGCACTATTTATGTAGCTTCAGGTGATATAATTTTTGGTGGTAGTTTATCTATTATCAGCCCTTTTACACCATTAGCAGGCGAAACCAACGCAACACTTACGCTAAATAATGTACAATTGGCAGACGATGGTAGTCAATACCTTGTAGAGGTGTTTAGTTCATCATTATGCAGTGTTCAAAGTAACCTAGCTTTCTTGACAGTGGATGCAACTTTAGGGGTTGACACCAATACTATCATTGAAAAACTGAGTCTTTATCCTAATCCTTCTCATAGCATATTAGCTATTACTGGACTTAAAGAAATTAAAGATTATGTAATTTATGATATTCAAGGAAGTAAGATTGTTCAAGGTAAGATTACAAATAATCAGCCTATTAATATAGAGAAATTACAATCTGGTGTTTATTTTTTAAAATTAAAAGATGTAAAAAACGTTTTTAAATTTATAAAGTTGTAACCTAGATTTACCAAGACAAAAATTATCAACTTTTTAAAGCACTATGAGTTTGGTGTATTCATTAAAAAGTTTTGTGCAGAATTATACATTTTAGGCTAGTTGCGCTTCGCTTCTAGCCTTTTTTGACGTTCCGCGTCATGCTGAACTCAATTCAGCATCTCATCCATTTTCTATTTTTTTTGTCATTGACTTTGTCGAAGTAAGACAGGAATCTCTTTTGGTCACGAGTTCAAGAATTGTTCTGTTTTGATGCTGAAGCGTCATTTAGAGTGGTTTTTTCATTATGTAGTAAAATGAAAATTGCACTTCAATAAGTTTAGCAGAACTAGCTAGAAGCACTTTAAAAGACTCGATTTCCAAGTACTTCTCGATACAAAATCTTTACAAGATTTCACTCGAAGTGACGTTTGTACATGTAATAGTCTGAAGATTCAGAATGTACTGAGAAATAAATTGCCACGTCGCTATGTTTCTCGCAATGACGTATCTAACATGTCTAAAATCTAATAGCGAAAGCGGTCTAATAATCTAAGAGCAAAGCAAGTCTAAACCAGTCTAAATCAAAGGTATCTCATTCGGTTCAATATAATTATTCTGAATGGCGTAAATCACCAAACCTGCAATATTTCTAGCTTCCGTTTTGATGAATAAGTTGTTTTTATGACCTTCTACCGTTCGTGGTGCAATGAATAGTTTTTCTGCAATTTCTTTGGCGGTTTTTTGGAAACAGATGAGTTTTAGAACGTCGATTTCTCGTTCGGTAAGTTTGTTTTTTTCAATCAATGTTGGTTTTGGACTTTTGTGTGAAATCTGCTCACGTAAAACTCCTAATTGATCGTCCATAAAGTAAAATCCTTTGTCATATACTTCACGAATGATTTCTACCAATTGTACTGGCGAGATTCCTTTGGGTAAAAACGCAGAAACGCCTGTTTTTAACATAAAGCCCATAAACGATCGCTTATAATGTGACGTCATCAAAATTGCACGAATGCTTGGATAATTTTGCTTTAAAAACTCGGTTACTTCTACTCCATTGATGCCTGGCATGTTTAAATCGAGCACCATAACATCTGGCAATGCATTGTCTGTTGCTAATTTTTCTTTGAGCATTTCGCCACTATCAGCAGTATAACAGACTTCCATATTTTCTTGATTTCCTAAGAAATCCTTTAACAATGATACAATTAATGCATCGTCATCTACTAAAGCTATTGTGATTATGTCTTCCATGTTTTTAGTTTTTAAAGAGAAACAAGTTCGAAGTTCCTTTGCCAATTTTCGATTTTACTTTGTGCTTTCCTTTTAAGAATTGCACTCTGGTTTCTATATTTTTAGTTCCTAAGCCTTTGCTATTTTTGGCTACATCATATCCTTTTCCATTATCGCTAATATACAAAGCCATATAATTTTTTGTCTGTTTTAAGCTCAATTGCAATTGTGTAGCATCCGCATGTTTGATGGTATTGGTAATGATTTCCTGAATGAGTCGTGTGATTTGCACTTTAAATTCTTCCGTATCATTTATTTCTGCTCTGATATCAAATATAGGTGTTATCAACAAATGCTGTTCCCAAGGATCTAGCAATTCTTTGATCAACTCCGGAAGTTTTGTAAACTCTACTAACGGCGGACTTAAATCATGCGAGATTCTACGCGCAATGGTGATACTTTCATGCAAAGCTTCAATCGTTTTTTGGTCTTTACTAGTGATTTCTTGTTGCATTTTCAACGCCGTCAATCTTCCAATCAATCCATCATGAATATCTGCCGCAATACGATGACGTTCTATTTCTTGTGTTTTTATAGTGGTTTCAAGCAAGTTCTTTTGATAGTCTAATTGAATCGCTGCCTCTTTTTCCTGTGCCTTTAATATTTTCTTGAAAATAGCACGTATCAAGAAAATAATCACGGTCAGTAAGACAATAACAAACAATGCTACGATAATAATCCAAAGAATTATTGTTTCAGGTTTCTGCCACGTTTCCATATAAAGTAAGTTAAGTATAGATAGAATAAGATCAGGAAAAACACATTGCTTACCCAAACATATCCTGCCAATTGTATGTCCATATTAATTAAAAAATTCATCGGGAGAAATATTAAAAACTCCAATGCAAAAAAGCATAAAATCATGCTATTTAATAGAAAATAATCGCCCTCGTTTTTATATAAATTCTCTTCATCTCGAATCAATTCAAAGAAAAAAATCAACGCCATTGATACAATAAGTAAAGGACCTAATGCTTTTGCATACGGTTGAAATAATTTCACATTAGTTGTATTTACATAAATAGATTCTATTATAGTATATATAGTACCAAAAGCAGCCAAACCTATTACTAATTTTTTCTTTTTTGTAAGGTCATAATACAATTTCAGAAAAATAAAAAGTTCTAATGCTGTTAGTACAAAGAATAGGACTAAATTGTTTCCTATAATTTCAGCTAATAACCTTGAAGATAAATCAATCAACAAACTTCCTGCTAGATAAAAAAACAACAGCTTACCTATTACATCCAAACGTTTATAAAAATAGACTCCAACACCCGTACCTAAAAAAAGTACGAGTGGTGAAGCTTTTGTTATTATTTCTGAAAATGTTTTAAAATCCATTATTGAATTCCTAATGCTTGAAAAACACCAAAATTAGATGCATCGGTTGAGGTATGACCTTCTTGTCCAAATGGAGGAACTGGTCGTGCCATATCAGCAAATTGAGCTCCTAAAGCATCATCATCTGCTGATGGTTCTTCAACATTTAAAAACATCCCTGTAACCGTATTTTGTATTACTAAATCAACTGTATATTGACCTTTTGCTGCACCAGGTTTTAAAGATAAATAGCATTTATGTAAATCGTTCACTACAAAATCGGTTGTGTGAATTACAAAAACTTGGACTGCTTGATCAAGTCCTGTTAACCAATTATTTCGTAATGTTTCATTACACCAATTATTTACCCAACCTACTAATGGAGAATTTGAATTGCTTGTAACGGTTTGTTGTGTTGCATCTAGCGCAACTGAAGCTCCACAAGAATAAATAGTTTTATTTGATTCTTGATCTAAATCTGCTGGTATTGCATAAAATTGAATGTTTCCTGAACCATCTAATCCAAAATAAATATGCAATCGTTCCGCAGCTTTCATTTTTGCGTTTAATGTTAATGGAAAACTATTTCCTGATTTCTCAAATAATGAAATAATACCATCAACTGGTGCTTGTTGGGCAAGTGCACTCCAACTTTCAATACTTAATTCTGGGTCTACAAATTGAGTCATAATGTTTAAGGGATTTAAATATGTTAATTTTTATTTCTAAATAATTTTAGGGATTACTAATATCTCTCAAAATATATTAAAATAAAATGAACTCTGATATTATTTTGATGTAATTTGAAACTATCTTAATGTGCATTAATGATCTCATATATTCCAAACTGTCCTTCGTAATAAGTATAAATACTTTGTCCAAAAGGAGGAACTGGTCGTGCCATATCTCTCAGTAACATTGTTCCATCGTCAGTGCTTACCAGGTTTAACAAGGCACCTGTTTTAGTATTTTCGACAACCAAATCTATTGAGTATGTTTCTTTGGAACCTGCTGGATTTGTCTTTAATGCTAAGTAGCATGTATGACTACATCCATTTTCAAAATCACTAGCATCTATGTCGAATGCTTGTACTACCTTTTTTTTATTGGTATAAAGCTGACTAAGCCATGTATCTCTCTTTGTTGTATCGTTCCAATCTTTAATACTCTCTACAAGTATTTTTTTATCTCCTGTATACGTTCCGTTAAATACTTCTTTCACATTGACTGTACTTAATTTCATAGGTACTAGTTTTGTATTTACATACTCTGCAAATCCTTCCAAAGGCAGTTTTCTTGAACTACGAGAAATTTTATAACGATCATAACCTTTTATAATGTAATCCTCATAATCACACATTCCCGGTACAGCGTACATCTGTATTGCTCCACCATACGTATCTACAGCGATATAAACATGTATCGTATTGTAAAATTGACTGATAGTTCCAATACTGTTTAGTATAAAACTATTCCCAGAGGAATCAAATGATTTTTTTGCATCTTTTTGATCTCCTAATTGATATTGCCATAATAGAATTTCGTCAAGAGGAATTCCAATAGTTAATTCTTGTGGTGTTTTCATAATAGTTAAGATTTAATAATTGTTCCAATTTAGAGCAATTATAGTGGTTAATACTATTGTTCAAAATATGTCAAAAAAAGGGAAATAATAATACAGTATTTGATTGATATTGCTTCGTAAATAATAATGTTTCTCTAACTAACTAGGTTTTTGATTCAATAAAGAGAGCCACTGCAATCATTCCCTTTTTATAACATTGTAAATATCTAAAATACACTACTGTATGCCATGCGTAATTTTACGCAACTTCTAGAAATGGTAAAAATTACATAGTTCCCCAAAATACCCTTGAATGATTTTACCTGTTTGATGAATACCGTAAAATTTACAGGTAAAATCCTTACAGTATTTTCAGAATTTTACATCGTAATCAACAATAAAAAACAATACGATTACAACGTAGCTACTATTTATCATTCAAAAATGGTGTGATCCGAAAAACCTAATACTAAACAGAGTAGGAATTATAAAAACATAACTATCATGCAAAATTCAACAAACCCTTTCGTAAGAGATTCATTAAATGATCAAGGACAAGAGCCAAATAATGGCGCTTTAAATGTAAGTCCAGATATTATTCCAAGACAAGAATCCGTAAGTCCCGTTTTTGTACAACAAAACTTTGGTGCAGCTACCTATGACGAAGACCGAGGACAACAAATAGAAGCTGGAGAAATCAATTATGTATATGTACGTGTTAAGAATCCTGCGGAAAAACCTTTTGCAGTTGACGCCACTTTATATTGGGCACGTCCAAGTTGTTTACAGTTTCCGACGAGATGGAATGAAATTGGAACTCAAAAAATAAATTTTATAGAAAAAAACATCTTAGCTGCGGCTGAACCTTATAATTGGATGCCTGAGCAATTACCTGACGTGGGACATTATTGCTTAATTGTGGTACTTTCTGGAGAAGGATTGCCAAGTTTACCAGAATCGTTTCCTACCATTGGAGATTGGTGGCAATTTTGTAGAGATCATAATACCGTAGCGCAGCGTAATATTGATATTGTAGATGTAAAAGAAGATCCTATTGAAAAATTATTAGATATTGTAAACCCAGACAATCAGAGACAATTGTATCAATTTGAAGCTATTTGTAATGTTCCTAAAGGATCTGTAGTGTCTCTTTTTTCTAATAGTATTGGTATCTCTCCAACCATAGAAGTAAAAAACAGAGAGATTACTGGAACTAACAATGAACAAACTTTATATCCGCATCAGTGTTTATTACCTGCTAATTTTGAAGGCTCATTACAACTAACATATGTTCCGAATTTAGCAGCCGAACCTGGCGATTATTCCATTGTCGTAAAACAGTATTTAATTCAAAATCAAGAACGTATGCACGTAGGCTCGTATACGTTTGAATACAAATCGTAAACCTACTTTTAGCATAGCCACGCAAGCGCAATCTTTATCTTGATAAGGATTGCGTTTTTGCTTATAGTGGTAAAGGGAAAAACTATTTTGATCCCGCTTAAATCCAAACAAAAAACCGTAATTTTGAGATTCTTAAAAGAAAGCATCCGCATGATAAGAATTGCCATTAATGGTTTTGGAAGAATTGGTCGAAATTTGTTTCGCTTACTCATGAATCATCCAAGTATCGAAGTTGTTGTCATCAACGATTTAGCAGATACACGTACCTTGAGTCATTTATTAAAATATGATAGTATTCATGGTGTGTTACCAAACGAAGTCAGTCATACTGATACTGAAATTTTAGTGGATGGAAACGTTTTTCCTGTCACAAATATTTCAAATATTGAAGCGCTCAATTGGAAACCATATAGTATTGATTTCGTGATAGAAGCGACTGGAAAATTTAAAACAGAAACACTTTTAAAACACCATATCACAAATGGAGCAAAAAAAGTGATACTGTCAGTTCCTCCACAAGATGACGCCATTAAAATGGTTGTATTAGGTGTTAATGAAGACATATTAGATGGTTCGGAAACCATTGTTTCAAATGCTTCGTGTACTACAAACAATGCTGCGCCTATGATGAAAGTTATCAATGAGTTGTGCGGAATTGAACAAGCCTACATTACCACCATTCATTCTTACACAACCGATCAAAGCTTACACGACCAACCACATCGCGATTTACGTCGTGCTCGTGGTGCCAGTCAAAGTATTGTTCCTACTACCACAGGAGCTGCTAAAGCATTGACCAAAATATTTTCTGAACTCTCAGATGTAATTGGTGGTTGTGGAATTCGTGTTCCGGTACCAGATGGTTCTTTAACAGATATTACATTTAATGTAAAAAAAGAAACTTCCATACGTGAGATAAATGCCGCATTTAAAAAAGCTTCAGAAACCAATTTAAAAGGCATTTTATCCTATACAGAAGATCCTATCGTCTCAGTAGACGTCATAGATAACCCATATTCTTGCACCTTTGATTCTTTGATGACTTCGGTGATTGGAAAAATGGTTAAAGTTGTCGGATGGTACGATAATGAAATCGGTTATTCGCACAGATTAATTGATTTAATGCTATATATTTCAAATAAATAAGTATTTTTGAATAAATTCATCACTTCATGGTGTGTAAAGTAAGACACATTTTTTATTTATTGTTTGCTTTATTCTCTGTATCGTCCCAAGCCCAATCTAAAGAAAAAATTAAGGACAGTATAGAGCGCGCTTTTATTGATGTATATGAATACAAGAAGAAAGCTAAAATGAACAGTGCCTATGAAAGGCTGACTAATATTTTAGATTTATCTGATAGTATTAATGACAAAAGTAGTAAAGCACGCGCTTATATGTTACGTGCAGAAATTGGTGTAGAAGAAAACTATAACAATTTTGAACCTTCCGAAATAGAAAGCTATTTAAATAGAGCCAAACAAATTCAAGAAGAAGTCAACGACTCACTCGGACTCGGATATAATTATGTTTTACAAGCACTTACCGCTACGCGCAGTACTTCCTATAGCAATGCCGATAATTATTTTGCAAAAGCAGAAGCGATCTTTGATAAATATCAATCGACAGATGATATTAATAAGTTAAAATATTACAGAGGTTTATTTTATTTAAGTCAAGGAATTAATGGACGTGCTATTGAACGTTTTGAAAATTCATTACCAATCAATGATCCGTACCAACCTAATTATTTACGCGCCAAAGTACACTTGAATTTAGCGAAAGCATATAAAAACATCAAACAGTATCAAGATGCGAAGTTGAATGCGGAAACTGCTTTTAAAATTGCAAATTCGTATAATTTTCCGCTGATTAAACTCCAAAGTTCAAAAATTATTAGTGATACATATGCAGGTTTGGATGATATAGAGAATGCTTATAAATATCAAAGCGTATATCTTAAGATTAAAGATTCAATTTTTGATCAAGCAAGTTTGCAAAGTGCTGCCGAAGCTGATGCTTCTTTTGATAATGAATTTAAGCAACGGCATATTGTAGAATTAGAACGTGAAAAAGATGTTTCTATTCAAAAAGGAAAACGTAACAAGCTTACTTCTATTTTAAGTTCTGCATTGCTAATTATTATTTCATTACTGACGATTTCGCTGTATCGAAACAATCAAATTAAGGTAAAAACCAACAACTTATTATTAAAGAAAAATTCTGAATTGCAATTGGCTAAAGACAACGCTGAAAAAGCAATGAAAGCCAAAGCGCAATTTTTATCTACAGTAACACACGAACTGCGAACACCTTTATACGCCGTAACAGGTTTGACACACTTGTTGATGGAAGAAAACCCAAGCGATAGCCAGAAAGAACATTTAAAATCGTTGAAGTTTTCGGGAGATTATTTATTGACATTCATCAATGATATTCTTCAAGTAAATAAAATTGAAGCCAAAAAACTAGCTGTTGAAAAAGCACCATTGAATCTTAAGAAGGTATTGAATGATGTTGTGAATTCACTCACGCAAACTTCTAAAGAGAATAATAATAAAATCGTCTTAAACATTGACAAAGGGATTCCAGAAAAACTAGTAGGTGATTATTTAAAAATGTCGCAGGTATTTATCAACCTTATTAGTAACGCGCTAAAGTTTACAAAAGATGGTATTGTGGAAATCTCTGCTAGAATCTTAGAAGAAGATGACTCGCAACAAAACATTCAATTTGAGATAAAAGATAATGGAATTGGGATTTCAAGAGAGATGCAGGAAAATATTTTTGATAGCTTCTCGCAAGGTTCCGTACAAATTAACCGTAAATATGGTGGTACAGGATTAGGATTGACCATTGTAAAAAGTCTGTTAGAATTATTGGAAAGTGATATTCAACTCCAAAGTAAATTAGGAGAAGGCTCTACATTTCGCTTTGCACTTGTGTTAGATAAACTTGCTCCAGAAGCTACCAACATTGATGTTGCTACTCAAGAAAAGACCGATTTGAAGAGTAAAAAATTCAAAGTATTATTGGTAGAAGATAACAAAATCAACCAAGTTATTACGAAGAAAATTATTGCGAAGCAGAACATGACTTGTGATATTGCTGACGATGGATATCAAGCTATTGATTATGCGCGTAGCAATCGTTATGACTTTATTTTGATGGATATTCACATGCCAGGTATTAGTGGTATTGAAGCCACAAAAGAAATTAGAAAGTTTGATGTTTCTACACCAATTATAGCTTTAACGGCGATTTCATTAGATGATAACAAAGGTGATTTCTTAAAAGATGGCTTTAACGAAGTAATTTCAAAACCATTTGATCCGGAAGTATTTTACCAGAAAATTTCTAATATCCTTACCTAAGAAGCATTCTTATAGCGTTCAAAAACAACTCATTAACAAATATTTAGCATTTAAAAAGTTTCAGAATTTATTTTTTGGCACACGGTTTGTTATTAATTAATTGAAATCAAAAAAAGCAATCACGCTTTGTTTTCATTTCACATAAATTTTGGATTGGTTAGTTAAAGAACAAGGCGAGTTAGTGACTCGCCTTTTTTTTATACATTTTTCTATGAATAAACTATTTACATAAAGTTTCCAATTTAGTAACCAAGAGTTTTCTTTCATACATATTTATCTTCACAAATCGGTTTAAACAATAAACATTGTAAGTGGTTTACTTATTCTTTTTCTTATAGAATCATGTACTTTTAAAGTAAGTTTTAGATTACTTATTTACTAGCAAGATATTTTCATATCATAAATTGTTTTGTATATAACTTTTATTACAAAAGTGTATAATTCCCTTTTTTTCTTACGATTGTAGCGCGTAAGCGTATTCCGAAAAGCTTAAAAAGAGTAGGAACAATTTTATTTACCTATCATGAAAAAAAGTTTAAAAAAGTATTTGGCATTATTTACTATTATGCTAGTAACTGTGCTAGCCTGCCAAAAAGAAGATCAGGCACCACAAGACACAACCGCCACTGCCACAGAAATTATTCAAAAAGCCGAAAGATTAGATTCAGAACGCATAGCTGCAGTCCTTAATGAATATAAAGGACGAAGAACCGAAGGGAATTTTATCGGCCGAATTATAAACGAAAACGATGCACCAATCATGGGCGCTACCGTGAGTTTAGGAGGACAACAACAAACAACCGATGAAAACGGAATCGTAGTTTTCCTTGGTGCAGCTGTTCATCAAAATTTTGCCTATGCACAAGCATCTGCTAATGGATACACTGACGGATCTAGGGTAATGGTTCCTACAGGTGAAAATTCATTTACAATTAAGCTTTTCAGGATAAATAATTCGCAAAGAATTGATTCTTCTGGTGGAGAAATTGCTATTCCAACCGATTCTGACAGAGAATTAATGATTTATTTTAATGATGGTTTCGTTGATGAAAACGGAAGTCCATATTCAGGAGATGTATATGTAACAGCAAATTATTTAGACCCTTTATCAGAAGATACTGCGAACACTATGCCTGGAGAATTGTACGGAATTGATGCCGACTATCAAGAAGTAGCCTTAGGTTCTTACGGAATGGTAAGTGTAGAGCTAAGAGGTAGCGCTGGTGAAAAGTTACAAATTACAAACCCTGCACGAATTGAAATGCCAATTCATCCTAGTCAAGTAGCAACAGCGCCAAATGAAATGAATATGTGGTCTTATGACAACCAGTATGGAGTTTGGTTAGAAGAAACTATTGCTCAAAGAGCAGGTGATTATTATATAGCAGAAGTAGATCACTTCTCTTTTTGGAATTGTGATGCGCCTTTCCCTGTAGTAAACTTTGATGCTACCGTAATAGATTCTGGTACAAGCAATCCATTATCAGGTATGAAAGTAACAATTACCTATGGATCTTTTTCACGCTTTGCTATCACTAATAGTAGCGGTATGGTAAGTGGAAAAATTCCGAGCGGTCAAACATTAACGATCACAATTACTGATCAGTGTGGAACTGTATTAAGCACGGGAACTTATGGTCCATACAGCGCAACAACTTCACTGACGCTTCCAGTAACTCTAGCAACTGCGCCTATCAACGTTGTGGGTTCTTTATTAGACTGTAGCTCATCTCCTGTTACCAATGGTTATGTGGTTTATAAAAACACCTCAGGGCAAGTATTAGGAACTTTTATCGTGACAGCAGGAATACATAATTATACTGGAGTCGCATGTTCTATTCCTATCACTATTGATGTAGATGGTGTTGATAATACTAATGGACAAGCTGCAACTACAGTAACGGTCGTAGCAAATCCAACAGCAGTCGCAAACCTAGTTGCCTGTGGAGGATCGCCTACAGAATACATACGATATAGTGTAAATGCTGGACCTATACAATATGAAATTATAAATCCTGGCGGCGGCGTACAACCTCCTAGCTTTATTAATGTGCAAGCATCGTCACCTACTGGGCAAACGTATATTTATGGAAACACCATAACGCCTGGTATATATCCTTTCGACCATTCTTTATCTACTACAGCATTAGCTATGGAAGTGTTTGGAGATATTAATGGTATTAATCCAGCAGCAACTACTGGCTTAACTAATAATATCCAATTTACAGTTGTTAATGTGGGTCCAGTAGGAAGCTATATTGATATTAACTTTGTGGGAGATTATGTAGATCGATTTGGAACTGTGCGAAATGTGAATGGATCTGCTCACATTATTAGAGATTATTAATTTAATTATAAAGAATAATACATACGGGGTTTCTGTGAAAGAGATCCCGTTTTTTTATTACTTAAGTTTTTCTAAAATAACTTTTATCTCGTCAGATTTATAATTCGGGTTTAATTGTTGAAGTTTTTCCAATTGACCTCTTGCTGCTTCATTATCTTCTTTTTTGATATGAATCAACGCTGCATACCAGAACGTTTCTACTTGATAATCAAAATTATGTTGAGCTAATGAATTTAATTCATTCAAAGCCAAATCATATTTCTCTTGATTCAACAAAGACATCGCATAATAAAATCGAATATTCAAATTGTTTTTAGTCGCTAACAAGTCTTTGAATGCTTTTGCTGCTTTTTGATAATCGCCACTTTCATAAACCTTAAAAGCTTCCGATTGAACATCTTGCGTTGCCGTTCCTCTTGTAACTGGAAGATAGGTATTGGGACAGACTTCAAAATAGGTGTCAAACACATCGCCTTCTGCCGTAAACTGATTGATCGCAAAAAATGCACCTATTATAAAAATGGCAGCAATTGCAATACGACGTATGATGCCTGTATTAAGCTTCTTAGTGCTTACTGTTGTAGTGTTCGCATCTAATTCCTGCAACCGTTTTTTTAAAGCTTTGTCATTCGAAATTTTAAACGCAGCTGTCAACTCCAAATGCGATTCGTATAATTCTCGAAATTCGGTATCTGTTTGCAACAATTCTTCTGCTCGTGCTTTGTCTTCGTCTGACAAGCGATTGGCAATATAATCTTGTATGAATTCTTCTGTATTCATTATACTTTTTTAAACAAAGACTTTAAACGTTTCAAACATCTCGACTTGTGACTTCGCACGGTATTTCCATCTTTATACTCTGTGATTTGCACAATTTCTTCTACCGTTAAATTTCTATAATAAAACAGTTCTAAAACTTTCCTGCAACTCTCTGAAATCGTGTCTAAATACTTACTCAACGTAATAGAACGTTCTGATGGCGTCGATTCTTCTATCGTAATTTCTGTATATACTTCTTCTTTTGTTTCAACGTTTAAAAGCGTCTGTGCTTCTTTTAATTTTTTTAAAATTTTAAATTTTCCAATACCAAACAGATACGTTTTTATAGAGCTTGAGGTCAACATCAATTGTGAGTTTACAAAATTATGACGCATGGCAATAATTGCATCTTGGTATATGTCTGTAGCATTATAAGCATCCAAACCATACTTTTTTGCGTAATTCAAGAACTCATTCTTGTATGCTAAATAAATAGTCTCAAGCGCCTTTTTATCATCAGATCGTAACAAATCTTGTAATTCAGCATCTGTGCTATTTCTACTCATTAGTGGTTTAAAAAATTAAAATATTAACAATGAAATGAAAAAAAAATTTGGTTAGCTGTTAATATTAAGCTTGCTAAATATACAAAAGGATAAACAAACGTATTTATCATGAAATCAAAATTACACATACTCTTTTTCATCGCTTGCCTGATATCTTTTCAAAGCGCTGATGCACAATTATTTAAAAGACTAAAAGAAAAAGCAAAAGAAAAAGCGAAAAACATTGAAAATAAAGTCATTAATAAGATTGATCGAAAGGTTGAAAAAACAATTGATGATACTATTGAAGGAAGAGAAAATCCGAACAAGGGAAAACCAACCGCAAAAACCAATAAGGATTTTGGCGACATGACCATTAATCATTCTAAGAAATATGGAAATGTTACTATCACAGAAGCTAGTCAAATAAAAGTAAATAAAACCAATTCAGGATATACCATTAATGGAAATTGGTGGTCGCATCAAGCTGATATTTACGATGGATTTACCATTACGATTAAAACCGATACCGATTTAAGAAATAATGACAATTCCCAAAAACGTACGTTTAAAATTCCTGAAGAAGCTACATTCACCATTGCTTACGACCCACAATTACCTTACAATAAAAAAACAGAAGACAATTTTACACGTGCGGTTACGGACGATTATCAAAATTATGATGTTTCAAAAGGTGAAATTACGGTGGATGTACTTTCAGACGAAGCCATTCAAATTAGTTTTTCTGGAAAAGTGTCACTAAGAGAAGTCATCCGCAAAGCAAATTCCGATGACTATTCAGAAACATTTCATGAAGCTACTGTGATTGGTGGAATTGACGGAAAAACACCAAAATTCACCAATGGAGAAACTATAACTCAAAATAATAACGATAAAAAACCAGCGACTTCTTGGGACGGTATGAGTTCAAAGAATACGCCAACTGCTGCGCCAGGAACGTATCAATTTTTATTTGAAGCGGTCACTGAAATTTCTGTTCCAAAACAAGGTAGAAGTTACAAAATATCCTATCTCCTAAACCCAAATGCATCGTATGTAGGAATGAAAGTAGACATGAGCGAATACTCAGATGAAGAAATGGACGGACAATCTATCATTGTAATGGATAAAGGAAATGCACACATTTTTGTAGAAACTGGCGGTATGAAAATGCGCATGTCAAACGGAATGATGGGACAAAAAATGGAAAACCCAACAGACCAAATGGCGAATTATGATTATACAAAACTTCAAAAAACTGGGAATACTAAAACAATTCTTGGAGCAACATGTTATGAATACGCAATGTCAGACAGCAATGCAAAAATCAATTTTTGGGTTGCGCCAAGCGTCAAACTATCAAACTGGTTTATACAACAAGGAAAAGGTGTCGTAGATGGATACATTATGGAATATTCGCTACAATCAAAAGAAGGAAATATGACGAGTACAACCATTGCTATTAATGACAATATTAACCAAACTATTAACCCGAAGGAATACAAGAAAATGTTTTAACTATAAATAATACGAATGAAATTAAACTTACAAATAGCACTCATATATTTATGTTCACTAACACTCAATGCGCAAAATTTAGTTGTGAATGGAAGTGCAGAAATAGAACCATTTACAAGTAATGGTTGGACACAAGTTTCTGGAAACTGGTTAGCTTCAAATGCTAGCTCTCAAATAACTCCTGTAGAAGGAACTAAATTCTTTTATGCAGGAAATACTGCTTTGGGAGAACTGAGTCAAGATATAGATGTTTCTGCCAATAATGTATTAATTGATACAGGACTTTACTATTACACATTTAGTGGATACATACAATCATTTTTTCAAACTCCAGCAGACAGTGGTAAGGCCATTGCAGAATACCGTGATGAAAATGGAAATATCTTAGCCACATTTGATACCGGATTTATAACAAGTACAACTGAATGGTATCGATTTGAAGATACAAGAGTTGCTCCCATAGGAACACGAACTATTCGTGTTAGATTAATATCTCTACGTAATAACGGAACCAGTAATGATGGAGTTTTTGACGATATTCAACTTGTAGAAAGTGTTAATGTAGCAGTTCCTGATATGAATTTCGAACAAGCATTAGTAAATCAAAATATTGATTCTGACGGAATTGTAAATGGGTTTGTATTACGGTCGGATGTGATAAACATTACCTATTTAGATGTAAATAGCAGTAACATTTCTGATCTTACAGGTATAGAAGCTTTTACTTCGTTAGAAACATTATTTGTTTACAATAACAATTTAACAACAGTCAATCTAAGTCAAAACACTGCTTTGACTGGTTTGTTAATCGCCATAAATCAACTCACAAGTATTGATGTTTCAAACAATACAAATTTAATTTCTTTAAGCTTGAATAATAATTCGATCTCAGACATAGATCTTTCAGCAAACACAAACTTAGAGCAAGTATATATTGAAAACAATGATCTTACGTCTCTTGACGTCAGTGCACTAAACTTACTTGAAGAATTAGTGATTCCAAATAACATGGTAACGACATTAAATTTATCTCAAAACCCATTACTTACAACAGTTACGGTAAACAACAATGCATTGACAAGTTTAGATATAAGAAATGGTGCAAACTCAATTATAAGCACATTAAATTTTACGGTAACTGCAAACCCTAATTTAACTTGTATTGAAGTTGATGATGTAAATTACAGCAACACTACATGGACTCAAAAAGACGTACAAACTACATACAGTATCGACTGTTCTCCCCAAAATGACGATTGTAGCAATGCAATTTCTATCACATTGGCACAAGATACTGTTGGTACCACACAAGGAGCTACAGCAAGCACAAACACACCGAGTTGCCTACAAAATGGCATTGTAATATTTGATGTTTGGTATGAGTTTATTGCACCAGCATCAGGAAGTGTTACCATGACAATAAACGCAGGAAATAGCATTTCAAAAGTAGCTTTATATGAATCGTGTACAGATGCAAATCCTTTACTATGTGCCGAAGGCGAATTACTAGCCGAAAACCTAACTCCAAACGCAACTTATTATGTGCAAGTTTGGCTTGAAGCAAATACGATGAACAGAACCGACGATGTTATAGTTTTAGAAAATACCAACGGAGAATTCATATTAAATATAGCAGATACAACGACACTTAGCGTAGATGATATTGATGCGGAGGCAAACCAAATTCGTATGTTTCCAAATCCTACAAACAATCAAATAAACATTAACGCGCCAACAAATTTAGATCATATTGCGATTTATGACATGTCTGGAAAACTCATTCTTCAGAATGAAAATCTACGCAATACTTCTCAAACGCTAAACTTAGAAAAACTTTCTAGCGGAATGTATATGGTTCAAATCAAAACAGACAACACAACCACTCTCAAAAAATTAATCATTAACTAAAACGACAATGAAAAACTTACAACGTATTGCAATTACTACAGCTATATCATTTTTATTAATAGCTTGTTTTGGAGATAAAGACACTATCATCGGACAAGAATTGGGAGATACCAATTTTATAAACAAAAGCTTTGCAGGAAACAAAGTGGCGTTTTCAGCACTTCCCAAAAATATGTGTTCGTACATAAGTGAATCGACACTAAAAGAATTTTATCCCGACGCTAAAAAAATTCTATTTGATGATGGAAAAACATTTGCGTCTAAAAATTGCCGCTTTTTAGTCTATACAAGCGATGAAAAATTTGATTACCTAAGCGGAACTATTTTTGCCGCAGAAGATGTTGTTGCCGAAGGAGAAGATTGGAAGCAAACTTGGGAACTCAAAAAGAAAATGTCAAAATCGTCTTCGTATGTGTCTGGTTTAGGTCAAACTGCCATCTGGATTGGAAAAAAAAGAGAACTTTCCGTAAAAATGGATGGTTATATTATTACCATTAATGTTCCTGGATCGCCATTCAAAAAAGAAGAATTAGCCAAAAAGAGAGATTATAAAAACATTGCCATTGAAATTGCCAAAAGCACAGGTCTTTTCTAAAAAAACACAACAGAAAATATTGTATTTTTAAAGATATTCTAAATTCGATTGTATAAAGTGCGTTTAAAAAAACAATTTGCAAATCTCGTAAAACATATCAGCTTTATTATAAGTATGCTATGCGTGTACACTAGTGTCAATGCAACCACTATTCGGTTCCTGCCAAATCAACAACAAGACACTATTAGCATGCCTAGCATTGCTTTTTTATGGGGAAAATCGAATGCATTACATAACACCAAACAGTATTCTGAACTGTTGATATTTCTTGACAAACACTTAAAAAATATAACACCCAAAAACGAAAAAGATAGTTTAGATGTTGCAGACTTGTATTACAATCAATTTCAAGGACACTATTATACAGGCAACTATTTAGAAAGCATCAAAAGTGCGAACAAAGGAATTCCATATTGTGGAAACGCTACAAGCAAAAGAGCCAAACATAACAAAGGCGTTTTATTATACAAAAGAGCCTATGGAGAATCGGGAATGGACTTTGCAAAACGAGCACAAGTGAGTATGAAAACTGCACTTGAATATTTATCAGAAGATTATGATCTGAGTTTAGATTATTTGGTGGATGCGTACGTATTTCTGTCAAGTCAAGCTGCATATCATGGAAACTTGGCAGAAGCAAAACGTAATATTCGTTTGGCAAACAAAACATATCAAAACAATAAAGAATATCTAGACAAAGCCCGAAAAGATGGTTATGAAATTGTATTGGCATACAGAGAAGCCTATGTATTTTACAAACTAGCTAAAACGAAAAAAGACAGTTTGGAATTTGTAAAGATCATCAACAAACTTAATAAACTAAAAGCATTACCAACGTTTAACAAACATCAAGAAGTATACTATACAACTGCAATGAATCATGTGGGCGATTGGTATATAAGTCACAAACACGATTCCTTACTCACTCCAAAAGATATGGAAGCAGGTTCGTATTATTTAGATAAATCCATTGATTTTGTTGAAAATAAAAAATATAAAGGCGATTTAATCACGTTTAAATACAACAAATGTAAAGCTTTGACTTTGGCGAACGATTTGCAAAAAGCAGAAGGTTTGATTGTTGAATTATTGGATTCTATGGCCACGAATGATTACAGAAGATCTTTCTTTCTAGCCCAAAAAGCACTCATCAAAGCGAAACTCAAACAAAAAGATAGCGCTTTATATATATTTCATCGCGTTATTGAACAAATTCACTCGGACACAACTGCATTAGCCAAAGATTACAGCAATTTTAAACCTAGCAAAACCTATGGTGAAGCACGATTGATTCGTAGAGTTACGGAAAAATTAGAAAAATTTTACAACGATGATCCTGAGGTAAAAAAGACCATTTCAAACCTCTATCGCATAGCGCTGATTCAATTTGAAAACAGTTATGCTAAAACAAAATTCAACCCAAATCAAAACGAGTTATTACGCCGCATATTTCACGGAACGTTACTCGTTTCACAAGATGTATCAGACACCCAAAACAGTTCAGCGAGTAACTTACTTGGACGTGTAGAAACAATTATGAATCAAATGACTTGGCAACGTTTCTATCAAAATCGATTCACCAATAAACTCCCAAAACTAGATTCGTTAAAATTCAGACATTTCAATCTTCGTACATTGCTAACTTCTGCCAAAAAAGAAGACAATATTCGAAAGCAAGATTCACTTCAAGAATTGATTGACACTCATGTAGCTTTTTCCAATAAAAAGTTTCCAAACTTAGAATTATTAAGCAGTAAAAAATTTGAAATAGAAACGTTACAGAAAAACCTAAAAGATGATGAATTGGTTTTAAAATATTTCATTCTCGATACAAATATTGCCATTTTTTCTATCACTTCCGTAGATATTACTTGGGAACTGAGAACCTGGACTGATTCCGAAATTCAATTAGGAGAAACCTTGATCAATAGTATTCGAAATCAAAAATACGATGCCAAAACAGCAGCACTCTTAGGAAAAAAATTATTACCTACGATCGATTCAAAATTCACAAAAATTATCATCAATCCAGATGGCGAATTGTATCGAATTCCATTTGAGATTTTACAACAACAAAATCAATTCCTTACAAAAAACCACGAAATTCGGTATACGTCCAACTTACGTTTTATACACTTAGAAAACAGTACACAAGCAGATACAAAAGGAATCTTAGCAATTTACGCGCCCAATTATCCTGAAACCGAAGTAGCTTTTGCAACAAGAAATAATGCTTCATTTTTAAAAGGAGCCAAAAAAGAAGCGAAAGTTATTAGCAAACTTTTTCCTTCTGAAACCTATATTGGCGATCATATTTCAAAAAAATATTTCCTAGATACCGCACCAAAAGCTGGCATTTTACACTTGGCAATGCATGCCGAAATTAATAATGAAGAACCTGGACTCAGCAGATTGCTATTCAATAAAAACAGTCAAACCGATGACGACTTATATCTAGAAGAATTCTACGCTTTACAATTACAAGCAGACTTGGCTGTACTGAGCGCCTGCAACACAGGACTCGGAAAAGAAAGTGCTGGTAGAAACTTAGAATCCTTTCAGCGTGCTTTCACCTTCTCTGGTGTTCCCGCTACTGTTGTGAGTTTATGGGAAGTGCCCGATCAATCCACCAGTGAAATCATGGAAAGTTTCTACACCTATTTAAAAGATGGAAACACAAAATCGAAAGCACTTCAAAAAGCCAAACTTAACTATTTAAAAAAGCACAAAGGAACCAAATTAGAGCAACCATATTATTGGACAGGTTTTATTTTATACGGTGATGAAAGTAGCATTTCAATTCCTGCAACTTCACATACAATTTGGTATGTATTGATCGTTGTTTTGATTGTTTTCACTGTTGTAATTTTTAGGAAGCGATTACAATACAATTCTATATCCTAAATTTAATTTCTAATAATCTTTTGTACAGACTTTCCTTTGGAAGTTTGAATTTCCAGAAAGTAAATTCCAGATTTTTGTTTAGACAGATCAATTTCTCGGTTTACAATTCCGCTCGCTTTTTCTCCTTGAAGTATCGTTTGTGTTAATCTTCCTGTAATATCATACAAAGTCAGACTAACAGTATCTTCTCCAGAAGCTGTAAAGGTCAAATAAACCTTATCGTTCGTCGGATTCGGATATAAAACAAAATCCAATTCAGGAACATTATTTTCAACACTCAATGTCGCTCCATCAAATTCATACGCGCCCATATCTACCGTAGTGTTGTATATTCTAGTATTCGCAAGTATATCTGTCGAATGGACTCCTATATTATCTCCAACATCAATACACGGAGATGCATTTTGCAATTGCAAACCATCATCTGCTGTCATCCAAATACCATCAGCTCCAGCGCCAGAAGCCATATCTAGAAACATTGGATTTATATCAACATTTCCTGTTCCAGCTCCAGAAATTACATGCGGTCCACTTTGTCCTGTAAGATCTATATCTGAATACGTTGCAACGACTTGTGCGCCAGTTCCTCTCACATAAAATTGTGGTGAAGTTCCTGTTGCAGAATTATTCCAAACAATACAATTTTGTAAGGTAACTGTACATGCTCCTGAAGAAGTTCCTCCATTACCTGGATCTAAATTATCTGCTATAAAAGCACCACCATAACCATTTAACGCCATATTGTTTATAAATGCACAATTGATTAACACAGGATGGCAATTTCCACCATCGCCGCCCCAAGCGTACATAGCACCAACATTAGTCGCAGCTGTATTTTCATAAAAAATAGTATTAATTACAGTTGGACTTCCCGTTCCGCCTGCAACGGCATACGTATCCATTCCTCCTGCTTCAATTAAAGCGTGATTTTGTGTAAACACACAATTAATATACGTTGGTAGCGTATTTCCGCCTCCGTATGCATTATTAAAAGCGCCTGCGCCCCACGAGGCTGTATTCCCTCTAAATAAGCAATTTCGAACTGTTGGATGACAATTTCCACCAACATTAAATCCATGATTGTACATTCCGCCACCTAATCCATTCCCATTATTTGTAGGACTTCTATCATCATTTCCTCCTTCTATAACAAAACCATCAATAACCGCAGTATTATCCAACTGTTGATTGTAAACAACTTTATAGCTATTATCGGCTATTCCTGCCGCTCCAATTTCGCCACTTAAGATTGTTGTCAAACCATTTGTCAAAACTCTTTCTGAAAGTAGTGTTTCTGTGCCTGCAAAACTTCCGTAAACAGTCACGCCATTTCGCATGCTAAATGAAATATTTCGGTTTGTGGTCGTCGTTGTATAATAAGTTCCTGCAGCAACCCAAACCTCATCTCCAACACTTGAAGCATCAATAGCAGTTTGTAATGAAGTTCCGGGAAATGCATTTGCCCAACTGGTACCATCAAAACTTCCAGCTCCTGTTGGTGTTACATATCTAGTTTCTGCTTGTGCTTTAAAGCTTAAAAAAAACAGAAGCATGCATAAAAAAGTAATTCTTTTCATAGTAGTAGTATTTACGATTATCAACTGCACAAACATAGTTGAACTGTGATTTTGGGCGTCCTGTATTATTGAATCTAAAGGAATTGGGACGGCAAATAGGTGTTTTTCCTAAAAATTTGTAAATTGTTGTGTATTGCGTCTTTGCAATTAACTACCAAACAAACCATGAAAACTCCAGCAATAATTATATTCATTCTACTTGCTTGTAGCGGATGGATTCTTGACAAATGGATGTTTGACAGAAAGCGAAAACGCAGACGTGATTATTACCGAAATGTCTATTTGAAATCAGATGCTTGGAAGCGAAAACGGTATGTAGTACTAAAACGTGACAATTGGAAATGTCGCTATTGCGGAAAACGCGCTACACAAGTCCATCATAAAAAATACGCAAGGAATATTGGCAGAGAACCTATAAAATGGTTAGTTTCTGTGTGCAGATCGTGTCATGAAGCGTTGCATTAGGTTTTGGGTGTTGGGTCTTTGGTGTTGGGCCCTGGGTTTTTAAAGCGTCACTTCGAGTGAATTTATAGAACAAATTTATATCGAAAAGTACACTGAAACACATTTGCTTTTGAGTAGATTTTGATCCCTTTCTCAATACTCAGCAAATTCCATCACTTTTGCTTGAAAACCTGCCTCTTCTGTCAAAAACTGTACTTTAATTGGCAAATAATACAAGTTCTCCAAACTTCCTTGCAAACGCATAAAATCCTTCTCGGTAGTTAAAATACGTTTGTTTCCTGCTTTTTGTTTGATGGTTTGAATATCGCTTTCGCTGAAATCGTAATGATCTGCATATTTTAAGTGCGAATACTGCAACTCTTGATCGTTTAAATGCTGCAACAATGGCTTCGGATTGGCAATTCCTGTGATGAGGATAAATTCTTCCTTCAAAGAAGACAATAACAATGTATCGGTTGCGTTTTGAACACTTTCTGAGTAAGCAATCGTCGTGAAAAATACTTTTTGATATGCTTTTGGACGCAGTTTCATTTTAATTTTTGCTTGCTGTCCCGCAGAAACTTCTGTTGGACATTTCGTTACAATAATTACATCTGCACGTTTGGCTCCTGAAATTGGTTCACGCAAATTTCCTGCGGGCAACATAAAATCATTTGCATACAAATCATAAAAAGGCGTCAATAAAATATAAAATCCGGCGGTGACTTTCCGATGCTGAAAGGCATCATCTAGTAAAATAACTTCGGGTGTATTTTCTAAGGTACGCAATGCTTCAATTCCAACAGTGCGTTCTGCTTCTACCGCAACTTGAATTTCATCTTTGAATTTGGTGTAAAACTGCAAAGGTTCGTCGCCAATATCGGAAGCTGTAGTGTGTTCATTCGCCAATAAAAAACCTTTGGTCTTTCGCTTATAGCCTCTACTTAAGGTGGCAACTTTATAATCATCTTTCAACAATCGAATCAAATATTCAATCATAGGAGATTTTCCGGTGCCGCCAACACTTAGGTTTCCAACACAAATCACGGGAAAGTCATACGAAGTTGATTTCAACCAACCTTTATCAAACATCCAATTGCGTACAAACACAATAGCGCTGTACAGCAAAGAAAATGGTAATAATAACAATCGAAGTCGTCGCATAAAAGCGAAAATATCAATTTTTAGGTTAGGAATGAAAATGTAATGCTAAATATTAAGTTCAATAATGCTCGATTTGACGCTTTTGTAATAATATATAGAACTTGTATCAAACTCAAATAATGTAAACAAGCATCGAAAGACAAAAACCCATTACTTGATTTTGACTTTGGGCAAGAATTATCGTAGCTTTAAAAAACAATTCTACAAGCTGGCTATACTTAAAAATAATTGCTTGTTCTTACATTATGAAAACTGAAAACCTATATGATAAAAGGACTGTACGAAACGCATTTATATGTTGAAAATCTGGAACGTTCGATTGAATTTTATGCAAAAACTCTCGGATTGAAACAATGTCGTTATGGAGCTGAACGCAGGACTGCTTTTTTTTGGATTGGAGAAGATAAACAGTTCATGCTCGGTTTATGGGAAAAACCAAAAGAAGAAATTGATCTTCGTCACTTTGCATTTCAATGTGAGCCTGAATGGGTTTTAAATGAATCAGTTGCGTTTCTAAAATCTCGGAATTTAAATTTTTGGAACTTTTTAAACGACGAAAAAGAACAACCAATGGTGTTTTGTTGGATGCCAGCCATATCGATATACTTTAGTGATCCAGACGGACATTACCTTGAATTTATTGGAATCTTACCCGGCGAAACTAAATCGGATGACGAAAAACGAGTGGTAACATATGCGGAATGGCTTGAAATAAAGGACAAGTAAAAACGTCCTTTTGAATATCGTTGCTTCTTCTATGTTTTCTCGGAAAATTCTAGAGATTTCTTCATGATTCGTTTTCTTTTACTAATTTAGATCTGATCAACTAAATTAACCATTCACAAACACGTTGTCTACAATTAAAATCCACAGATGAATTTTGAATACTTAATCCGAGATGTCTACCAGAAAATTAATAATATAGATGATAAAGGTGAGTTGGCATCGTACATTCCTGAATTATCAAAAGTGAATCCAAAGAATTTTGGAGTGCACATATCCACAATTAAGCAGGTTAATTTTGGCGTTGGTAATTATAATGATAAATTTTCTATTCAGAGTATCTCAAAAGTACTTGCATTAATTCTTGCCTATCGCATTCTTGGCGATGAAATATGGGACAGAGTTGGCGTGGAACCTTCAGGTACAGCATTCAATTCTCTTGTTCAACTTGAAGCTGACAAGGGTATTCCTAGAAATCCATTTTTAAATGCGGGAGCAATTGTAGTGTCGGATATACTTTTAAGTAATTTAAAGAATCCTAAAGAAGATTTTATCAACTTTGTTCGAAGTATATCTAACAATACAACAGTGGAATACTCGAATAAAATAGCACAATCAGAAAAAGATGTTGGGTATAGAAATGTAGCTTTATGCAATTTTATTAAATCATTTGGGCAAATTAACAATGAACCCAACGATGTCCTTGATTTCTATTATGACTTATGCTCCTTGGAAATGAGCTGTAAAGAACTTTCTGAATTGTTCTTATTTTTAGCTAATAATGGGCTTGCAACACAAAAAAACGAGTCAATATTGAGTGAAAGTCAATCTAAAAGAATAAATGCATTAATGCAGACATGTGGTTTTTATGATGAGTCGGGAGAATTTGCTTTTAAGGTTGGACTTCCAGGAAAAAGCGGAGTTGGAGGTGGTATTATTGCAATTCATCCAGATCAGTATGCAATTGCTGTCTGGAGTCCAAAATTGAATAAGAAAGGGAACTCATATAAAGGAATGAAATTTTTGGAAGAATTTACAACCAGATCTGAATTATCTATATTTTAATACTACATGCAACATAATATCTGAAAAGTCTAAACAAATAAAACCATTACTTCTTTACATAAATCTTCTCATTAGAAGCAAACAATACTATTTGATTTTCTTGCTGTTCGCCATGTGTAATTAAGATTTTAAAAAATCGATAACTATCTGGATAAACGGAAATTTGCGGCGAAATCAAATTGGTAGTTTTGTATAATTTTCCTTGTGGCGATTCTTCATAATCAGCAATAACGATATAATAAAAGCTTTTAAACGCCTGAATATCTTCATCATCTGTGGCACGTTCGTCACTTTCAACTTTAATTGCCTGCATTCTAAAATGCTCGTTGCTTCTAGAGAGTACATTATGTTCATTAATCTCCAAGACCACTTTAAACAAACGATCGTCTTCAATCGGAATAATTTCATTCCAAGATTGCGAAAACAGACAAAAAGGGATTAAAAAAAGCAGGATCGTATTCAAATTTTTATTCATGATGTATCTTATAATTTTGGTTATACCTAAGTAAGATACAGTATCTTTCCGTTGAAACGGGAAATTACTTTGTAAGCGTCGTAATAAATTCGTAAGCGTTCTAAATAGCCCTGCTTTTTCATTTTAATAGCCGTTTTTCTTTGACGAATCTCTATATTTGATTAAAAAGCAAAAAAGATGAAAGTCCAAGATATTATGTCACACATTGAAGAATTATGTCCGCTTGCCTATGCGGAAGATTTTGACAATGTAGGATTGCTGGTTGGAAATAGCCAACAAGAAGTTTCTGGCGTGTTAATTTCGTTAGACACACTTGAAAATGTCGTAGATGAAGCCATTGAAAAAGAATGCAATATGATTGTGAGTTTTCATCCTATTATATTTTCTGGCTTAAAAAAGATTACAGGAAAAACCTATGTCGAACGTGTGGTGCTAAAAGCAATTAAACACGATATTGCTATTTATGCAATGCATACAGCGTTGGACAATTCATGGAATGGTGTAAGCGACCGTATTTGTGATGAATTAGGTTTAGAAAACAAATCGATATTGATTCCACAGAAAGGAACGATCAAAAAACTGGTAACGTTTGTTCCTAAAAAAGACGCAGACACACTTCGCAATGCATTGTTTGCTGTTGGTGCAGGAAGCATTGGAAATTATGAAAATTGTAGTTTTAACACTGAAGGTTTGGGAAGTTTTCAAGGAAATGAAGCTTCCAATCCTACTATTGGTGAAAAAGGAGTTACACATTTTGAAGAAGAAGTTCAAATCGGGATCACCTTTGCAAAACATTTAGAGGGAAAAATTATAAAAACGCTGCATGCAACACATCCATATGAAGAAGTTGCATATGAAATTACAACGCTCGAAAATACAAATCAACATATAGGAATGGGCATGATTGGTGAATTTAAAAAACCGATCAATGAAATGCATTTTATGACCTTATTGAAGACAAAAATGAACGTTCCTGTGGTGCGACATTCAGCTTTATCGGGAAAAATGATTCAAAAAGTAGCTGTTTTGGGCGGAAGTGGTAGTTTTGCTATTGGTGCTGCAAAACGTGCTGGCGCAGATGCGTATGTCACGGCAGACTTGAAATACCACGACTTTTACCAAGCAGAAGGTCAAATAATTTTGGCAGATATTGGGCATTATGAAAGTGAACAGTATACAAAAAATCTTTTATTTGAGTATCTTACGAAAAAAATTCCTAATTTTGCGATCATTTTATCAGCAGAAAATACAAATCCAATCAAGTATTCATAAATATGGCAAAGAAGAAAGAAGTTACGGTCGAAGAAAAATTACGCGCGCTTTTTGATTTACAATTAATTGACTCTCGCGTAGACGAGATTAAGAATGTACGTGGAGAGCTTCCTTTAGAAGTAGAAGATTTAGAAGACGAAGTAACTGGATTAAATACGAGACTTGAAAAGTTTCATGGTGATCTTGATCAGATTGATGAAGACATTAAAAGTAAAAAGAATATTATTGAAGAAGCAAAAAGCTTAATCAAGAAATATACGGAGCAGCAAAAAAATGTTCGTAACAATAGAGAATACAACGCTTTATCTAAAGAAGTTGAATTCCAAGAACTAGAAATGCAATTGGCTGAAAAGCACATCAAAGAATTTAAAGTTTCTATTGAGCAGAAGAAAGTTGTTATCGGTCAAACAAAAGAACGTTTGGAAGAAAGAGAATCACATTTAAAGCACAAAAAAGCTGAATTGAATGATATTCTTGAAGAAACGAAAAGAGAAGAAGAATTCCTTTTACAGAAATCTGAAGAGTTTGAAAAGTTAATTGAAGACAGATTGCTTGCAGCTTACAAAAGAATTCGTAGAAATGTTCGCAACGGTTTGGCTGTTGTAAAAATTGAAAGAGGTGCTTCTGGAGGTTCGTATTTTACAATTCCACCACAAGTTCAGGTTGAAATTGCTTCTAGAAAGAAAATTATCACGGACGAACACAGTGGTCGTATCTTGGTAGATCCTGCTTTAGCAGACGAAGAAAAAGAAAAAATGGAAAAACTTTTTGCAAAGTTTTAGTTTAAATAAACACTTATAAAAAAACCTCGCTACTTAGCGAGGTTTTTTTGTGGCTTTTAATTCGTATATCAGTGGATAAAGCTTGTCTTTTGTTTCATACAAACCTTCTTCACTTTGTATTAAATCTGGTAGTACATCATAAGGTGATGCATCGTGTTCTGTAAGGAATTCAATGGTCAAACCCGCATTAATTAACGCATTAATGACGTCTCCCAAACCATGGTTCCATGCATATTCTTTACTGACCATTTTGGTTTTGTCATCTTCCGCGTAAGTGCCTTCGTATTCTTCATAAATTACTTCTTCCTGATTGTAAGCATATCTTAAAACTGGCGGTGTTTGTAAATAGTCAAACATCCATACAATCGGATGGAATTCGGCCATGTAAAAAGTTCCACCATCTTTTAAACGCGATGCAATAATAGTTGCCCATTTTGTCAAATCTGGCAACCATCCAATAACGCCGTAACTTGTAAATACAATATCAAAAGTATCTGTTACATGATCATTTACATCAAACACATTACAACAATGAAAAGTAGCATCTAAATTCAACTCTTGATTCAGCGATTTTGCTAATTTAATTGCTTCATCAGACAGATCAATTCCAGTACATTTTGCGCCCATACGAGCAAAACTTAAAGTGTCTTGTCCAAAGTGACATTGCAAGTGCAATAACGATTTTCCAGTAATATTTGGCAGACTGTTCAACTCATATTTCATGAGTGAAGATTTTCCATTTTTAAAAGCTTCCATATCATACATGTCGCTCTTTGCATGAATTGCTACTTTTTTATTCCAAGTCTCTTTGTTGGTTTCAAAATAATTATCGTTCATTTTATCGGTTTTTTATGCCTTTTATCGTATTATTGTTTATAGATTTAGTCTTTATTCACAATTGTAAGGAAAAAATTCTAAATCGTACCCGAAATAATCTTACTAAAATAAATTCTTATATGAAAAAAACTACTTTTTCACTATTTAAAAGTACTTTCCTTTTATGCCTATTGATGAGCATTTCAAGTTATGCTCAAAATGTTGATGTAATTATTACTGTAGATTGGCCAGCTTGGTCTTCGGAAAATAGAGTTGAACTCTACAGCCCTAGTGGTATGTTATTGCAAACTGTTGATAACGGTTTTGATGGTAGCGGAAATGCTCCTTACAATGAAACAACGACTGCTGTTAGTTATCCTATAGACGATAATGTACCTGCGAATAGTGGATATTATGTCACTGTGTATGACTTTTATGGTGATGATTGGAATAACGGAGGAAGCTTAACGATTACTGCTGATGGACAAACTGCTTTTACTTTTAATGGAGACTTTACGAACAATGTCGGATCAGGAAATCCCGTAGAAATTTCGCAAACTTTTTATTTTGCTGTAGAAGAAGCTCCTGCGCCTCCACCTCCTTTTCCTGGAGTATCTCAGTTTGATACAAGCGGAAACGAATACATAGAGTACATTCCTGGAAATATGCCAATTATTATCTCTGCGCCACATGGTGGTGTAAAACAATCTGGACAAACAATTGGCGGTACTTTTTATCCAGATAATGATAGCGCATTACCAGACAGAGGTTGTGGAACGAATGAAAGAGATGACAATACCGATATTTTAATTCGTGAAATTCAACAATCAGTATACGATCAAACAGGTTGTTATCCGTATATCATTATCAATAACTTACATAGAAGCAAACTGGATCCGAATAGAGAGCAAAACGAAGCTACATGTGGCGATTCAGATGCATTATTTTATTGGAATACCTTCCATAGTTTTATCGATCAAGCAAGTGCAGATGTCATGAGCAAATGGGGAAAAGGTTTATATATTGATTTACACGGACAAAGTCATAGTGTTCCAAGAATTGAAGCTGGGTATAATATTTCGGCTTCCGATTTAAATAATACAACTGCAAATCACTTAAACTCGGTTTCTAACTCTACAATTACAAGTTTAGTAAGCAACAATTTAGGTGGGTTGACGCAAGAAGAATTGGTTCGTGGACCAAATAGTTTAGGTGGAATTTTTAAAGATACAGGCGGTGCTTTTTACAACGCACAAGGATATTCTGGTTGTGGTGTAACTTCTGGATATCGTACTGTTCCGAGTGATTTTGATAGTGGTGCTTCTGATAGTTGTGATGATACACGTCCTTTTGGAAATGCTTATTTTGACGGAGATTTCTATAATAACAGACGTCACGGTTCAGGACCTACTGCAAGTGACGGACTTGGCGGTGGTGGAACTATTGATGGCATCATGACGGAAGTAAACAGACGTGTCCGTGATTTAGGAACCTACAATGGAAATGTATATGATACACGACCACAAACCTTAGTGCCTTTTGCAGACGATTATGCCACCGTAATTAAAAACTATATTGATTTACACTATAATGATTTTGCAGACTTTATGTATGCGAACAATACTTATGCAATGGACGATTCAGATCCAACGCCAACGCGTACTACAGGTGTAACTGGAGTATTTACTGCTGAACCAACTGGTTTAGTCATCAATGCTACCACAGGTGAAATTGATTTATCGGCTTCTATGATGGGAACTTATACAATTACACATACTGTTGGAAATTGTGATTTGTATACTGCTACTGCAATGATGACAGTCACAAATACATTAAGTACAAACGATATTGAAGCAGCTACGTTTGCAATGTATCCAAATCCAACCACAGGAAAATTACAGATTGAATCTACAGTAGCAATTTCGCAAGTGAAGGTATATAACTTAGTCGGACAGCAAGTAAAAGCATTTACCATGCAAGCGAATCAAAAATCAATTGATATTAGCGAATTAAAAACAGGAAGTTATTTTGTAAACCTACAAGACGCTTCTGGAAACACATATACGAAACTTATTGTGAAGAAGTAAAACTTCGGATCAGAGTAATAGTGCTAAACATTAAGAAGCCTCACAGATTTGTGAGGCTTTTTTATTAATGTTTTCAGACAAAAAACAGATACAATCATACTTTAAAAAACAACCTCCAATTATCGAATTGACGCTTATAGTAGTTGTTTGAACTGAGCATACATCATAGTTTTACGCCATAACTAAAATTATGTACGCCAACATATAAGTCATTTATTATACAGTATAAATCTTCTAAAATGTTGGCCAAAATATGAAAATATATACTATGAAAAACATTCAAACTTTATTAAGCCTTCTGTTATTTGCTACTGTATCTGTTGCTCAAACTAATATTGCATATGACAGTGATGATGCTACAGGAAACATTCAATCTGCTATTAACTCAGCTTCAAGTGGTGACGTTTTATTTATTCCCTTTCAAGGAATAAATAACTCATGGAAAATTTCTCAAATTGTTATTGATGGACAAGTTGCTTCTAATATTACAATTGAAATGGATCCTAGAGTTAAAATTATTCGTATAAATGATATTACGACGACTTCGGTAAGTGAAGCTTTTAGCAGTGGTCTATTTCAAATAATAGGTGCAGATGGTTTTACTGTAAATGGAAATGGAGCAACAATTCAAAGACCAAAATCCAGTTTTGTTTCAGGAGAATGGGCGCATACATTTACCATTGTCAGTAGTGATAACGTTACACTTAAAAATTTAGTTTTAGAAGAAAGTGGCGGCGATGGTATATACATAGGAAATGACTTAGGTTCTCCAATTCTTGAAGGTAGAAAAGATACCAATCACAATATATTAATAGATAATGTTATCATTGACAATGTAGCAAGAAACGCTATAAGTGTTGTGGATGTAGATGGTTTGGTCATTAAAAACTGTACGTTAAAAAATACAGGAATTGGAAATAATGTACATCTAGCAGACCATGGTCCTTGGTCAGGAATAGATTTTGAACCCAATACTCCTTGGCATGAATTAAAAAATATTAATGTACATGACAACAAATTCATAGCTAACAAAAATTCGGGAATTTCTTTTGGTCTAAGAAACTTAAGAAAGCGTTATAAAGCGGCAAATAATGTTATATATTATTTTCCTCAGAGCTTATCCTTCGATATTAATAATAACTATATCGAAGGAACTACAACTGGTGGTCGTGAAGGTATACTGCTAACAGGAATTATTAATAGTGATTTTACGGGGCATATAAAGTTTAACAACAATACCGTTTACAATACTAGAATGGGAGTTCAGGTAATAGATGTTGATAGTACTGGTGATATTCTTATTGAGTTTTCAAATACCCTTTTTGAAAAAGCTGCGATGGAAACAGGTTGGGCAACAGTATTTTTTAAATTCACAGAACGTGAAGAAATAAAAATTAACCAAGAAACAGGAGAGGTAACTGTTATAGATCATTTGTATAATAATGGTGGAGGAATTACCTTTAATAATACACATGTAAAAAATAATATTTCAAATAATATTGTTGTTTTTGATATTGATAGAGATCAAGATCCTGCAACATCAAATCTTCAATATGAAGATGTAAATCTTAATGACTTTTATTTAGATACAACTTATGGAATTGATCCTAGAGCTACAGGTGCGACAAATGGTGTTAACTATTTTATAAACGAAAAGATATTAAACGAAAGTAAAAACCCTCAACTCGTGTTGGGTAATTTTAATGCAGATCTTAGAACAGATTATCTGGTTAAAAACACCGATTTCTTTAAAGGTTTGTATTTAGCAAAAAATAGTGGAACCTCTTTTTCAAATGTTTTTGCAGGTGTAGAAAATCAACTTGGAGGCTTGGATTCTGCAACATTATTTTCCTCAAACGACGCAAAAATATATGTTGGAGATTATAACGATGATGGCAAAGATGATTTGTTTGTTACAGGACTCAGATATCTACAAGACTATTTTAGAGTCTTATACCTTTCTAACGGAAACGACTTCACACGTATCTACTTTAGAAACAATCAAGATATTCCAATCTTAAATTCAGGGAATCCCAAAATTTTCGCTGGAAATTTCTCGGGAGACGAACATTCAGCAGATGAAATATTAATTATCAACCCTACGCACAGTACTATAAAATCTACTTTGTTGATACCAAATAATAATATTGATGTTATTAATAATACTACAGGTTTTACTGTAATACCAAATCCAATTGATGATGCAAATTTTATCAATAATATTACTGATAGTGCTCATATATATGTTGGAGATTATGATGGCGATAAAAAATTAGATATTTTCATAAAAGATCATACAAATACTACATTTTGTTCTAGGTATAGAGCATTATTTACAAGTTTTGATGGACAACTTTTTGAAAAGGAATTTGACTCTTGCGGTCGTGAGGCGAATGAGGAAATAGACTATGATCTTTTCTTTACTTCCAATGATGCCAAAATATACGTTGGAGACTACAACGGAGACGGTAATGATGATTTATTTGTAAAAGGATATGAGAGATTCAAAGGACTCTATTTATCTGAAGTTAATGCTTCTGGCAACTTTACAGGATTCAATAAGTTTTTTATGGATGACGAAGATGCGAATGCTACCTACGGTTTAGATAATGAAGACTTTTTTACACATGTAGATGCAAAAGTTTACACAGGAGATTTTGATGGTAATGGAACCACAGATTTATTTGTAAATGGTTTTCAAAATTATCGTCAATTGTACTTAGCTGAACAGAAAATAGTTAATAATACTACCGTTGTAAAATTTATCAGAGTTTTTAAGGAAAATCAAGAAACAATAGGTTTTAGTGGTCTTGATAACGACTTATTATTTACATCTCCACATACAAAAATATTTACAGGAGAGTTTAATGGTGACGGAAAAACAGATCTTTTAGTAAAAGGCAATCATAATTTTACAGGAATTTATTTAGCAAATTCATTTGGAAATGGTTTTAATTCTTTTGTAGCTGAAGAAAACGAAGAAATAACGAATGGTGTTCACTATGATTGGTGTTTTGACAATACATCGCCAAACTTTAGCAGGATGTCTGTACTGAATACGGAATTGATCAATCCAAAAAATAAAAACGATTTATTAGTATACCCAAATCCAACAACGGGTTCACTCTTAATTAAAAGTCATTTCTTTGTTAATCATATCGCCGTTTACGACATAAGAGGTGTACTTATTAAACAAAAAACAATTGATAACTCTGACTTTCAATTAAATATACATGAATTACCATCAGGCGTTTATATATTAGAAATAAACGGAGTTAATGATACAATCACAAAAAAAATAATAAAGAAATAATACAATTATAAAAAATATTTGAAATCTTACTAAACATGAAAAGCCTCACGAATCCGTGAGGCTTTTACTTTTTGATTAATGAACGCCGCTCATCAACTTTTTGATGAAAGGTGATATCATGATCACAATCAAACCAATTACGGCTGTTAATACGCCAAAAACGGCATATACAGATACATATTGATATAATTGTTCGAATGCTGCTTGATTGGGTCCAGAAAACGTTGACGTTAATCCAGTAATTACTTCTGTGATTTCGCCAAAAATTCCACTGGCAAACATATTTTCTCCTTCTGAAACAGTGGTCAATTTGGCTATTTTTCCAGCAAAGAAATGTCCGTAAAAAGATGCCGAAAAGAAAACGCCCATGATGAATGCTAAGTATTTTTTTGGAGAGAGTTCGGTCATTTTTGACAACCCAATTGGCGAAATGCACAACTCTCCTACCGTTAGAATAAAATATCCAACAAATAAATACCACATTGAGGTTTTGGCAAATGCATCCGCGGAGTTGGCAGACATCGCAAACACCACAAATCCAAGTCCTAATAACAATAAACCTAAACCAGCTTTGATAGCAGAGTTTGGATTTTTCTTTTTACGAATTAATACGGTCCATAACCAAGAAAACGGAATCGCTAATAAGATGATGAATCCAGAATTGATGCTATTCGTTTGCGCTGCGTTCAATCCGACAAGGTTAATGTTACGATCGGCAAATAAAGTGAGTGAACTTCCTGCCTGTTCAAAAATTGCCCAAAATAAAGACATTAGAATGGTGAAATAGGCCGTGACTAATAATCGCTTTCGCGCGATGCTTCCTACCGAACGATATATGTAAATAAGCATGCCTGTGATGGCAATCGTAGCAATCCAAACGATGTAATGTTCATATTGATTGAAACGTACAATTAAAGCAAATACAGGAACTGCCAAAAATGCACCAATGGTTACCAATTGTCCTTTGTTCAAACCTAAAAACTTCTCGTGATATACTTTTGCATCTGGAATGTTCCCTTTGTCTTGAAATACATTTTTATTTGTTCCGCGATAGAAATAAAACAGTCCTAATAACATACCAATACCTGCCAGCATGAAACCGTAATGCCAACCGTAGACTTCTGCAAACCAAGCACACAATAAAGGAGCAACAGCGCCACCAATGTTGATTCCCATATAAAATATTGTAAATCCCGAATCGCGTCGCTTGTCACCTTCTTCATACAAAGCGCCTACAAAAGTGGAAATATTGGGTTTAAAGAATCCGTTTCCAACAATAATTAATGCTAGCGAACCATAGAAGAATATGGGCATTTCTATAGTTAAGAAAAAATGTCCCAACGCCATGAGAATTCCACCTAAAAAAATAGCTCTTCTGTATCCTATATAATGATCGGCAATGATTCCTCCCAATACAGGAGTTATATATACTAAGGACATATATGCGGCAAAAATTCCGATAGACATATCATCACTAAACAATAATTGTTTGGTCATGTATAAGATTAATAATGCTTTCATTCCGTAGAACGAAAAACGTTCCCAGAGTTCTGCAAAGAATAAGTAAAAGAGTCCTTTAGGATGTCCGAATTGTGTATCGGAAACGGTAGATGATTCCATCTTTGTATGCTTTTAAAATTAGTAATACACAAATGTGTTTTACTTAGATTTTAAAAGAAAGTTGTGTAGTAAAGAATAGTAAAAAATAACAAGTTGTGCGGAATTGTGAGTGAAACACAATTAATTACAAATGGAGCTGTAATCACTGTTTTCGGCACTTTGCACAAACTCGTGTAGCAAACCTTCATCAATCGTAATGTTTTCCGGAATCATACGCAATCGGTATTTCCCTTCACCCAAAAACGTAAACAAGTCTCTACGTTCAAGTTGTTCTTCGTTAGCTAACTGTAGTATTTCGTTGATATTTTCTATGATACGTGTCAGATAGGTTTGGTTTTTTATTTCGCCGCCCGAACTCACCAAAATACTTTGTAAATCTCCACTACCATTGGCGCGACGAATGGCAAATTTTAAAAGGTTTTTATACTGCGTCGTTTTGGATCGGAAATCAACTTCTGCATTATTTATATTTTTTGATGGAATGCTCAATTGAATCAATGACCAATCTAAAAACTTAATGCGCATTTCGTTTGGTCGTGGCGTGTTGGCTAACTGAATCACCCAACTTGTTGCCAATACTAAAAACAGCGAAATCAACGAGGTTTTTGCGATGATTTTAATGAGCAAAGTTGGAAATGTATTGTTCATTTCTAAAAATACTTCTGGCAATTGCGAAACAAAGATCAACACCATAATGACTACCGAAATCATGGCAACTAACTTTAATCCGCGATGTAAAAATGTTTTGTAGAATGAAATCAGCAGTAAAAAGCATAAGAATCCAGACAATATCAAATCTGGTACGGCATTCCATTTGATGCCAAAACGCACATTATCTTCCCCAAAAACAGCCGCCATCAGCAATGTAGTTGTGGCCACAGCAATGATAATTCCGATGATAATTTTCACATTTTTTATATTGTTATAAATAAATTTTGGCGCGTAGTAAAAGTAAAAAAGTGCCATCAACAAAAATAAATTGTTGACAATTGACAATAGGTTGACGCCAATTTGATAGCTTATTTCATCAGAAAAATTAAAATGTTTTGCAACGTATGCCCAAATTCCTGAACCTACCCAAACAAACATCGCTAAACTTAAATATAGCAATCCACTATCGACACGTTTTTGCGATTCGTCTTCTTCTAAGATTTGGCGAAAACGCTTCCGAATGTTTGAATAAATTGCCAATAGTAGTATAGCTCCAATAAAGGAAATAAAGATATGTGCTAGATTATGAAACTGTGCTACATCTGTCATATAGTGACCTGAAATATTATATAATTTTCAATCATTCAAAGCTTGAATGATACAAGAATTTAAAAAATTAGGTTCCTAAAATCTTACGAACCAAGTCTTTTTTAGCAGCTTCATCATCACCAAATAACCAACGAAGTACATTATCTTCCCAAATATCATCGTACTGTTCTCGGTTGATAATATCACGTTCTATAGCTAAATCCAGTAGTTTCCCAGGATAGGATGATTGTGCATCACTTTCCATTTCTCCCAACGGATATGGATCGTCTAATCCCATGATAATCTGATTGTTTCCTTGACGTTCTACCATCAATTTAAACGAATCGGTATCGTGTACCAACGTATCAAAGTAAATATTTGGATGTCCAACAGCCTTTCGTGGATGTACTTTTCCTTCAAACAAATCTGGTCGTCCATCAAAACCTTGAATTCTTCTTCCCAAATTCATTTGTGCCAACTGTCCACCATGTGCAAAACAAGTTCTTATATTTGGAAAGCGTTCTTGCATTCCGTTCAACGTATAAAAATGATATGCATCACCACATTGTGCTAACATCCAAATCAAGTGAAAACGCCAGTTTACGTTCTGCAATTTGATCATTTTATCGCCATCATACGGATGAATTTCAATGGCAAGTTTGTATTTATTTGCCAATTCAAAAATTGGATTGTTTTCTTCATCAAAAACCGATCGCCACTGCCCTATCGAATCCATAAAATGTGTTGGTAAGCATAGTACACGCAAGCCTAATTCTTGCACACAACGTTCTATTTCCCACAAAGCACCGTGAATAAAACCTGGATGCACTACAAAACCACATGTAAATTTTGAAGGGTGATTTCGTTGTACTTCCGCATTAAAATCATTTTGAAAACGCAACGCATGTTTCATCACTTCCAAACGCAAACCATTCCCATACAATTGCGATAAATTCAAAATCACTGCATGGTCAATTTTATTTTTCTCCATCCATTCTAGCTTTTCATTCAAGAAAAAACTAGAATCTGTCACTGGGCGTTTCCAGCCTTCTTGTAACATATATTTACGTTCATCATCTACCCAAAACACCTTTTTTTCTTTCATAAAAGCAGGGATTTGTTCTGGATATGGTAACAAATGTGAATGGCCGTTTATACGCAGTTTTCGTTTCAAGGTTGTGTTGTTTTTGGGCGTGTCAAAAAGTGCATCTCGGCTTCGCTCAATGTACTTTTGGTTAGGCTTTCGGCTATATCTTTCGATTTCTCGAAAGGATGCCGCCTCAAATATTATTCACGATTTCATATTTATTAAAATAAAATCAATGAGTAATCCTTCACGCAAAATTAATTCTATAAAAATACTATTTCTTTGAGAATTTGTGTTGTATTTAACGTTTTAAAATATTTACGTTAAAAAAAAGCCTTTAAACTCTTCGATTTCTCAAAAAGTATAAAGACTCTTTTAAACTATGGTCGGTTGGTTATTTGCTTAACTAACAACAACAGCAGCTATTTTCTTAGCGCTTTTCAATGTGATTGTGTTGTTAAACTTATTTTGATAGGCAAAAGTAGTTTCTCTTCCTTGTTTTTGTGCTACAACTTTAACTGGAAATACAAACGAAGCTGCATCTAAGTCCAATTCGTGCGATGCTGCATTATCACTGTAACTTTCAATAAGTCCAGCGAATTCTGTAGCTAGTTTTTCATTTAAAATATAGAACTTGCTTCCTCCATTTTGCTTTACAATTAATGCCAATTCTTTACTTTGAAATCCAAGCATTGGTTTTTTGTGTAATGGTATTGCAAAACAACTGCTGTTTAGTTTTACAACTTGAGAAGCATTGTAAATATATCCTTCTTTATCCAATGCTTTTACCAAACGTCCATGCGTATTGGCAACATTTGCAGATAAATTAGAGATAGAAATGTGACTCACATTACTCAGCAAACGGTTAAATCCTTTTCCGATGCTCGTAAGGGAAACACTTTGGTTACTTGCTAGTGCAGAACTAGGGAACATTGATAGCGCACCTGCGCCCATGATACTAGATGCAATAAAGTTTCTTCTGTTCATATTATGGTTAGTTTATTAGTATGCAATGCATTATACATCGCAAAAGTGGTTTTCTGATTTCCAATTTAAGGATTTTTTAACACTTTTTTAAAAGATTCGATGAAAAATGTTAAAGTCAGGTAGTTTCACTTTTTAAATTGTAAGAATTTTAATTAACATCTGTAGTTTATAGATTTATTTTTATATGTTACATCGAGCGCAGTCGAGATGTTTTTTGTTTCGAAGTGTTCTCGATAGTTTCACTAAGTATTTTCAATCAAAATATATTTTGATTTCAATAATGCTCGAACTGATAATAAAATAAAATTACAAAGATTTCGTACGTCCACCATCTACAGGCACATTAATTCCATTGATATACGAAGCAGCTTCACTAGCTAAGAAAGCAATAGCATTGGCAATTTCTTGAGGTTGTGCAAAACGTTTTGCGGGTACTGCATTTTTCATCGCGTCACTTACCTCATCAATCGATTTTCCTGTTTTGGCTGCTTTGTTTTTTATGATTTCTGATAAACGTTCGGTTGCTGTTGCTCCTGGCAATACATTGTTTACAGTAATTCCAAATTGCCCTAATTCGTTTGCTAACGTTTTTGACCAATTGGCAACTGCGCCACGAATCGTGTTAGAAACTCCCAAACCATCTAAAGGTTGCTTTACAGAAGTAGAAATCACATTGATAATTCGTCCATAACCTGCAGCTTTCATTCCGCCAACTACTGCTTGCGCTAGGATATGATTGCATTTTAAGTGTTGTGTAAATGCACGTTCAAATTCATCGATTTTTGCATTAAACACAGGTCCGCCAGCTGGTCCGCCAGTATTATTGATTAATATATGAAAGGAATTATTTTCTGAAATGTATGTCTCAATTTTTTCTTTTAAACCATCAGGATTTTGAAAATCAGCTACGATATAGTTATGTTGCTGTCCTTTGGAAGTATCTAATTCAGCAAGTGTATTTTTAAGTTTTTCTTCATTTCTTGCTGTCAAAACTACATTCGCTCCAAGGTTTGCCAATTCTTGTGCTGCCGCTTTTCCAATTCCTTGCGTGCTTCCACAAACAAGTGCGTTTTTATGTTGTAAGTTTAGATTCATGTGTTGGTTGTTATTTTTTTGTTGATTTGTTTTTTGATCGCTTCGCTGTTTGTTTTTTTGGTTGCTGGTTACTGGTTACTGGTTACTGGTTACTGGTTTTAAAAAATATGTTTTTTTCAAAGTGTTCTCGATAGTTCCACTTGGTATTTTCAATCAAAATGTATTTTGATTTCAATAATGCTCGAACGGACAATCTAGTCATCTTTATTATATTTTGAATGTGTTGCATTTCTACATTCTGATAAAATCTGTAGCATATCAAAATTATCTTCAGCTAATGCTAGTTTCTTCTCTCTACTCCATTTTTTTATTTTCTTTTCAAAATATATCGCTTGTTCGACATCATTAAAATCTTGATGAAATATTAATTCTAAAGGTCTTCTTTTATAGGTAAAGCATTTTTTATTTAATCCTAACATATGCTCATTCATTCTGCGTTCTAAATTATTTGTCATACCAACATACAATAATTCATCTTTACATTTTAGAATGTATACATAGTATGTTTTCATAATTACTTTTTAACTAAGTACTCAACTTGTCACATCGAGCGCAGTCGAGATGTTTTTTGTTTCGAAGTGTTCTCGACTGCGCTCGAACTGACAATCTAGGTATTTCCTATTAAATTATATTTTGATTTCAATAATACTCGAACTGACAATTCAACATTTAACATGTAACATTTCATACTACGAATATTTAATACATATGTTTTTCGGTTCTGTGAAGAAACGCAAAGCTTCCAATCCGCCTTCGCGTCCTACACCAGAGTTTTTCATTCCGCCGAAAGGTGTACGTAAATCACGCAACAACCATGTATTTACCCAAACGATTCCTGCTTCAAGCTGTTTTGACATGCGCATGGTACGATTCAAATTGTTTGTCCATAGTGTAGCTGATAATCCATACCGAACTCCATTTGCCATGGTTAAGACTTCTTTTTCTGTATCAAACGGCATCATCGTTACTACGGGACCAAATATTTCTTCTTGATTTACACGACATTGATCCGTTGGAACTTCAATGATTGTTGGTTGTAAGTAGTATCCGTTTTCAGATCCTTCTACTGTAACTTCATTTCCGCCACATAAAACAGTGCCGCCTTCTTCTTTTGCGATGTCTATGTATGATTTTACTTTTTCTAAATGTGGTTTGGATACCAAAGCGCCTACTTTGGTAGTTTCATCAAACGGATTTCCGACTTTGAGTTGTTTCACACGTGCAACAAAGTCTATTTTGAATTTGTCATAGATGCTTCTTTCCACAAAAATTCGCGATCCACATAAACAGATTTGTCCTTGATTTGCAAAGGAAGATCGCACCGTAATTTTCAACATTTCATCATAATCGCAATCTGCAAAGATGATGTTTGGATTTTTCCCGCCCAATTCTAGCGAAAGCTTTTTAAACATTGGCGCTGCAGTTCTAGCAATATGTGCTCCTGTTGCCGTTCCTCCTGTAAAGGAAATTGCTTTTATATTTGGATGTTCTGTAATGGCTTGTCCTGTAGTATGTCCCAAACCGTGAACTATATTTAATACACCTTTTGGCAAACCTGCTTTTGTACAAATTTCACCTAGTAAATACGCTGTCATCGGTGTGACTTCACTCGGTTTTGCAACTACGGTATTTCCTGTGGCCAATGCTGGTGCAATTTTCCATGTGAAAAGATATAAAGGCAGATTCCATGGTGATATGCATCCTACAACTCCAATGGGTTGACGGAGCGTAAAATTTATCGCGTTAAGTCCGATACTTTCGTGTGCTTCACTCGAGAATTGTGTAATGGCTTGCGCAAAGAATTTGAAATTGCTCGTCGCTCTTGGAATGTCAATTTGTGTGGCTAGACTTAACGGTTTTCCATTGTCTAAAGATTCTGCATGTGCTAAATCCGCTAAGCTTTCTTCAATCAATGCTGCAATTTTATGGAGAATTCGGCTTCGCTCTTCTAGCGTTGTTTGTGACCAACTTGGAAACGCGGCTTTGGCAGCTTGGTATGCGGCTTCTACATCTTCTGCAGACGAATTTGGAATCTGTCCGTACACTTCTCCATTTGAAGGATTGTAGTTGTCAATCCATTCGTTACTTTTCGGCTCGACATAGCTTCCATTGATATAGTTTAGAATCTTTTTCATGCTATAATTTATTGTTTTTTATACGCGACAACTTTGATTTCTACTACCAAGTCTGGATGTGGCAATTGATGTACTGCAACCGTTGTACGCGTTGGTCCTGTTTCTTTATCAAAGAATTCTCCGTATGCTTTGTTGTATCCTGCAAAATCGTTCATATTTACTAAAAACGAAGTGACATCTACAACGTCTGCTAGACTTGCGCCAACACTTTGTAAATTTTTATCAATATTTTTTAATACTTCTCGTGTTTGTGTACCAATATTTAAATGCTTCGTTCCCATTTCATCAATGATATCAACGCCTGCAATAGAATTGTCTGGTCTTCGTGAGCTAGTTCCTGACACAAATATAAAGTCACCAACACGTTTTGTGTGTGGATATGCGCCTCTAGGAGTTACTTTTTTTTCTTGCATTTTTTGTTGTTTGTTGTTTGTTTTTTTGTTGATCTGTCTTTTTTGTTAATTTGATCGCTTCGCTATTTGTTTTTTGCTGATTTGTTATTTAAAATTCAACATTCATAATTTACAATTTCTCATTCCAGTGCTGCTGCCATTTCCAATAACTTGTTAATGGTTCTCCAGTTTCTTGTCGTAGCTTGTGTTTTGAGTTTACGCTCAAAGAGATTGTTTGTGAGTTTGCTTCGCCCAAAACCATTCGGAAAATAGAGATATACTTCTGAATCTATGATTTTGAATTGATCATTTTTACTGTCAATTTCAATGGTAGTTTCTATTGGAATTGTTGCCAAGAACGTAATTGCCTGTTTGGAAATATCTTCTTCCGTAAATGGATTATTTGCCATCGCTTTTTTCCATTGTTTGATGGTTTTTACCAAAACTGGCACCTCGTAATCATATTGCTTTTTGATTGCTTCCGAGATTTGACTTCCTAATTTTTCTTGATCCTTATCTTTCGATGTAAAAACCACATTTCCACTTTGAATATAAGTCGTTACATCCGAAAAGTTCAAATTGGAAAGCAAGGTGCGAAGTTCTGCCATGGGCAGTTTTTTACTTCCTGAAACGTTGATTCCACGTAAGATGGCAATGTATATCATGTTGGTTGGTTGTGTGCGTTTCAAAGATACATTTTTTGTGAGACATCTTGGATTGTTAAACTTGTTAGATTTTTAGATTATTTTTAATTTGAATTCACACTAATTTTATTCCTAATAAATCATGGAGCAACTATTAATTTTTGATTTAGACGATACTTTGTTTGAGACAAAATCTATTGAAAAGAAAGCTGTCCAGCCTATTTTTGATACGTTTGAACCTTTACTCATCCATCGATTTGGAACAGCATTGACAGCGAAAATTGTTTCTGAATTATGGAAATATCCTTTTGACGTTGTAGCTCAGAAATACAATTTTGGTGCAACTCTGAATGCGGAATTTGCCCATTTAGTACATACACATGAATATGAATTGAACATCAACACCTTTGATGATTTTACTGTAATTGAACATTTACCACAAGAGAAAATACTAGTAACTACAGGGTTTTCAAAGCTTCAAAATGCTAAAATTGATGCTTTAGGAATTAAAAATATGTTCAGCGAAGTTTATATTGACGACATTCTTAGCGCAACACGAATTTTTAAGAAAGGTATTTTTCAAAACATCCTTCTAAAAAGAAAAATAGATCCAGCTTTGGTATATATTATTGGCGACAATCCGGATTCCGAATTGAAAGCAGGTTTTGAACTCGGATTACATACAATACAAGTATCTAAATTTGGGCAAGAAAAATCCAACTATGCAAAATATTGTATTTCAGATTTTAATGAATTGCTTCCTATTTTGAAATAAACATTATAGGAAAACTAAATGCGTTTTTATACATTTTCGAACTATTAGTACATTCCATCTAGAATATTCAACAACTCGGAGATTAAAAATTTCAATTCTTAAGAGATAATTGGAGTTTTGCAAGTGTAATACCTAATATGATGAACAAAAAAAAGACTTTAATACTTAGAATACTTTTACTTGTTGGAACCATAACCTCATTGTTTTTTGTACCGTGGTTATTGGTAAAAGCATGGATTCTTCCGCTTCCAGATACCGTTCAGAAACAATTAGATGAAGCCATTGGTCACGGATTTGATGGAATGATTGTGTATGTAGATCAAGCAAATAAACCTGCTGAGTTTTTTGCTGCTGGTTGGCACAATCGAGAAGCTAAGATACCAGCCAAACCAGACGCTTTATTTAAAATTGCTAGTATTAGCAAATTGTATGACGCCGTAGCTGTGACCAAATTAGTCAGTGATGGAAAGCTTTCCTTAGATAAAACAATAGCAGATTATTTGCCAGAACTTGTTGGCAGAATTGAAAACGCTGACAAAATAACCTTGCGATTAATGATACAGCATAAAAGCGGTATTCCCAATTTCACAAATGCTCCAAATTTTTGGGGAAATCCAACGAAAACTTATGAAGAAAGTCTAGCTTTGATTTTGGACAAACCAGCCAATTTCAAACCTGGTGAAGATTATGAATATTGTAATACGAATTACCTTTTAATCAATAAAATAATGGATGATGCGCTAGGATATCCTAACTTTCAATTCATTCAAGAAAAAATTCTTACACCACTAGAACTTCACAATACTTTCGGCTCGCTAAGTGATGTACCTATAGCCGATGTGATGAGTGGATATCACGTAGGATATTCTTTCGATTTAAAAGAAGAGGAACATGGTATGCTTGCTACCGCAGAAGATGTTGGCACATTCCTAAGAGCCTTAAATGACGGATCAGTATTTGAGCAAGGAGAAAAGGAAATATATGCTTCTTTGTATAAATATGAGCATGCTGGTTGGGTTCCTGGATATCAAAGTTTTGCTAAATATTACAAAGATATTGATGCTGTTATTGTTGCATTTTATAGCACAACCGACCCTAAACTTTACAATTGGAATTTATCAGAAATCATCAATACAAGAATTAAAAATATAATTAAATAATCATCTTAAATGTCAGCTAACAACTCATTTAAACGTGTCCTAAAAATTTACGGTTTTAGTGTTTTACTATATGCAGTAGTAATGTTCATTTCAATTATTATTCATGTAAAATTGCGTCTTGGTGATAATCCTGCTTTTCCCAAAGCTGTAATTCTAGTAATCATTGGAAGTTTTTTTTACGCCTTGTGTATTGCGATTTTAAATCTAACGCAGTTTCTCGTAATCAAATGGAAAAAACTACAGCTACTTGCCTATTTTTTTCCTGTTCTACTTTCGTTAGCAGCATATGTGTATACACTAATTTATGATGATTCCCATCCGGATTTATCAGCTAATTATTTTGCTGTCCATGCATGTACAACTGCAGTGGCGTATTATCTTTATCAAAGAAAAAAGTAGCTCTTCGTATGATTTTATATCTTTAGTCTTTTAAATTTCCTTAAAACTTTGCATGCAGAAAGAAATTAATACCGAAAACAGTACGCTTTACACCAAAAGAGCTATTGGAATTGCTACATTTATTGGCGGACCTATCGCCGCAGGATATCTTATCAGAGAAAATTATAACGAATTACAAGAAGAGTCGAAAGGAAACAACATCCTGATCATTTCAATTGTTGCAACGATTGCTCTTTTTGTTCTTATTTTTTCTATTCCTGAAAGTTTTATCAATAAAATTCCAAATGTGGTGATTCCTGCAATTTATACAGCTCTAATTACTTTTTGGGTAGAACATACTTTTGGCAGCATTTTTAAACAGCATGAAGAAAATAAATATAGCTTTTATTCTGTCTGGCGCGCTGTGGGAATTGGCGTTGTGTCTTTATTAATTATGTTGGTTGGTATTTTTGGATATGTCTATTTTTCAACGGATGTTGAGGCTGAAAATTTATATGCTGATAAAATACGACAGTTCTCTAAAAACGAACATGAATCTTTGAAATTTTTTAATCATATAGATTCCGAAAGTGATTTTGGATTGATTCTCGAATTGAATAAAAAAGTAATTCCTATATGGAAAGAAAATATTGAGATCATACAACAAGCAAACACCATAAAAAACCTTCCTTCTGTGTTGATGGAACAGAATAAAAAGTTACTTCGTTATTGTGAATTGCGCATAGAATCTTTTGAATTGCTAAAGAAAGCTCTTAGTGAAAATACGAGTAAATACGATAGTCAATTAGAGTTTGTGAATGCACAAATTGAGAAACAACTGGAACTGATCAATGAATAAAGAAAAGCGAAACATAGCTGACTTTCAAAAACATGGTTTTGCCGTTTTAGATCGCATGTATTCAGATGCAGAAATTGAAAAAATTGCACGCTGTATTGAAGAAGCATCTGAAACACAAGAGCTTGCTGAAAGTTCAAAGAATCTGTTTGCAATTCGGCAAGTGATTGCTAAAATTCCTGAACTACAACCATTGATTTTCACTGTGAAGCTTCACGAATTATTGACTTCTATTTTTGAAGAACCCTTTTTTTTGACAAAAGCTATTTATTTTGATAAACCTAGCGCATCTAATTGGTTTGTTGCCTATCATCAAGATTTGAGCATTTCTGTAGATCGTAAACAAGAAGTTTCAAGCTATATAAATTGGACCTTTAAAAAAGGGCAATATGGAGTACAACCGCCCATTGATATTTTAGAAAACATTGTCACTATACGTGTTCATTTAGACAAAACCGAAAAAGAAAATGGTGCTTTAAAAATTATTCCAAATTCACATCTGAAAGAAATTTACAGACCGGAAACCATCGATTGGGACATCGAAACCGAACATATTTGCGAAGTGGAAAAAGGCGGTGTTATGCTCATGAAACCTTTAACATTGCATGCTTCCGACAGAACTACGAATGGAAAGAAACGACGTGTGTTACATTTAGAGTTTAGCTCAAAAAAACTTACTGAGCCGTTGCAATGGCTAGAATTTCAAAAGTTTTCATTCCCTAAATAGAAAGAAAATGACCTTCCATGAAAAGTTAGAAAATTACTTCGATTCCATTCTACAGTTTAACTGGAAAACTTTTAATACGCTGAATGTTCGAGAACAAGCGAGCGATTGGAAATCGTTGTTCGATGAATTTGATCGTATAATTAGAGAAGAACATGAATTGAACGGCATCAATTTCCAAAAAACGACTGCCATGATTCAAATGTATTCTAAACAGTTTCGAGAACTTCCTATACAAAGTAGTCTCTACACTGTTATCAATAGTAGATTTATTACAAGTAGATTGTATGATATGATAAGAAACTTAGCGTTTGAAGAAGCTTTAAAAAAGTCAAATGCGCATTGTGATTGTGAACTTAGACACAAATTTGGAAGAAAACCTATTACAAAACATTTAAAAGAAATAAAGGTTTTGTATGATGGTTATTACAATCCTTCACTCCTAGAATGCTCCAACTGTAGTTTTCAATGGATTTCGTATGCTGCAGATGATTCTACAGGAGCTACTGTTTATGAAAAATACCAAGATTAAATTTATCGCAACAACGCATTTACATTTGCCTTGTACATTTTTCCAATAGGAATGATATGATCGCCAATAATGATCCGATTGCCTTCAATACTGTTAATGTGTTTCGTAGCAACTGCAAACGATTTATGAACTTGTAAAAAACCTTCATTGGGCAATAACACTATAACATCCGAAATTTTCTCGCGAATGCTAATCGTTTCTGAATCGGTAACAATTTTGGTATAATTTCCAGAAGCTTCCACATAATGAATTGTGTTCATAAACACTTGCACATATTTGTTTTGCGATTTTAAAAAAATACTTTGAGAAGTATCAGGGGTTTTCTCAACCACTGTAGCAACCGATTTTGAAGCAACATTTACCGTTTTGTTGATTGCTTTTAAAAAACGTTCAAAGGAAAAAGGCTTTAGTAAATAATCTGAGATATTTAATTCGTAACCTTCCAATGCATATTCTTGATAGGCCGTGGTTACAATTACTTTTGGCGGATTTGACAAGGTTTTTAAAAAGTCGAATCCTTTGAGTTTCGGCATGTTCAAATCTAAAAAAATCAAATCAACACTATGTTCATTCAAATATTGTATAGCTTCTAGCGCATTGTAACAGTGCTTTTTCAATTCCATATTTGGCAATACGTCACAATATCCTTTTATAATATCGTGCGCAATAGGTTCGTCGTCAATAATTAAATACGTAATCATGAAAGTTGAATGCTTAGTTGTGATTTGTATAATTCATCTTTGCTTTCAAAAGATAATGAATGTTTTTTAGGATATACCAATTCGAGACGTCGCTGCAGATTTTTCAATCCAATTCCTTTTGTTTCAGAAAGCGATACTGCGTCAAAATTGTTTTCAATCGTAAAGACAATTTCATTCGCATTCGCAGTTAAATCAATCTTTACAAAAGCTGCGTCGTATAAATTTTCTACTCCATGTTTAAAAGCGTTTTCTAGCAAAATGATAAAAAGCAACGGCATAATTTTACTATTTTCATCTTGAATATTGGTATGGAATTCTACATTGATTTCCTTGTGATAACGCATTTTATGCAATTCAATATAGTTTTGTAAATACGCCACTTCTTCTGCAATTGTGACACTCTTTTTTTGTCCGTCATAAATACTGTAACGCATCAAATCTGACAGTTTCAAAATAAGCGTTTGGGCTTTTTTAGTGTCTTTATCGACCAAACCGTATAAATTATTCAACATATTAAAGAAAAAGTGCGGATTTACCTGACTTTGCAAATGTGACACTTCCATTTTTTGTTGTTCCTTTTTCAAGATTAATGTCTCGCGAAGTTGTTTAAAAAACCAATACAGACCCAAACCGACAATGACAACAAATAGAATAATATATATCGTAAAAATTCCGACACTTACCGCTGGATGATAATTTTCTAGAAAAACCACCGCATTTTTATCAGAAGTCATTACTTCATAAACGGCAATTAGTAGCGGACATAACAAAATTATAATTCCGACATATAAGAGTATTTTTTTATAGTGTTTTTTGAATGACATAGCACAAATGTAGCTGAAAACCGATCATTCACAAAAGAAGTTGACAAACGACTTTTAATTGATGTCCTTTTGATAAAAATGTGTGACAAACGGCTTTCATCCACAAAAAAAATCAGTGTATCACTTTTGGGAAGTTGTTCAACCCAAAAACTTTTCTCGCTCGCGTTTCGCCCATAGGTTTGCGGAAACATTTAAACACACATCATCATGAAAAAACGAATTGTACGCTATGTAAAACATATTTTTTTAACCCTTTTATTTTTAGTCATTACTGCCATTGGCTTCGGATTGTATCACGGTGCGTCACTTCATTATGGCGATCATCCTTCGCGAATGAATCTTGATAAAGAAGGTCCGTATGTCTTTTATGAAAATGATTCTACACTTAGCGTGAATTACCTCAGAGGAAACAAAAAAGAAGGCTTTTACACCACAAAGAAACAGTATGCTATCCAAAGTGAAATTCCTGGCACTTGTTACTTTCCTTTAGAAAATACTTCGTTTGATTTTACGATCAACACAACCATTGAAACACCGCAGACTGTGTACAATGACAATCAACCAATTGTTGCGATTTCAGATATTGAAAGTGGCTTTAAAACGTTCCGCGATTTTCTAATCCAACAAAAAGTTATAGACACCAATTTGAATTGGATTTTTGGAAAAGGGCATTTGGTTTTAGTTGGCGACTTTGTAGATCGTGGATTTTCTACCACACAAGTTTTATGGTTTACATACAAACTAGAGCAAGAAGCAAAAAAACATGGTGGTTTGGTTCATTTCATTATCGGAAATCACGAATTAAAAAACATGCAAGCTAAGTTTGGTGCCGCTTCTCAAAAGTACTTGGCAGTTTCTGCAATTTTAGACAAGCAACAAAACGATTTGTACAGTCAAACATCATTTTTAGGAAAATGGTTGGCGAGTAAAAATGCGATCGAAAAAATAAACGGACATATTTTTGTGCATGGTGGCATTCATCCAGAAGTTGCGGAATTAGGTTTGTCTTTGGAAGAAATCAATCAAATTTCAAAAGATCATTATTACAAAGCTTATTTTCCAAAACCACAAAAAACGGCTACTGAAACCATCATTTCTACACGCAAAGGAATTTCATGGTATCGCGGATATTTTAGAGATGATTTGTCGCAAACACAAATAGATTCGCAACTAAAAACTTTTGATGCAAAATCGGTTGTGGTTGGACACACAGTACAATCACGAGTAACTTCACTCTTTGATGGAAAAGTAATCGGAATTGATGTAAAACATCCAAAAGATTATAGCAAAAGTTGGCCTAACTCACAATCGGAAGGTTTGCGCATAGAAAATGATGTTATGTATCGTTTGTTGTATGATGGAAGTAGGGAAATGTTGTAATTTAACTCTTCGATTCAAAAAAGAAAAATTGAATGAACTCTACATCCAAAACCATATGTAAATTAGAAATAATTCAAGAAAAATATTATTTTTAATGCTTATAAACCTACCAAACATTTATAGCAAACTTTAAAATAGTATTTCTCAAACACCATTTTATAAATGAAATTTCTCCTTAAACTAAGCTTATTGGCTCTTATATTCGTTACAAAAGTACAAGCCCAAGATTTAGATTTTGATGTAATCGGTTATATAGAAATTGATTCAAAGCGCATACAAAAGACAAAAATTAAAAGTATAAAAGAAGAATCTGATTGTTATGTAGATCAAGAAAAACCACCATTTACTTTTGAAGATTGTCAAAAAACATACAAAGAAAAATATGATAAAAACGGAAATCTTGTGTCTTTAAAAGTCTATGACGATGGTTCTTTAGAAACTACAAATACCTATGAATATGAGAATAATAGAATCCTCCGTATTAAAGAAGATGATGGTGAAGATGTTGAAATTAAAGTATATCGTTACAACTTGACAGGTAAATTGATGATTAAAGAAGAATATGAAAATAAAACACTAGAAAAATCAACTTCTTACAAATACAATTCGCAAGGCTTGCTTTCGGAAGAGATTTATAAAAATTTGACTTCAGAAGGTTTTGGTAGTAATCCGTATCAAAAAACAATATACAAATACAATTCAAAGGGACAGTGTACGTACAAAGGTGAATTTAATAAAGCAGGTGTAGAATTGGACGTTCGCATCTATGAATATAGCAACAATGGTTTGACCAAAATAGAAAAAGACAAACGTGATGATACGTATGTAAAACAATTTGAACAGACTAAAGATTCAAGAGGAAATATACTGGAAAGGGTTTCATATGATTACAATGGAAATCAAGAAAAAAGAATGGTTGAAACCTATGATGCAAATAACAATCGCTTAACGTATGAAGAATATGATAGCAATGATAAGTTTGTACGTAGAACCACAGAAACGTATAACAAATACAACGATCCAAAAGAATACATCTCATTTTATCCAAAAAATCACTCTAAAACAGAAGGTTCAAAAAGAATTACCAAATATTGGTACCAGTATGATAAAAAAGGAAATTGGACACAACGCGCTTCACGAGAAGATGGTGATGAATATTTTTCATATGAAATCAAACGGACTATTAGTTATTACTAGTATATAAAAGGTGCTAGATTCGACATGCTTCGCAAGTATTATTGTAAAATTAAATACAATTGAAACTGACGCTACCTAAAGATTTAACTTCAAGAAAATGATTTTGTCGTTTTAGAACGAAGATTATCTTATCAAGTTTTAGCACTTTTCTTTAAAATTCAATATCTTTCATTCAACATTAAAACCAACACCATGAAAGCTATTACCACCATCCTATGCTGTCTATTTATTACGGCCAATCTTCAAGCACAAAAAGTAGGCAAACATGTTAAAACAGACAGCCATAATTTAAGATGGTATTTAGATTATCAGAAAGCTAAAAAAGTTAGCATAGAACTCGAAAAACCCATGCTGTTATTTTTTACAGGTTCCGATTGGTGCGGCGCTTGTATTGAGTTAGAGAAGAATTATTTTTCAAAAAATGCCTTTGTCAAAATTGCTCAAAATTATGTCCTTGTAGAACTCGATTTCCCTTCAAAAGAAGCACTTGTCCGAAAAGATTATATTGATGATTATATGATGTTGCGCAAGAAATACAATGCAAAAGCGTTTCCCACAGTCATACTTTTGGATGATAAAGGAAATGTTATTGGACGTGTTTCTGGCTACAGAGGAAAAAATACCAAAAGAATTTACACCAACTTATTGAAAGCTGCTTTGGAAGCAATGTTGTAACATTGCATGCTGAATTGCTACTAAATTATATATCGAATCGTTAAATTAAACAATCAAACTCTATACTAGGAATGTATCGTATCCATTATAAACATATTTTTATTCTTTGTTTTGTAGCGCTTTTCATTTCCTGCAAACAGACCAAAAGTGAATCATTTCCTTTTCCTAATGAACACTACACAAATACTACTTTTCCCAAACCTGTTGGTTTTATAAATGATTTTGACAGTATTTTTTCTGAAGTAGAAGAAACAAACTTATTGAGACTTGTAAAAGAGCATGAAGCCAAAACCTCAAACCAAATTGCTGTTGTTACCATTAATGATTTGAAGGATTATGATGATATTGAAAAATATTCTCTGGACTTAGCAAATTATTGGGGCGTTGGGTTAAAATATAAGGACAATGGTGTTTTAATAACAGTTCACTTAAAAGCACGTAAAATTTGGATTCAGAATGGAAGTGGTATAGAAGTAAAACTAACAGACGCCGAAACTGCATACATTATAGAATCGAAAATTATTCCTGAATTTAAAAGAAACGACTATTATAAAGGAATTTACAGAGGTATTGAAGCAATCATTAAAGAGTTAACGAAAGAAGAGTAAGACTCCTTTTTTTTGATAAAAGCCTAAAAAACGTCACTTTAAGCTGTTAATTTTTAAAAATATATGCTAGATTTTATTATCTTGCAAGAACCCAATCGATCTTAATAGCCTACTATGAAATTCAAAAGTCTACTGCTTTGTATGCTTATAACGCTTTGCATTAGTTGTGAAGCCACGCATAAAATGCATACCAAATCATTTATTGGTCATCATGCCGCCAAAGCCGATTTTCCTATTCCTGTTGGATTTATCAACGATTTTGACAATATATTATCTGACGAACAAGAAACTGCACTTTTAGACGTAATTCAGCAATATAAAACGGAAACAAATAACGAGATTGTCATTGTTACCTTGACTTCTATTCAAGATTATACAGGCTTAGTAGAGTATTCTTTAGATTTAGCGAACCATTGGGACGTTGGGCAAAAAGAAAAAAACAATGGTGTTTTAATTGCCTTGTACATGAAAGATCGCCGCGTTTGGATTCATAATGGTGTTGGTGTTATGCACAAACTCACAGACGAAGAATCACTCGATATTATCAATACGATTATTGTACCTGAGTTTAAGAAAAATGATTTTTATAATGGCTTCCAAAAAGGGATCAAAGCTGTTATTGATGAACTTGATTCACACTAAATCTTAATACTTACTTAATATTATCTTAGTGTATCTTCATGCTAATCTGGTTATCTTTAGTTAGATAAAATAGAATCATGAAACGTAAAACCGTATTTCTTTACATAACAATACTTTTTCTAGTCTTTGCTTGTTCCACTAAAAATAGTGTTTGTGGCTTGGAAATAGCTATGGGAGATCGTCAAAAAATTCCAAGTACTGTTAAGATTAGCGAAAAATTCATCATAGCAGATACCACTGTCGTTAGTGTCTCTGGAAAGATATATGGAGACGATTTAATCGGATTAGACAAATTTGAACCCGAAAATCTACTACCCTTTGCAAATGTAGTTTTGACAGATATAAAAACGCAACAGGTTTTTGGAGAAACAACAGATTTGGAAGGTGCATACAATTTCACAATTCCTGCTGGAACATATCAACTAAAAATTGCATTCGTTAGCTTTAACTCCATCATTATCGATAGTTTGAAATTAGGAACAGGCGAAATATTCAACCTTTCGGCACAGCTAGGAATTGGAATGGATCAAGAATATTTTCAAATCCAAACAAGCAAATTTGATAGAAAAATTAGTCCACAAGCAAATTAATGCTTCATTGTCTTTGCGACATTATCTTCGTCTAAAATTTCGTTGGTTTCTTCCTGTACTTTTTTAAGAATTTCTTGTAAATCAGCTGTCGTGTCAATTTCGTCATCCGCAATCATATTTAATAATGCTTTGTCTTGCGCACGACCAATTTCCATCGCTTTGCTGTATGGCATGTCTTCATTGAACGTTACCATTGAATATTTAGAGAAATACTGCGCCGGAAACGTTTTTTCCAAATCCATTTCTAACTTACGCTTTTCTTTAAAAATCGGATTTGCCACATGATCGCGCATTTCGTAATAATTGTCAATCGCTAAATCGGCAATTGCATCTGTATCTTTTTTACGCGTTTTTTCATAGGCTTTAAACACTGCTTGCCAATCGCCTTCATGCTTGTCTAACACTTCGTTAAACACTACAACATCTTCAAAAGAAGCATTCATTCCTTGTCCATAAAACGGTACTATTGCATGTGCTGCATCGCCCATTAACAAGGTATTATTTTTATACGACCAAGGTGAACATTTTACTGTTCCTAATGGCGAAGTTGGGTTTTCAAAGTATTCTTTTGTCAACTCAGGAATCAACGGTACTAAGTCTGGAAACTGTTCTTCAAAGAATTCTTGCACACGTGCTTCTGTGGTTAGATTGTTAAAATTGTATTCGCCTTCATCATACGACAAAAATAATGTGACTGTAAAACTTCCGTCCAAGTTTGGCAAAGCAATAATCATATACTCACCGCGTGGCCAAATATGCAATGCATTTTTCTCAGTACGGAATCCGCCTGTGGCTGTTGGTGGAATGCTCAATTCTTTATATCCATGATTGAGATAATTCTGCGAGTAACTGAATAAAAATTTACGTTCTAAGTAGTAACTTTTACGCAAAATTGAACCTGCGCCATCTGTTCCAATAATTACATCTGCTTTTTGAGTAAATTCTTTTTTGGTTTCATAACAATAGAACGTCGCAATATTGTCTTCAATATCAATGGCTGTACATTTTTTATTGAAGATAATCTCAACGGCTTCATGTGCTTCTGCTTCCGTTAATAATAATGCGTTTAAATCGCCTCGTGAAATCGAATTGATATATTCATCTTCACGACCGGAATAGTTAGACATAAACGTATTGCTGTGAATATCATGAACCAAACGTCCGTGCATCGGGATACATAAAGGCATCACTTTATCGGCAATTCCTACCATATTCATGGCTTTAATTCCTCTGTCTGAAAATGCTAAGTTGATCGATCTTCCAGCAGAAATATCAACTTTTCGCAAATCGGGACGACTTTCCATCACGGTTACTTTATAACCACGTTGTCCTAAACGCAGCGCTAATAAAGATCCGCACAAACCTGCGCCAACAATGAGTATATTTTCTTTCGCATTCATGTTATAAGCATTTTTTAAGTTCGTCTACCATTTTGTAAACATCTTCAAAAGTATTGTATAATGGAACTGGCGCACAACGAATTACGTCAGGTTCACGCCAATCGGAAATGATGTGTTTGTCTATGAGTTTTTGATGCAGTGATTTATCTGCATTTTTGACTTGAATCGATAATTGACAACCTCTTTCATTAGGATTTGAAGGTGTAATAATTTTGATGCGATCTGTATCTACTTCATTAATTAAGTATTCAAAATACGCCGTCAAGGTTTCTGATTTTTCGCGTAAAGCGTCCATTCCGACTTCATTAAACATATCGAGCGACGCTTTGATGGCTGCCATCGATAATATTGGCGGATTACTCAATTGCCAACTTTCAGCTCCTGGAATCGGATTAAAATCGTAACGCATGTTGAAACGAGTTTCCTTATCGTGTCCCCACCAACCTGCAAATCGATTCAATTCTTTGTTGTGCGCGTGTTTTTCGTGCACAAACAATCCAGCCAAACTTCCTGGACCTGAGTTTAAATATTTGTACGTACACCAAGCTGCAAAATCTACATTCGAATCGTGTAAATTCGGTTGAATATTTCCAGCACCATGCGCCAAATCAATTCCAACCATTGCGCCTTTTGCATGACCGAGTTCCGCTATTTTTTTGATATCAAGATATTGTCCTGTGTAATAGTTAACGCCACCAATCATCAACAATGCAATTTCGTCGCCTTGTTCCTCCAAGATGGTTTCTAAATCTTCCATACGAAGCAATTCTTCGCCTTCACGTGGCTTCCATTCTAGCAATCCTTCTTTTGGATCGAATCCATGAAATTTAAGTTGCGATTCTACCGCATAACGATCTGACGGAAACGCATCACTTTCAATGACAATTTTAAATTTCGTTTTTGTCGGTTGATAAAAAGAAACCATCAACAAGTGTAAATTCGTTGTCAATGTGTTCATGATTACCACTTCTATAGGTTTTGCACCTACAATTTTTGCCATGTTTTCCGTGAGGAATTCATGATACGGCATCCAAGGATTTTTAGCATCAAAATGACCTTCTACACCTAAATTTGCCCAATCACTTAACTCTTGTTGAATATATTCTTGGGTAATTTTTGGTTGTAATCCCAGTGAATTTCCACAAAAATATAACCACTCATTCCCATCAGCATCTTTGGGAATGTGAAATTTTGTTCGGTAGTTTTTTAGAGGATCTTTTGCGTCTTGTTCTTGCGCGAACGCCAATGTATTTTGAAACATATTGAATGCTATTTTCCTCAAAAATACGTATTCCATTTTGGTAATAAAAAGATATCAATCATTTTGTAAATTACTTTTTATGGGTTTGTTTATTTTTGTACAAATTAAAGAGATATGCATTTTATTCCAGAAGCTTTAGATGAGTATGTTGTTGCCCATTCTGAGAACGAACCTGAATTATTGAAAGCACTGACACGTGAAACGTATCAAAAGATATTGCAACCGCGTATGTTGAGCGGACATTATCAAGGAAGAGTGTTGAGTATGTTGGCTAAGTTGATTCGACCGAAAACAATTTTAGAGATTGGGACATATACAGGATATTCGGCATTGTGTTTGGCAGAAGGCATGCAAACGAAAGGCGAATTACATACAATTGATATCAACGAAGAGTTGCACGATTTTCAACGCAAATATTTTGATGCTTCTAATTATGGAAGTCAAATTCACCAGTATACAGGAAATGCTTTAGAGATTATTCCAGAAATGGACACTACTTTCGATTTGGTTTTTATTGATGCTGATAAACCGAATTATCCCGCATATTTTCATGCTATTATTGAAAAGATGAATCCGAATGGTATCATTTTATCCGATAATGTATTGTGGAGCGGCAAGGTAATTCAAGAGTTACAAAAGAATGATATTTCTACAAAAGCACTTTTAGAATACAATAAACTTTTAAAAGATGATCCGCGTGTTGAAACTGTGGTATTGCCTATTAGAGACGGATTGACGATTAGTAGAGTTCTGTAGTTAGATTGTTAGACTTGCGCTGCTCTTAGACTTGTTCCCGCGTAGGCGGGAATCTCTTAGACCGCTTTCGCTGTTAGATACTAGATCGCTTCGCTACTAGAATTTTAGACATGTTAGATACGTCATTGCGAGAAGCATAGCGACGTGGCAATCTGTTTCTTTTATAATAGCATTTTCTTTGTTTTGATTTTTAGAGTTTTTGCCTGTGTATTCATTTCAATAACATCTGACAAAATATATAAAAGCCGTTTCAATACGTATTGAAACGGCTTTATTTTAAATTTTATGATTTTGTTTTTAGAGCTTATTATTTTTTAATAAACTTCCTTGTCACGATGGTTTCTCCTGAAACAAATCTTATAAAGTAAGTACCCGTTGTGAAATTGGAAACATTAATGCTTGAACCATTTTCAAGTTTTGACATTTCTTTCACTAACATTCCAAACGCAGAGAATATTTTGATGTTATCGACTGGTAAGTCTAACGTATTCACTTTAAGAATGTCTTGTGCTGGATTTGGATATACTGTAAATCCTTCGTCATCTTCCGTACTTAAATCATGTGTACTGATGGCTTGCGGTTCTGGTGTTTTCTTATCCACTTGTCGCGTACCATTAACAACTCGGCTACGACCTGTATTTCCAGTAATTGTCACTGCATCTATATAAACGCGATCTCCATTACCACTTGCATCACATCTAAATCTGAATCGTGCATCAGTAGTAAAGTTGAGTTGAGCTACATCTAGTGTTACCGTAGACGTATAGAATAAATCATTTTCAAATTCTGATCCACGAGCCCAAGTAGCTACTGTTTGCCATCCAGAACCATCGTTGTATTGAAGCCAGAAATCTTCGTTATTTTCCATACTATTTGGGAAGAAGAAGAATTCAACATCAACTGTTTGGAAACTTGTCAAATCAAATGCTTCCGACGTCATTGTAGAACTGTTAGTATTGTCTCTTAATCTAATTGAATACAATCCTTCGTATGAACGTGTTCCTTGGTAACGGAAACTATCGCTTCCACCATCAATCCAGTTATCCCAACCTGTTTCAAAGAATCCTTGCGTAAGTATTACACTTCCTGTAGAACATGGATCACAGAACGAACCTCCACAATCAACTCCTTCTTCGTCTCCATTTTGAATTCCATCATCACAAGTTGGTCCTCCAGTACCATCTTGTAAAATAACCGTATAATCTTCTACTTCACCATAGGTAAAGGTTTCACAAGCTGTTGGAATGCCATTGTACTTCATAGATACTCGCATTCTTGTTGCTCCATTAATGGCAGAACTTGGAACTGTAAAGCTTCCACTAACAGGTGTATTTGTTGTTGCTGCTTGTGTCCAAACTTGCTCGCCTGAATCTGCAAAATCTCCATCTTGATTGTAATCAATCCATACTGAATATCCTTCACTAAAAACAGTTCCTGTCCAAGTTGGCGTCACTGTTATGGTGTATTGTGAATCTTTATCAAGTGTTGTTGAAATTCCTGTAAAATCAGTGTAAAACTGACCTCCTGAAGCATTGTCGATCGTATTTAACTGTACACGACCAATAAATTCATCACTAATATCTTGACTTTGCGAGTCGCAATATGTTATTTGAACATCTAATGTTAGTACAGTCACAGTATTACTATTTCCAGAAGTATTTCCTGCACCATCTCTCGCTACTACATAAAAATCATAACTTGTTAACGCAGTTAATCCTGTTACTGTATACGAATTTCCAGAAGCTGTACCAATTAAGTTACCATCTTGATATACATCATATCCATTTACAGCTACATTATCTGTAGAAGCTGTCCATGACAAGTCTGTTGTTGTATCTGTTGTATTAGACGCAGATAGATTTGTTGGTGTTGATGGTGCTTCTGTATCTGGTGGTCCTGCTTCTACTTTGAATGCTGCTACGTGACTTTTTCGAACATTGCTTCCTGGTCCTTTCATATATTCGGCAATGTGCCAGAACGTCATATCATCCACAGGATCGACCGTTAATTGAGCATAATCTCCATAACGTCCGTCAAATCTATTGTTTTGTGCATCACCATCTACAATATTTTGTTCTGCGATGGTCATGGTACCTAAAGGATCGGATACTTGACGTCCCGTATAACGTAAGGACGTAAATACGGTACTACTTACAATCGTATATGCAAGTCCAATGTTTCCTTGAGCATCCATACTGATACTACCACAAAAAGTACTGTAGTTTGGTTGAGAATAGGTTCCTTCTTGATAAATTGTCCAAGGTTGTCCATCTGCAGTTTGTCTTAATTCATACCATCTAATTCCTGATTTACTATCATTTCCGCTTACATCGACTGCAAAGTTTAATACTGCAGAATTGTACGAACCAAATCGTCTGTAATTTGTCATATACATCATGGTTGCTTGTAAAGCATCAATATCAGGTCCATTTCCAGGCTCGTCTAGATTTTGGAACGATCCATTATCAAATACGGAATCGAAAGGAGCTGTATTAATTACTTGTGGAGACGATATAGAAGAACTTCCTGGATTGCTCCAGTTTACACTTACATTCCATACTTTTAAATGATCTTGTGAAATACCTGACCAAGCATCATCTTGTAAATATACAATTGGTTGTGGTGTTCCAACGGGCGGTAAGTTTGGTCCAATACAGTTAAATCCTCCTGGACTGTAAAAACCACTCGTAGCTGCATTTGGGAGTGGAAATCCTACGATTTGTGCATTTGGATTTCCTGTCAGCATTTCATCTCTTTCCAATGCATATACAACATCACTATTGCTAACATTTCCAGAATCTTTGTTTGCTGTTATATAATAACCATCACTCCATACAGACATTTTTTCATAATCTGGAAAAGAGCCTGTATTGAAACGATACGTATACCATCCATCATTTACTGGATCTGGTCCTTGACAAACGGCTATTAAAATACCATTAGGCGTATCACTAAATTGCATAATAACAAAACGATCTGCATAGCGATCATACACTACTACTGGATCTCCTAAATCTTCATTAGGAAATAAGGTTGCTAAGGAAGCTTCTGGAACTAATACATTTCCTGATCTGTCTAAAATACCAAATCCTGAGTTGAATGCATACACATAATGATTTGGACCAATAGCACCCGTGGGATCGTTAAGTACTGTTCCTGTGTGTGCAGGAAAATCGATTACTGGTGCTCTACCCGCAGATTTTGGCACACTTGATTGTCGTTGAAGTAATGGATCGCGTCCCATAGGAAGACCTTTGCCCTCAATTGTGGTATTACTTCCTCTCCGTTTCGGAGGTGCCACATGTTCTTGTCCTTTAGCTGCAATAATATTATCCATTTTGGATAACGCTGGAACTTCCACCATGTAAGCAGCCTTTGATGTAGATGATGCTTTTAATGAGCCTGGTTTTTGTGCTTGAACACTAAACACACTCATGAAAAACAACAACAAAAAATAGTTTGTTTTCATAAATACTGGGTTAATTTGGTTATGGTTAATTTGTAGGGCTATTTAATTGTTTTACCAATTGATCTTTCAAGGTAAATATTTTTTTTGGCAAGAGACACGGTTTTTCTTGTACAAAAAGTAGGGTCAAAACGTAACAAAAATTACGTAAAATGTTTATTTTAAAACACTTGCCAAATAAAAACACACAATACAGTTCATTAGAAACCATAAAAAAACTCTCGCCATTACGACGAGAGTTTCTCCCTATTTACTAAACTAAATATGCCAACTGTTCTATTGAACTGCTTGCAATGCGTCTATATTTCCATATCCATACTGAGAGTTTCTGTTTGGATAGAAATCTGCAGATTGTTTCAATCTGTTTAATACCTGTGTTTTTGACCAGCTAGGATGTCTTGACCATACTAAAGCCGCAATTCCTGCTGTTGTTGCCGTTGCTACTGATGAACCACCTACATAATCTGTTTGGTTGTTATAGTAACTTAATACCGGCATTGTTCTACTTCCGTTGCCATCACGTTGCATTACAACTGTGAAATCAATTTTGTTTCCTTTGTGGCAAATATCGCATTCTTCATAGTAGTTTGCATCAGTTACACCTGTTACAGCTACTGTTTCATCCATCCATGCTGGAAATATTACACCTACAAAGTTAGTGAAACTTGTTGAAGTTCCACCCGCTGCGAAGATTAATTTTCCACGATTATTTGCATATCGCACCGCATCCTTGATTCTACCTACAGAAAAGATGTGTCCAATTGACATTGAAATTACCTTTACATCGCTTCTATTTCCTAAAGCTGTTAATGCATTTGCTACACCTCTTTGTTCGTGATAACCGTCTAAAAGTACATTTTTTGTTCCACGATAGCTAATTAAATTTGCATTATATGCAACTCCAACAGGCATTCCGTTGTTATTTCTTGGTGCTGTAGCCACTGCTGTCATGCTTGTTCCATGACCACAACGATCATTTGGACCATCGGTTCTTCTGGACCATGGCCACCATGAATCTACATATGTTCCAAATTTTTGAACGAACCTTCCAGAAGAATATCCATCATTGAAGTTTCCGTTCATTAATGAATTGTTTGGTGTTAAACCAGTGTCAATCACACCAATTCCAACACCAGCTCCCGTACTGTAGCTCCATGCTGCAGGAATGTTATGTTCGTAAAATCCCCACGGAACTTTTGCGCCAGGTGCAATGGTGGTATAATCTGCAGAATTCAATGTTTCGGCATCATATCCGCAACCTGCGCCAGATTTAGCCGTTACTTCATATTCTAAATATCTGTAGCCTGTTGGTTCAATATAACGAATTCCTTTTTGCGATAGTAAATCTACTACGGTTTCTAAATTTTCAACTTTGACATCAATGATGTTGAGTTTATCATCCTCTTCAATTAAAAAATCGCTCGTTTTCTTTTGTCCATTGCCATCTATAGCTGCAATGCGTTGAATGAGTCGATCTCTAATTCCATCTGCACTCGAATTTTCTTTATTAAAATCATTTTCATCATTTCCATATCCAATAGTTAGGATTTGATCTCCATGAACAGTAGCACTCCATATGGTATGTGCATCCATATTTGTCCATTCAAATCGTTCACGACTAGAAACAGTCTCGTTGATTTTAGCATTAATTTGAGTTGGAGTAAGTGGCGTACGTTGCAAAGTAACAACATTGCTTTCTTCTTCTATGGTTTCGATGTTAGCATCTTTAGAACAAGAAATCACGCCGAAAGCAGCCATAAGAACGGCTAATTTCAGGTTAAGGTTTTTCATACTTTATTATTGATTGGTTAAAATTTTAACCAATATATTAATAAATTCGTAATTTTACTATGCGCGCATTGCAAATTCGATGAAATGCAAATCCAATTAAAATTCCAACAATAATTCCCGTAAGGATGTCTGAAGGGTAATGCACTCCGAAATATAATCGGCTATACATAAAGAGAATTGGCCAAATACATAAGAGTCGTATCCAGAAGAATACATGTTTTAGTGATAAGATTAAAAAAGTGGTGAATGCTACAGAAACCGTGGCATGTCCTGAAAAGAAACTATAATTTTCAGGCTGAATAATGATAGTAAGAAATGGTGCTACTGTAGGATCATTACATGGACGCATGCGTTCTACGCCAATTTTTACGGCTTCTACAATGAGAAGCGAAAAAAGCAATATCAAAATTCCGCACCCAATGATGTACTTTGCTTGCTCTTTAGTATATTTCTTATAGACTTTATAGAATATGAAAAGTATAAGTGGAATCCAATAAATGAATTTCGTAATAAAAAGCCAGAAGGCTTCAAATTTCATATTTCCTAAATTGTTTAGGTAGATGAGTAGTTCTTTATCGTATGTCAATAAGCTATCGAGCATTAAAATTGCCTTTTGATAGGTCCTGACATGTCTTCGATATCTTCCTTTACTTTGTTTATTTCGTTTTGAACATCGCTAGCAATGTCAGTATCTAATCCGTTATCTTCTGCACTTTTTTGGATTTCGTGCTTTATTTCGTTGGTTGCATCTTTTAGTTGACGCATTCCTTTTCCTAAACCACGGGCAATTTCAGGAATTTTATCTGCACCAAATACCATTACCACAATCAGCATGATTACAAATATTTCTCCACCACTAATAAATAATGCCATATCTCGTTGAATTATTATACAAATATAATCAAGTAAATAGTATGATATAAAAAAACCAGCAACGAAGCTGGTTTTTTTATTGTTTTATGTGTTGTAACAGTTATTTTTTCTGTTTGATGGTCTTCTTTTCTTTAAACTGATTGAAGTCTGATTGACCTTCTTCGTTTGGCCACATATTATTTGAAGTATCAATATCAGCAGTTTCTAATTTTGGATCTAATTGCAAATTTTTGATTTTCTTCTCTGATGCAATTACAACTTTCGCAAGATTATCATTCTTTCTCCAAATTTGAACAGGATATTCCATCATTTCTGTAGTTCCATCTTCATACGTACACTCTACAATGATTGGCATTACTAAACCTCCCGGCTTGTTGAATGCTACTTCATAAAAATATTTCGGATCGTTCATCGTAGCTCTTTGTTCAGCAGAAAAGTTATCCATTAGATATTCTTTTAAGTTTTCATCATTCTTTACCACAGATTTCCCTTCGTATTCTTTGCTGTAGCGATCATCGTCTTCTCCTACAAAATACACAAAACTTCCTCCTCCAGCTTTACGCGTTCTCACTTGAAATTTCTTTACACTTTCAATCCCGATGTCTACAAAATCAGTAGTATAGAACCAACCTCTCCAAAACCAATCTAAATCATATCCTGAAGCATCTTCCATTGTTCTGAAGAAATCTTCTGGAGTTGGATGCTTGAATTTCCATCGTTGCGCATAGGTTTTGAATGCGTGATCAAAAGCTTCGTGTCCCATAATAGTTTCACGTAAGATATTTAATCCTGTAGCAGGTTTTCCGTAAGCGTTTGGTCCTAGTTGATATACATTTTCTGGATTCGACATGATTGGAGACAAACGATCTTGTCCACCTTTCATATACGGAACTATTTTAGAAGGTTCTCCTCTACGTGAAGGATATTTTCCACCTGTTGATTCAACCGATTCTGGATGTGCTTTTGCAAAATCTTGTTCAGCCAAGAATTGCATGAATGTATCTAATCCTTCATCCATCCATCCCCATTGACGCTCATCTGAGTTTACAATCATAGGGAAAAAGTTATGTCCAACTTCGTGAATAATTACACTGATCATTCCGAATTTTGTACGTTCTGAATAGCTTCCGTCTTCACTTGGTCGTCCGTAATTCCAGCAAATCATAGGATATTCCATTCCTTGATTTTTGGCATGTACAGAAATTGCTTTGTGATATGGATAATCGAACGTATGGTTTGAATATGTTTTTAATGTACTTACTACTGCTTTTGTTGAGTATTGTTCCCAAAGAGGATTTCCTTCTTTTGGATACATAGAAACTGCCATTACTTTTTTACCATTAATATCTACAGCTTGCATGTCCCAGATAAACTTACGTGAAGATGCAAAGGCAAAGTCTCTTACATTCTCAGCATAAAATTTCCAAGTTTTCTTCTTGTTAGAAAAATCTTTTTCAGCAGCTTCTGCTTCTTCTTGTGTTACAATAATTACAGGTTCGTCATACGAGTTTAAAGCACGCTCGTAACGCTTCATCATTTCTTTTGAATATACATTTTTTCTATTCTGTAATTTCCCTGTAGCATCTAAAATATGATCTGCAGGTACCGTAATGCTTACTTTATAATTTCCGAATGGCAATGCAAATTCACCATTCCCCCAAAATTGATAGTTTTGCCAACCTTCTACATCATTATAGACTGCCATGCGTGGGAAGAATTGTGCTATTACATAAGCACGATTTCCATCTTTTTCAAAAAACTCATATCCAGAACGACCTCTTTTTTTAACGTGATTGTTGACGTTGTACCTCCATTTGATTGAGAATGAAACTTTATCTCCTGACTCTAATGCTTGAGGTAAATCAATACGCATCATCGTTTGATTGATGGTAAACGACATTGGTTTCCCTTTTGAGTTTTTCACATAATCAATGTTGAATCCTCCATCAAAAGGATCGGCTACATAACTACCAACAAACTTAGAAGTTCTTTCTAAACGTGGAATCTTCGCTCCGTTTTTTAGTCTAGCTGGTGAATTTTTAGCACGAACATTTTGATCTAATTGAACCCAAAGGTACTCTAAATCGTCTGGAGAATTGTTGGTATATGTAATCGTTTCAACTCCATATATTTTTTGATTTTTATCATCCAACTCAATCTCCATTTCATAGTCAGCTTGTTGTTGGTAATATGCTTTCCCCGGAGCTCCAGAAGCTGTTCTGTACATGTTTGGTGTGGCAAACTCTTGATACAGCTGTCTAAACTTATTATTGTTAATATGTCCCTGAGGTTTTTTGTCTTCCTGGTTATCTTGTGCTACGACAAGATTAGCTCCCATAAAAGCGAAAGCTAGAATGTAGAAATGTATGCGTTTCATTAGGTTTTTTAAATAGGTTTGTACTTTCAAACCTTAAAAGTAACCATTTTGAAAATTTTTTGTTAAAAATTTAACAAACCTTTATCGTTTTCCTTCACTAACAACAAGCTTTTACGCGTATTATTAATTTTTACATGCACTAAATTCTGTTGTTGTTCTTCGATTTCGTAGAGAAGGGCGTTTTCAATTTCGAGTGAACTTACCTGTTCAACTCCTTCGATTTCAAGATAGCATACGGTAACATCTTCTTCGTATTTTTTTCCGAGAAATTTAAAAGTCTTTAATTCTCCATTGACCCAAATTTTCAACTTTTTGGACAAATATTTCTGCATCATGCCATCTACAAGCTGTTCATCTTTTTCTGATGCCAACTCTTCTTTTAAGTCATAACGTTCTTTGAGCACACGCTGAAAATCATCAATAAAAATTCGAGTAGTAATCTGCAATGCTTTGTCAGTTGTACTGTGTTCAATATTCGTTACACTTACATAAAACTTATGTACCGTTGTAAATGCGAATAATGGAATTGCTATAAATAAAAAAAAGATATTACGAATTTTCATGAATCTAAAGACGTTTAGGTGTTGCCACAAAGATATCCAAAAAGCATTCCAAATTATGATTTTTGTGCGGTAAGCTCCTTTTTAGTTTTTTGTTTTGATAGTATCGAGATAGTTTTTGCTTTGTTTCACCATAAAATCAATCATCAAAAATTCATTTTTGTCCAAGAAAATATCTTCTGATGGCATTTGATCGTCACAATAATATAAAAAGGCACTAATTTTATCTAGCGGGATTCCTAAGTTTTTTGTGAAGAATTCATCTTTATAACGATAGCGAATTTCATTAAAACTTGTACGTTCGTATATAGGTTTTGCTTTTTCTTTCTTTTTCTTATCTCCTTTAAATATGGCATTTACTAGCATTCCAACCAAGCCAAGAATATTTGCTCCTTGAAAATTTGTTTGTCCCAATGCTGTATTTTTTACTTCTGAATAGCGGTCATCAGCAAATTGATAATCTTTATATTTTACGATTTGTTTTTCTTGAAAGTCTAAAAACTTCTCTTTATTTTCTGGACTAATTACAACTTCATCAAGTGCTTCTATTTTTTCTTTCACCTCAACGACCAAGCGATTATTGTTGATAATTTTATCTGTAATTACAATTTCTCTGATGGTATACTGAACTGAAGAAAACACCAAAATATCATCTTTTTTTACAGCAATTTCAAACTCTCCTTTTTGATTTGTGGTGGTTCCTTTACTAGAAGTATTATTCACAATATTAACTCCAACAACTTGTACATTTCTGTAAATAACAGCGCCACGTAAGATTTTGCGTTCCGTGTCTTGCGCAAGCATTACAGTAGAAATAAGGAGAGAAAATATGAGTAATTTTAGTTTCATAGGAATGGTATTATTGGTTAAAATAGCGTTGTTTTGTTTAGTGCATAAAGTACTTGCTTTTTGTCCTTAAAAAAATGTCAACAGACATTAAACTTTTGTTAAAACCTTTTAATGATTACTTTTACATTTTAGTATAAATTTTAGCTTTACAACGTATGAAAAACATTATTGTCGCTAGCACTTCTACAGTACATGGAAGCGGTTATTTAGCTTATCTTCTTGACAACCTTACTTCGTTTTATAAAGATACGGAAGAAATTTTATTTATTCCCTATGCGCGTCCAGGAGGAATTACACATGACGAATATACTGCTGCTGCTGCAAAAGCTTTTGAGGCAATTGGAAAAAAAGTACGTGGTATTCATGAGTTTGAAAACCCAATACAAGCTATTGCCGATGCTAAAGGAATTTTTACTGGTGGCGGAAATACGTTTTTATTAGTTTCTCAATTGTACGTGCATGAAGTAATGCAACCTTTGAGAGAAGCTATTTTTGAAGGAACACCCTATTTAGGCACCAGTGCAGGAAGTAATATTTGCGGACTTACAATGCAAACTACGAACGATATGCCTATTATCTATCCACCAAGTTTTAAAACCTTAGGTGTGATTCCTTTCAATATCAATCCGCATTATTTAGATCCTATAGAAGGCAGCACACATATGGGAGAAACACGCGAAACACGTATCAAAGAGTTTCACAAATTCAACACACTTCCCGTGGTAGGAATTCGCGAAGGAAGTTGGCTGCGTGTCCAAAGCGATCAAATTACCTTAGAAGGTCCACACAGCGCTCGCATTTTTGAACAAGACAAAACACCTTACGAACTTCCAATAGGCTCCGAAGTTCAATTTTAATCATATAAAAACGGCTGTTTGGAATTATTTTCTAAACAGCCGTTTTTCTTTTTGATTTTTTATAATACTTAGATAGAATTTTTGTCATAAAAAAAGCCGATTCGGACTGAATCGGCTTTTCGTTGAGCGAGAGACCGGGTTCGAACCGGCGACATTCAGCTTGGAAGGCTGACGCTCTACCAACTGAGCTACTCTCGCATTAGCGGATGCAAATATAGAGAAATATGAATTCTATTTCCAAATGTTTTTTTAGATTTTTTTTAAAAAATGATAGCCCCTAGCTATAAATCCCTGATTATAATAGAACTTATGTGATGGAAAATTTTCCACATATGTATTCAATTCAACCGCTGTAACACCTTTTTCTTTCCCATAATCTTCAATCCATGAAAATAATTGTGCTCCAATTCCTTTGCTTCGATACGCATCTTCAATATACACATGATCGGGTTCTAAACTTTTCCCACAGTAGTGACGCGTCATATGCCACAATCCAAAACAACCAACCAATTCATCTTTATCATAAATTCCGAATGCTTCATAGTTTTGAGACAACATTTCTTCAAAACGTGCTTTTAGCAAGTCCATCGGAACTTTTTGACTATTCATAATATCAAGATATGGTATAATGATATGCGCTTCTTCGTTAGTGAGTAATTTAAACGTAATTTGCATGTTGTAATTTTTCTTCAAAAATAATTTATTTCATCCAAAAGCAACTCCCAAATTAGTTATACTTTTGATGAATTAGTTAAATTTTGTGATTATGGAAACTCCACATTTTATCATTAAAGAAATTACCGCAAAAACTGCTTTTGACGTACGCCATCCAGTGTTGCGAACAGGGAAACCGCTGGAATCTTGTCATTTTCAAGGTGACGATTTACCTACCACATTTCACTTAGGATATTATATCAATGAGCAATTGGTTGGTGTTGTAACTTTAATGAAGAATACACATGCAACGCTAAACATAGAAACCGCTTTTCAATTGCGCGGTATGGCTGTATTATCAAACTTTCAAAAACGTGGTATTGGCGATGCTTTGGTCAAAAAAGCAGAAGAAATGATTCTTGCTCGTGGCGGAACTCTTATTTGGATGAATGCGCGTGAAATTGCAGTTCGTTTTTATGAAAAGTTACACTATCAAAAACATGGTGAACCCTTTACCATTCCTAAAATTGGCTTGCATTTTGTAATGGTTAAAACGTTGTAACGAAAAGATTAACGACTTTTTAACGTGGCTCGATATATAAAAAGAGTATTTTTTGCATTCAATCATCAATCGAAACGGTATTCCCTATGAAAAAAATTATTTTTTTATTCGTGCTAACGAGTGTGCATTTAGTTGCGCAAAATCAGCCGAAATTTACTTTTGAAAAAGACGTCTCTACGCCTACAGTTTTTTTACAATTGCCAGAATTTAAAAATATCAATGTGCGTGACATGGCGATTTCACCTACATATGACGAAATTTTCTTTACACTAGACGCGCCTAAAAGTGCTTTTAGAACGATTTTGACTTCTAAAAAAGTAAATGGAAAATGGTCCGCTTTTACGATTGCTTCTTTTTCGGGAACGTATCATGATATTGAACCTGCTTTTTCTCCAGATGGAACACAGTTGTTTTTTGCCTCTAAGCGACCAATTGGAGATGAAACAAATCCAAAGAAAGATTATGATTTATGGGGTGTTACCAAAGAAAATGGCACATGGAAAAGCCCTACTCGCTTGCCTGAAACCATCAATACTGTTAAAAATGAATACTATCCTTCTATAGCAAATAATGGAACTATTTATTTTACCGCAGAACGCGATGATGCCAAAGGGAAAGAAGATATTTATAAGAGTGAATTTAAAAACGGAAGCTATCAAACACCCGTAAGTTTAGGCGCTGGCGTAAATACCAAAACCTATGAATACAACGCATATGTAAGTCCAGATGAATCCTTTATTATTTTTGGTTCGTATGGACGAAAAGGTAGTTTAGGTCGTGGCGATTTATATATTAGCTTTCGCGAAAATGGAGTTTGGAAAGAAGCTGTTCATTTAGGAAACGCTGTAAATTCTAATCAGATTGATTATTGTCCGTTTGTTAGTTTTGACAAGCAGTATTTTTTCTACACAAGTGAAAAAAGCGCCATTCAGCCAACGTACAAAAATATGACGATGAAAAAATTAAAAGAAGTTATCAATAGTGGCAGTAATGGAACTTCAAAAATTTACTATCTTTCGTTTGATAAATTATTAAAATCACTTCAGCTTGAATAGAAAAAACTTCATGAAGCTACTCGGATTGGGCGCTGTTGCATTGCACAGTTTTCCAAGCATGGCATTCAACAAGAAGAACACAGATACACTAGAACTCATTGGTAAAGGAAATCCAACTGTGTATGGAAAAGGATTTTCATTGCGAAAAGAAGCGTATGATGCTTTTGTAAAAATGCGCGCTGCAGCTGCAAAAGATGGTATTTCCATGCATGTAGTCTCTAGTTATCGCACTTATGCACATCAAAATAGAATTTGGGAACGCAAGTATAAACGTTTTACCAAACAAGGTTTGTCACCTATAAAAGCAATTAAAAAAATCATTACGTATTCTACTATTCCCGGAACTTCCAGACATCATTGGGCTACCGATATTGATATTATTGATAAAAATGCCAGCTATAGTGGCGATGTATTAGTTCCGAAAAAGTTTCATGGCGATGGTCCATTTTGTAAACTTCGTGAATGGTTAGAACAAAATGCCAATACCTATGGTTTTTATATTGTGTATACAGATCATGCAAATCGTAAAGGTTTTAAATACGAACCTTGGCATTATACATACGCGCCACTTTCCAAACCAATGTTGAAAGAATATAGAAAGTTGCAAATAAAAGAGATGCTTCAAGCAGAAAAATTGATGGGAAGCGAGCATTTTAACGAAGCATTTATCAATTCATATATTAAAGAAAATATTCTCGATATCAATCCAGAACTTTTATGAAAAATCATATTTAATACATCATGAGAGGAAATAATGTAAAAATTAGACTGCTTATTGGACTTGCCATTGTTGCTTTTGCTTTTTTGAAGAAATGCGCCAATAGCCAAACAAATCAGTACACAGGCCGCACACAAACCATTAGCATGTCTACCGATGAAGAAATTGCTTTAGGTTTTCAAAATAGAGATGCCATGGCGCATCAGTATGGTGGATTGTATCCTGATCCTGGCGCACAAGCTCGTGTAGATATGATTGGAAAAAAGCTTGTAGATATGAGCATGGCCAAAGAATCTGGATATCGTTTTGAATTTCATTTACTTGCCGATAATAGATCTATCAACGCTTTTGCATTGCCTGGCGGACAAATTTTTATTACGAATGCTTTGTATAGCAAATTGAACGATTCACAATTGGCAGGTGTACTTGGACATGAAATTGGTCATGTATTGGGCAGACATTCCGCAGAACGCATTGCTGAATCTGATTTTTGGCAAACGATTACTACTGGTGCTTCCGTTGGTGCCGATATGGGAAATATGGTAGGCAGTATTGGACAGCAAAAACTTATGAAAAATGGACGTAATGACGAGCTTGAAAGCGATAAACTTGGCGTAGAATTGATGATGTATGCTGGGTATAATCCAGAAGCTATGATTGAAGTAATGCAAATATTAAAAGCTGCCGCTGGTCCTAATAGAGTTCCAGAGTTTCAAAGTACACATCCTGATCCTGAAAACCGAATTCAGAAAATTAAAGAAGTGATTGCTTCGTATCGATAGTTGATATTAGATCGCTTCGCTGTTAGACCGCTTTGCTGTTAGATTTTAGACCGCTTCGCTATTAGATTGTGCTATGCGCTGTTTCTTTGTTGATTTGTCTTTTTGTTGATTTGTCAATCTCTCTTTCTAGATTTGTCTTTGTTGATTTGTGGGTTTACATTTGAAATTTAGCATTTGACATTTATAATTTCAAAAAAAGACACTACCAAAAATGATGGTAAAACAGTAACAACACTTTTCTTTTTCTCTTTATATTTCTGGCTATTAACCTTATAATGAAACAATCATGAAAAAAAAGAGAAATCAATTACGTTTAAACAAAAAGCAAGTTAGTATTCTCAATCAATTTGTAGTTACAGGAGGAAGACCTATGTTTTCAAGACAATGTCCTGTGGAAACTATTAATATTACTAGATGTTATGGAGCCAATCAGTGTCAAAAATGGCCAGGTTAACATCTAGATAGCTATAAAAAATTAAAAGCCGTTTCTGTACAGAAACGGCTTTCCAGTGTAAGAACTTAATCTAGTGATTATTTTGAAGCGTTCTCTAAAACTTTTTTAGCTTGTAATGCTTTCGAAATCTTTGCATAATCTACAGCAGTACGTCCATCGTTATCTTTTGCATCTACTTTTGCACCATTTTCTAATAATAAATTGATGATTTCAACTCTGTTGTAACGAGCTGCATACATTAATGGTGTTTTTCCGTTAGATGTTTTGTTTACATTTTCTCCAAACTGAATCATTTTTTTAACGGTATCAAAGTCACCTTTTGCAATTGCAATACAAAAAGAATTTACTTTTGCGATTTTTGTTACTGTAACTTTGTTTGTTAAGTTTACTGATTCGTTGTTTCCTTCAGTTGCGTTAGCCGTAGTGAATGAAGCTCCTACTATAAGAGCGATCATAAAGATTGTTTTTCTCATAATGTTTGTTGTTTTTTTAATTGATGATTGTCGATTTTTATAATTTGATTATGCTAAAGAGACGACAGGTAGAAGAATTTGTTGCAACATTTTTTCAATTATAACACTTCCTTAACCATTCGCTATCAAATATGTTAAAGCCCTCTTAAAAACTGTAAAGACATTAAGATTTTGTACAGATATTCTTAAGAATTCCTTAATAAATATTTTTTGACGCTTTTACAGAAAAAACAGTCTTTTTCTGCGAATTTGATAAACCTTTACCAAAAAGCTGCGTTTTTTGAATTTGTGTTGTGTTATGTAATCAAATACACTTATTTTTATTTTTTTTAAAAATTATCTCGCATGAATAAGAAAGTCATTTTAATGATTTTAGATGGATGGGGAAAATCACCAAACCCTGAAGTTTCTGCAATTGCAAACGCAAATGTTCCCTTTATTAATAGTTTATATACTAAATACCCGAATGCCAATTTACTTACGGACGGAATGAACGTCGGTTTGCCAGAAGGTCAAATGGGAAATAGCGAAGTTGGTCATATGAATTTGGGCGCAGGACGTATTGTATATCAAGATTTAGCCAAAATTAACTTAGCTATACAAAATGATACTTTAAAAGATGAAGTTGTGCTAAAAGATGCATTGCAACACGCCAAAGACCACAACAAAAACGTTCATCTATTAGGATTAGTTTCTGACGGAGGCGTACATTCACATATCAATCATTTAGAAGGTTTGGTCAATCTAACCAATAGTTATTCGCTAAATAATGTATTTGTTCATGCGTTTACTGATGGTAGAGATGTAGATCCGAAATCGGGAAAAGACTTTATTGCCCGCACAGAAACCTTCTGCCGTAAGGCAAATGCAAAACTAGCCACTATTACAGGTCGCTATTATGCAATGGATAGAGATAAACGTTGGGAACGCGTACAGTTGGCATATGACGCGCTGGTTCATGGAAAAGGAACACACAGTACCAATGCGACACAAAGCATTCAAGAGAGTTATGATGCTGATGTTACTGACGAATTTATCAAACCGATTGTGATGATGGATGCTGCAAACAATCCAGTTGCAAAAATTCAAGCCGATGATGTTGTGATCTTTTTTAATTTTAGAACCGATCGTGGTCGAGAATTAACCGAAGTATTATCTCAAAAAGAATTCTTTGAGTTTGGCATGAAACCGCTTCCACTCTATTATGTAACCTTGACAAATTATGACGCTTCTTACAAAAATGTACAGGTCGTATTCAATAAAGAAAATATAAAAGACACACTTGGAGAAGTGTTGTCCAAACATGGAAAGAAGCAAATTCGCATCGCGGAAACTGAAAAATATCCGCATGTAACCTTCTTTTTTAATGGCGGACAAGAAATACCTTTTGAAGGTGAAGAACGCTTATTATGTCCTTCTCCAAAAGTAGCTACTTACGATTTACAACCAGAAATGAGCGCGTATGATATTCGCGATAAAATAATTCCAGAACTCGAAAAAGCTACTACAGATTTTGTTTGCTTAAACTTTGCCAATCCAGATATGGTAGGTCATACGGGAGATTTTGCAGCAGCCGTAAAAGCTTGCGAAGTTGTGGACGAATGTGCCAAAGCTATTATTGAAGTCGCTCAAAAACACGATTATAGTACGATTGTCATTGCCGATCATGGAAATTGCGATACCATGATCAATCCTGATGGAAGTCCAAACACAGCACATACTACAAATCCTGTACCTATCATTTTAGTAGATGAAGACATCACACAAATTAAAGATGGAGTTTTAGGTGATATTGCGCCTACTATTTTGGAAATGATCGGAATTCCACAACCTGAATTAATGACTCAAAAATCACTTATCTAATGAAAAAAATATGCTATATCGTTCTTGTGCTTGCATTTTTTGCTTGTAAAGACGAAAAAAAGACAACTCCTACCGAAAAAAAAGAAGTTACTATTAGTAAAGAAATCATCGATGAAGAGGAAAAAGAACTGCCCATTTTAACAGGTGTGCAAACTCGAACTACCGTTGCGGCTGCTCCTTATGATGTTTGGTTTTCTCCAAATTACTCAACATATCCTGTAGACAAGGAAACTGGAGAAAAAGTACTGCCTTTACTAGCGGATGTAAATATTAAAGTATTTATGGGAACTTGGTGTGAAGACAGTCAACGAGAAGTACCACATTTCTACCGAATTTTAGATGTATTGAAAATCAACGAAAAGAAAGTAGAATTAATTACGGTTGATGAAGACAAAATGACACCAGAACATTTGGAAGATGGTTTTGACATTACAAACGTTCCAACTTTTATCTTCTATAAAGACGGAAAAGAAATCAACCGAATTGTAGAGTCTCCTGTAACTTCTTTAGAAAAAGACATGCTCAGCATTTTATCGGGCGAAGACTATAAACATACGTATGCGGAATAAAGCGTAATTCTTTGTAGCTTTGCAAGCACAAAATAGGAAGTGGAATGATTATGAAAGAAAGCTTACTCATTGCAGTAGATTTTGATGGAACTATCGTAGAGGATGCATATCCTAAAATTGGTGCTCCAAAAATCTTTGCGTTTGAAACGATGAAAAGATTGGAACAAGATGGACATCGCTTGATTTTATGGACGTACAGAAGCGGAAAGAAATTGGAGGAAGCTGTAGCATTTTGCAAAGAAAATGGCATTGATTTTTACGCTGTAAACAATAGTTATCCAGAAGAAGTTTTTGAAGGAAAAGTAAGCCGAAAGATCAACGCTGACTATTTTATTGACGATAGAAATATTGGCGGTTTTATTGGTTGGGGAGAAATATATCAACTGCTTACCAACGGAGCGCCAGACTTAACATTAAAAAAGAAAAAAGGATTGTTTTCCTTTCTCAAAAAATGATTATACCAAAAACACGAGAAGAAATTGAGTTGATGCGTGAAAGTGCATTGATTGTTTCCAAAACTTTAGGAATGATCGCCAGTGAAATTAAACCTGGTGTAACAACTTTATATTTAGATAAATTGGCAGAAGAATTCATCCGTGATCATGATGCTATTCCTGGTTTTTTAGGATTGTATAATTTCCCAAATACGCTTTGTATGAGTCCGAATGCACAAGTTGTACACGGAATTCCAAATAGCACACCTTTGGAAGAAGGCGATATTATTTCGGTAGATTGTGGCGCTATTAAAAATGAATTTTACGGAGATCATGCGTATACTTTTGCTATTGGAGAAATTGATCCTGAGACAGAAAAGTTATTGCAAGTAACCAAAGAATCCTTGTATGTTGGAATTCGCGAATTCAAAGCAGGAAATCGTGTTGGCGATGTAGGTTTTGCCATTCAAAAATATTGTGAAGCGCATGGATATGGTGTCGTACGTGATTTGGTAGGTCATGGTTTAGGAAAAAAGATGCACGAAGATCCAAATATGCCTAATTATGGACGCCGCGGACGTGGAAAAAAATTCATAGAAGGTATGGTGGTTGCCATTGAACCCATGATTAATATGGGCGTAAAAGAAATTAAGTTTTTACGTGATGGCTGGACTGTGTTGACTAAAGATGGAAAACCTAGTGCCCATTTTGAACATGATGTTGCTTTGGTAAACGGAAAACCAGAATTATTATCAACTTTCAAATATGTGTATGAAGCTTTGGGCATTAAAAGTGATGAAGAAGACGAATTTAGACAAGCATAAAGTCATCTGTACTTGAAAAAACTCTTTAAATATATCCTAAATACCATTCCAAGACCGCTTTTAATTAAGATGAGTTATTGGGTACGTCCATTGATTGCTTTTGCGATGAAAGGCAGCAGATTCACTGATCCGATTGATGGAAAGAGTTTCCGTTCTTTTTTATCGTATGGTTATGCTAAAAATCGTGATAATGCGCTATCGCCAAGTACACTTTCATTAGAACGCCATCGATTGTTATGGTTGTATTTACAGCGTGAAACAGATTTCTTCACCAAACCTCAAAAGGTATTACACTTTGCACCAGAACAAGCTTTTTACAAGCGTTTTCGCAATCAGAAGAATCTAGAGTATACGACAACTGACTTGTTTTCACCTTTGGCTGATGTGAAAGCTGATATTTGCGATTTGCCTTTTGAAGATGATTCGTTTGATACTATTTTGTGCAATCATGTATTGGAACACATTCCTGATGACACAAAAGCCATGCAAGAATTGTATCGTGTATTAAAACCGAATGGAATGGCCATTTTACAAATTCCACAAGATTTAAACCGCGAAGTTACTTTTGAAGATGATTCTATCACTGATCCGAAAGAACGTACTAAAATCTTTGGTCAGTACGATCATGTACGTGTGTACGGTCGCGATTATTTTGACAAACTCCGAAGCATCGGATTTACTGTAAAAGAAGAAGATTATACTGCAACATTCTCTCCAAAAGAAATTGAAAAGTATTGCTTGATGAAAGGTGAAATTATTCCTGTTTGTTTTAAATGATTGTTGATAATATGATACGCTATTCTTTTTTCAAAGACTAAACTTGTACACTTACAAACATGCGAGCTTCTTATTTGTTGATTTGATTATTTGTTAATCTGTTGATTTGTTTTTCTACATTTAGTTTCATAGCATAAACTAATGAACTTATAAACTTCATTTCTTGTCAATTCGTGGTTTGTTTGTTTGCTGATATCGTATTTAAAGTCACAAAATTGTCTTTGAACCATACTAATCCCTAATACCCAAAAACTAATGCCTAAACTGTTGATTTGTTTTTCTAAATTTAGTTTCATAGCATAAACTAATGAACTTATAAACTTCATTTCTTGTCAATTCGTGGTTTGTTTATTTACTGATATCGTATTTAAAGTCACAAAATTGTCTTTGATCCATACTAATCCCTAATACCCAAAAACTAATGCCTAATTAGTTTCAAACATTAAGCTTTCCAACTTAAAAATCCACTTATTTTTTAATAAATTTAAACGTCTGCTTCCCTTTTTCTGATAGTATTTTCATAAAATACATTCCTTTTGCTAAGTGACTCACATTTACGTTCGTATTGAAATTTCCTGTTTCTTGTATTGTGTGCAACAATCTTCCATTGATATCGCATATAGTAACAAAATTGATCGGTGTTTTTCCTTGAACAACAATTTCTGTCGTAGCAATACTTGGATATATTGTAAACAAAGCAGCCGTGTTTTCAGCTACTGACAAGTCATCTTGTACAATTTCGGTGTTTACAGTGTTTGTAATTATTGGCGCGTTAAAATCAAAAAAGATATATGCATTTCCTGAGATGATATCTCCAATTTGCACATTGGTTCTCGGTTTTATTTTAAATGAAATAAATCCGTTGCTTCCTTCTTCATCTACAACTTGTGCAGGTAAGTTTATATTTTCAAATTCAAATACCGCAAAGTACTCGTCTTCAATTCTGGCTGTATACGGATGACTTGCGCTGGTTATTCTCATCGTATCCCAATCTAATTTCGCATCCAAAACATCAACAATACGCACATTGATTGCACTTGCCGTTCCTGTGTTTTGAAAACGAATGAGATAGTTTAAATATTCGCCTGCTTCAACAATGGTAATGGTAGCGCCTTCTAGTACTTGTTTGTCATTCGGATCAAACGAATTTACGACTGTTTGTGCGAGTTGATATGTATTGTCACTTGGCGTGTTTTCATTTGCTGTAGGCAGTACTGTTGCCGTAAAATTTAAAATATCGTCACTATTTACCGTTGGCGGCGGCAATGTTTGCATCGTAATTTCAATACTTGTATTGTCTAAAGGTTGTAATGTTGGTATTGTAAATTCTAAAGTGTTTGAAGTTGTGTTTACAGCGGTTGGAGCGGCACTCACAAATGATTGCATTGCATCGTCAAAACTCAGTGTAGCGGTAATATTATTTATCGTAGTAGTTCCCATGTTTTCTACGACGAGTCTGTAATTTGCAGTAAAACCAGGTCGTGCTGCTTCAACAGGTATGAGTACAATGTTTAGATCTTCTACCATCTGCGTTGGCGTAATACAAAAATCTACTTCTTGCATGTCGGTTCCTGAGAATGAAATCGTTGCCGGATCAGGTGTTACGGAGAAATAACTTGGCAGATTGAGCAAACTTACCGAAAAACTTTCTCCACTAAGCGGAATTGAATAGCTTCCGTTTGTCACTAAACTTGCATAATTAAAACTGTTGTCATTGTTATTTACATCTACAAAAATATTTGCGTTTATAATTTCAGAAGCATCACAACCATTTCCGTTTGCATCATACAAAATTGTTCCTGAAAGTGTATTACAGGCTTCGGCTAATGAATCTCCACTAATATTCCAACCTAAATCATCAACTAAAACCATTCTAGCGCCTTCATTACAGTATTCTAATCCTGTTGCGCCTAATGAAAGGTTGCTTCTGTTTAACGTGACCAAATGTGTTAGAAACAAATCGTAGTTGTCTACACTCATGTTTGTGTTGCTCAAAAAAGAACCGAGTGAACTTACGGTTACTAAATTCCATGAATCGAGCGGTTGATTGAAACTTGTTGCATCGCGAAACATGAATGAAGCTGATTGTAAATTGGTCACATTCCAATTTGGCAAAGGTTGATTGAAAGCACTTGCGCCTCTAAACATACTTGACATAGACGTGATGTTGGTTACATCCCAATTGTTTAAAGGTTGATTGAACGAGCTTGCATTTTCAAATAGACTTGACAGACTTGAGGTACTTGTAAATGTCCAATTATCAATAGCGCCATTGAACGAAGTGGCATCTTTGAACATACGCGATATTAAGGTTACATTTTCAATATTCCATGAGTTTAATGATTGATTGAACGCGGCGGCTTCTTGAAACATTTTAGACATGGTTGTTACATTGTCAACATCCCAATTGTCTATAGGTTGATTGAACGCGACAGCACCACTAAAAGTAGATTCCATAGAAAGTACATTGATAACATTCCAGTCTCCAATAGGTTGATTGAACGCTAGTGCTTCTTGAAACATTCCGATCATAGTTGTAATGCCAGATACGTCCCAGTTTCCTATTTCGCCATTAAATGCATCGGTATACGAAAACATGTATCGCATATTTTGAACGTTTGACACATTCCAAGAGTTCAACGACTGATTGAATGCTGTTGCATTGCCAAACATACGTTCCATGTTTGTGACATTCATTACATTCCAACTATTTAGCGGTTGATCGAACGCACCTGTATCTGCAAACATTTCTCCCATGTTTTGTACATTAATTACATTCCACATGCTTATATCTTGATTGAATGTTGCATTTCCATAGAACATTTTTTCCATGTCCGTTACATTCGTTACATTCCAATTGTTAAGTGGCTGATTGAACATACCATCGTCATTACTACTAGAAACATCATCTCTTCCAAACATTCTTGCCATTGACACTACATTGCTAACATTCCAATTGTTTAACGGTTGATTAAAACTAGAAGCACTGTAAAACAACCCAGACATGTTTGTGATGGTAGAAACATCCCAGTGATTGATATCGCTGTTCATGCTTTCTGCTTCCCAAAACATAGAACTTAAACTTGTTGTCTGACTTAAATCGGGAGCGTCTGTGGCGTTGATGACCATATTTCTACAAAATGCAAACGCTGTAGACATGGTTTCCCACTCAATATCTCCCCATTGTTCTATACTTTTTAGTTGATTTGCCTCGCCAGAGTCTAACGCCCAAGTTATGATTCCTGGAAATACACCTGATATTTCAACCGTATATATTCCTGGTGTGGTGTATGTATGCGTTATCCAGCCATCTACATTGTTGACGATGGTACCATCTCCAAAATTGATGGTATAGTCAAATACTCTACCATCAAATGTATTGGCTGGAATTCGGATGTCTAAATCGTCTGCAGTTACTTCCCAAGTGGTAATGAAAGGAGCTTGTGCAAAAACACTTTTGATAGTGAATAGTAAAAAAAGGAATAGTAATTTTAATTTCATTTCAATCGGTTTTATAATGTGTAGTGATTTTCTACAATTTAAGTTTTCTTGTACAAAGTAACCAAATGATTGTTTTATAAAATATTAAGAGTAACTACAATTCCGCGAATTGTCTTATTTTCACTTTCAAAATGCTTGTCATTACTGAGAACTCACAATATATAGCGTTTCTTTCATCCGTTTTAGTTTTGAACTATCCATGTACCTATGTCTGTACATCCGGAAGGGTTCATTGTTATTGTTGACAAATCAATCACTTTTTTATAAATTGCTCCATTACAACATGGATCCGTTGGTGGTACTCCTGGACCACAGCAAACTAAAAAACAAGTACCTAATTCGATGACACTATCTGGACAAACCCAAAATTGAACTTCATTATTTTGATCAGGAGTGTAGATTCCATCAGATCCTTGGTATGAAACACCTGAAGCAGCAACACCACATCCTGGATTTCCATTTTGATATATCACTTTAAGTTTAATACATACAGGTGTCTCAGAGCATGGTTCATCTGCATTCCAAGCACTATTAACAGTAGTCACAACTCCCCTAAGTTCATTTCTGTCATTTATTTTTAGCCTACTTTCTAAATTCCAATATCCTGTTTCTGTGTTTAAGGAATAAAAATTAACAACATTAGGTGTTTCTCTTTCTCTAGATGGTAATATGATTTCTATTCCAGTGTCATTTCTTAGTGCTAATTTTTCATTATTTGGTGTAGTAGCAACTATTTCAGCAACTCCAAAAGTTTGCAATGGAATCAATTTTTGTGATTTTCTTTCTTGCGCTATAAATAAGCTTGGAGCACTGATCAAATCTATTTGACGTTCTGCATCAAAATAGGTAGCTGCAATCTGTACTTTTCCTGTATATGGTTTAGCATTTAGCAGGAAAGCGTTTTTAGGAATATTTAGCGTAATTCCTGATGTAAATGTTAGTTTTTGTGCTTCTTTAGAATTCACACTTATAAATCCATCTCTACTTTTCATAAAGATATCGAGTTTCATGTTTTTTTTAAAAATTCTTGAAACGGTAACATATCCATCTTTTTCAAATAGTAAAACATCACCTTCTGCGACACTTTTCTCTTCAAGTTTAAACATTCCTTTCTTATCACTATAGGCTATTTTTTTGCCTCTTTTTTTAATACTTACGCCAGAAATGATTGTCCGATTTTGACTGAAGGTATTTCCAACTAATTGCACATCTGTATTTGTATCTTTTACTAACCAACATGAAGTCATGAGAGACATCAATATGCAGCAAAGCACTGGTAACGTTTGTTTTGAATATTTCATTGTTTTGTTATTATTATGTTGCCTACTCTATTCACTTTTCAGCTTCCGTGTTTAATGTAAAATTCAAACGAAATCGAAGAAAAAGAAAGTGCTATTATAGGATCAGTGTATACAAATCGATGAACTGTAGTTCTCAATCAATCATCCAATTTCAATAAAATTATACATGAAGTCACTTATGCTGTTTTTACAAGTGTACTGACGAATACGAAGTCTGTATGAAGCAAAAAAAAAAGAGAATTTTCTATTGAAAATTCTCTTTTACCATTAAAGAAAGTTAATCAGCTTTCTTTTTAAAAACTAGATTTTTACATCGGTAGTTTTGTGTTACTTTTAGAAAACAATACCACACATTATTAGTCCATCACTTTAGATAGTTTTACAGTTTCACCACACATATCACTTGTGATTTTAAAAATAACGTCCCCTTTTTTACCACTGTTTGCCCAGTGTACTGTTTTACCAACTTTACAAGAAATGCTGGTTTTGCTTCCTTTATTTAAGGTTACATAACCGCTTCCTGTATAGATAGATACTTTATTTTTTGTATCGTTTACAAGCGAAAAGCTGCTTCCGTAGACTTCTACTGTATTTTCAATTTCGGTTGTAGCGACTTCTGAAAGTGTCGAAAATGAAAGTACAGACAGTAAACTAATAGTAATGATTGTGATTTTCATAAAAAGCTTCTATTTTTTGTTTCGTTATAAATATAGATGAGATCCTTACCAAAGCGAACATATATTTGCTCAAATGTAGCTTTGAGTTTCTAAAATGTCATTTTGAGGCAACGATCGGATTGAAGCCGTTTTACAATCCGATCATAAACCATTTGGCTGGTTGGTTGGGTTTTATTTTTTGATATTTTTTTTAATGACACCAAGATGCATTATTTTTTTTGGGAGATTGATGGAAAGTTTCTGAGTAGCTCGTTTCAATTTCTAAAAAGAAAATCCTGCAAGCTAAAAAGGCCCTTGCAGGATTTATACAATAATATAAAACTATAAATTATTGCTTGATAAAACGTTTGGTGATTTCCGCACCTGAATCCGTTATGATTTTTAGAAGATATATTCCTTGCGAAAGATCTGCTACATGAATCTTAATAGCATCAGTTTGTATCACTTTCTTTCCTAGTAAGGTATAAATTGCTACATTTTTAATCGTACTGTTTGTTTGAATGTTGATCGTATTTGATGTTGGATTTGGATACACATTCAATTCATTTTCTAAAAGTTGCACCTCAGTGACACTTAAGGTTGAAAAATTAAATATGCTCATTCCAGAAACAGCCGCTGCATTCGGATCTACTACGTTTGTAAATTGTGCCGATCCATTATCTATCATATCTGCTTGCATGAACGATTTTAAAGGCGTGACCGTCGTTGCTAATGAAGAATTGTTTTCTAAAATTTTCAAATCTCCATTTGTCGGATTTCCATTGACTGTAAATGTAAACATATCAGAATTCATAGCCGTAGATGGCGCTGATAAGGTTGCAGGACTTCCTAAGGTTTCCGTAATTAAGTATCCGTCAATAGTTGGCATTGCAACATTAGTTCCATCAAAAAATGTAGCGCTAGCCGCTCCACCTAGTGAAGATGCTGTTGTAATAGTAACACCATCTGGAAGTATTATTGTAAATCCGTAACTCTGTACAGAAGTAGCAAAATTATTAGCACTTGTATTCGGTACTGCTTGTACTGTAAAACTATAGCCGCCATTGTGCTGTAAAGTATATGTATAGCCATCTTGTGCTAGCGCTTTATTTGTAAAGCACATCAATGTGAACATTAATAGACTTAGTAATGTATATTTTTTCATCATGTTTTTAGTTTTCTGGAAGTTGTTCTTGAATTTGATACGTACTAAAGTTCAAAAAGTTTCCTGGATGCGCTAGTACATTTTGTAGAATAAAAGGCGTGTCAGGCGTAGTTCCTGTATACTGTGTATCGCCATCCATGTTGATATCAAAACCATTGTAACCTGTAACAACATAGGTAGGGAAATTTAAGAAGTTTCCAGCATCATTTAGCACTTGCGATAAGATGCTTGGTGCATCTGGTGTTGTTCCAGAGTATTGTACTATTGCATCTCCATTTGTATTTCCAGACCACATTCCTACCATTCCTGTTGGCGTTCCTGAAGTAGCTTGGGCATTCGTTCCATAAGTCTGTGTTGTTGGATTGGTAAAATCTACCGTGGTTGCCACTCCTGAAAGAGAAAGTACATTTGCTGACATGACACTTAAATGATTTCGATGACGAATTGCTACATAATAATCATCTGCAGCAGCAGCAAAAACTAAATCTGAAATCCCATCTAAAGCAACGATATCTCCATCGCGTTGTAGTAACGCAGATTGACTGTATAGAACAGCTGTATTATCATTTTTATCGCGAAGTTCTACAAATACCCAATCTACAATCGCATCATTTCCGGTAACGGCAAATACAGAAGCATCGCATGAAACAGCATCTGTGTAAGGAGTTGTTGTTGGCAAATATCCTGCTGTACGCAAATCATCTCGCATTAATGTGGAAGTATTTGTGTATGCTCCTTGCAAATATGCTCTTGGTGCTACTGAAAGTGATGCTGAATATTCGTAAGCTCCTAAATCTACAGTAGTGTTTTCAATACGATTGTTTGCCACAACATCTGTTGTCCCAATGACAAAAGCATTATTTCCTGTATTGATTGCTGGTGACGAAGCTGTTAGTGTATAATCTCCTGAAGCTGCATTTGTAAACAAAGGATTTGCGCTTGAAATATTAGTTCCAGACAAACCTGTTGTACTTTCAGCAATGATACTGTTAGCTGTTAGCGAAGATACCGCTACGGTATGTCCATTGGTAATAGCTCTTGTGACACTATTACTCGCGCCTCTGTTGCCATAAAAAATACAGTTTGCTAATGATAGTGCATGTGATCCTGTAAAGCCACGACTCACACTAAACGTTCCTCGCAACGATACGGACTGTGTTCCAATATCTGTGTTATCTGCAAAAGTACAGTTGGCTACCGTTGATGTTAACGAACTTCCACTTCCATTAGCTCGCAACCAAACTGAACTTCCTGTAAATCCTAAAATAGACCCTGAATTCCTTGTTGTATTCTTATAAAATAAGCTGTTTGCAAGTGTAACCGTATAACTCACATTATTGCTATTTACGGTATAGAATCCTGCTCCATAGGTTCCTAAATTGTCATGAAATATACTATTTAATACACTCACATTTTCTCCTGTAGCACAACGTGCAAAGATTCCTGAACCTCCAATAGATACATTTTCGCGGAATTTACTATTCATGATTAGAAGATTGTTTACACCTGAATTTTTATAGATTCCTGCACCAAAACGATCGTCTCCCGAACTTGCCGTAGCCTGTCCTCCAGAAACCACAATTCCGTCTATAGTTACATTTTGTCCTGTAACCTCAACTACGTGGTATATATTTTCATTACGTCCGCCGCCGCTAAAAGTCACTACAGTATCATCTCCATTTAAATCTCCTGATAGAATGGTTTCATTCGTCACAAAATTACGCTCAGAAAGTTGTGTTTCCGTTCCGTTAAATCCTCCATAAATAGTGATGTTGTTATTTGTGATATTGAATGAATTTAAACGACTTGTACCTGCGGGTTTGTAGGTTCCGGAAGCAATCCATATTGTATCATCATCACTTGCAACGGACAAAGCAGTTTCTAGAGAAGTATAGGCGTTTGTCCAGCCGCTTCCATTGTTCAATCCTGTTGCATTGACATCTACAAATATTGGCACTTTAAATCCTACTGTATGTAATTCAAATGCACTTGGATTTCCTGAACAGTTCGCTTTTAAATAAATATCATAAAAGTTAGAGCTTAATCCTGTTAGTAGCTGACTGTTTCCTGAGATTCCATTGATGGCCGTTCCGTTCCCAATAGGCATTCCGCTTATAACATATACCAAATCGAATGTATCACCTGTATCAAAAGGATGTTCCCAAGTTAGTGTAGCTTCTGTTGCAACCGTTGTACTTGGCGTTAATACTACATTAAAAAATTCTCCACAATCCGCATTGAATTCATACGCTCCCAAATCTACCGTAGTGTTAAAAATACGTTGATTTCCATCAATATCTTCTGTGATATCTACTGGTACAAAAGCATTGTTTCCTGCATTGATTGCTGGTGAAGTGAGTTGCAATGTTAAATCGGTTGCACTCGTAAATAAAGGATCTAAATTGATTCCTCCTTCTTGTCCGCCTTCTACAATAGAGTTGTTTACTGCCGGAAATGGTGCTGTATTAAAATCGAGTGGTGTATTGCTTCCGTTTCCAAAAATGATACAGTTATTAATATTAGATAATTCTGGTGCTCCTGTGGTTGTAATTACTTGTCCGCTTTGCGCTGAATTGTTTGTAAATGTTGAATTGATAATATCTAATTGTACTACACTTGCAGGTCCGTTTAAACGCGCTATCCATATACATGAGCTTGTATTTCTTGAAACTGGCGTCACATTGTCTGTAAATACACAGTTTACAATTTTACCTGAACCTGTTGCTCCATTTAATCCAAAGTAGACAACTATAGATCCTAATCGCCCATAATTTGAACGGATTTTAGAATTTGTAAAGTCTACATTATAACTGACTGAAGCTCCTGAATTTTGCACATAAGATCCAAAAGCAGCTCCTCCATCATTTGCGGTATTGTTTTCTATAATACAATTGTTAAATATTGCTTCTACTCTATCAGAATTGTTTGCTAAAGCTACATAAACAGCTCCACCAGTACCATTATTAATTCTATTAGCCACTGGTCCTGTAAAGGTTCCTCCACCAGAAGGATTGGCATCAGAAATGGTAATTCCATCCACCAAAACATCGGTCATATCTTCTCTTAGAGATATGATATGATATATATTATCTGTTCGTGTACTTTCAGTTGTGTTTAATGTTCCATTATCATTTCCTAAAACATCTCCACTCAGTTTTGTGATATTCACTGAAGGATTCCGTTGTGACAACATGGTTTCAGTTCCAATAAATCCTCCATAAATTTTCACAAGTGTTGGAACGGTATATGTAGCGGTTCTTGGATCTGTATTTGTCGTTGTTGGCGTATAAGTTCCATCTGCTATCCAAATGGTACGTTCCGTTCCTGTGGCGATTCCGGTTAATGCATCATTTAAATCGGTATAGGCATTTGCCCAGCTAGAACCATCATTTGCTCCCGTTGCATCAATATCTACATATACTCTTTCTTGCACTGCTGTAGTTGTAATTGATTGCACTTCAGACCAACCTGAAATAACACCATTACAGGTGCTTCTTACATATACATCATATGAAGTTGTTGGCATGAGTCCTGAAAGCGTATACGGACTTGCTCCAACATTTGACACAATAGTTCCTGTACTTGGGTCGCCTCCAGGTGTGGTATATGATACATCCCAAGAAGTTTGATCGGGCGTTGCTGTCCACGATAAATCGGCTGAATTTGATTGCACATTTGCAGCTGTAAATTGTGAAGGAATACAACTATCTACATCTGTGTATAGCGCATTAACTTCGGTAATATTTAGTGTTCGGTTATACATACGAACATCATCAATAATGCCTGGATAGACACGCGTTGCTATTAAGTTTCCATTTTTGTTATTTCCTATCGTAATACGATCATTAGGAAATAGGATTGCATAAATTTGTCCTGCTTGTGCTGGCGGCGTGCTTGTTCTTCTTAATGTATTGTCCAATACTCCATCAACGTACAAGTTGTACTCATAAAATATATCTCCTGAAAATGATCCTGTATCTATCGTTAATGTAATATGATGCCAATCATTATCAGCCACAAAAGCATTACTTCTAAAACCATGCGCTCCTGTATAGAACCTTGTTTCAGATGCTTGCATATAGTTATAACCATATTTATAATTCGCTGTTAAATCAATTTTTCCTTCGTCTAAGGTTAGAAAAAAACCTGTTTGCGTACTTGTTGGAATTCGCACGGTACGTTCATGATAGTCAAAGATGGCACGGTCATACGTATCATTTACACTAGTTTTAATCCAAAAACTTACCGAAACTCTATAGCCAGAAAGTATGGATGGACTATATAGATAAGAACTATTTAATCGTAATGCGTTTGTTGGCGCACCTTCACGATCGGCTACAGTTGTAATGGTTCCACCAGATTGAGTTAAGTTGTCAGATCCGACAGTGGTGTTGTAACTTCCATTTGTAAATAAATATTCATGCGTTAATCCATTCGTTGGAGCTTGCGCAAATGACATACTGACCACAAAGAGAAATAGGGAAAATACTTTTGCCTTCATTGTTTTATAATTTATAGTTTATGAAGGCAAAAGTATTTTTCTACTTGCGCGCGTTATGTGTTATCTTCTGAAAGTTCGTTTTGAATTGCTAAACGCTTTTTCGTGTATTTTAAAATGAGTTTTTTTAAATAATTCACCAACAAGCTATTACTGTTTTTTCTTTCAAAATAAATTATCCAATGTTTTGAACTATGGCTAAAAATTCTTCTTTTTTATCTTTGGAAATGGAAACTGTTTCATTGTTGTCCATGACAATATAACCGCCATCTTTTTTGATGTATTCTTTGATGAATTTAAGATTGATTAAGTAAGAACGATGTGGCTTGTAAAAGGTTTTTATTTTATCGAGTAACGACACAAAATGTTTTAATGGTTTGCTTACTAGGATTTCCGAATCGTTTACGGTTGTGATTTTTGTATACATTCCGTCTGCTTCTAACAGAACAATTTCATTGAAGTCTACAAATTTGAAACCATCTGAAAACGGCAAACCTATTTTATTGAAATTAGAGGAAGCTAAGCTTTTTTTGAGTTCTTCTAGTTTTATATTGATTTGTGATTTTCCGATAAGTTTTATTGCTTTTTCAACTGCCTCTTGTATTTGTGTCGCTCGCACAGGTTTTAATAGGTAATCAATTGCTGAGAGTTGAAACGCTTTGATTGCATATTCACTGTAAGCTGTGGTAAATATTATTTCGAAGTTGAGTTTGTCTTTATCCAGAAATTGCATGATTTCTAAGCCTGAATGTTCGGGCATTTCGATGTCTAGAAACACAATTTGCGGCTGTTCTTTTTTGATCAATTCAACACCAGAAGGCAAATCTTCTGCTTCAAAAATTTCTGTGATTTTTGGGCAGTTTTCAGAGATTAGGACTTGCAATAAATTCCTTGCTTTTCGTTCGTCATCAATAATAATTACTTTCATCAGTGGCTTTGTTTTGTGATTGGAATTGTGATAAAAACTTTTGTTCCTGTTGGTTTTTGAGTGATAGGATCGTGTAAATCTTCTATGGAAACGCCTATTCGTTTTGTTTTTCCGTAATTGAGTAAATACAATCGATCTTGAGTAGCTTTAGTTCCAAAAGATTTGTGCATTTTGGCTTTTTTCTCTTTGATAAGTAATGCTTTTTCTCGCCCAACACCATTGTCTTCTATGATACAAGAAATAGTTTTATCCTGTGGAGAAGCTTTCAAGGTAATACTTAGTTTTCTGTTGTCTTTTTTGTGTAATAAACCATGTTTTAATGCATTTTCTACATACGGTTGAATTAGCATTGTAGGAATGGAAATTGATTCTGTATCTACCGCAGTGTCAATATCAAACGAATACATTAGTTTATCCTCAAAGCGTAATTCTTCTAGTTCTAGATACATTTCTAAACAATCAATCTCGTCTTGCAAAGAAATAACACCTCTGTTACTGTGATTGAGATAGGTTCGGATGAGATCGGCAAATTTTCCTAAATAATCACTTGCCAGATTTTTTTTGTTGAGAATGATGTATTCCTGAATCGAATTCAATGCATTGAATATAAAATGCGGATTCATCTGCGAACGCAAGTTTTCCAGTTTTAAAAACACCAGTTCGCGTTCTTGTTCAAGCTTTTCGAGTTCTTTATTTTTTTGACGTTCTCGCTTTTTAAGAATGTTTCTATAGTATATAATAACTATTGCTAGACTGGCAAATACAATACTTAATATAAACCAAGGACGTTTCCAGAATGGACTTTTTACAGAAATTTTAATAGATTTTACTTCTGATTCTCCCGCCAATGATCTGGATGTAGCTTTTACTTGAAACGTATAGTTTCCAACTGGTAAGCTATTGTATTTTACAAAATCGATTCCTTCATCAACAGCAATCCAATTTTCATTAAATCCTAACAAACGACTGTAATATTGAATGTGTTCTTTAGAGCGAAAACCATTAGAGTTAAAGCTTAGTTTTATGGTGTTTTGAGAATGCGGCAGCGTATATTTTTCTTGAAGTAAGGTGTCTTTTTCGTTAATTTGAATTCCCGTGAAGTAAATACCTGGTTTTGGTCTAGGTTCAAAAGATGTTTCACGATCAATGGTAAACATTCCTTTGTTGGTTGAAAACAAAACACGATCATCAAAAGGAACAATTCCACTTACCAAATATGTACTTACGCCATCACTTTTGGTCAATGTTTTAAAAGTTTTGGTTTTGGTATTGAATGATTGAATTCCTTTGCTTGTTACAATCCAAAGTTCGTCTCCATCATTTTTGATTTGTTGTATAAAGTTAGATACCAATCCGTTTTTCGTATTGTAATTAACTATGATGCTATCATTTTTAATTCCATACACACCATCTTTGAGTGAAGCTACCCAAACTGTACCGTCATTTGTTTTTACAATTCCTTTGGAGTTGATTCTTTTGCCTTGATAGCGCATTATTTTGCTTTGAAATTCAGCATTGTATTTTATCAATTCATCAACATAAGAAACATAGGTATTTTTAGTAATGGTATCATAAAATACAACATGCGCACGTGTTGTTCCTATGCGCAATACTTCTTTTCCATTTTTTACTTTGATAGCGCCTTTATAATTGGTGAAGAGAAAACCATTGTCACCAATACTAGAGATACTGTTTGCATTTTGTGCAACGTTCGTAACAACAGTATATTTTTTACTTTTAAGATTATATACTCCCGCGACTGTTTTTTGACTTATATACAATAATTGCTGCTTTTTGTTATACGAAACAGCCGTTACATTTGTATCGGTATCTAATTCAATAAATTCTATTTTATTTGTTTTGATGTTATAAAGTCCTGCTTTTCCGCTTGAAGTTCCAAAGAAAAACACATCGTCATTTATTTTTTCAACACACTTAAAGTTTTCCATGTCTTTAGGAAAACTATAGGAGAAATTATGAATATTAGGAATAACAAATACTCCAGCTCTTAAAGTAGTTACCCAAAAATTTTCGCTTTTATCAATGATTACTTTAGTAACGTACTGATCTTTAAAGTATCTATTTTTATACGTGATTTTACCGTCTTCTTGTACAGTATATAGCCAAAGTCCACTGGAAGTAGATAAAAACATGGTTCCTTCATAAAAATCGATTGATACGATATAACTTTTTTCTAAGGTTTTTTCTAGTTTGACTTTATCATATTGTCCTGTATTTACATCAAAAAGGTACAGATTTAAAAATTCGTCTGCATCTTTAAATGACATATACGTTTTTCCATTATATCCAGAAATTAAAGATTTCCCCAAACATCGATACACTAAATCATTGTGTATTTCTTCTGATGTAATTTGTTTTATAATTTCCCCTTCCAAGTTTAGCGTTGCGATACTATTCTCAATAGACATATAAATTTCATCTCCTGATTGATAGGGATTTCCTAGTCCTATTTTACTCAGCTTTATTTGTTCTTCAATCTGCTTGGTTGCTAGAGAAACTTTGTAGAGTGTTGTACTGGTGAATATTAGTAGATGTGTTTCCGTTACTAAAAAGTTTCCAAGTCTCCATCCCATTTCTTGTCCTAAGTCTACAAACGTGACCAGTGTATCATTTTCTACATAAAAAAATTGACCTGAAATATTGCAGCACCAAATGCGTCCTTTATGATCTTCTTTGGGCTCAAAGACTGAGAGTCCTCTTTTTTCTTTATTTGAATATAGTTTAAATTGGTTTCCGTCATATCGATAGAAACCTTTATCGGCTGCAAGCCATACAAATCCCTGACTGTCTTCCATCATATTGTAGAATTCAATATCGGGCAAATCGTCTTTTTCTGAGAATTGTGTGTATATAGGATGCTGACCATACATACTACAACATAGAAGTAGGAATAGTAGCTTATGTAGTTTTTTTGCCAATTTTATCAAATTATAACTACCAAAACTACAATTTTATATGATCGATTTATAGATTTCTTTCTAAAAGTGCTTTCTGAGTTTCTAAAAGCATGCATCTATATTTTGAACATAGAAAAAAACGATCATTAGAAATGTTCTAATGATCGTTTGCAGTATATCTTTTTATTCCTTTTTTAGCAAATTCCGTTCACAGGACAGGATAGTGAAAATGGACAGTCAAGGTTTGTTTGCGGAGGACAATTGTTTGTAGGACATCCGTTAGATGGACATCCATTTGATGGCGGACAATTTTCTGTAAAGTTGCATCCTACCGTGTTAGCACAAGCTGTGTCTACAAAAATAAAACAGGAATTTGTAGCTCCTCCTATTACATTTTCTGACGCTAAACTAGAAATACTGTGCTTGTTTAATTTGAGTCCTTGGTGATTTAAGTTCTTTTTTTTCATGGGTATGTAATTTTATGGTTGACATTAAAATTACATGAAAGTCAATGGTTTTAACTCAATAAAAACCACACTAAGGTTACTTTGAAACCTTATTTAACATTTTTAAACCTTTAGAATTCAGTCATAATCAAATTTTGAAAACCGTTTGTAGTGTATTTTTGAATGTTTCCATATTGATCTTTACTTACGATATAAGCATCAACATCTTTTAACTCACTTAAAAGCTTTTTTGTTTTTTCATATGGCATTACCATAAACGCTGTAGCATACGCATCTGCCTTCATACAGTTATCAGCTATTACCGATACACTTAATACATTATTCTTCATTGGATATCCCGTTTTTGCATTTAGGATATGTACGTAATGATCTCCGGTTTCCGGATCGACTCTGTATTTTCTGTAATTTCCAGAAGTTGCCATTGCTTTATTTTCAAGCGTGATGAATTCAATATATTGACGTTCTTCTGATTCTTGTACAGGACTGTCAATAGCAACTGTCCATTTTTTTACTTTCTTGGTGTTTTTTCCTTTGGTTAAGATTTCGCCACCAACTTCAATAATATAGTTTTTAATTCCTTTTTTATCGAACATTTCACCAATAAGATCAATGGCATATCCTTTTCCTAATGCGTTAAAGTCGAACGTAAGCGATGGATGTTCTTTGTATACCTTTCCTTCATTTGAAATTCGCACTTTATCAAAACCTGTAAACGCCATAATGCTGTCTACTTGTTGGTTTGTTAAATTATTGATGGGTTTTTCAGGACCAAATCCCCACGCATTGACTAATGCACCAACGCTTGGGTCAAAAAAACCATCTGTTTTTTGGTATACTTCTCTTGAAAAATCGTAGACAACTCTAAAGTATTTATCAATGATTACATCCTTTTCACCTCTGTTGATTCGGGAAATATCGGATGTTGGGATATAGGCAGACATTGATTTATTTACATCATGAAATACGTTTTCAATATCCTGCTGGTAATCTTCTTGCGCATTCTGAATTTCATATTGGATATTATACGTAGTTCCCAATGCGTAGCCTGAGTTTTTGAGCATCATGACATCTTTTGGTTTTTCAACACAAGATGTCAGTAAAAAAGCTATGCACACGTATAGGGGTAATGTAATTGCTTTCATTTGTTGTTTATATTATTTGGATTAAGCCATCATAATCGAGTATGTATGGCTGGTTCTTCATAACTTCTTCCAATGGATTCTCTGCATTTCCAAGTCCAACACCCGCAAAATAAAGTTCTGCTTCAAACTTTTCTACGTGTTGCTTAAAAGTTTCCATCCATATGGCATCATATTCTTTTGGATCTTCGGGATACAAAACGGCTTTGACAAGCACAAATTTTTTGTTATTATCCTTATCAATACACACAAATTGTGGGTGCTTGTTAAGTTTACTATTTACTGCCAAGAATTCATATCCTTTTCCTTCCAATTCTTTTCCTACGATGTTCATCGCAAGATTATGTAACTCTTGTTTTGTTAGCTTTTCCATAGTATATGGTCTGACTTAAACAGCTGCGAAAATATTGGTTTACAAACAGCTATGCTTATTTTTTAGTTATTATTAAATAATCAATCGATAAAAAGCACTTTTCATCTACAAATGAATTATTTGCAAAGATACTTTAATTTGATCCGATATAATATTATGAAGTATATTATATAAAAAAGGACCGCAGTTGTGCGATCCTTTGTGAATGTATTTTTATTTTTTTATTCTTTGTCTAGTTCATACCCAAAATTAATACCTTTTTGATTTCTCGGTACTCCTTTGGTCATCCACATAGGAGCTGGTGCATCTTTTAGATAATGATCAAAAAATTGCATCATCCTGATGGATAAATCTTGCTTATTTTTCATTCTTCGTAAATTATGCGCTTCATTATTGTAAACCAGCATCCAAGCAGGTTTTTTTAAGCGTCGCATTCCCATGAATAGTTCAATTCCTTGATAGTAAGGAACAGCACCATCATTATCATTATGCATAATGAGTAAAGGTGTTTCTACATTTGGCAAACTGAATAACGGAGAGTTTTTGATATATATATCAAAGCCGTCCCATAGATTTTTTCCTAAGCGACTTTGTGTTTTTTCATACTGGAACATTCTACTAATTCCGCTTCCCCAACGAATTCCTCCATATGCAGATGTCATATTACTCACAGGAGCTCCAGCCATTGCCGCTCTAAATTTATTTGTTTTTGTAACCAAGTAGGCAACTTGATAGCCTCCCCAACTTTGTCCTTGAATTGCCATACGACTGCTGTCGATATATCCTTTCTTTTCCATCATCTCAGCACCAGACATCACGCAATTGTATGCATCTTCTCCTGGCTGTCCTGTTTTGTATACAATATCTGGAGTAAAAACAATATAATCATTGCTTACCAAATATGTTTTGTCAACCGTAGAAGCGCTAGGTCTTGGCGAATAGTGATTGTGAAGTCCGTTAGCATTTCTTTCGTAGAAATATATAATTAACGGATACTTTTTCTTTGGATCAAAATCTTCAGGTTTGTGTACTATTCCTTCTAATTTTGTACCGTCATATGCTTTCCAAGAAACTAGTTCTGCTGTTCCCCATTTAAAATCTTTCTGATGCGGATTTACATCTGTAATTTGCGTATGTGTTTTAAAATTATCAGTAGTTATATGCACATCTTCAAATGTTTCAAAGTTTTGCTTTGTAAAGGTAACCACATCGCTTTCTAATGCCTTTGTAACATCTAATATCTCATATGAATCAGGTTTAATTTTTTCTTTCAATCTTCCTGAATCTTCCAATAAGTAAATACCTTTTGCTTTATTTATTTTATCAAAACCTATGATTAATAATTTCCCATCTACATATTCTGCTAACCAATTATTTTCACGTTGTCGTTTTGTGGTGAATATGATTTTTTTCCTTTGTCCTTTTTTGGTAATATTTTTAGGTTTTACTGTACCATCTAAAGATACTTTCCAGATATCATACTCGCTATAAATCAACAAATTTTCATCTTTATCAAAACCTCCTAAGCCATAAGGACCTGCTGGGGCAGGGACATCATTTTCTTTATCTTCGAAAGTAGCGTTGATATTTTTTGTCAAATTATACTTTTGAAGTGTTTCTAAATCGATCGAAATCCAATCTTTTGTAGATAAATCAAAATAGAGTCCATACTTTCCGTGTAGTGTAATGTCAACTGTAGAAGTTGCTCGTTTTATAAGCAATCGTTTGTTTCCTGTTTCTAAATCAATTACATAGTAATCCATTTCCCAAGGAGATTTCCAAGTTTCAACCGCATACGGCGTATAATCGATTCCTAGTACATATTTTGAAGCAAATTTATCCGAAAGCATTACAATCTCTAGAGCATCGTCTTGCAGTTTTATATAACGTTCTTTTTCTACATCATAATAGTAGAGTCGATTATCTTCTTTAAAAAAATCGCTATTTGCTTTTTGTCTAGGCTGTGTTATTTCATCATTCCAATGCCAAACATCTACTTCAGGAATTTCACTATCTAATAATGTCGTATCTTTTTTGTGTACACTTTTCTTCTTAGTGTAAAAATACAATCGCTTTCCATTTTCGGAAAAGGAAGGTGATTTCTTGCCGCTTAAGGTTTCAGTTGTTCCTAGTTGCGTTTCTTCAGTAGTAACTAACGCTTTTAAGGCATTGTCTTTATATAGAAATAATTTAAAAGGAACTGAATCGGTTTCTACAGAGTCTCTTTCTGCTATGTATGTGAGCTGATTCCCTAATTTATTCACACTTAAACTTTTATAATCAAATAGCGAAGTATCTATCACTTTTTTACTATTTGTAGCTGTATTATATGTGTAGACACCTTTGGCTTTCTTTTTTCGTTTTTTATTTTTTGTTGTGTAATAAAACGAATTACCTTCTTCTGGAAGAACAAAGTTTTTGATATTAAAGATGGTGTCTTGTCGCTTACTTTTTAAATCGTATACAAGTGCATAATTATTTTTCCAAGCTGGCAAACTATCTCCTTTGATAGAGTCTTTTTTATTTTTAAATTTTTCAATAACTAAGTATTCACTATTTTTTTTAGCGATTTTATATTTTTTTACGCTTGTTATAGAATCATATATAGCATTATTTGCTACATCATAAATGTAAAGCGTTTCTTTTTCCTTATCAGCATCTTTCGTTTTCTTCTTTTTTTCTAGCCTTGTAGTAGCATACTTTACTTTTTCAGTAAAGATTACAAACTTCTCATCATCTGTAATAGAAGTACTGTTTCCATTAAAGTAATTAACTTTTTGTTGAGTATCTGTATTGTATATTTCAATATATCCATCCCCGCGACCTGTGCGTGTCGTCATTTTAGTAACTACTATTTTTCCATTTTTTGAAATCTTAGTGTCACTAACTAATTTCCAGAGATCATAATCATCATGAGTAATTGCTCTTTTTTGAGCGGTAGAAATTCCAATGGTAAAAAGGAATACAAGCGAGAGTATTTTTTGAGTCATTTTGTAAAGTAAATATTGGTCTTTAAATATACAGAGATTATTTGTCATTAAATACAAAATTTACTTTCATAATGTTTTGAACAAAAAAAAAGGATCGCTGTTGTGCGATCCTTTTTTATAATATGAAATGATTTTATCCTCCGAAGTCATCAAATCGAATGTTCTCGTCTGGAATACCGAAGTCTTCTCCCATTTTTTGAACAGCTTGGTTCATTAATGGTGGTCCACAGAAATATAATTCTATATCTTCTGGTGCTTCGTGATGATTTAAGTAGTTATCAATTACACAATTGTGAATGAAACCTACGAAACCATCTCCTGCTTCGTCACTGATATCTTTTTTGATCTTCCAGTTATCCTCTTCTAATGGTTCAGAAAGTGCCATGTAGAATTTAAAGTTTGGAAAATCTCTTTCTAATGCTCTAAAGTGCTCAATATAGAACAACTCACGCTTAGAACGACCTCCATACCAATAAGTAACTGTTCTTCCTGTCTTAATTGTTTTGAATAAATGGTATAAGTGTGAACGCATTGGTGCCATTCCTGCTCCACCACCAACATATAACATTTCTGCTTCTGACTCGTTGATGAAGAATTCACCATAAGGTCCTGAAATTGTTACTTTATCTCCTGGTTTTTGTGCAAAAATGTATGAAGAAGCAATCCCTGGATTTACATTCATCCATTGGTTTTTAGCTCTATCCCATGGTGGCGTAGCAATACGCACATTTAACATGATTTCGCGTCCTTCTGCTGGGTAAGAAGCCATAGAATATGCACGCTCTACAGTTTCATTGTTTTTCATTACTAAAGGCCATAAACCAAACTTATCCCATTCTGCTTGAAACTTATCTGGTGTTTCATGCTCTTCAGGATGCGCAGTAATGTCCATGTCTTTGTAATTGATTTCACAAGGAGGAATTTCAATCTGAATATATCCACCTGCTTTATACCCCATATCTTCTGGAATTTCTACTACAAATTCCTTAATAAATGATGCTACATTATAATTACGAACTACGACAGCTTCCCACTTTTTAATTCCAAATACTTCTTCTGGAATTGTGATATTCATGTCTTGTTTTACTTTTACCTGACAAGCTAAACGTGCTCCGTGTTGCAATTCTTTTCTTGTAAAGTGAGGAACTTCTGTTGGCAATGCTTCTCCTCCACCTTCTAGTACGTGGCACTCACACTGAATACAAGTTCCTCCACCACCACAAGCTGATGGTAAAAATATTTTTTCTGCTCCTAAGGTTGTTAATAAAGTACTTCCTGAAGCTACTTCAATTTCACGTTCACCATTGATCGTAATTTTTACTGGTCCAGATGGTGATAGCTTTTGCTTTACATATAACAATAACGAAACCAATACTAATGTAATTAGTAAAAAGGCTGCAACTGTTGCTATTATCGTTCCCGCTGTTGTTGGTGCTAATATCATATTACTCAATTACTTTTGTATTGTTAGCGATTTCATTTGTAGTACTATTGTCTTGTACTTTTTCTATCTGAGCTGATGCTTTTTTATCTGATGATTCTTCATCTCCTCCAGTTAGCATTCCTCCAAAACTCATAAATCCGATTGCCATTAATCCTGTGATGATGAATGTAATTCCTAAACCTCTTAAAGGTGCAGGCACGGCAGAGTATCTAATTTTTTCACGAATAGCTGCAATTGCTAAAATTGCTAAGAACCATCCGATTCCTGAACCAACTCCATATGTAGTAGCCAATCCTAAGGTAGCAATCTCTCTAGACTGCATGAATAAAGATCCTCCTAAGATGGCACAGTTTACTGCAATTAATGGTAAAAAGATTCCTAATGAGTTGTATAATGATGGAGAAAACTTCTCTACAATAATTTCTACCAATTGTACCATGGTTGCAATGGTTGCAATAAACATGATGAATGATAAGAAACTTAAATCGTAATCTACATACTCTTCTCCTAACCAAGATAAAGCTCCAGGTTGTAATAAATATTGATCTAACAACCAGTTTAAAGGTACCGTAATTGCAAGTACGAAAATAACTGCGGCTCCTAGTCCAACAGCTGTCGTCACTTTTTTAGATACAGCTAGGTACGAACACATTCCTAAGAACGTAGCAAATACCATGTTGTCTATGAATATTGATTTGAAAAATAATTCTATATGTTCCATATTTTTTAGTATTGAGTTTTGAGTAGTTAGTATTGAGATTTCTCAATTCTCATATCTAATAGCTCACTACTACTTTTAGTCTTCTATTAAAGCTTTATTTCTTGAACGTTGTACCCAAATAATAATTCCTACTACGATTAATGCCATTGGTGACAATAACATGAAACCGTTGTTTTCATATCCGTATGCGTATAAACCTGTTTTTGCCACTGGATCTCCCAATATTTCAATTCCAAGTAATGTTCCTGAACCTAGTAATTCTCTAAAGAAACCTACAATGATTAAGATGATTGCATATCCTAATGCATTTCCAATTCCATCTAAGAATGATCTCCATGGTCCATTTCCTAAAGCGAAGGCTTCAAAACGTCCCATAATAATACAGTTTGTAATAATCAATCCTACAAACGCTCCAAGTGTTTTACTTAATTCATAAGCGTATGCTTTTAGTACTTGATCTACAATAATTACAAGTGTTGCTACTACAATTAACTGTGCAATAATTCTAATTTTTGATGGAATAATATTTCGCATCAATGATATTACAACATTTCCAATACCCATTACAAAAAGTACTGAGATAGACATTACTATAGAAGCTTCTAATTCTGCCGTAATTGCCAATGCCGAACAGATTCCCAATACCTGAATTGTAATTGGGTTGTTATCTGTTAATGGATCTAATATTAACTTACTATCTTTTGCCATGGCTTATCCTTTATTTTTTTAATTTTTTAAAATATGGCACGTACAACCTTAAATCTTTTTTGATCATGGCTGAAACTCCGTCACCTGTAATGGTTGCTCCTGCTATTGCATCAATTTCGAAATCTTTCTTGTCTTCATTGATAGGATCTGCATTTGATTTTGAAACTGTAATTCCTGCGAATTCCCCAGATTCTTTCAACAAATACTCTCCTGTAAAGTCATCCATGAAATAACGTTGCTTGATGTTTGCTCCTAACCCTGGAGTTTCTCCTTTGTGATCAAAGTATACTCCTTGAATTACCATATTTTCATCCATCGCTACATATCCCCATATAGCATCCCAAAGTCCTTTTCCACGAATTGGTGCGATGTAGAATGTTTTTCCTTCTTTTTCTCCAATAAACAAAGGCAGTTTTCTAGCTTTCCCAGCTTTAGCTCTTGTTTGTTGTTTTTTTACATCTATCAAATAAGGCTCTTTACCATTCGTTTTGATATATTCCTCTCTACCTACTTCTGAAGTAACTTCTCCATTTTCAACTTCAAGTACAAGTTGTTTTGTGATGTATTTCTCAAATAATGCTGGTGCTTCATCAGTAGAAACAAAAACAGCACTTCCAGCTTCATTGTTGTTTACACCCATGGTGTACAAAATGTTTTGCTGCTTTTCCAAACGTTTGTTTTCTTCGATTGTTGGTTTTAGGAATCCTGCTAAAAAGGCTAATAAGGAACCAACTACTAATACCATTCCGACAGCGAATAGGATGGTGTACGAGTTTTTATCTGTTCTTTTTTCCATCGTTAAGCTGTTTTTACTTTTAGACGTTTCATTCTTTTCTTTACATTTCCTTGTACCACGTAGTGATCAATTGTTGGTGCAAACACATTCATTAATAGAATAGCTAAGAATACACCTTCTGGATATGCTGGGTTAAATACACGAATCATAATTGATATGAAACCAATTAAGAAACCGTAAATCCATTTCCCTTTATTTGTTTGAGCTGCTGTTACTGGATCGGTCGCCATATATACAGCTCCAAATAGTACACTTCCTATGATTAAGTGTTGCCAGAACGGCACATTCATTAATCCGTAAAATTTACTAGATTCTCCAATAATTTCTGCACTTACCACTCCGTTGAATATTAATCCCATTACCAAAGCACCAATAACAGTACTCAACATAATTCTCCAACTTCCAATTTTGGTAAAGATTAAGAATAATGCTCCAATGATGATTAAGAATTTTGAAGTCTCTCCAATAGAACCTGGAATTAATCCCCAAAACATATCCCATTGATCTATTCCGGGCAAGGTATTGTTTTGCGCGTAGGCTCCTAAGATGGTTTCTCCTGAAATTGCATCTGCAGTTCCTGCTCTTTCTACAGCTTCACTTACCCAAACCTTATCTCCTGACATCCAAGTTGGATAGGCGAAGAATAAAAAGGCTCTGATAGTTAATGCTGGATTTAAGATATTCATTCCTGTTCCTCCAAATACTTCTTTTCCAATCACAACACCGAAAATAACGGCTACTGCTAACATCCATAATGGAATATCAATTGGAACAATTAATGGAACTAACATTCCCGTTACTAAGTATCCTTCTTCTACTTCATGTCCTTTAATTACTGCGAATAAGAATTCAACAGCCAAACCAACACCATAGGAAACGATTACCAAAGGCAATACTTTCCATGCTCCGTGAATTAGATTGTCGAATGTCCAAAATGTACCTCCCAAAAATCCGTGAGAAGCTTCTATGGCTCCCGTAGCTAAGTAATGTTGATATCCTGCATTAAAGATTCCAAAAATTAAACATGGAACCAATGCCATAATCACAGTATTCATGGTACGCTTTAAGTCATCTGCTGCCTTAACATGCGTTCCATTGTGTGTTGTTTCGTTAGGTAAGTATAAAAATGTATGCAATGCATTGAATGCAGGCGCCATTTTTTTCCCTTTATACTTCTCCTTTATATTGTGTAATTTATTTTTTAAGCTCATAGCACTATCCTATTTCTTTAAGCATTAAATCTAAACCTTCTCTAATAATCTTTTGATGTGGTTGTTTAGACACACACACAAATTCTGTCAATGCAAAATCTTCAGGAGCTACTTCATACATTCCTAAAGCTTCCATTTCATCTAAATCAGCATACATACATGCCTTCAAGGTTTGCATTGGATAAATATCTAATGGAAAAACTTCCTCGTACGTTCCTGTTGTTACGAATGCACGGTGCTCTCCATTTGTATTTGTGTTTAGATCGTATTTTTTATTTGGATTTAACCATGAGAACGTAAATGCTCTTGATACACTTATCTTGTTAAAGATTGGCTTATTCCATCCGAAAAATTCGTAATCGTCTCCTTCTGGAATTGCAGTAATTTGATTGTCGTAGTAACCTAATACACCATCTTCACTTTCTTGTCTTCCAGACAATACATTACCACTAATAATTCTTGTATTATCAAGATTTACATTGCCAGCAAGTACGTCTTTCATGCTTGCTCCTGCAATAGCTGTGATGTATTGAGGTTTTGTAATTTGCGATCCTGTTACTGCAATTGTTCTGGTAGCGTTGAATTTACCCGTAAGTAAAACTTCTCCGATAATTATCAAATCTTTTGCAGCGACTGTCCAAACCACTTCTCCTTTATTTACAGGATCAATCTTGTTGATGTGCGTTCCAACATTTCCTGCTGGATGCGGTCCAGAAACTGTATGAGAAGTAGTTCCTGCTACATTGGCAAGTGGAGAATTTCCACCTTTCTTTGTAACTACATGAACGCTTCCTTCAGTAAGTTTTGTCAATGCTGTTAAAGCAGCAGTCAACTCAGCTTCTTTCCCTGTTAACACATAATCCAAATCTGCCGCTAATGGCGAACTATCGTGACCTGAAACAAAAATCGCTTTTGGCGACTTCGATGGATTTGCAATAACGTCATATGGACGTTGTTTGATGAAAGGCCAACATCCTGCAGCAAGCAAGTGTGTTTTTACCTCATCACCAGACATTTTTGCAGCATCCTTTTTCCCGAAATCTTCATGAGCTTGTGTTGCATCTGCTAAAATTCTAATCTCTAAAATTTTACGTTTTGCTCCACGAACAATCTCTGAAATCTCTCCGCTTACAGGAGAAGGAAATAGTAATGTTTCGTCTAGTTTAGAATGGAATAGTGCCTGACCGGCTTTGACTTTGTGACCAACTTTCACTAACATTTTAGGAATGATACTGTGAAAATCTTCGGGCTTGACTGCATAATAACTACTTGCTTTAGCAGCGACCGTAGTTTTTTCTGCTTCGCCCACAAGCTTAATATCTAAGCCTTTTTTTATGCGAATGTCTTTTGACATAGTTTATGGAATTTTTATCTAAAAATCGTGCAAATTTAAACATTTATACACTCATCTAAAAGCCAATAGAGCACTATAAAATTTATTTATACTGATTCTAAATTAATACTTTCCATGTATGTTTTGTTACTCCATAGACGAGTCCTGCATTTGGGCACGTATTTTGCATATCTTTGTAAAAAATCTAAACGAATGATATCTCGCACTTTCTATATCTCAGCACTCTTTGCGCTTGTAAGTTTTTTTATACATGCACAAAAAGCGCCACTAGAAGAAGTTGATCCGCCTTATTTTATTAAAAGTATTGAACTTGCCGGAACCAACAACGGAGATCAGTTTCCAATATTGAAATTAGGTGAACCTTTGAAAGTTAATTTTGACGATATCAATGGTGATGAAGCTGATTATTATTATAAAATAGTGCATTGCAATTATGATTGGACACCTTCCAATCTAGCGAAAGCACAATATATGCGAGGCATGGACAATCAGCGTATCATCAATTATGAAAATTCGTTTAATACGCTTCAATTGTATTCAAATTACCGATTAACAATTCCGAATCGCTTTACAACATTATTGCTTTCAGGAAATTATATGCTTTCTATTTATAATGATGAAGACGAGCTAATGTTCTCAAGAAAGTTCATTGTATATGAGAATTCTGTAGGTGTTGCTGCCGCTGTTCATAGAACACGTGACTTGAGTACAATTCAACAAGATCAACTGATTCAATTTGAAATCAACACTTCTAGTATGCGACTTCGCAACCCAGAACGCGAGTTGAAAGTAGCTATTTTACAGAACTATCAATGGAAAACTGCCATTACCGACATTAAGCCACAATACACATTGGGTACACGGTTTGTGTATCGCTACAATACAGAGACCAGTTTCCCCGGCGGAAATGAGTATTATAATTTTGATAATAAAGAAATTCGTGGTGGAAATGTAAGTATCGCTAGCATTGAACTCAAAGATCTATACCATAATTATTTACATACTAATGCTACTCGCGCTGGCGAACCTTATACTTTTAATCCAGATATTAATGGAGATTTTTTAATCAATACCATTCAAGGAGACGATCCTTCTATAGAAGCCGATTATGCAGTAATCCACTTCTCACTAGCCAATTATATGAATTTGACAGGAAGTAAAATATATGTTCAAGGACGCTTTAATAATTACGCTATTAATGAAGAGAATCAGTTATTTTATAACGAAGAGACAGATTTGTACGAAGCACCACTATTACTAAAACAAGGGTTTTATAATTATAGATATGTAGTAGTGAATGAAAAGGGAGAAGTTGATCCTGTAAAGATTAGCGGTTCTAATTTTGAGACAGAAAACGAATATTTGATCATTGTATATTTTAGAAAATTTGGAGAAATCTACGATCGTATTATTGGTATTGGTTCTACAAACTCAAGCGTGATAAAAAACTAGAAAAGCTTATTTTTCCTTAAAAATCGTTAAAATTTTAACGACTTTTAAGATCATATATATAAAATTCGTATTTTTGATTGTAATGTGATTATGTGACGTTTTAATTATAAACGCTTTAAACACGCTAAATACAACAGATGATTCAACAGGTAACTAGAGGCATAAAAATTTCCGTAGAGACTAGTTTTGAAGGCACTTTCTTCAAAAACTACAAGATGCATTTTGCTTTTGGTTATAAAATCACGATTGAAAACCAAAGCAAAGATTCCGTACAACTCACCTCAAGACATTGGCAAATTTTTGATGCTTTAAATAGTATTGAGATTGTAGATGGCGAAGGTGTTATTGGTAAAAAACCTGTATTAAAGCCAGGAGAATCACATACGTATCAATCAGGTTGTTTACTTGCTTCTCCTATTGGTGCTATGCGCGGACATTACAATATGGTGAATTTCACAACTACAAAGAAATTCAGAGTTTTTATTCCTACTTTTAAGCTGAGTGCTCCTTTTGCGCTTAATTAGGTATTAGGTCCTGGGAATTAGGCATTAGATAACTCCACACAATATTTTTAAACAATACTTCTATTTCTCAAACTCTTATTTTAAACCCTTTGGAGGTTTTTGATTTTAACAAGAATACCATAGCTTTATCAATTACTAAATTTTTAAAGGAAAACAGGTTTGGTTATAATAGAAATAACAGGAATTCCTGTTATACATACGTTGTAAGCAATTAAACCAAACCAGATAAAAAGAGTCTAAGCTAAAAATAAATTAATAAAATATGAGAAATCTATTTAAATTATTTACAGTAATCCTCTTGTTTTCATGTAGCAAAAATGAAGAACAGATTAACCCAGATACTCCTCAAGAACAGGTTAATCAAGATGCTCTTGTGTCAGCTTTTTTTGGACTTGATAATGCACTACCAAGTCTATTGTGTAATCAACTAGGAAGCCTGTTAGATGGTATGCCTGTTAATTTTAAATTTCCATTAGATGCATCCAGTTTATCGGAAACTGATTTTGAAGTTGTAGATAGCCTTGGAAATAATCACATCCCAATGTGTGCTCTTTTAGCACCAGCTAATGAAAATGGAGAAAATCGAACAGTGCTATTGATAGGTGAGTTTGGAACCGCTGTTACAAATCCACCCGTTGAGGTAAGAATTGTGGGGGATTTATTTACAACTGATACTTTTTCAGGAGAGTCCGCTTGTTCAGAAATCCTAAATCTAAATGGAATCACTACCACGAATGTTATTCCGCTCGCTGATGGTCCAAGTCTATTTTTTGCCCAAAAAATTGATGGTACTCTGAATGAGTGTAGTTCAGGAACACAAACGATTCAAGTTGCTTGGAATGGTGGCATTACACCATTTATAAGTGGTGATACCGAATCTGACTTATTTCAATACTATATTGGTTATTCTGATAGTTCAGGAGTTCTAATTCCACATGTACCTATTTCGATAGCAGATATAAATGACAACGACAACTTTCACCAACTTTGTTTTTCTACAAGTGATGAAATTGTTAAAATTTCAATGATGGCTAACACGGTCGAAGACCCAAACCAAGACCCAAATTTATACAGTGAAATTGATGTTAGTTCCTGCACTCCTTAGACAAGAATTGAAGAGAGACTTCAAGTTAATTAAAATATAACTGCTTACAACAATGTATATGCGATAATCCTTATTTCTGGTTTGTTCTAAATGGAGATATGATGGATTGCAATAAGAAAGTAAAAACCTTATGCCCATCGGGAAGTTTAATGTTTAATAATTGGCAAGAAGCTCATTATGGTTCTAAACATTCTAAAAATGCTAATGGCTTCCATTTAGAGTTTCAAAAAGAATGGTTTGATACTAACGGAATAGATTTGAATTTACTTGAAGGGAGTCAATTAATTCAAAATCCTCAAGTGCATTTTCTTTTCGCAAAGTTATACTATGAATTTATAAACTCAGATCAATACAGTGAGCTCACTGTAGAAGTTCTATTATTGCAAATTAGCGAAGCATTAGGTGACTTAATAGAAACTAATATCAAGAATGTTCCTAACTAGGTAAATGGTCTAAAAGAATTACTACATTTCGATAATTCAAATCTTAGCTTGCAATACATTTCAGATCAACTTGGAGTCCATCCTGTTCATATCTCAAGGGCAGCACCAAAATATCTCTCTACAAGTCTTGGAGAGTATATTAGACAACATAAATTAAAAAAAGCGATTCCACTATTACTTGACCCTAATAATTCGTTGACTAAAATTGCATATCAAACAGGTTTTTCAGACCAAAGTCATTTTAACCGTGTTTTTAATTCTTATTTTAATATGAATCCCAGTTTATATAGAAAAGAATTCAACAAAAAATAGCAATGTTAATCTGATACAATTTTTAGTAACATTGTTATGTTAATTTTGAACTCAATCAAAACTTAAATTATGTTTAAAAATGTAGCCTTTTTGTTATTCCTTTTATTGTCTTCTTTTTCTAGTTGCGCCCAACAAACAAGTATAGATGACTATATAGGCGAATAGGAAGGAAATCTAACAAATGTCAATGATCTCAACTTAGAACTAACCATTGAATTGAAAGAAGAAAATGCAGTTTTCAAACTTTCAAAAAACAAAGACATCATAACTAACAAGTTCAAATTCAGCAATAAAATTAATCTTGTACTAGATGACAATCTTAGATTTAATGGGGTAGTTAATCAGGACAAATCGATAATAACTGGATTTATGGGATCAAAAAGAGATTTTTACCCAATAAAGCTATACAAAAAAGGGAAATTTTATGTTGGAAATTGGAACTTATCGGGATATCGTCATTTAAATCCAAATGATTTAAAACTATCAATGAAAGAAGTAAATAGCAGCTATACTGTGTATCCTATGCTCGGAACCTATTGGGTAAGTGATTTTAAGCACGAAAAAAACAAAATATCGTTTAAAGATTATAAAACAGGCCTCAAATTTGAAGGACTATTAAGCACTTCTGAAATGGTATTAAATATTAGTCTAGCTGAAAATCATATTACAAAAACGACATTTAAAAAAATTAAAAACTACTCAAAATCCAACACATTTTCAGCTTCAATCAAATAGCGTAACGCATCAATCTTTTTGTACATTTTATTGAAAAAGATACGCTGCTCTTTTTTTCCTGCGGTAGATAGTAATTTGGAATTTCGCATTTGTCGCTTCAAATGCTTATCCACTTGTACTAATGTTTCCGTATCACTGGTTTTGTAATATGATAGTATGGTATACGGAACAAACAAAGTTTTTATAACAGGCGTTTTCACCAATACTGTGTTATTCATTAACAACAATTCGTTGTAAAACAATTGATATTGCGGATCATTTACCACTTTCATTTCTATAGATTCTATCAATTCCCGCAAATCATCACACAACTGCAACGCCATTGTTTCCGTTAATAAGGCGGATTTATAATAAAAATGAATCTGTTTCAACGTACTGTTTATAGTAGTAACATCCCAAATTTCGGTCACTTTCAAATTTGCATACAACTCGCCCAAACTAGAAGCCGCAGTCACCAAAGATACAGATGGCGCAAAGTTTTCAAAAGCAACTGCATTTTGATTTTCACTCAATAACTGCAACCACACATACATTTTAAAACGCGACAATATATTATCTGACGAAGTATAAAATATTGGCAAATCTTTCGCTGAATAAATGATTTCTGAATCTTTCATTACCAAGATTTGCTTTAAATTTTCATACGAAGCTTTGAAGTAAATTTCTAAATCTTCTTGCGAGGAAATAATCAAGGTCTTTTCAACTGCAACTACATTTTGCAACCCAACTTCATATAGTTTATCAATAGACATATTAAAATGACGTGACAATTTGATAGCTTCTTCTAGCGACAACTTACTTTTCAAACTTGTTCGTCTGTGTGCAGCGTCATAACTAATATCCAAAACCTCGGCAACAGTATCAATCAATGAAATATTTTTGGGTAAGACTTCTTTAATTTTTGATAGAAAAAACTCCTGCATGCCATTTGTGATTTTCACAAAAATAAATATTCTCAATTGTTATTCCTACGTTTTATATTGTAATTATTGCAATAATTTTGATCTAAACATTAAAACAATCAGTTATCATGAAAAAAATACAACTCATATTATTATTGATTATTTCAGCATTTAGTTTCACAAGTTGTGCTTCATATTCAAACAAAATTTCAAAAAAAGAACGCCTTAAGCTAACTAAAAATAATATTCAAAAAATAGAAGGAGTCTACGAGTATCAAGCTTTTAGAACATTTGAAGCAAATAGAAAATCAATGTATGATGTTGATAATGATATCGAAAACTTAGATTATTATATTTTAGGCACAAGACTATCATTAAACCCAATTAAACATACTGTAGAAGTAAAAATTGTATCAAAAGACAAAATATCTTTTACCTTTAAACGTAATGACGTATTTGTTTCTGAAAGAACAATCAAAATGAAATTGAGATCAAACGGTTTTCTTCATTTAAAAAATAAACATGTAAAAGTAAAAGGCATTCCGCTTCTTGTAGGAGGCATTACAAGTGACAAAATGCGCATTGGCATCTCAAAAAATGATGATCTTTTATTAAATTACGCTCATGACAGCTTTGGCTCTTTCATTTTTTTTGTAGCAAGTAGAGGTTTCAACCGTTTTCATTTTTACAAAAGAATAAATCCGTCACTATAAAACATATTCAAACGCATTAAATTATTCAATAGATAACTTGTAATCTTCCAAAAACGTAAAATAATACACCTTTTCACGCTGAAGAATAGAACAAAAAGCACAATTAGAATCGTACACAAATTTATATGATTGTGCTAAATCAAATTGCGGATCGTTGACTTTAAAAACACCATCTACATCTATCGTTCCATAAGGAGAAATGCGTCGAATTCGGTAACAAAAAGGTTGTGCGGGTAATCCAAAGATTTCAAACCAGACTCCAGAACCAATTCCTGAAAGCCATTGTGCATTTTCTGAAAGTGTAGAAAGTTTTTTAGGCTCAATATTTCCTTGTAAATTAGGTTGATGTTCTTTTAAACGATCTAAAAAACAACGCACCGTTTCTTTGCGTGAAGTCGAATTGAAAACACGAATATCATCGCCCAAAACCTCGTAACTATTTTTAGTAGTACTTGCTAAAACTACGTTACTAACGGTACTTGGCGTAAATCTTTTCGATTTTTTAAGTCGTTTTTTTATTTTCGGATTGGTCACTGATGCAATTAAAGTATCGGTCACAAATCGTGCACAATTGGAAGCATTTTTCACAAAAGCTGCATAATTGAACGAACCTTGACGCAAACAATATTGAATATACTGATTGGCAATTTCATAATCGATTTGATCACAGACAGAAGCCACCATTTTTCCTTCACCGTGTGTTAATTTTGGATTGTTTCCTAAGAAATGTAACAATTCATCCAAATTGACTATTTCGCCATTGCGTAGTATCGCTTTTAGCGGAAAATCCAATTCACGATCGCGCTCTTTAGAACGCACACGTCCGTAAGACAGCTTCGTCACATAACGTCCAAAATCATAATAATCAAGTTTTCCTGTAGATTTTTCAATGAGGACTAAAGCCGCATGACCTGCACGGATATAGTTTTTGGTGCCCATTCCCATATATCGCAAATAGGGAGAATACCATTCTTCAGAAGTTCTTACAATGGTATCAGGATATGCAAGGACTAATATTATTCCAGAATTATTCATGCAATACTTCTACCGGATTGAATTCAATAATACTTTCGGCATCTTTTGTGAAATCGTGATAATGCATTGCCAGCGCATCATTTGTTTTTTCTATTTGTGTGATGCTAATTGTTTTCACCACAACTCTATCCATAATCACATCCACATTTGGATCGCCAATACCAGCTGTTTTATGAAATTGAAGCAAAGAAGTCGCATTCAAATTTTCTTTTTGCTGAAACTTTGCAAACCAATCGCGACGCAATTCCTTCATCGGTTGCGTATACAAGGTTGAAGAAGACCAAATATGCGGTGTAGACAACGGTAGTTTTTGAAAATGTTTTTGTGTACCATCCCAAACCAGTTCAAAAAGTTGTAATGATGTATTCCAATCGACAATCACAACCGTAAAAGGTTCAATCATATCAAGATTATAGTCTACAACTGTTTCTTCAATATTTGAAGTCGTTAAAAAGTCATTCACCACAATTCCACGACTGTGACGATATTTTGGCAAGCGTCTGTGTTTTTCAAAACCACCATTTAACAGGCAAACCACTCGTTTTTGGTCGCTCATTCCAATCCAAGTTCCACCACCAACAACATCTTTTGGAAACACTAATTTTGTATTAGAAGCCTGATAAATTTCAGGTTTTTTTGTTTCCCTGTTGGGCGATTCATCACGATTGGAAGTGAGCACAAACTCATCATTTCCTTTATAAAAAAAACTAACTGTACACATAGTAGCTTTGGTCTGTCTTTAGGTTGACAACTTACAAAATTTTCATCAGATAGCAGTATAAACTATCAATAGTATAATTTCAAATAAGATAACTCACAAATATTTACGAAACCATAAAAATATCAAAAATGGTTTTCAATGCGAAGGTGCTTTTTTTTTGTATCTTTGCAGCTTAAAATTCTAATCAAAACACTATTAAATATAACACCTATGGGAAAAGGATTTTTTCAAGTTCCGACAGCCATCAATGAGCCAGTAAAGTCATACGCTCCTGGAACTCCAGAAAGAGCTGCTGTTACTGCTCAATACGAAGCATATTTTAATGGAAATGTAGATGTGCCAATGTATATTGGAAGTGACGAAATAAAAACAGGAAACACTAATACAATGTCTCCTCCACACGATCACAAACATGTGGTTGGAACCTACCATTTAGCCGAAAAGAGTCACGTAACTCAAGCAATTGAGAGTGCTTTAGAAGCTAGAAAAAAGTGGGCGCAATTGACATGGGAACAACGTGCAGCAATCTTTTTAAAAGCTGCTGAATTAATCGCTGGACCATACAGAGCAAAAATCAATGCTGCTACTATGATTGCACAATCGAAAACAGTGCACCAAGCAGAAATTGATGCCGCTTGTGAACTGATTGACTTTTTACGTTTTAACGTAGAATTCATGTCTCAGATTTATGAAGAGCAACCAGATTCTGCGGAAGGAATTTGGAATCGTGTTGAATACAGACCACTAGAAGGTTTTATTTATGCAATTACACCTTTTAACTTCACAGCTATCGCAGCCAACTTACCTGCAAGTGCAGCGATGATGGGAAATACTGTTGTTTGGAAACCAAGTGATAGTCAAATTTTCTCAGCAAAAGTAATTGTAGATATCTTTAAAGAAGCTGGTGTACCAGATGGCGTAATTAACGTTGTGTATGGTGATCCAGTAATGATTACAGATACTATTTTAGAAAGTCCTGATTTTGCAGGAGTTCACTTTACAGGTTCTACATATGTATTTAAAGAACTTTGGAAGAAAATCGGAAACAATATTCACACTTATAAAACTTATCCAAAAATTGTAGGTGAAACTGGAGGAAAAGATTTCATCGTTGCGCATCCAAGTGCAAATCCTAAGCAAGTTGCTACAGGAATTTCGCGTGGAGCTTTTGAATTCCAAGGTCAAAAATGTAGTGCTGCTTCAAGAGTATACTTACCAAAGTCAATCGCTAATGAAGTATTAAACTATGTAAAAGAAGATATTGCTTCTTTCAAAATGGGTTCTCCTGGCGATTTAAGCAATTTTATTACTGCGGTAATTCACGAAGGTTCATTTCACAAATTAGCTTCTTATATCGATCAAGCGAAAGCTGACGCAAATGCAGAAGTATTTGCTGGTGGAAACTATGACAAATCAAAAGGATACTTTATTGAGCCAACAGTGATTGTAACTACAGATCCAAAATATACAACTATGGAAACTGAATTATTTGGTCCTGTAGTAACTATATATGTATATGAAGATGCTGATTGGACAGAAACATTACAATTAGTTGATGGAACTTCTGAGTACGCATTAACTGGAGCTGTATTTTCTGGAGATCGTTATGCAATTGATGAAGCTACGAAAGCATTGGAAAACTGCGCTGGAAACTTCTACGTAAACGACAAACCAACTGGAGCCGTTGTAGGGCAGCAGCCATTTGGAGGCGCTAGAGCTTCTGGAACAAATGACAAAGCAGGTTCTGCACAAAACTTATTGCGTTGGGTTTCTCCAAGATTGATCAAGGAAACATTCGTAACACCAACAGATTACAGATATCCATTTTTAGGATAATTAATCACACATCATATTAGAAAAGCTGAAGTTTGACTTCAGCTTTTTTTGTTTCAAACAACAGTCAATTTTACTTAATTCTAATATTTAGAGGTCTAAAAATTCATATTTAACAATAATTATGTTAATTTTCTGCGTTTTTTTAACCCCTAAATCAAAATATATGAAGTTGAAGTTACTTGTATTTCTATTTCCGCTCTGTCTTTTGGCGCAAGTAAATAGTAATTATGTAGAATTAAATTCCATTCCTAAACAAACCGAAACACTCGTTACAGAAACCGCGCCTTTTTCTGTTTTAAAAAATCATGCGGACTATCAAAGCATGCATAGTTTGTTGCAAGCCGCAAAAGAGTTATCGCATGCCGGAAAAACGACACCTTTTCTATCCATAGAAAACAACATGCGCATTACTTCGTACAATGAAACCATCAAAATTGGAGGATTGTATGCTGAATATGAAATGGTAAATCCGGAAGCCATTACAAACAACGATGTCATTTTAGAAGGTAACACCTATAAAGTGCGTCAAAGTGCTTCTGAAACTGTCTTTACCAAAAAAGAGGAACTTATTATTTCACCATTGAGTACTCATAAACATGGTATGTTTACTACTTTTTATGTGGATCGTAATTTATTCAATACAGAAGCTATCGAAAATTTTGCTCAGTTTTTTATTGATTTTGACAATGGAGACGGTTTTCAATTGATTGACTTTGATGCCCCGATATTGATCAATTACAATTCAGCAGGAAAAAAGCAACTCCAATTTAAAGTACGTTTGACTTCTGGTGAACAGAAAATTACGAGTGCACAACTTATTGTTCATGGAAACTCACAAGCTGAGAATCCAGAAAACTCTCAAGGAATTCAAGCTTCTATAAGTCCCGATTTGTCAATTTATACTGGCGCTACCAGTTTTGCAGGCTTGGGCGAATATCAAGTCTTTTTAGGCGCTGGCAATACCGACATTATTAAACCAATTATTGTGATTGATGGTTTTGATCCTTCTGACACAAGAGGCATTAGCGATGTTTATGACTTACTTACCTATACAGACAACAACGGAATGACGCAAAATTTAGCCGATAGAATTAGAGCTGAAGAAAACTTTGATGTCATTGTTTTAAACCTACCGCAATATTTACGATTGGCGGATAATACATTACAACTACTCAGCGATGTCACTGATACTAATAACGACATGATTATTGACGAAAATGATTATCCTGCTGGAAGTACATTGGTTGATGGTGGCGCCGATTATATTGAGCGCAATGCTATGATTTTAGTAGAACTCATTAACACTATAAACAGTCAAAAAGTAGGCACTGAACAAAATGTGATTATTGGTCCAAGCATGGGCGGGTTGATTTCGAGATATGCTTTAAATTATATGGAGAATGCACCAACTTTAGATCATGATACTCGCTTGTGGATTTCGTTTGATTCTCCTCATTTGGGCGCGAATGTTCCGATTGGATTTCAACATTTGTTCAACTATCTCGCTTACGGATTGGATACTTGGGTAGGAGATTTTAGCGTAGAATCTCTACGTCCAATTGTAGATGGCATGTTAAAATCGCCAGCAGCCAGACAAATGCTAACCGATCATATGGAAGCGCATTTACAAAGTGGTCAAATTGCAGAGTTTGATAATAGTATTGTATTGCCTACAGCACATCCTTTTAGTGGATTATTTTTTAATCGCATTAATGGGCTCACAACTTCCGGTTACCCAGAAAGTTTACGTAAAATTTCCATCATTAATGGAAGTGGAAATGGAGCTTATTATCAAGATAAAAACGGAGCAAATGTGTTACCTGGAAGACAAGTTTTGGATGTAACTATAAATGGCGTTGCATTACTCACTGATGCACATTTAAAGGTTTGGTATACGCACGATGCAAATGTAAATGATGAAGTAAGCAATATTTGGATTGATGCACCTTTTTTATGTTTTTGCGATATCAATGCCAATGCAAATTCTCGTTCGCACAGTTATTCTAATGGAATTGATGCTGCTATGGGCGGATTGTTTGATTTAGGCGCTTTATCTGGAAGTTTTGCAGGTGGCGATCCTACAATTGATGCTTTCTTTGCAGGATTACAAACAGATTATTTCAACTTTATTCCTACCATTAGTAGTATGGGATTAAAAAATCAGAACAATTGGTATGCTGTTCCCAATCCAAACAATGGAAGTATCGTAAATGAATCTCCTTTTGACGCTTGGTATATGCCACCAACAAATGAAGGTCATGTTATCTTAACAGATCCAAACGTACAATTTGCTTGGAATGAAATTGTAGCTCCAACCTTAAGCACACCAATATTCGAACAAAGCAATACCATACAATTAGCAGAAAATCCAATTAAGAATTCCTTAAAATTAATTATCAAGAAACCTATTGACGAACTAGCTATTTCCATATATGATGTTTCTGGAAGAAATATTTTTGCAACAACAGAAACTTCCATCCAATCAACATTAGAAGTCCCTATTTCACTTCAAAGCGGTGTATATTTAGCACATTTATCATACGAAGGGAAAAAAGAAATTAAAAAGCTCATTATAGAATAAACAAAAAAGCCAGTATTAAGCTGGCTTTTCCGTTCTTTAAGTATAGTTATTATTGACTAAAATTAAAAAATTTTAGATTTTTCTAGCAACCAAAAACTGAGCAACATACCCAATATCCACCTTCATCTTGATGCCATAAATCACTGAGTGCTCCTCCTTTTAGTTTTTCTACTTTGAATGTAGAAATTGTTTTTCTGTTCAAGCCTAAATTTTTCAAACTTCTTTTTTTCATAATAAGTAAAGTTTAATGGTTAATAATTATAAATGTAACCAATCATACTTTTTTCTTACTACGGTTTTACCATAATTAACTAACTGCCAAATAAATATAACCATTTTATTTCCATACAACTACAAGGAAGAATTGGTGTAAACAAAAAAAGCAGTCCAAATGGACTGCTTTTTATATAAAGAATTATAAAGAATTCTAGCTAATTATAATTAATCTTAATGGAAGTCTTTATCAACTCCAGTATGATCTCCTGATACGTTTAATACTTTATTGTCTGCACCTACAATCATAGCTACAACAGACATTTTTGTGTTATCAGATACTGTACTTGGAATTGGAATGTCGTACACTTCTGTGTGCTTTTGTCCAGCTCCTGTAGTTGGGATAGCATCTCCAAATACATCTGTAAGAGAATGTCTCAACACATGGTTGTGAACAAAGTTTGGAAGAGGATCAACACCTCCATAATAACTAGTGTAGTTTGCTTGAGAAGCAACGATTCCATCTTCAAGAACCATTACTACTAATTTAGCACCAGTTGTGTTTTGAGCAAATGCTGCACTTACATATACTTGTAAATTGTTTCCAACTACCATAGAGTTTACAGATAAACCTAATGAAGTATTACCCATTGCTAAGTTTGTAACTTGATCAACATTACTTGGCTCTGGGAATGTCCAATCAACATCTCTATTGATAACTGCTGTTGGATATCCTGAAGTAACATACACATTATCTAAAGCTTGGCTATAGCTGTTTTGCATTCCATCTCCGATGTGTGCAGCAACAACATAAGCTCTATCTGTAGCAGCTTCTACTTGCTCAATAGCAAAAGAAACTCTAGTACACCATCCACACCATGTTCCTGTGAAATCTTCTACATAAGAATTTTGCGAGAAAGTTCCTGGTGCAGTTTCATCATTTACTGGTAAATCAAATACTGGCGAATCAATTCCGTCTTTCGTAGCTGTTACTTGTAAATCATCTGTAGTAGTAGCCATAAATCTATTACCAGTGATTTGTGTTCCGTTTACAGTAAGAGAAGCAGAATCAGTAATCGTATATTCGTTGTTTGAAGCATCAGTTCCAATTACGATAAAATCAGCAGTATCTCCAATTTTAATACTAGAAACTGTACTTTCTACTCGTAAAGCTGTAATTACTGGAGGTGTTACCTCAACGTTAATTGCTCCACTAGTAATACTTTCGTATTTAGCAGTAATTTGGTAGTTTCCTGTCGCTGTTGGAGTATACTCTACTCCTTGAATAGCAGTATTATTCACTAATATACTCGAGCTAGACGTTACATTAGATCCGTCGTTTGCAGTTACTGTAAAAGTTACTGAACCTCCTAATTCTACTGAGTTCGCGCTTGCAGTTACTGTGATAGAAGTAATTCCTGATCCACCACCGCCTGGGTTTGTTGGCTCTCCTGGTTCATTATCAGAATCACTACTACATGAATACATGAATAAAGCGACTATGACAACTAAAAATTGTAAAATGTTTTTTGTTTTCATAAGACTTTTTTTTGTTTATAAAGTTTGGTTTATGGTATAATTTGGGACTAATTTATATTAAATTTTTGTTAAAAAAAAGAAAAATCTAATAAACAGTTAATCAAAGAAATAACCTATAATTTATATAGAGAATATGGGGAAAATGCAAAAATCGAATTATTTTGTTTTTCTTGTTATTTTAACGTAAGCTTTTATATATTTACAGCATTCTCACTATTAAACTAAAAAATATGAAGTCAATTATGAGTATTGCTATTGTATTCTTAATGTTTACACTGCAAGCAAATGCACAAAAAGAAGTCCCGAATATTTCAGTAAAAAATTTAGATGGAAGTTCATTAAATATGGACGAAATCACTAAAGGAGAAGGTGTCAAAATCATTAGCTTTTGGGCTACTTGGTGTGTGCCTTGTATTAATGAATTGGATGCCATTAGCGAAGTGTATGACGATTGGATCGATGAAACCAATGTGGAGTTAATTGCAATCGCTACAGATGATGCTCGAACTAAGAAAAGAGTAAAACCATTAATTAATGGTAAAGGATGGGAATACAAAATTCTCTTAGATGAAAATCAAGAATTACAACGTTCATTAAATATTACTGTCATTCCACATGTAATTGTTATTAAGGATGGAAAGATTGTTTGGCGCCATACAGGATACCAAATGGGAGCCGAAGATGAACTTTACGAGGTAGTTAAGAAAAACGCGAAGTAAAGAAAACTGACCAACCAAATACTAAACTAAACTATTTATAATACTTACATGAAGAAATTACTATACCTTTCTTTAGCATTAGCTTGCACTGTTGGATTTGCACAAAATCAAAACCAAAGTGAAGATGAAGATAAGAAAGACTGGGGAACATTGACAGGTGGATTTGAATCAATTGTTCAATGGTATAATGATGATACAGGTCTTGGGAAATTTGCCGAAGACGAACACGTACGATCTAACAATTATTTAAAATTAGATTATAATTATGGAAATTGGTTTGCTGGAATTCAAGTAGAATCGTATGCACCAATGCCTTTATTAAACTACTCTCCAAAACTAGACGATTCAGGCATTGCACAATATTATGCAATGTATAAAACAAAAAAGCTAGAAGTTACCGCAGGATATTTTTATGAGCAATTTGGTAGTGGACTTATTTTGCGTGGATGGGAAAATAGACCTTTAGGGATTAATAACTCTTTTAGAGGTGGACGCGTAAAGTACCAACCTTCAAATTCATTAGCATTCACTGGAATGTACGCAAGACAGCGTGATGGTTTTGAAGTATCGGAAGGTGAAATTTTTGCTTTCAATTCAGAAATTGATCTTACCAATTTATTCAAATTACAAACTTCATCGCTTTCAGCTGGATTTAGCTATGTTGGAAGAAAAGAAGATATTCCTGAAGCAGTCCAAAATAATGATTTCGACGAAATGACAAATGCCTTTTCTGCACGACTTGATTATTCTGGAAATTCATTTTACTCAGGAGTAGAATACATTACAAAAAGCAATGACATCATTGTAAACTCGCAACGATTTATTGAAAATTTTGTGGAAAGTGGAAATGCACTTTTAGTTAACTTCGGTTATTCACAAAAAGGATTAGGTATTGATGCTACTTTTAGAAGATTAGAAAACATGAATTTCTTTTCTGAAAGAGAAGCTTCTGGAAATGTATTCAATGAAAATATCATGAATTATTTGCCAGGATTGACAAAACAACATGATTACTTGTTGACAAACATTTACGTATACCAAGCACAACCTGCTATTTCCGTTCCAGATCCTTCTTTATTAAAGTATGGAGAAATTGGAGGACAAATAGATTTATTCTACAACTTCAAAAAAGGAACAGCACTTGGAGGAAAGTACGGAACTAAAGTTGCTTTGAATGGTGCTTACTGGGCTGGATTAAAAGGAGATTTTAACTTTACAGACAGAGATTCTGAAGTTGAATTTTTCGGATTCGGACAAAAGTATTTCTCAGAATTTAGCATGGAAGTTCGTAAAAAATGGAGTCGCAAGTGGCAAAGTATCTTTTACTATGTAAATCAATACTACAACCAACGTTTTATTACAGATCAACGTGATATTGTTAAATCAAATATTGCAGTAGTTGAATCTACCTATAGAATTAACTCAAGACGATCTATTCGTGCTGAGTTACAACACTTATGGACAGAAACTGATAATAAAAACTGGGCTGGTGGAACTATAGAATTTAATGTAACACCAAGATTATCATTCTATGTAAATGATATTTATAATTACGGAAACGATAACGAAGATGAGCAAATTCACTATTACAATGTTGGAGGTAGTTTTGCACGAGGCGCAACGCGTTTTGCTGTTAACTACGGAAGACAACGTGGTGGATTAGTATGTGTTGGAGGTGTTTGCCGATTTGTACCACAAAGTACAGGTGTCACTTTTAACATTACAACTGCGTTCTAATTCAGAAATAAAAAATAATATCTATTAAGATATAAAGAACTCTCAATAACCAAACCAACCAACTAACTACAAAAAATCCCTTAAGTATTCGTACTTAGGGGATTTTACTTTTTAAGGTTTATATTTTAAAGGAAGATGTACTACTTTTTTTGTTTCAAAGAAATCTTCTTCAAAGTAATCAGGAATCGAATACAAAGTTGCTTTTGGAAAATCTTTCAGCTCTTCGGTTAAATCGCCACCTTTTAAGTACAAAATTCCGTTCTTCAATTCATGTCGCTGTTTTTTAGCTACTTTTTTACGAACCCATTTTACAAAATCTGGCATATTGGTTACCGCTCTACTGACAATGAAGTCAAATTCGCCTTTTACCTTTTCTGCACGCATATGATGTCCTTCTACATTTGTCAAACCAATACTTTCGGCAACAGCGTTTACAACTTTTATTTTTTTTCCTATCGCATCCACCAATACAAATTTGACTTCTGGAAATAAAATCGCTAACGGAATTCCAGGAAAACCGCCACCTGTTCCAACATCCAAAACTTTTGAACCTGCTACAAATGGTTGCACTTTTGCAATGGCCAACGCATGCAATACGTGACGCACATACAATTCGTCAATATCTTTACGCGATATCACATTAATTTGCGCATTCCACTCTTTATATAACGTTTCTAACTGCTCAATTTGCTCAATTTGAGTCGGTGTTATATCTGTAAAATATTTTTGTATTATTTCCATATATGCGGCAAAACTAATCTTTATTTGTGATTATGTAAATTTATTGTTTCCAAATTACGATATTTGCAATATATTGTAGTCGCAATTTAAATTCATTCTAAAGATTAAATAGTTCCCTCCATGGCGCAAAAAAATATTGACAAAGAGATCAAAGAAGCTCTTAAAAACTGGAGATCAATCATATCTAAGTACAAGAAAAAAAATACAAAAAAGGCCATTGGTCAAATAGCCTCTTCCTTTTTACCATTCATAGCCGTTTGGGTATTGATGTATTTTACCCTCGAATTTTCACTTACCCTAACCATTTTATTAGGAATTTTAAATGCTTTCTTTTTGGTGCGAATTTTTATCATTCAGCACGATTGCGGACATGGCTCCTTTATAAAATCGAAGAAAGCTAGTGATATTATTGGGTATGTATGTAGTGTATTTAGCTTTTTACCATTTAAGTATTGGGCAGAAACACATACGTTTCACCACGGACATAACGGACAATTAGAAACAAGACAAGTTGGTGATATGCCAACCTTAACGGTAAAAGAATTTCGTGCTAAAAGTTGGTGGGGAAAATTTAAATACAAAATTTTTAGAAGTCCTATCGTAATTTTCGTGATTGCTCCTGCATACTACTTAATTGTAACTACAAAATATCCGTTTTTACAATTTAATAAGTGGCAAAAAATTACATTGACGCTTTTAAAAGATAACCTCATCATCATCATTCCATATTTAATTATTGGATACTTTGTAGGTTGGGCAGACTTTTTTGCCGTTCAGTTTATCATTCTATTTTTCTTTGGAATTATTGCGTTTTGGTTTTTTTACATTCAACACCAACACGAGTTCTCTTATAAGAAATGGAAAAAAGATTGGGACTTTTTGTTGTCTGCCATCAAAGGAAGTACATATTTAAAATTACCTAGAGTTATGGAATGGTTTACAGGTCATATTGGCATTCACCACATTCACCATTTAAATAGTAGAATTCCAAATTACAACTTAAGAAAGTGTATCACAGAAAATAAAATCTTATCTAAATACGTAACCACATTATCGTTTAAAGACGGATTGAAAATGATGTTTTTAAAACTTTGGGACGAAGAACAACAACGTATGATTACATTTAGAGAATACTACAAACTAGAAAAAATGCGTTTCGCAAACTAAAAAATAAATTCACTTACAAAAAGTCTGCATTTCGCAGGCTTTTTTTTATTTCTGTAATAATCAACAGTGAATTTACAGTGTTTAGGTAAAAACTAAAACTCATTACAGAAAACCAAGCAATTAGTCCCTACATTGTTTCTTCCTAAATGATAAAATACCTAATTTCGCACCATTCAGTTTTTAAAACAAAATAACACAACACACAAACAACAATGTCATTATTATCTGAAAGAGTTTTAAACATGTCTACTTCCGCTACCTTAGCAATGGCAGCGAAAGCAAGAGAACTAAGAAACGAAGGCAAAAATATTATCGGACTTAGTCTTGGAGAACCAGATTTCAACACACCAGAATTTGTAAAAGAAGCTGCCATTCAAGCCATTAACGATAACTATAACAGTTATACACCTGTAGATGGTTATGCCGATTTAAAAGAAGCGATTATCAATAAGTTTAAGCGCGATAACAGTCTTAGCTATACTCCAAGTCAAATTGTCGTTTCTACGGGCGCAAAACAGTCCTTAGCAAATGTAGCCATGGTTTTATTGAACGAAGGTGACGAAGTAATTCTTCCTGCTCCTTTTTGGGTAAGCTATAGTGATATTGTAAAATTAGCAGAAGGTGTTCCTGTACAAGTAGCGACATCTATTGACACTGATTTTAAAATGACGCCTGAGCAATTGGAAGCAGCAATTACTCCAAAAACAAAGATGATTTGGTTCAGCTCTCCATGTAATCCAAGCGGTTCTGTATATAGTGAAGCAGAATTAAAAGCGTTGGCTTCCGTTTTAGAAAAACATCCAAATATCTATGTAGTTTCTGACGAAATTTACGAACATATCAACTTTACAAGCGAGCATTTCAGTATTGCACGAATTCCTTCAATGTACGATCGTACCATTACGGTAAACGGAGTTTCTAAAGCGTTTGCTATGACAGGATGGAGAATTGGATATATCGGTGCTCCAGAAAAAATAGCGAGAGCGTGTAACAAAATTCAAGGACAAGTAACTAGTGGAGCTAATTGTATTGCGCAACGTGCAACTATTGCTGCATTAGAAGCTTCTAAAGACAAAATTCAATACATGATGGATGAGTTCTTGAAGCGTAGAGATATTGTCTTAGGATTGTTAGGTGAAATTGATGGCTTTACTATTAATGTTCCTGAAGGTGCATTTTATGTATTCCCAGATATTTCTTCATTCTTTGGAAAAACATTGCGCGGAAAAACAATCAACAATGCAACCGATTTTTCTTTGTATTTACTGGATGAAGCTTTAGTGGCGACTGTAACTGGTGATGCGTTTGGAAATCCTAACTGTATTCGTATTTCGTATGCAGCTTCTGAAGAAGAATTACGTAAAGCGATTCAACAAATTAAAGAAGCACTACAATAAAAAAAGAATTTACAATATAAGTAAAAGCTGTTTCTCTTTGAGAAGCAGCTTTTTTTTATGATATCTCTTTACAAATAGATGCATGAGAATTTTCAAAAAACAGCTATATCAAAGTACTTCTTGATACATTTTTTCTGCGAAAAACCACTCGAAGTGACGTATAGAAGTAATACACAAAAGCAGGTAAAGGATATACTAAATACCTAGAATACTAACTAGCGAAGCCACTTCTAAAAGCGACAGCGATACTAATAATCTAAAAAGTTTTTACGAAAAACAATAAGCCAAAAGATGTGTGATAAAGACATCTTTTGGCTTGGTTGAGATTAACTAAATAATATTAAGTATTAAAAGTGAAATTGTCAATATCGCACCACTAAACATAATAATGGTGTTTGGAAACTTTCGTTCGTATCTCCAAAAAAACTCTTTAATTCCAAAGAATAAAAAAGTATTAAAAGCGTAGAAGATAACAACACAATACTTAAGATCTATCCCGAAAAGCGTTCTAACTGGCGCAGATGTTTCTCCTGTAAGATCTGTATTTACAAAGATCGTTACCACCGTACTCGTTAGCAAAACAACTGTAACTAACCAGCAGAATTCCAGAAAATTAAACTTCTTAAGCATTTGTTTTTAATCTTTTGTTTCACTGGTGTAAATATCTATAAAACATCCGAAGTTAAAAAACCCTTTGGCAGGGGATTTTCCCCCTTTTTTATGTAAGACTGTTTGAAAGAATTCATGTTTTACAGAAAAAACATAAAAATCGAGTGCAGTAGAGAACCAATTAAAATGTTGGTTTATTTCTCTTCTGCACTCGCAGTGATAAATCTTGATATTTAAAAGTTTAGTGCTTTTATGTATGAAGTTCTATGTAGAACTCAAATGATTTGTATAAAGTGTAGCTAATTAAATAAATGCAATTATGTAAGCGATTACAAATACTGAAACTTTTAAAATCGTTCCTGCAGCTGGAGTCAATCTATGTTGATTTGTACGAACTCGTTGCTTTAAGCGGAACAAAGAATTTGATTCAGAATTATTAAAATTTTCTTTAATTTCTTCTTTGTAAGATGAAGTCAAAATCCCTCTATTTATATAGTTTTCATTTGTTTGAATGGGTTCGACTGGAACTAAATTTCTGTGTGTGTAATTTGTTGATGTCATGATTATTGTTTTTTGATTGATTTACACTTATATGACGTATCAACAAAAAAAATGTTACAACAAATTTCAAAAAAATTTTAAAAGACCACCTCTTAAACCACTGTGAGTTAACGGTTTCTCCAGAAAAATGGCGTGATTAGAATTAATACCGTAAATAATTCCAATCGTCCAAGAAGCATTAAAAAAGTACACCACCACTTTCCAAAAGGATGTATCGAATTGTAATTTTCAAGCGGATTCAAATCACCTAACGCAGGACCGACGTTTCCTAAAGAAGAAGCTGCTCCACCAATGGCCGATTCAAAATCTAATCCTACAAATCCTAACACCAAAGCTCCAATAATAAACAACAACATATACAGAATAAAGAATCCTAAAATATTGTAGACAATATGCTCAGAAACAGACCTGTTATTATATCGCACAGGAATAATTGCTCTTGGATGCAAGGTTCGTTTAAACTCTAGCAAGCCATTTTTGATCATTAATAAATGCCGGACGACTTTTACACCTCCCGAAGTTGAACCTGCCGAACCACCAAGAAACATTAGACCAAAGAAGAAAATGGTTAAAAATGTGGTCCAAGATGTAAAATCTGCGGTTACAAATCCTGTCGTTGTAATGACGGCAACCACTGAAAATAGCGAATGTCGAAAATCACTTTCCAGTTCGCCCCAAACCATTGGATGATAGTCTGATTGCGTTACATTTACTTGTGCATATATGATTACCGTTGCAATTATTGTAAAGATGATGATAAAGATGGCGTAGACTCGAAATTCTTCATCTCGAAGTACTTTTTGAATTTTTCCTTTGAAGGCAAAATAACTTAATACAAAGTTTGTTCCTGCCAAAAACATAAAGAAAATGATGATATATTGTATGATAGGATCGCCATTCCAATGCGCAACACTAGCGTCTTTTGTAGAAAATCCTCCCGTGGACAAAGTACATAGCGCATGATTTATGGCATCAAAAAAGGACATTCCTGCTACTTGCAATAAGATAGTTTCTGCAACTGTATATCCAACATAAATCAACCACAAACGCTTGGCAGTATCTGTAATTCTGGGATGCAATTTATCGGCACTTGGTCCAGGCGCTTCTGCAGCAAACAACTGCATTCCTCCTATTCCTAACAAAGGTAAAATAGCAATGGCAAGTACAATAATCCCCATACCTCCTATCCAATGTGTCATGCTTCGCCAAAAGAGAATTCCTTCTGGTAATCCTTCTATTTTTTCTAAAATAGTCGCTCCAGTTGTGGTATAACCAGACATGGTTTCAAAGAACGCATTGGTAAATTGTGGGATGGTTTTGGTAAATAAGTACGGAAACGTTCCCGAAAGGGACATAAAAATCCAACCAAACGTCACTACAATATACCCTTCACGCTTTTTGATTTCTTTTTTATGATCTTTGGTCGTCAACATAAAAAGCGCTCCAGCAATGATGGTTACCAATCCCGCTAAAAACAGCTTAAATGTGACACCATCTTCATAGAAGTAACTCACTAAAGTTGCAAGCAACATAAATCCGCCGTTGCAAACCAACAGCAGTCCCATCAAGTGAAATATGATTTTATAATTTACCCTCATTATCCGAAGTTAGAGAAACATGCGTTCTACTTTGTTGATGGATTGTGGTAAACTACAGACGACAACTCTATCGCCAGATTTGATATGAAAATCGCCCAAAGCGATTAAACCTTCGCCTTCTCTAATTACACCGCCAATAATAGCAGATCGAGGAAAATCTAAGTCTTTTACTTTTTTATTGCATACGCGCGAAGTTGGCTTTACAATAAATTCTAACAATTCCGCATTCATATTGTTTACACGTGTCATATCAACAACGTCACCTTTACGAATATGTCGGAAAATATTATTTGCTGCCAGTAGTTTTTTATTAATCAATGTATCAATTCCAATAGATTGTGACAATTGAAAGTAATCCATATTTTCTACCAACGCAATGGTTTTACGTATACTTTTAGACTTCGCTACCAAACAGGACATAATATTTGTTTCAGAGTTTCCTGTTACGGCAATAAACGCATCCATATCGTATACACCTTCTTCTTCCAGAAGCTCCACGTTACGTCCATCTCCTTGAATAATCAATGCATTTGGTAATTGATCGGCCAACTCAAAAGCTTTCTCTTTATCTTTTTCAATCAATTTTACATTGAATTTATTTTTACAAAGATCTCTAGCTGTTTTATGTCCAATATTACTTCCGCCAAGAATCATTACATTCTTGATGTCTTCCCGTTGCTTTCCGATCAATTTGTATAATTCTTCTACTCCTTCTTTCGAAATGACAAAGTATACTTGATCGCCTTCCTTAAAAAGCGTATCACCACGCGGAATCAAGGTATATTGTGTTCCAAAGCGTTGAATCGCAATCGGTACAAAATGTAATTCTGGAAAAATACTTGCAGCTTCTTTAACACTTTTCCCCACAAACGGCGCGGTACGTTGCAAAATAGTACCTACCATGGTTAAAGCTCCATCTTCAAACTCATAACTATCATTAAAAGCAGATTGATCTAAGAGTAATTTTATCTCGGCAGCAGCTAATTTTTCAGGAGAAATTAATTCATCAATTCCTAAATCTGTAAATTTTAGCTCTTCTTGATTATCGATGAATTCTGTATTTGAAATTCGAGCAATCGTTCGTCTACAACCCAATTGCTTGGCCAGTACACAAATCGTAATATTGGTAGTTTCGGAAGAAGTAACCGTAATTACTAAATCTGCCGTAGCGACTCTAGCATCTTTTAAAATACTAATAGAAGTTGCATCACCTCTAATGACACGAATGTCTAGATGCGCATCTGCATATTCTAAATTTTCCTTATTGCAATCTATTAAGGTAATATCTTGAGATTCATAAGAAAGTAGTTTCGCCAAATGATATCCTACCTCACCAGCTCCCGCAATTATAATCTTCATTGAGTTAACTTATTGAAAAAGTATACAAATATACGAGAAAAAAGGAATCTTTTGCTAATAGTTTCCTGCTTGAATATCAGATTTATAAAACCTAGACAAATTATAGGCTATACAACACAACTTTGATGATAGGATTATTTATATTTGCCAAAATTTTCTATATGTCGAAGAATGTAACACCATACAAAGAGTCAAAACTTGGCAAGAAAGAACAGGTTACAGAGATGTTTGATACCATTTCGAAGAATTATGACGGATTGAACCGCGTGATTTCTTTTGGTATCGACATTAAATGGCGAAAAAAAGTGGTACGTATGGTTGGCGCAACCAATCCGAAGACAATTTTAGATATTGCAACCGGAACTGCTGATTTAGCAATTAATTTAGCAGAAACCAATGCTGAACGCATTGTTGGTTTGGATATTTCACCAGGAATGTTGGAAGTTGGAAAACAAAAAATTAAGAAAAAAGCACTGAACGATAAAATTGAAATGGTATTAGGCGATGGTGAAAAGTTACCATTTGTAGACAATTCGTTCGATGCCATTACGGTAGCTTTTGGAGTCCGAAACTTTGAAAACTTAGAACAAGGCTTGCAGGAAATTTTAAGAGTATTAAAACCTAAAGGAATTTTTGTAGTCTTGGAAACATCTGTACCAACGAAAACTCCTTTTAAACAATTTTACAAATTTTACACAAAGTACATTTTACCATTAATTGGAAAACTGTTTTCAAAAGACAATTCTGCGTACGGATATTTGTCTGAATCGGCAGCAGCTTTTCCTTATGGAGAAAATTTCAACAATATTTTACGAAAAATTGGGTTTATAGATGTGAAAGATAAACCACAAACGTTTGGTGTAGCGAGTATTTACACCGCAACAAAATAGATTTTATGAAGAAGATTTTGCTCATCATCTGTTGTATTTTTGCTATGCAATCTGCACATTCGCAATTATTTAGCAAGAAAAAAGTTAGAAATGATGCAAGTGGCGGAAATGGTCAGATAGACAATAACACGCTTACTTGGGGTTATTTTTTAGGATTTAATAGTTATGATTTTAAATTTACTTATAATCAAAACGCAGATGCTATTCAGTTAAAACCTGCTGCAGGTTTTAATGTTGGTTTGGTTGGAGACGTAAAGTTGAATGACTATATGAATTTACGTTTGGAACCAGGAATTTTCTTTACCACACGTACTATTGAATATCCTGAAAGCTACGGTTTGGTTGATCTTGTAGATAGAGAACGTGAAATAAAATCGAGTTATGTGCACATTCCGCTATTATTAAAAATTGGAACCAAGCGTATCAATAATTTTAAGCCTTTTATTGTAGGTGGATTTTCTACTTCTTTGAACTTATCGAGTAATGAGAAAAACCCAGATGATAACTTTAATGGGCAATTTCGTATGAAACAAAGAACCTTTTATTATGAGTTAGGTTTCGGAGTCGATTTCTATTTGTACTACTTTAAATTTACACCTTCTATTCGTGGAGTATTTGCTTTGAACGACGAATTGGTTCGTGATATTGATCCAAACAGTCCGTGGACCAGCAATATTCAGAAAATGCAAACTCGTGGAATTTTTATCAATTTTACGTTTCAGTAGCATATATATCTTCATAATAATCATTAAATGCATACTACTCAAAGAAAGTCGTTAAACTAATGTTTCTTATATTTGTTACTTGTTTTTTTAAACTTTCAAAATAAAAAAACTCCCAAATGAAACAAGTATATAAAAAAGTTATAGCCCGTGAATTTTTATTTCTCCTCGGATCTACAATACTATTTTTCGCAACTTTTTTTATTTGGCTTTATTTAGGTAAAATAAATAGGGATAAGCAAGAAAAAATACAAATTGAAATCAATCAACTCAAGGAATATGAAAATATGCCTTACAGACTTAAAGTTCTACTTTTTGTAAAAGAAAATATTGATTATGAAAACAGAAAAATTAGCTCGATAGAATTCATATCTAGTCTAAAAAAAGATTCTCTTTTTGCTTATAACATTTTTAGTTTATTAAAAAAACACGATAATGAAATAACTATTTCCAAGCAAGATTTTTTCAGAAAAATAGTTAAGGATAATAAATCTGAAAATTATTTAAAAAAGATTTCTTTACAAGAGAATAAGCTAAGACATGTTCAAAACTCATTTTTTAATAACGGTATATCAAATAGAGAGATTGAAGAACTGATAATTATATTCGTAATCATTTTCTTTGGAATTCGATACCTATTTTATGCTACAAAATGGAGTTTAAAACAGTTTAAATCTGAATAATACTCAGCCTTAAAACTCACCACGCTTAAACTCATTTAATAAAATTCCTGTGGCCATGGCAACATTTAAACTTTCTGTTTGTTGCATGTCTCCAAAACGCGGAATCGCAATTTTTTCAGTGATCAATGCTGCAATTTCGTCCGAAACACCATTGGCTTCATTCCCCATGACTAAAATTCCATCTTTGGGCAAGATTGATTTATAAACATTATTTCCATCCATAAAGGCTCCAAAAACGGGCAATTTGGTTTCTGATAAATAATTTTTCAAATCGGTATACACTACATTCACGCGTGTCAATGAGCCCATCGTTGCTTGAATTACTTTTGGGTTGTAGCAATCGACAGTCGTTTCAGAACATACAAGATGTTTTACACCAAACCAATCGCACAAACGAATAATAGTTCCTAAATTCCCCGGATCGCGAATCGCATCCAAAGCAACTATCAAACCTTTATTTTCTAACAAAATAGGTTCCGAAATTTTAAAAAGCGCCAATGCTTTGTTGGGCGTTTTTAAGAAACTGATCTTTTTTAATTCTGCTTCAGAAATTAATGTTACTTTTGAATGGAAAGCAAACAAACTTTCATCTGTAGTAAATAGTGTATCTAGCTCAAAATTAGAATTCAGAAACTCTTGAATCACCTTTTTTCCCTCCGCCAAAAAGAGTCCTGTTGATTTTCGATACTTTTTTTGCTGTAGACTCGTTATTATTTTTATTTGTCTTTTGCTAATCATGCAAATAGTTTAATTTTGAATTTGAAAAACACCTCTGATTGAAATCCTTTTTAGCAAAAATATCATTATTTATTATAATTGGCGCATTTCTTCATTCTTGTAATACCATCAAATATGTAAAAGATGATGAATTACTTTTGATGGAGAACGATTTAATGGTGAATGGAGAAACTTCAAGTGATCCAGATGCGTTGAGTCAAATGTACCAAAAACCGAATACGCGTTTTTTATCGCTGCCTATTCGATTGCATGTGTATAATCTTGCTGAAAAAAATCCAGATTCAACTTTTCAAGCTTGGCTAAATCAAAATCCGAAGCGTCCAGGTCGTTTGAAAAATAAATTATCAGAAAAACAAGTAAGAGAGCTTGGCAACTATAAAGTTGGCTTCAATAATTGGCTTCGAAAAACAGGAGAAGCTCCCGTGGTTATTGATGAGAAAAAAACAAAAAAAACGACCAAACGTTTAAAAGCATATTACCAAAACAAAGGTTTTTTTAATGCAAAAGCGAAGTACGAGATTGTCCCTTTGGAAAAACCCAACAGAGCAAATATTAATTATAGTGTAGAAACTGGGAAGCCTTATTTTTTAGATAGTTTGTATGTAACGATTAAATCGCCCGATTTAGATTCCATCTACAATCTACACAAAGACAAATCTTTTTTAAAGCAAGGAAAGCAATACAATACATCCGATTTTTATAATGAGCGTGAACGATTAACCGTTTTATTTAGAAATTCGGGAATTTATAATTTTCAGTTGAACTCGATTAAACCCACTGTTGGAATTGATTCTGTACGGACAGATTCTGCCACAGGAGATTATAAAATGCCTATTTTATTAAAAATCAATAACCTCAACGAGCGACAAAACGATTCTATTATTGAGAAAGAATACAAGGTACATCGGATTAAAAAAGTAAATATTTATACAGATTACACCTTTGCAAATTCGCGTTCAAAATATGTAGATTCTGTTACCTATGAAGATTTTACTATTTATTCAAATGACAAATTGCGTTTTCGTCCAAAAGCTATTACTGATGCTATTTTTATTCACGCAGGCGATGTGTATAAAGATCAAGACAGAACACTGACATACAAACACATTAGCAATTTACGCACATTTAAGTATCCAAACATTCAGTACGAATACGTCAATGATAGTCTTACAGATTTGGTGACAAATATCTATTTACAACCGCGAAAGAAATTCTCATTAGGTTTTGATATCGATATTACACATTCCAATATTCAGGATTACGGTTTTTCGTTTAGTACATCGTTGATTAGCCGAAATGTTTTTCGTGGTGCAGAAACCTTAGAAATTGCTGCCAGAGGAACTTTAGGAGCTTCCAAAGATGTTGCCGATTCGGAAGATCAATTCTTTAATATCTCTGAAATTGGTGCCGATATCCGATTGAATTTTCCGCGATTCTTCTTTCCGTTCAATACCGATAAAATCATTCCGAAATACATGTTGCCAACCACAGTTTTATCTTTAGGAACTAGTGTACAACAAAATATTGGTTTAGACCGACAAACGTTTACGGGATTTATACGTTACAATTGGCGACCTTCTAAAAAGAATACGTTCAATTTAGAATTGTTCAATCTGCAATTCATTCGAAACTTAAATACAAGCAATTATTTTAATGTATACACGAGTTCGTATGATCGATTGAATTCGGTAGCACTTAGCTCTAATTATGTAGGCACAGACGAATCGTTAAATATTGAATCGGGGCAACCAGATCAATTTATTGATGATGTAATTTTTAACAATTTTGCCGTAACAGATGGTGAGCTTTCTACTGTATTAAGTGTAGCACAGCGACAATTTCGATTGACGCAAGACAACTTGATTGCCGCTTCAAAAATCAACTTTTTACACAACAGTAAAGAAAACATTTCCGACAATACATTTTTCCAGTTTCGAACTGAATTGGAGCTCGCCGGAAACTTCTTATCTGCCATTGCCAGTGTTGCTAACTTGGAAAAAGATTCTCGAGGAAACTACAAACTCTTTGGAGTTCCGTATACGCAATATGTAAAAACAGAATTCGATTATATAAAACACTGGGAATTATCTGGAAAACAAGATGTATTAGCATTTAGAACCTTCTTCGGAATTGCCATTCCGTATGGAAACTCAGACAACATTCCGTTTGCCCGAAGTTATTTTGGTGGTGGATCCAATGACAACAGAGCATGGAGCGCGTATCAATTAGGTCCAGGACGTTCGGCAAGTGTTTTAGACTTTAACGAAGCCAACTTAAAGTTAACTTCAAACATAGAATATCGTTTTGATTTATTCGGTAGCTTTAAAGGCGCATTATTTGCCGATGCAGGAAATATTTGGAATGTTTTTGACGATATTGAAGATGAAGATCGAAAGTTCAACGGTTTGGAATCCTTAAAAGATATTGCTTTAGGAACAGGTTTTGGTATCCGCTACGATTTCAGCTTCTTTGTATTGCGTTTTGATGTCGGCTTTAAAACCTACGATCCTGCGTATGAACTTGGCAATCGTTGGTTTAAGGATTATAACTTCGGAAATGCGGTGTATAATATTGGTATTAATTATCCTTTCTAGGTGGTAGGGAAAATACTTTGTCATTTTATATGTAGCGTTTTACATTTTAAATTCGTTATTCCCAAACGTCATATCGAGTGAATTTTCAAAGAAAATTTGTATCGAGATATCCTATGAAAAAAGATATTAACCATTAAGATTAAACATACTTACCACATGAAAAAAATTACCTTCCTACTCATTATACTATGTGCATCATACAGCATTGCACAAGAAAAAATAACGCTTACAATAGACAATCCAAGTCCTAGAGTTGGTCAGGAAATAAAACTTTCTATTAATAGCGATTTCTTTACAGATTACTTACAAAAGCAAATGGATAGCGACATAGAACTCACAAATTCAACTTCTGTTTTTGGAAAATCATCTAATAGTTTTGAGAGAATCATCATTTTTAAAGAAGCAAAAAAATATACCATCGGACCTTTTAATTTTGAGTTTAATGGCACTAAATATACCACCACAACTATTGACGTAGATGTATTGCCCGAATTGAAGCTGGAAGCAGGTGTTTGGATTCGAATCAAAGAACATGAAGGCGAAACACTTTTGATTCTGGAGCAACTCATAAGAAATGAATCAAATAAGAAAAGTACGGACAATAAGGTTTCATACACTATTGGTGGAGTAAAACCTGCAGGTACAGTGTTTGCAGAATTAAAAAATGAAATCGCTCTAGGAATTACAATTCGAAAGTACATGTCATCAAGTAGTACAAAAAGAGTGAATGAAGAAGATTTTAGTTCGCCTGGCTTCTCCTATTCTATCCAAAAATACAAAGTTGAATTTGATCGCGACTTCAAAGGAAGTTACACCATCACTGAAAAAGATTTTGAAAATTTACCGAAAGATTTTCCTATTGATTATATTGAATTAAAAAAATAATTTTCTAACGAATCTTTTTTCAATTTAAAAAGTTAACGCAAGCGCTCCATGAATGTTTTCAAAGCATTTTTAATTACAATATTATTTTGTGTTCTCCATGAATTCACTTGGCCTTGGTATTATGTATCGGTCGATGTTATTGACTCCATCAACACATTAGATATATATAATTTAGTAAGCGATTGTGTTTTCGCGAGTATACTTATCATTCTTTTCATAAGTCTCAAAAGAAAAGATGTGTTTGAATTTAATGCGACTGCTCCGAAATTTTACATTTTAGGAATTATACTAGGAATTGGATTTGTTTTTTTTCAAACCATACTTGATTTTGTATACTATTTCGAAGTTGCACCAGATCTTTACAATTATAAATTTGCGCCAGAAAATCTAAAATCTATCGATACCTTCAGGTCTATTATAATTGCTCCCTTTGTAGAAGAACTTTTTTTTAGGAATTTTCTTCAACGTGAACTCATCCAAAAATACAAACCTTACTTAGCAATATTTTTTACATCCTTATTGTTTGCGTATATTCATCTTCAAGTTGAAGGTGCAATATTTGATGATGCATATATCAATTGGCATCATGCATATATTACATTTTTTGGAGGATACATCTTAGGAGTACTTTCATTCAAATCAAAATCCATCATACCTGCTATCCTACTCCATATGTTCTGGAATTTAACGGTTACAATTGTGTAATATATTTTTCTAGCTGAAACTAAAACGTTTGCGCTAAAAAACAGCATGAAAATTTCTTTTCAAAAACACAAACAACAAATCAATATTTCCTCAAAAACACAAAAATTTCCATAGCAAAACCGTCGCAAAAACACCCGAAATTATCAAATTCGCAAAAGTGACTTCATTAGCTCTTCTAAAATTGTCAACTACGTAAAAACTCATCACAATTTTATTACTTTTGTAATCCAAACAAAAAAACCAAAGACGATGAGTCACAATATCAAAGCAGGAGTTGCTACTGGAGATGAAGTACAAGAAATATTCAACCTAGCCAAAGAAAAAGGCTTTGCTTTACCAGCAGTAAATGTAGTAGGTTCAAACTCTATTAATGGAGTGTTGGAAACTGCTGCCGAATTAAATTCTCCTGTCATCATTCAGTTTTCGAATGGAGGCGCACAATTCAACGCAGGAAAAGGATTAAGTAACGAAGGACAAAAAGCAGCAATCGCAGGTTCTGTTGCCGGTGCAAAACATGTACATGAAATGGCAGAAGCTTATGGTGTTCCTGTAATTTTACACACAGATCACTGTGCTAAAAAATTATTGCCTTGGATTGATGGTTTGTTAGACGCAAGTGAAAAGCATTTTGCTGAAACTGGAAAACCATTATACAGCTCACACATGATCGATCTTTCGGAAGAACCATTAGAAGAAAACATCGAAATCTGTAAAGAATACCTAGCGCGCATGAGCAAAATGGGCATGACCTTAGAAATCGAATTGGGAATTACAGGTGGTGAAGAAGATGGAGTTGACAATAGCGATGTGGACGATTCTAAATTGTACACACAACCTGAAGAAGTTGCCTATGCGTATGAAGAGTTAATGAAAGTGAGTCCTAAATTTACAATTGCGGCTGCTTTTGGTAATGTGCACGGAGTATACAAGCCTGGAAACGTAAAGTTGACACCAAAAATCTTAAAAAATTCGCAAGAATACATCTCAGAAAAATACAATGTTGGTCACAATCATATTGACTTTGTATTCCACGGAGGATCTGGTTCTACACTTGAAGAAATCAGAGAAGCTATTGGATACGGAGTGATCAAAATGAACATTGATACAGATTTACAATTTGCATTCATGTCTGGAATTCGCGACTATATGTTAACGAAGCAAGATTACTTGGCACAACAAATTGGAAATCCTGATGGAGACGACATTCCTAACAAAAAAACATACGATCCAAGAAAATGGTTACGTGAAGGTGAATTGACATTCAAAACGCGTTTAAAGCAAGCATTTGAAGACTTAAATAACGTAAATACTTTATAATAGTTGGGCGTTACCCGTTAGGTCGGGCTTTCGGCTATATCTTTTTTAACAAAAAAGGATGCCGCCTCTATCCCTAACGCCGAAGTTCTTACGAAAGTAAAAAACTAAAAAACAACCTCGTTAACACTGATAAACAACATGTTAACGAGGTTTTTTAGACTTAAAAAAAATTGAAACGATAGATAGCCAATTCAAATTTTGAGTTTGATTAATAAAAACAGTAATTTTGTCGCCTAACTAAAAGGAAAACTAACTAACTAATTGATCGTACGATACAGATTGTGACACACAGTCTAACATTGTAAATCGTAATTCACAAATCATTATGGCTTGGTTTAAAAGAAAAGAAAAAGGAATCCAAACCTCAACAGAGGAAAAAAGAGATACGCCCAAAGGACTTTGGTACAAATCGCCAACAGGAAAAATCGTTGATTCTGAAGAATTAATGAAAAACTTTTACGTAAGTCCTGAAGATGGATACCACGTTCGTATAGGAAGTAAAGAATATTTCGAAATATTATTTGATGATGATAAATTTAAAGAACTCGATAAAAATTTAACATCAAAAGATCCTCTAAAATTTGAGGACAGTAAAAAATACGTTGACAGACTTAAAGCTGCTAAAGAAAAAACTGGATTAAAAGATGCTGTTCGTACAGCCGTTGGAAAATCGAAAGGAAAAGATTTAGTCATTGCCTGTATGGACTTCAAATTTATCGGAGGTTCTATGGGAAGTGTTGTGGGAGAAAAAATTGCACGTGCGGCAGATTATTCACTTAAAAACAACATTCCATTCATGATTATTTCAAAATCTGGTGGAGCACGTATGATGGAAGCTGCATTATCATTAATGCAATTGGCAAAAACTTCTGCAAAATTAGCACAATTGGCAGATGCTGGAATTCCATACATTTCACTATGTACCGATCCAACAACTGGAGGAACAACTGCTTCTTTTGCCATGCTAGGAGACATTAATATCTCGGAACCAGGAGCGTTAATCGGTTTTGCAGGACCGCGTGTAGTTCGCGACACTACAGGAAAAGATTTACCAGAAGGTTTCCAAACTTCAGAATTCTTACTAGAACACGGATTCTTAGATTTTATCTCGCACAGAAAAGAACTCAAAAACAAAATCAACTTGTATATTGACTTGATTCAAAATCAGCCAATACGCGCGTAATTTTTGTTTACAACACATAAATCAAAAGGCTTCCAAATATGGAAGCCTTTGTTGTTTGTAGGACATAACTCTAGTTTAAAAACGAGTAGTAATACCTTAGTATCCTAAATAGAAAACAGCTAAATTCGTCTCACAAGACATACAATCACTTATACTCTTTACAATTATGGCAACCAGTTTTGAATTAATTTTTGAAAACAATAGTAACAATTCCGGGAATTTTACCATATTTCAAAAACCACCAAACAACAACAATTATCAATCGTTAGCATGGTTTTCAAAACCAGCAAACCCTCATACAAACATCGAATTCGAATGGGAAATTGAGTATAGTGTGTTCTGGTCTGAGAAAACAGAAGAAAAAGGCATTACGATTACCTCTTCGCAAAACATACCTGCGGGTTTAAAAAAACAAAACAAAGTCACGTTGACAAAAAAAGATGATGCCTATCAATTCATAGATCAAACTACCGATGCAAAGAATGATGGTTCTATTGTTATAGATTGTGACAGTTCTGTAGAACCCAATCAAGCTACTGTTGGAATTTGTATTGCAAAGAAAGCCATTGGTTCAATGGACGCAATTCCAAATATGAATAGCATATTTACGCCTAAAACAGAATACTGGATTGCTTTTACTGATATTAAAGAAGGAGAAATCATTGATACTGCCACACTCAATAAAGCGGTTGCTGTCAATTATTCTCCAGGTATTTTTAAGATGACAGCAATCCTAAATGCTGATGATACTTGGTCCATTGCTCCGACAACATAAATACAACGCATACTTCATATAAAAAGGCTTCCAAATTGGAAGCCTTTTGTTGCCTAAAACTAAAATTACTCAAGATTGCTAATCTAAATAAATTGTAATGGTATCTCCGTTTGGATTTGTCCAAGTGGCTTCTCCGTCACAAGTTCCGTCTCCGTATGCTAAAATCCCGGTGTTGTCATTACGTGATAATTCAACCGTTCCGCTTACGATAAAAGCACATACTGCTTCCCTGCGCAATGCATCTGTAATCGTAGCTGCATGTGTATTTCCAAGTCGTCCAGTTGTCGTAGCATTTCCTGTAATCAAAAATGCATTATCTACCCAAGTTCCTGAGCCAAAACCTTCAATCCATTCGCGGACTCTAGTTCCTTCACGAGTGGCCGTAGTTTCGTCTGGCCAAGTTACCTGCATATTTACCTGCGCTGTGGATTGCGGATTTCCTGCATCGTTTGATAATACGCGTTCTACACTGCGCGTTCCTGCGACCAACACTCCATTTCTGGTAAAATTGTCAAAAGTGACGGCAATCTCTCTTCGTGCAGGACTTGCATCCACTTCATGACTCATCATAATAATTCCACTTACTATATTTCCATTGGGTAATTCACATCCGTCGCCAAAATCGAGTGTTTTTTGTCTAAAACCTGCGCTAATTTCTACGGTAATCGTTACACATGGTGGTAAAAATGACACTGTGGATTCTGTTTCCTGTGCGGCATCGTCTACAATCAATCCAATATCATCCGATATCAAATCTATTTCTGCACTGCGTAGTGCAAGTTGGTCATCTATGGCAACTTCATCTTCTGCTGTTTCTGTTGCTGTTTCATTTTGACAAGCTGTCATTAAAAAGAGACTCATTAATACGAATAAAATCCCTTGTTGCTTTTTGAATTTGGTTTTCATCTGTTTTTGTTTTAAAAGTTTTTAATTTTTGTCAGATGGAATTCGCCTGTAATCTTTTTAATTCGGTACCAAAACTAATTGTTAAGGCGCATTACATATTTAACGTTTTTTAACAATTATGTTCTTAGGACTGTTGCAAATCAAAAAGGTTTAATTATTCATTTGCATTCTAAAAAATAGTAGTATATTTGCGGCTTGATACGATAGTCGTATTAATACATAAAAATTATTAAAACAATATTGGCATGTACTTAACTAAAGAAGTTAAAGAAGAGATCTTCGCAAAGCACGGAAAGTCTGGAACAGACACCGGTTCACCAGAAGGTCAAATTGCATTATTTACGCACAGAATTAATCACTTAACGGAGCATTTAAAGAAAAATCGTAAAGATTTTAATACTGAGCGTTCTCTTGTAAAGTTAGTAGGTAAAAGAAGAAGTTTACTTGACTACCTAAAGAAGAAAGAAATCAACAGATATCGTGCAATCGTAAAAGAATTAGGATTAAGAAAATAAAAGAAAAGAGGCTTCGTGCCTCTTTTTTTAATTATATAAACACACTTTTTACAGTTTGTAAGAAGTTATAAAAAGCTATAATTACTGGTTTTTCATTGGGTCAATACAACAACTACACACAACAACAACACAACGACCTTTGTTTAATTAGAATTAAAGAAAATTTATGATTCCAAAAGTTTTTAAAGAGGTCATAGACCTTGGCGACGGTAGAGAAATTTCTATCGAAACCGGAAAATTAGCGAAGCAAGCGCATGGTAGCGTAGTCGTACAGTCAGGAAAATGTATGTTATTATGTACGGTTGTTTCTAACTACAAACAAAGCGACGTTGACTTTTTACCTTTAACAGTTGACTACCGTGAAAAATTTGCAGCGGCTGGTCGTTATCCAGGTGGTTTCTTCAAAAGAGAAGCTAGACCTAGTGATGGTGAAGTATTAACAATGCGTTTGGTAGACCGTGTATTACGTCCACTATTCCCAAAAGATTATCACGCAGAAACACAAGTGATGATTCAGTTAATGTCTCATGACGAAAATGTAATGCCTGATGCAATGGCAGGTTTAGCAGCGTCTGCAGCTATTCAATTATCTGATTTCCCATTTGAATGCGCTATTTCTGAAGCAAGAGTTGGACGTATTAATGGAGAATTTATCATCAACCCAACTAGAGCACAATTAGAAGAATCTGACATCGATATGATGATTGGAGCTTCTGCAGATTCTGTGATGATGGTTGAAGGTGAAATGGATGAGATTTCTGAAGAAGAAATGACAGAAGCTATCAAGTTTGCTCACGAAGCTATTAAAGTACAATGTGCGGCACAACTTCGTTTGGCAGAAGCATTCGGAAAGAAAGAAGTACGTGAGTATGATCCTGAAAGAGCTGATGAGGAGTTAGCTCAAAAAATTCATGATATGGCATACGATAAAGTCTATGCTATTGCAAAAGCTGGATCTGCTAAACATGAAAGAAGTACTGCATTTGGAGAAATTAAAGAAGAAATCAAAGCTACTTTTACGGAAGAAGAATTAGAAGATTTCGGCGGATTAGTTTCTAAATACTATGCAAAAGCTGAAAAAGCTGCAATTCGTGATTTAACTTTGAATGAAGGATTGCGTTTAGATGGTCGTAAGACTGACGAAATCAGACCAATTTGGTGTGAGGTTGATTATTTACCATCAACACACGGATCGTCTATCTTTACTCGTGGAGAAACTCAAGCATTAGCTACGGTTACTTTAGGAACATCTAGAGAAGCAAACCAAATAGATATGCCATCTTATGAAGGTGAAGAGCGTTTCTATTTACATTATAACTTCCCTCCTTTTTCAACAGGTGAAGCACGACCAATTCGTGGAACATCTCGTCGTGAAGTAGGACATGGTAACTTAGCGCAACGTGCCTTAAAAGGTATGGTTCCTGATGATTGTCCATATACAGTACGTGTCGTTTCTGAAGTTTTAGAATCTAATGGTTCATCTTCTATGGCAACTGTTTGTGCTGGAACTATGGCAATAATGGATGCTGGTGTACAATTAAAGAAACCAGTTTCTGGTATTGCAATGGGATTAATTTCTGATGCTGATTCTGGAAACTATGCAGTTTTATCTGATATCTTAGGTGATGAAGATCATTTAGGAGATATGGACTTTAAAGTAACAGGAACTGCTGACGGAATTACGGCTTGTCAGATGGATATTAAAGTAAAAGGATTGTCATATGAGATTCTTGTAAATGCTTTAAAACAAGCACGTGACGGACGTTTACATATTTTAAGTAAATTGACCGATACTATTGAAGCTCCAAACGAAGATGTAAAAGCACATGCACCAAAAATGATTACCAGAACTATTCCTGGAGATTATATTGGAGCATTGATTGGACCTGGAGGAAAAGTAATTCAAGAGTTACAAAAAGAGACAAATACTACGATTGTAATTAATGAAGATCCTGTAACAGAAGAAGGAATTGTTGAGATCTTAGGAACAGATCAAGAAGGAATTGATGCTGTATTGGCTAAAATTCAAGCAATTACTTTCAAACCTGAAAAAGGAAGTATTTACGAAGTAAAAGTGGTAAAAATGTTAGATTTTGGAGCTGTTGTAGAATATACAGAAGCACCAGGAAACGAAGTTTTACTACACATTTCTGAATTGGCTTGGGAGCGTACTGATAACGTAAGCGATATCGTAAAAATGGGAGACATTTTAGACGTGAAATATTTTGGAATTGATCCAAAAACACGAAAAGATAAAGTTTCTCGTAAAGCAATCTTACCAAAACCAGAAGGATATGTTGCAAGACCACCAAGAGATAATAAAGGTGGTGGACGTGACAATAGAGGAAGAGATAATCGCGGACGTGATAATCGCAAACCTAGAGAAGACAAGAAAGAAAATTAATTTTTTCAATTCATACTATACAAAACGCCTCGAAATTTCGAGGCGTTTTTTTTGTTTGATTATATACATTAAATTCCCGCAGATAATCCCCATAACGCGACACCTGTAAGAATAGCGAGTGCACTCACTCCAGATATGATAACAGTCCCAATGGTAGAGAGTGTTCTGTTTTTTAATCGGATTCGTTCAATATTCTTAGGGTTAATTTGAATTGTATCTCTTTTATATATTCCATAATACAACGCATCTTTTTTAAACACTTCTTTATATTTTACACGTGTTCCTGATATGAGGTGTATTTTCACTTTTCGTTTGCTCGCAACGGCTTCATCTAAGGTTGCAGATGCGCTTCTGTATATTGTACAGCTTTGAAGCAATACTAATAATACTATGATTCCAGAAATTACTTTTGAATATTTTTGAATATGTTTCATCATCCTATTTTTAAAAATCTACTTGAAAAGATAATCCGCCACTCATCACTGATTGTACAGCATTTAAATTGACACGCAATTGCGGTCCTATAGAAAAAAAATTTCCAATCATAAGTTTCAATTTTGTCATTATTGGAACTCCTACCGTTATGCTTCTATCATCTGGAGCATTAAAGTTTTTTCTTTTGTAATTAAAGTAAGACAACCCAACAAAGCCTTCCCATTGCAACCAACTGGTTAATTCAGATTTTTTTCCCCAAGACAGACTTAATTCTGCGAAAGAATCATCTTCAGATCCAAACAGATTTAATTCTTCTCCAAATTGTGCAGACACTAGAAAATTGTTTTCTTTATAGGACAAACCAATATCTCCACTCAATGAAAGACCTCCTGATCCGCCTATATAAATAGACAGAGGATTTAAAGAAATTGATTCAAATTTGACACCTTCGTCTTTCGTTTGTGAAAAACCTAATAAGGGTAATAATAGTAGTATAACAATACACTTCTTCATAATAGTACAGTTTTAAAATTGATATGAAACGAAAGTAAGTACCATTCCAAATTTCAATATCCGAAATCATGGTTTGCAGAAAAATTCGGATGCTTTTTAGCATTTTTTTGAGTTAAAATGTTCGATTAGAAAAGTATGCAAAAGCCTATAAATACTAAGCTCAAAGCAGTTTATTAAAAATATTATTTATAAATAGGATCAACTCAAAGTATCTAAAAATTGAAGCTTTTCAATATGTCCGAAATCTTATTCGGATGAAAAATCAGGATGAATTATGGTTCTTTTTTAAATATTTAGAAAAAATTAAAAAACCATTACTATTGACAGATTACCTCTAAATGATGTCGTATTTTAAAAAAATAAATAACTTTAAAAAACACTAATCTTTTGGTTATCAGATTTTTTCATTATTTTGGAACTCCAAATGATTCTAAATGAAAAGCCCCTTTCTATTCTTATTATTTGCTCCTTTTATTTTATGGGCTCAAAATACCCAATTACAAGATTTTTCAATATCGAAAGATAGTATTGTAAAGATTTTGGATGAGTCTTATAAAAAAACATACACTGGAGAATATGAAAAAGCGCTTGAGCTTCAAAATTTTGCTTTGAAATGGGGAGAACTTAAAAAAAATGATTCTATTATTGGAGAAGCTTATGATTGTTTAGGTGGTACTTTTTGTCAATTAAAAAATTATGAAAAAGCGGAATTCAATTACAAACAATCTTTTTTGTTTTTGAAGAAAGCAAATTATAAGTCATATATGGTGTACCATCATAATAATATGGCAACTTTATATTACCTACAGGAAAAGATTGAAGCGTGTAAACAACAATACCAAAAATCTATCGCTATTGCTGCAGAAATCAATTCAACGTACCATGCTTTTTGGCCATCTTATAATATTGGAGCTCTAAATTTTAAAGATGGGGAATATGATTTAGCGCTAAAGCAACTCAAAGATGCACTAAAATATTTTCAACCCAATACAGATCATAATATAGAAATCCTTATACAATGTTATAAAATCATAAATTCAATTTATATAAAAAAAGAGCAGTATGATGATGCTTTAAAAAATATAAAACCTGTAGATTCATTAGCAAATATTAGTGGTAAATACTCTCAATTAATCATCGCTGAAGATTTAAAGTATCAGATTTACGAAGCCAAAAAAGAGTATGTATTGGCCAACAAATCACTTTTAAAAAAGGTAGAATATTTAGAAGATTCTTCAGAAGAAAATGCCCGATCTATTGAGCGTAAAACCAAATTACAGCAACAAATTATTGAACAAGAAAAAACAATTGTACAAACTCGTTGGTTTAGCATTATCATTTTTGTTTTATTCATCATTACTGCAGTTTTACTTTATTTACACTATAGAAATAATTTAAAAAGAAAAAAGCTGTATCAAAAAATCGTAGTGAAAAATAAAGAATTAAAATACGCTTCTGATTTGAAAACTAATTTTTTCTCAACCATTAGTCACGAATTAAGAACTCCATTATATGCGGTTGCTGGAATTACAGATATTCTCATTGAAGACAGTCCAAAAGCAGAACAAAAAAAATACTTACAAAATCTTAAATCATCTGGAGAATACTTATTATCGCTCATTAATAATGTACTACAGATAAACAAATTTGACGCAGATAAAGTAAAGATTCATAAAGTAGATTTTGATTTAAAAACACTTGTGACTGGTATTACAAACTCACTTTCGTATCTAACAGAACAAAATAATAACACCATTCATATTGATATTAGCAACAATGTTCCTACGCATTTAAAAGGAGATTCTTTAAAGCTGTCACAGATTATTATAAACCTGTTAAGTAATGCTTTAAAATTTACACAAAATGGAAATATCTGGCTCGATGTTAATTTAGTTGAAAAAGAAGATTCCAAAGTAAAATTGCATTTTAGTATCGCAGATGACGGCATAGGAATCTCTAAAGAAATTCAATCAAAAATTTTTGAGGACTTTTACCAAGAATCAATGCAATTGGAGCGTAATTATGAAGGTACAGGTTTAGGTTTAGCTATTGTGCAACGATTGATAAAAGCTTTGGGAAGTACTATTCATGTGGAAAGTGATAAAAACAAAGGTTCTAAGTTCTTTTTTGATATTGTATTAGAAGAAACTCATAATCTTTCTGTTACTACAACATCAAACGATACTGACATATCTGATTTAGCTTCCAAACACATTTTAGTGGTTGATGATAATCCCATCAATCAAATGATAACCCAACGCATTCTTAAAAAGAAAAATACGAAAGTAACTGTTGTAAGTTCTGGTGTAGATGCTATAAAAGCTGCTCAAGAGTACAATTTTGATGTTATTTTAATGGACATACACATGCCAAATATGAATGGTTACACCGCCACAGAACATATTCGAAAATTTAATCCTACAGTTCCTATCATTGCATTAACTGCAGTAAAACTAGATGAGAATAAGGAAAAAATTTTCAACTCTGGAATGAATGATGTTATTGTTAAACCCTTTAAAAAAGAAGTGTTTTTTAAAAAATTAAATAGTTTTTTGAGTTTTGATTCACAAGACAACATTTAAAAAGTTATCTCCACATAACGAACGATTCAGAAGCCTTTAATGTGTTTTTCGATATTCGGAAGGTGTAAGATCTGTAAACTTTTTGAAAGCTGTGTAAAAAGTAGATCGTGAATTAAATCCACATTCCAAACCAATAGCAACAATCGTATAATTGTCAAAATCGTCATCTTTGAGCAATGCTTTTGCCTGTGCTACTCGCAACGAATTTATATAATCGGAAAAGTTATATTCACTATGATTATTGATCAATTTTGATAAATGTCCCGCACTAATTTCGAGTTCATCAGACAATTGCTCCAAACTCAATTTTGAATCTAAGTAGCGTTGTTTGGAAATAATATAGTTAGCAATGGTTTCAAATTCCTGTTGATGCTTTTCTGATAAATTATTTTCAGCTTCTTGCGCTATCTTTTCTGTTGTTTCCGGCTTTAATGCTGCCAATTTTCCACGCAACATAATTCGATCATGCAATAAAGTATATCGCGATGTTCCTTGATAACCGATCCAATACAACAATACTGAAGTCGCCAAACGCAACGGATAATACGCGCGTGCATCTTTAAAATACGTATTCAACACAATGGCCAACACCCAAAATGTAATAACGAATCCACCTAGAATCAAAAAGATTTTCAACCATTTTATATCGTCATAATCTACAATAAAATCAAGGAGTTTGCTTTCTTTAAATACAATTCGAAGACATCTATAAAAAAGAAAAATTGAAAACGCTGCATTCACCATTTCTTCAATAGTTGTATACATTTTAATCGAAGAAACATCTGCTTCCGAAGCATTCAAAATAAAAATACTGCGTACAATCAATTCTATCGCAAACAAAGCAACTGCTAGTTTTAAATAGCTCGATACTTTGTCCTGAATCTTTAAATAATGAATTAGAAACATATAAAACATTGGCATAATAAACATATACCAAGGCACTAAAAATTGTCGTAAAAAGAAGAAGTCAAAACGAAAATCTTTCGCAATCAACCATGCTTGTAAATTATTAAGTGATAAAAAGAAAACTGTGAGATTCAAAAAAATGATCACATGATCTACTTTCTTTTTAGAAAATAATGTGAAACCATTAAAGATGAAACCTTGAACAGCTCCAGCTATCAATAAGAAATTAAAAAAGTTTGAATCCATTACTTTTTCTTTGTCGTGAAAGTAGGAAACTCAACGTAAACTTGAAATAATTTTGAGCTTTATTTAACAAGAGTTTATCAAAAATAAATTTTAAACAACTTCTGTTATATTACCAAGTTTTGAATTCATCATTTTGTTACCTCCTTTTTTGAACTAAATTTTCACAACTCTAGAAAGTTGCCCATTTTAATGGAAATCAGCTATGTGTTTATAAGAATAGTTAGAGTAATTTACACTGCATTGGCAACAGGTTTGAATATATATTTTTTAAGAAACACCAAACCAATCAATGCCGTAGCCGCTACACAACATGCCCAAACGAAACGATGGTGAACTTGTAAAAATTCGGACAAAAACCAATTGAGTCCTGTGGTAAACACCAAACCGCCAATATCTACAATATACGCTCGGTATAAACTTTTGAAATAAGAACCTTTGTGTAAAAATGTAAAGTATCTATGTAGCGCATGTTGTCGCGCCGTTCCAATAATAAAAGCAATTGTCCAACTAATTGTGGCTTTGGGCGAAAACGGATTGAGATAGTATATGATTTCATAGGTAAGCAAACTCAAAATCATGCCAATCGTTGCTATGACAAGCATTCGTACATTTTCTGATTGTTTGTAAAAATTAAAAGTCATAATTAAGAATAGTTTACAATGTACTATTGCTGTTAAAAATTTTAAATTCAGTGTCACTTCGAGCACAGTCCAGAAACTATAGAACCACGATCGTTATTAAGAAATCTCGACTGCGCTCGATTTGACATTACTATTTTATTGAGTAACTAACTTTTTCTGTTCTTTTAAAATCCAATACAAACCTTTGGCGTCCGTTTTCATTTCGTTTGAAATGAGCAAAATCGTGATTTCTTCTATATGTGAAATGTATCCAATAATCATTGCGATGTAGAACATATATTCGTTGTAACTCCACGCAAATAGTATAAAAATGAAGATTCCTTGTACATAACCTCCAATTTTTGTGGTGTATAAGTGTAGACTTGGATATTGTTTGAATTTGATAAAAGAAACAATCAAACCTAAGATATAGAAACCAATAAACAACCAAAGCATCCAAATAGAGTTTGCAAAATCATCAATTTTAAATGTAAAAACTCCAATAAAAGCTGCAATGAATGTTCCGTTGTCGGCGAGTGAATCTAATCGTGCGCCAAATTTGGTTTGCAGATTGAAACTTCGTGCAATCAATCCGTCTAGAATGTCCGTGATTAAATTCACACATAAAAATATAGCAAATAAACTTTCTTCTCCTGTATAGATAAACCATAAAATTAATGGAAACGTAAGCAATCGGTAAAAACTTAAAAAGTTAGGAACGTTGTATATATTTTCTTTTTGCATGTTAAAATGATTTTTTAATGTTGAATTGAACTAAGAGTTGACTGATCATGATATGCGTAGCGCTACAAATAACAAAGAGCAATAACGCATGCGGAAGCGAGATAAAACCTATTACAAAATATAGCAAAGTCACGCCAAAAGCGGAATCCATTTTATCAATCATTGCAAATAGTAGTTGATGAGAAGTTGCTTGTTGTCCAGCCTGAATTCCGAGTCTTCGTTTCATCCATGAATTTGGCAACTCAAACAACATATACGTAAAGCCAAGCAAGAATCCTATATAGAAAGCTTGCGGCAGTTGAAGATCAAAAGTGAAATTTATCCAATATAATAAAACAGCATTCACAATAGGAACAAAGACAAAACCTCTCCAAGTTTTGTTTTCACCAAACAGTTTTTGAGAAATTGGACGCGTTAACTGCGGAAATATATCTTTTTTAATCACGAACATATGCAATACATTCGAAATGATTAACGGCAGCAACACAATATATATATGGTGTAAAAAACTATGCATCAGCTTCTAAATAAGTAAGCATTTGCAATGCTGTTTGCAAAACGCGTTTTGAAAAATCGTACGCAATCAAAATTCCTGAAACTTCATAAAAAGAAAGTCTTGTAATAATGTATACTTTTAAGGAATATCTGCATGCTTTTAACCATTCATTCCAACCCACACCATCGTACATTTGATACTGTGTTTTTAGATAAAAGTAGAGTTCGTCTTTTTTGAAATTTGGCAATAGTGTAAAACTTAAAAACTCTACAATATCTCTTTGAGGAAAATCGATTACTGCCAATTCCCAATCGTAAATAACAGGAACATCATCTTTTCGTATGGCAATATTTCTTGGATTGAAATCATTATGAATGATGGTTTTTTCTATCGAAATTTTACTTGCTTGATATTGCAAATCATCAATCTCATTCAATAATTTTTGCAATGTGAATTGATCTTTTTCTGTAGCACATTCCGCAATTAAAATCTGCATCATTTTTTTGTACAATGCCGCAGCATTCCAAGGTTTAAATTCTGGCACATGTGAAAAATCAGTCACGTTGGTATACTGATGAAACTTCGTAATTGTTTTCAGTACCGAAATAATATCGCCAGGTTTCCAACATTCAGGATGATTCTCTGAATTCATAATTTTCATCTCCTCAACAGGTAAAAACTCTTGAATCAGCATGAAAATCTCACGTTTCGGATTGACATGTTTTCCAAAATATTTTGGCATATTTTCAAATCCGTTTTTATGTAAATACGAATACACTTCGATTTCTTTTAAATGACAATTGTGATATTCTAAATGCCTTTTTGATTTCTTCAACACATCCGACAACTCAGGATTAATAGAAGCCGCAATGGTATGCAAACCTTTAATTACCTCATCGTCTAGCGGTTTTGATTTTATCAGCACATCTTTGGTCTGTGCTTTTCCGTTTTGTTGTGTATAATCAATTTGAAACGGCAAAAAACCAATGATTTTTTTATTAACCTTTGATGCGATGTTGGTCAGAATTCCATTCTCCAATACATCGTGCGATTTCGGTTGTATGTTCTGAATTTGCTTGTCTTCAAAAAAACCATTCAAACTCGATTGTACAAAATTCGAAGTCACTTCCGAAGGCAACAACCATTGTACAGGTTTGTTTCTGCCTAGTTTTTCATGTGCTTTCGCGAATTCACCACTAACAATTGCCGAATATGTTGAAATTTCCAATCCTAACGCAAAACCTGCAATGAGCTTTGCAAATCGATTCACTTTTCCGCTTCCATAGCAATCCATAATTTCCAAAGCTTGTGCTTGTCTTGGCAAAGAAGTTCCGCCACCAATACTACCAATGACCAAATTTGGCAAGGTTAACTGCATATACAATCCGCCATTTTTTTGTGCCAAATGCAAAATGCCAACACTCGATTCGTGAATGGAAGCCAAATCTTGTCCCGTTGCCACAAAAATGGCCGCAATGGCATTGGCTACATTAATATTATAACCTACCATTCCGTCTTTTGCTGCTAATTTTTTAGACGGATGAAAGCAACGCATCAACTTCTCAGAAGTAGTTCGCAATACTTTTGTAATGATTTCTTCTGGAATTGTACATTCGGCAACAACATGAATTCCTCTTCCCGAATCTATATTATATTGTGATACTTTTTTATCGCATGCACCATTTCCTTCAATCACAAAATCAACAGGCACAATTCCCGTTGCTTTTGTAAACGCTTCTACCAAATACAGCATGGCGTGCCACGTACAGGTTGTTGTCATATTTTGCCCAGAAGCATCGCCGGTTTCATAGCTAAACTTTGCATGTACAACTGTAGCATCTTGAATACAATCGATTTCAATTAATTTTCCATGATTGGAATGCGCTTCTGCTGCTGCTTTGATATTGCTAAATGTATCTTTTATGTAGTGTTTAAAAATTGTTGCTTCTTTCGCTTTCTCAAAAATAAACATCGGCGAGCGTGTCATTTTTTGCCATTTGACTTCTGCTGAAAAACCATTGCTTTTGCTAATGACTTTGGCGCCTCTATTCATACTTGCAATCAAAGCGCCTTCTAAAGTTCCTGCGGTACAATAGGTCAATTCTTGTGTTCCGTTGTCATTAAATAATAACGGACCAACAATTCCCAACGGAATTTCAGTACTTCCTATATAGGATTCAATATTTCCGCGAATGTCTTGGTATTCTAATCTAGTTTCTGAAATTACATTCGTTTCAATAGCATTTGCCGTTAAAAAATCCAAACGCATGTTGGTCGCAGTGCTTGTTACAAGTCCTCTTCCTGGTATAATCGGTATTTCCATAAGTTCTAAGTTTTAATACTATATCAAATCTATTGCAATAATCACAGTCAAAATCCCGATCAGCACAAATGAAAAATTTATTTTTTGCGATTTTCACAAATATCAATTCAATTTTCATTCAGTTTCATATAGTTTTGTCTCTCAAAAAGGAATGCTTTAATTTTGTGGTTTACTTTTGAAGCATTGTGTATGACCAAATTGAAAATTGCAAATCTGGACGGGAAACCTGAAATTTTCCACTCTATCCAAGGAGAAGGAAAAAATATGGGACAACCAAGCGTGTTTATTCGAACATCGCTTTGCAATTTGCATTGTATTTGGTGCGATACTGATTATACGTGGAATTGGGAGAAAACGCGTTTTTCGCATGTAAAAGACGAAGATCCAACGTATACAAAGTATAAAATGGAGGAAATGATTATTTCGCTTACGCTGGAAGAAATCTATGAAGAAGTCGCAAAAACAGGTTGCAAGAATATTGTATTAACTGGTGGAGAACCGATGATGCAACTGCAAGAGCTTTCTGCTTTAATCGAATTTTTCAATACAAAAGCGGATGATTATTTTTTTGAGATTGAAACCAACGGAACACTTTTACCAGATGCTACTTTTGAAACTTTGATTGATCAATATAATGTATCGCCGAAATTGGCCAACTCAAACAATCCGAAGAAATTGCGCGAAAAGTCAGAAGCATACGAATACTTTTCTACGAACAAAAAGGCTGTTTTTAAGTTTGTAATTTCGGCTGAGAACGATCTCACGGAAGTGTTAGACATCTGCCAGAAGTATAAAATTCCCAACGAAAAAGTGTACTTAATGCCCGAAGGAACCAAGCCAGAAGCCTTAAAAAAGAAGCAACAATGGTTGATTGAAGTCTGCAAAAAATATCAATTTCACTATACTGACCGATTGCACGTACATATTTATGGCGACAAAAGAGGCGTGTAATTTGCTAATTATTAAAAAGTTACATTTTTAAGAAAACTTTATTTAAAATATTTTTTACCTTTTTGTAACATTTGCACACATTCGTACGTATAACTAGTAGCGTATGCACAAAGAATAAAATCCCAAGTAGATTACATGAGACAACTTAAAATTACCAAGCAGGTTACCAACAGGGAAACTGCATCCTTAGACAAATATCTTCAAGAAATCGGTAAAGTTGACCTTATTACAGCAGACGAGGAAGTAGAATTAGCTCAAAGAATCAAGGCTGGAGATCAAATTGCTCTAGAAAAATTAACAAAAGCTAACCTTCGTTTCGTAGTATCGGTTGCAAAGCAGTATCAAAATCAAGGATTAACACTTCCTGATTTGATCAATGAAGGAAATTTGGGTCTAATTAAAGCCGCACAACGTTTTGATGAAACGCGTGGTTTTAAATTTATTTCATATGCTGTATGGTGGATTAGACAATCTATCTTGCAAGCATTAGCGGAACAATCGCGTATTGTACGCTTGCCTTTGAACAAAATTGGTTCTATTAATAAAATTAATAAAACTTTTGCGTATCTTGAGCAAAGTCATGAACGTATCCCTTCTGCAGAAGAAATTGCAAAGGAATTAGACATGACTGTGAATGATGTAAAAGAGTCGATGAAAAATTCTGGACGCCACGTATCAATGGATGCGCCATTGGTTGAAGGAGAAGATTCGAACTTGTATGACGTATTGAATTCTGGTGAATCGCCAAATCCTGATAAAGAATTATTACATGAATCTTTAAAGACAGAGATTGAGCGTGCATTAGAGACATTGACGCCGAGAGAAGCAGATGTAATCCGTTTATATTTCGGATTAGGAAATCAACATCCAATGACTTTGGAAGAAATTGGAGAAACTTTCGACTTAACTCGTGAACGTGTACGTCAAATTAAAGAAAAAGCGATTCGTCGTTTAAAGCACACATCACGAAGTAAAATATTAAAAACATATTTAGGATAATCTCCTATAAACCGCACAGCAGTTTAGTTTTTATAACATAACTGTTCGTTTTTTGATTGATGAATGACGCTCTCGCATTGCGAGAGCGTTTATTTTATAGTACTTTTGTCGGCAAACAAACAACACACACTACAAATTATGTCTACAAAACGAATTGCGCCATCGATCTTGGCTGCAGATTTTGCCAACTTACAACGCGATATTGAAATGGTAAACAATAGTGAAGCCGATTGGTTTCATATTGATATTATGGACGGCGTTTTTGTGCCGAACATTTCCTTTGGAATGCCCGTTTTAAAAGCAATTAATAAACATGCTACCAAAACTATTGATGTGCATTTAATGATCGTTGATCCTGATCGTTATATTCAAACTTTTGCCGATTTAGGCGCAGATGTTTTAACTGTACATTACGAAGCTTGCACACACTTGCACAGAACGCTACAGGCGATTAAAGCTGCCGGAATGAAAGCTGGTGTAGCATTGAATCCTCATACAAATATTAGTCTCTTAGAAGACGTTATTCAAGATATTGACTTGGTATGTATTATGAGTGTGAATCCTGGTTTTGGAGGACAATCGTTTATTGAGAATACGTATGATAAAGTTAAAAAACTAAAAGCCTTGATTACTGAAAAAGGAGCTGCAACCGAAATTGAAATTGATGGCGGCGTAAATGATAAAAATGCAAAAGCATTGGTTGATGCTGGTGCAGACGTATTGGTTGCTGGAAGTTTTGTTTTTAAATCTGAGAATCCAACAGAGACGATTCAGAATTTGAAGCAGCTAGTTTCTTAAAAAAATAGACCTCTAAGATTTTATAAAAGAAGTTGTCTGAAAAATATTTTAGACAGCTTCTTTTTTTATGTTTAATTTTCTTCTGGGCATGTGATTTGTATTCCAATTAAAGAACCATTTGCATTGGGTTTGTATCGGAAACATTTGCCATCAACTGATTTTAGAATGATTCCGCGGTAGATATTACTTATATATACATCGCCATCTTCTACTTGGAGTTTCGACGTTGGATTCGTAGTACTGATTCCTACAAAACCTGTATTTGCTCCAGCTTGTGTTTGACATGCATCTCCAATACCATCATTATTTGCATCTATTTGATCATTGTTGGCCACATAACGGCAATTGTCACACGGATTTCCTACACCATCATTATCATCATCCAATTGATCTGGGTTTAGAATATCATCACAATTATCTATAGCAGTGGAAAGTCCATCACTAGTACAATTTGTCGTTGCTATTGTTATATCTGAACACGTAGCTCCATTGTTATTGAGTATAATTTCTGATGGCGAAACATTTCTGTTTAAAAGGATTTCTAACACACAACATTCTTCTAGTTGAGGATTATTTTCAATCACTAAATTCAAACCCACAAAACTCATGTCTCTTAAAGGTAAAATGTCTGTTAGTCCTGGATTATTCCTTAACTCCAAACCATAATTAAAACGGCTTACATTTAATCCTGAAATAGTTGTTAGCAATGTATTAGAAGAGAATTCTAGTTTATCTGTGACATCTTGAATATTACTTAAACCCTCTAAATTAGTCAAATTCGAATCTTCAATGATAAGCGTATTGATTTCTGTTACATTTTGAAGTCCTAGAAGGTTTGTTAGGCTACTATTTCTAATCTCCATGTATCCGATGTTTGTTAGGTTTTCTAATCCATCTAAACTTATAAGATCAGAATCTTCAATAATGACCGAAGTGATTTGCTGTACATTTTGAAGTCCTTGTACATTTATCAAGTCGCTTTGTCTGATTTCTAAATATCCTATAATCGTTACGTTCTCTAAACCATCTAGGTTTTGTATTGGATTGTTGATAAGACTTACACGATGTATTGTTGATCCTGTCAGCAAACCTAAACTCGTCAACGATGCATTTCCTTCAATATAGATAGGATTGTTAAAATTAGATATATTCCCTAAGAATCCTATAGAAGTGAGACTATCATTATTAAAGATTTCTATTGCTCCTATCGCAGTAGGCGTGTAAGACAATGTGAAATCTAAATTAGATAACTGTGCATTATTTTTTATACTAGGACCAATTCGTGTTATAATATTTGTGGTTCCATCTCCCAAAATAATTGATTGCAAATTATCATTATTATTAATTTTAATCGAAGATACAACACCTGTTAAGCTTGGTAATGAAATTGTTGTAAGAAGATCACAATTTACAATTCGAATTTCACCTTCTATACTTTGAATATTTTCTAATCCAGCTAACGATGGAAGACTTTGTTGTATTTCTATTTGCAAAAATCCTGTTATTTCTGTTAAGAAAGAAAGTCCTGAGATATCTGTAACACCATTAGGATCCAGAAAACTTCCGATTTTTAGGTTATTTACGGAAGTACAAGTACCTGCGTAGGTGGCTACAAAATCATCAACATTTTGTTGTGTAGATAGGTATATCGTTGAATTGCTACTACCACATGATTGCGCTAAAACTTGTTGTTGAATACCAACCAGAAGGCAGATTAATATAAGTATGCTTTTTTTCATAAGTCTTTTTTAAAGATATACGTATGCTTATTGTGGACATACAATTTGTGTTCCGACAAGCATGCCATTTGTATTGGGTTGATAACGGAAGCATTTTCCATCTGCTGATTTCATTATGATTCCACGATTAATATTGCTGATAAATACATCGCCATCTTCTACATGTAGTTTACTCGCTGGATTTGTAGTACTGATTCCGACAAAACCTGTATCTGCTCCAGCTTGTGCTTGACAAGCGTCTCCTACTCCATTTCCGTCCGTATCTAATTGATTGTTATTGGCAACTGTCGGACAGTTATCACACGGATCACCAACACCATCGTTATCTGTATCTAATTGATCTGGATTTGAAATACCATCACAGTTATCATCTGCAATAGAAAGTCCATCATCAGTACAATTAGAAAGCGCAACAAATACATCCGAACAAGTAAAAGCATTATTATTTAATCTGATTTCGGAATAATCTACACCGCGTTCTATAAGTTCTTGCAGTGCACAACAATCCGATAATATCAAATTGTTTTCTAATATTAATGTTAAGCTATTAAACGAGAGAAAACTAGCTATTCCGGAAATATCGGTAAGCGCATTATTATTTATGATTCTAAATACTCCCATATCTGCCATGCTATCTAAGCCAGCTAAACTTGTGAGCGATGCATTTGCTAATAATTCAACTTTGTTAGAAACCGAAACCAAGTTGTTTAGACCTTGTAAATCTGTAATATTAGTATCTTCAATAATGAGTTCATCTACTTCTTCTACACTTTGAAGACCTAATAAATTATTCAAACTGCTTTGCCTGATCTCCATGTCTCCAATGCTCGTTACATTTTGAAGACCCGATAAGCTAGTGATACTACTTTGCCTGATTTCCATGTCTACAATGGTGGTTACAGTTTCAAAGCCTTCCATGTTTTGTATTGGATTATTGATCAGCGTCAGCTTGTGTATTATTGTTCCTAACTGTAAATCACTTAAACTTGTTAAAGACGCATTTCCTTCTATAAGTATAAGACTATCATTATTAGATAAATTCCCTAAAAATGCTATGGAAGTGATATTATCATTATTAAAAATTTCTGTTGTCCCAGATGCTGTAGGTGTATAAGACAATGTGAAATCTAAAGAAGATAATTGTTGGTTGTTTTTCATTATAGGACCGCTGCGTGTTATAATATTTCCGGTTCCATTTCCTAAAATAATCGATTGTAAGTTGTCATTATTACTAACTTCAATATTTGCCACGACACCTGTTAGACTTGGTAGTGAAATTGTTGTAAGCAAATCACAATTTACAATCCGAAGATTGCCTTCTATGCTTTGAATATTTTCGAGCCCTGCTAAAGAAGGAAGACTTTGTTGTGACACTATTTGAAAATATCCTGTGATTTCTGTAAGAAAAGAAAGTCCTGAAAGATCTGTAACTGCATTTGGATCTGCAAAGTTTACAATTCTAAGATTATTCACCGAAGTACAGGTTCCAGCATAGGTTGCTACAAAATCATCAACTTCCTGTTGCGTTGTTAGTGTTATAATTGATGAATCGGTGCATAGTTGTGCTAACACTTTTTGCTGTATTCCAAAAAAAACACAAATGAATAATAGGGTAATTTTTTTCATCATAATTCTTATATTATTTTTTATTGCGGACATAAAATTTCTTGTCCGACTAATATTCCTTGCTCGTTAGGTTTATATCGAAAGCATTTTCCAGATGCTGTTTTCATAATAATTCCGCGATTGATATTACTGATAAATACATCGCCATCTTCTACATGAAATTTAGCAAGTGGATTATTTGTGCTTATTCCTACAAACCCTGTATTGGTACCTGCTTGTCCTTGACATGCATCACCAATTCCGTCATTGTCTGTATCTAGTTGATTGTTGTTTGCTATTGATGGACAGTTATCACACGGATCACCCACGCCATCGTTGTCTGTGTCTGTTTGATCAGGATTTGAAATATTATCACAATTGTCAACACCAACCGTAAGTCCATCTTCTGTGCAATTTTCAAGAGTTATAAATATATCCGAACAGGTAGATCCATTATTATTTAATGTGACTACTGAATAATCAACGCCACGCTCCATAAGCTCTTCTATAACACAACAATTTGACAATTGTGTATTGTTTTCCAATATTAGTTGTAAATTATTGAGTGAAAGAAAACTACTTATTGCTGAAATATCTGTAAGTGTGTTATTATTTGTTATTTCTAATCTCCCCATGTTTGCCACACTTTCCAAACCAGCTAAACTTGTAAGTGATGCATTAGATGATAATTCAAGTTTTTCGGAAACTAAAATTAGATTCTCCAAACCTTGTAAGTCTGAAAGATTGCTTTGCTTAATCTCCAAATTATCAATAGCCGTCAAATTCTCTAAACCATTCAAATTTTGCAAAGGATTATTAATCAACATCAGGTTATTCAATTGATCTTCAACTTGCAGACTAGTCAAACTTGTTAAAGAGGCATTTCCTTCTATTAATATCGTTCCATAATTGGATATATTTCCTAGAAAAGCTAATGAAGATAAACTATCATTATTTGTGATATCAGCACCAAATGAGAATGAAGACGTTGACGCTACAGTAAAGTTTAAGTTTTCCAACTGTGGATTATTTCTAATTAATGGACCATTTCTAATGGAATGATTTGTAGTTTGGTTAAGCGTTACAGATTGTAGATTATTACATCCACTAATGTTTAGGGTACCATTCACATCATTAATTACGAGATTGGGAAGTGAGATTGTAGTGATAAGATCACAATTAAAAATTTCTAAACCTCTAGCAGTTTGGATATTTTGTAACCCGTCAAAGGATGACAAAGCTTGAAGGTTATTTAAATTCAAAGTAATAACTTCTGTTAAAAAAGATAATCCAGAAATATCTGTAATTGAATTTGGTTCACTAAAGTTCCCAATGGTAAGAAAAAGCACATAATTACAAGTACCCGCATAAGTGGTCACAAAATTGTCTACATCTTCTTGCGTAGCAAGTGTAACATAATTTGTACTACATTGTACTTGTCGAGCAAATGCCTGTTGACTAATTCCCAGCAGTTTAATTATTAAAATAATTAAAAGTATTTTTTTCATCTGTAGAATGCTTTTGTTATTGTACTTTAATTTTCTTCACACTAAACTTATCTTGACTGTACACTTTCACTAAGTAGAGTCCTTTAGCTAGTCTTCCTAAATCTACGCTATCCGTTTTACTGGTGCTTAATATCTGTTTTCCTAATAAATTGTATACTTCTACTTTGTCAATTTTGTCTAAAGATCGAATGTAAATAATATCATTTGTTGGATTAGGGAATACTTGTAATGATTCAATAGTTGCTTCCTCTATACTTAAAACAGTTTGGTGTACCAATCGAATTTGTCCTGGCAAGGTATAATCTAATGCAAAATTAGAAAGGTTTGCACCTAGATTTACGTTTGCAAATTCTCCAGAAAGATTTCCAGTGTAGGATATAATGGTAAACGAATCGGTTGTTGCTGGAATAAAACCATCAATAGTTGCAATATTTAAAACTCCATTCGTTACTAAATCGCCATCAATAAAAACGTGATCATGTCCGTTTTCTATTCCAATTCCTGCATTTCCTTGAATGTCTAGCATAAATCCTGCATCCGGACTATTACTCAAAGAAGAATTAAAACTTAAATCGCCAATAACTACTCCAGGATTAATTACAGCAAAATTCCTAGCTACGGAAAAATCCATAACACCATCGCCTTGAATTTGTCCGTCATTTTTATTTGCAAAACTCTCAGTACTGTATATAAGCGCCGATTCTTGAAGCATTAATTCTGCGCCATCATTTACAAAGCTTTGTCCTTGTAGTTGTAGCGTTATACCTAATAATAAAGTAAATAGTATTTTTTTAATCATAACAATTTCTATTTCAGAAAATAAAAGTAATATATATGCATACATTCGATAATAATTGAATGTTAAATATCTGACAAGTCGCTATTTTACGAATGTTTGAGGGAAAAGAAAGATGTAAAATTAGCAATACATTTCAAGTAAAGAAAAAATCAATACAAATCATACTTTTTTTATATTTATTTTACAAAACACACACAATAATCAACTCATTAAGAAGCCTATTAGCTTTCCAAAAATTTAAATTTCACAGTGATTTTCTTCATCAATTTTTCACAAAAAAGAATATTTATTTTCATATGACTATCATTTTTTTACTGATTCCTGAAGTAAAATAATGTCCTTTTTACAGTCAAAAGAGTGCTTTTTTAATGATGATTTACTGAATTTACTATTTTTCAAACAAATTTCTTTAAAAAGACCATAATCAACTAACAACCAAAACAGTACACTGTAAAAAAAACATTCTACTTTCCGTGAATATAGAGTCCGTTTTCGCGAAAAGGGACAAAAACCTATTGTCTTTTGCCTGTAACAATAGTACATTTACATATACCTATTTGATAGTAATCCCTAAAGCCAGCATAACAAATGTTAACTCTAAAAAAAATGTATTGAATGTCATCAAATGAATTATCGTTACGATACGATCTTTTGAATTCCCAGATGAATCCGCATTTTATTAATAATGCAATTCAAAGTATCTGTAACGCTATTACCAAAGGAAATGTGAATCAGTCTATCAACTGGCTAAACAGGCTCTCACATTTGTACCGACTCGTTCAAAAATCTACCAAACATAAATTGATAGATTTACAAGACGAGATTGAAATTTCAAAGTTATATATCGAATTACAACGCGATCTTTTTGAAAAAGGTTTCGCTTATACTATTGTGATTGATGAAGACTTGAAAGAAGATCTAGAACATACCAAAGTGCCACCATTAATTTTGCAACCTCTTATAGAAAATGCAATAGTTCATGGCTTAAAAGGTATGAAACGCAACGGAAAAGGCGAATTGAAGATTTCCATAATGCTAGAAAAAGAAATGTTATACGCATGCATTACCGACAATGGTGAAGGCATCACAAAAACAAAAAAAGAATTAAACGAAGGCTCAGGAATTTCCCTTGAAAATATTAACGAACGTTTAAAAATAATAAACGGTTCAACCTGTGAGCAAAAACTTTTGGATGTACGAACGTTACGCAATGATGGCATCGTTGCAGGAACGCAAAGTTGTCTTAGAATTCCCTTAATTCAGATTTAAAAATCAGCGACATTCATATTTAGCATCAATTTTACTCTGTTATAAATATTAGGCAATTTTGCCTTGAATTCTTCAGGTGTTTCAAAGAAATGTTCTATCAAAACAGATAAAAATTCATACTGATTCTCAAATGCATAATCGCGTAAATAGCCAATTTTTATCAAGCGCTTTTGTGCATCTTTATCAGTTAAGGAAACAAGCAATAATTTGTAGTGTTTTAAAAATGAGCGAGCACTATAACTACTTTCTGTCAAAAAACTAAAGTGTACAGCATGGGTAAATTCATGAATACCAAGATTGAGATTGTCATCTTCAATTTTGATACCTTCTTCAAAATCTTCCCATGAAAATACTAACGTTTTGTACGTCGGGTTGGCTTCTCCTTTGTGGTATTGTTGTGTAATATTAGAAAAGTAATGTTCCGGATATACCAAAATTGTTTCAAAACGAGAAAGCAAGTAGCGTCTGTATCCAAACGTAATCATAACTGCCGTACATGAAATTAACAATTGCATGCGTTCTGTGACCAATAAATCTTCTCGACCTACAAATGTATGACTATCAATAAAACGCAGCACTCGATGTTCAAAAACACGCTTTTCTTTTGCTGTCAATTTGTTATAAAAAGATATTTCTTCTGAAATGACTGCACGTTGTCTATCGGTAAATTTTTTCGCAAATAAAACAAAACGATACAAGTCAGTTTTTTGATAAATAAATCCTTTAAGGTAGTCTAGTAGCAATAGCAGTAATTTAAGAAATATGCCTTTCGGTATGGTTTATAATTCGGTTCTTTTGCTAAAATAATTATTCTATCGTACAAAAAGCAACTTCTACCCAATTATTACGATCATCAAACACATTTCATCTTAAAAAAATTGAAGCTTTTTAAGCTAGATGAGATACAGCTATGACTAACTTTTCGCTTAAAAAACGTCCAAAAAAGTATAAAAATGGTTTCTAAACGTTAAAAAACGAATTGAATACGACTAAAAAGGTAAAATCTTAGACATTTTCTTGATGAACTTATTCGAGAATTATCTATTTTTAGCCTACTAATTGAAGCTATGATGAAATTTACGCCAACCTTAAAATATGTAGCCTGTGCATTATTATTTGCATTTGCAAGCTGCTCAGATGATGATTCTGTAATTATTACACCCGAAGGGGAAACACCTACTATTCCAGATCCAGTAAGTTTAACTCCTGAAGTAGAAGTTTATGACGCTGATAAAGTTCATAACAACTTAACACTGGCTGTAAATGCAGGTAAAAATTCTGCGTTTTTAGCTAATAAAACTGGTCAAAAAGTACACGAATTTACTTTTGATGAACCTTTAGGAAATGACTTAGAAATATTACCAAACGGAAAACTTTTAGGAATCTTTAAAGATCCAAATGCTCAAATTGAATTTGGTGGTTATGGTGGTATTGTAAAAATCTTAAACATTAATGGAACTGTAGAATGGGAATACACCTTGAGTAACGAAAATTTTGTGTTACATCATGATGTAGAAATGTTACCTAATGGAAATGTGCTACTCTTAGTTTGGGAACGTATTCCTGAAGCAGAAGCTGCAGCACAAGGATCTGCCAATCCTGGCGATATTTATCCAGAAACATTAATGGAAATTAACACGGAAACAAACTCTGTCGTATGGCAATGGAGAAGTTACGATCATATTATTCAAGATGATGATCCTTCACTTCCAAATTATGGCGTTGTAGCCGATAATCCGCATAAAGTAAACGTTAATTATAATCCTATTGCCAATGGAGATATCATGCATGCAAACGGTTTGGATTATGATGAAAATAAAGATATTATCTACTTAAGTATTAACTTTTTTAGTGAAGTTTGGGTAATTGATCACAGTACAACAACTGCTGAAGCTGCAACTGGTACTGGTGGAAATTACGGAAAAGGTGGAGATTTAGTGTATCGATTTGGAAATCCACGTGCGTATGACAATATGATGGGAGAAGTACGAGGCGATCGAAATCACTATCCTAATTTATTAGAAAATGGCGTTCAAGGAGAAGGAAACATTTTATTATATGTCAACGGATTTGCCGCAGGTTTTTCTACTGTATACGAATTGGAAATGCCAGCAACATTTTCGCTAACTCCAAATACTGACAATGAACCTAATGTAGTTTGGTTTTACTCAAACCCAGACATATTTTCAAGTAAGATTTCTGGTGCAGAACGTTTAAAGAATGGAAACACTTTAATTTGCGAAGGTGATTTTGGTTTCTGGGAAGTTACACCTGATAAAGAACTTGTATGGAAATATAATGGTGGCGAAGGTTCTTTCTTTTGGAGAGCCTATGACTATGAAGTAGACGATCCTATTATCGCAGGTTTCGGATTATAAATTCTAACTAATTTTAAAAGACAGTATATATAAAAAAGACAACTCGTTATGAGTTGTCTTTTTTAGGTTTACAGCGTATTTACTTCTACTTTAAAAAAAAATGAAAACTTCATGTAATAAAATTCACTTTGAGCCACTAACGTAGTAAAGACAGTTTGTAAAAACTTAAAAAAGGTATAATGTTAGCACGTATTCTCAACCAAAAAATTATTCATACACTGATCAAGAAAATTTGTTAGATGAGTCACGATTTTTATACTTCTCATATTCTTCCGCATGCGGCAATCATTATTAAGATTTGTCGTGCATACAGCAATTCGCAAGAAGATTTTGAAGATTATTATCAGGAGGTTTGTTTACAAATTTGGCGCAGTCGCAACAATTTTAGTGGGAAATCAGAATGGTCAACATGGATTTACAGAGTATCCTTAAACGTATGTTTAACCTTATTAAAGAAAGACAAGAAAAACGCAAACACTTTTGTATCGGACGCGATTCCAAAAGATGTGCAAGACGACAGTCAAACGTTTTTTAAAAAAGGTTCTTTAAACGAACTCTACAAAGCCATCAAGCAATTGAATGAAATTAACAGAGCCATCATTCTATTGTATTTGGAGGAGAAATCGTATCAAGAAATTGCTAGCATTATGGGAATGAATGCCAATACTATTGGCGTTCGCATCAATCGAATCAAAGAACAGCTTAAAAAATTAGTACATGGAAAAATCAATTGAACATATCTGGAAAGAAGGTTTTATGAGTACCGAAACCTTGGTAGCACCTAGAATTGAAAATTTATACAATCAAAAATCACAACATTTAGGCGATAAAATCATGCGTGTCATACATGCAGAACCTCAAACATTACTTTTAATGGCCGTTATTTTCTTTATCGGAAATTATGCCATTGGCAATAGTCTTTGGTCAGGAAGTATTGCTTCTATTTGGTGTATCATTTGGTATTTCATCACAAAAAAACAAGTTCAGAAAATTGAAGTCGCAACGAAAGAAACCAATTGTTATGACTTTTTAAAGTCATTACACAGACTCCTATTGCAACGAAAAGCAGCAACCGCAAGATTGCTTTGGATTGCCGCGCCTGCAATGCTTGTTCCGTTGGTAATTTACACGTATTACAATCAATACGATAAAAATTTTGGTGAAATTTTTGGTCTGGAAAGTTTGAATTATCCCAACGAATGGTTATTTGCTTTCATCCCTTTAGGAACCATTTTTACGATAGCCATTTATCATATCGCTTTTAAAACTGGTTATGGTCCAATTCTAAATAAATTAAGTCAATTAATCAGTGATATAGAGCGTTTGAAACAAGCGTAAAAGCAATGCGAAATATTGTTGGAAATTTGTCTGGTTTTTATGTAACAAATTGACAATGTATGAGTCTAATTTAGCGAAGCCAACTCAAAACAATTCGATATGCAAACACTATTCGATTTCCAACAACGTTTTGCCAAATTTCTGATTCCTTTAGCACTTTTTATTGGCACCTATTTCTTTATTAAATCACCTTTTTTCTTAGAACATTCTAGCACACTTACATTTCCAGTTTCTGCAGATTTGTTATTGACAATTCCAATTGTGTATTTTCTACTGATACGAAAAACAAGCATTCCAAAAACAACCATAGTTCCCATAATGATTATTGGGTTACTCTTAGGATTTTATGCTTTACCAGAAGCCAATCAACAGTATTTACAACTTTTTAAAGCTTGGTTTTTACCAGTAATAGAAGTCGGTGTTGCTTCATTCATCATTTACAAAGTCAGAAAAGCTGTCTTATTCCATAAAGCACAAGAAAACAAATTTTTAGACTTTTTTACAGCCTTAAAAACTACCTGCGCGGAAATTTTACCAAAACCTGTAGTGATTCCGTTTGCGACTGAAATTTCAATTTTCTATTATGGCATTTTTTATTGGAAGCGAAGAAAATTAGCAAAAAACGAATTTAGCAATCACAAAGAAAGTGGTTCATTAGCATTGCTTTTTGTACTTATTTTTTTAATTGCGATCGAAATTGTTCCAGTACATATTTTACTAGCAAAATGGAGTGACGTTGCTGCGTGGATTTTGACCATTTTAAGTGCGTATTCTGGATTGCAAATTTTTGGATATGCAAAATCATTAATGAAGCGTCCAATTGCTATTGAAGAAAATCGTTTGTTATTACGTTACGGTATCATGCAAGAAGCAGAAATTCCTCTCGAGGACATCAAAGAAATTACATTGTCAAGTAAAGAATTGGACAAAGAGGAAAATATCGTCAAACTAGCTTTATTAGGTGAAATGGAAAGTCATAATGTAATTATTGAAACCAATAGCGAACATACCTTACGCGGTTTGTTTGGTATTCAAAAGACATTTACTAAGATTGCCTTGCATGTGGATACACCTGTAGATTTTAAAAAATATATCAACGACTTAACTGAATAAAAATCTCTTCCAACGCAGTTGAACAATAGAGAACAATAGTATTTAGAAACCTCTCGACTGCGCTCGATGTGACATCTGTAGACTTAAAATTACAGATGTCAGATTGAGTGAATTTTTGATAAGAAACAAATTCAAAAACTCACATTATTCTTCTACCACTTCCCACATTTTGTCCGCATTTAAACGGAAGGTTTGCACATAATCAAAACGACATTGACTTGGTGCAATGATTGACAGAAATGGTTGCTGATTTTTATCGCGATATAAATGATAAATTTCGCCCACAATCGGTTCAAAATTAAACTTCGCATTGTAAATCAAGTTGTTGTATTCAAACTTTTCCATCAACGCATCGTATTCTGCTTTCAATTCGTCATAACGTGCTTTGACTTGCTTGTTGACTTTATCAATGTTTACATTCTTCCAAGTTACTGTATCAGGCGTTGTAATAATAGGCGCACCAACATTAGTTGCATAGGGTTTTAGAGCAGCATCATAACTATTTGATTCTTCATCAAACACGACATTATCTGGTTTTTTATCTTCTTCTTTTTGCATAACTTCAGTTTCTTCTTTCTTTTAATACTTATCAGGATTAGCAATAATAGCTTCTGCTCTATTCTTTAGCGCTCCTAACTTTTCTTTGTCCATTTTGTTCAACAAATTCATCATCATCGCCATCCGCTGATTGCCTTTAAAATAATCGCGTTTTTCATCTAAAAAATTCCAATACAAGGCATTAAACGGACATGCATCTTCGGTTTCTTTTTTGGACACTTTATACACACAATCTTTGCAATAATTGCTCATTTTATTGATGTAGCTTCCGCTAGATACATATGGTTTTGTAGCTACCAATCCACCATCTGCAAATTGACTCATGCCGCGTGTATTCGTAATTTCAACCCATTCTATCGCATCAATATAAATTCCCAAATACCAAGCATCTACTTCGTCAGGATGCGTTTGTGTAAGCAACGCAAAATTTCCGGTCACCATCAATCGTTGAATGTGATGTGCATACGCATGATCCAAACTTTGAGAAATCGCATGTTTCAAACAATTCATTTTCGTATTTCCTGTCCAGAAAAAGTCAGGAAGCGAATTCGTATTGTTTAATTTGTTCAAAGTTCTATAATTTGGCATTTCTTTCCAATACATTCCACGCATATATTCACGCCAACCCAAAATTTGTCGTACAAAACCTTCTACTTGCGATATATCAATTTCACTTTTATGAGTTCGCCAATACGAAACTACCGTTTCAATGACTTCCATCGGATGCAACATTTTTGAATTCATCGCAAACGATAAACGACTGTGAAATAGAAAATGTTCTTCCGTGTGCATTGCATCTTGAAAATCGCCAAAATACACAAGCAATTTTTTACAAAAATAATTCAGCAAATCTAAACAAGCAGCGCGATTGGTTGGCCAATGAAACTTTGCTTCATCCATATTCCCTATGGTTTTAACTCCAGCATCCTGTACCATTTTGTAAATGTTTGAAACAGAATTTTCCGCTTGCTTTTCCACTGGAATTTCTGGTGAACCTTTCCACTTTTTACGATTGCTATGATCAAAATTCCACTTTCCGCCTTCCGGATTCTTTTCATTCAGCATCATAATATTATACTTCTTCCGCATATTGCGATAAAAATACTCCATCACCATTTGTTTTTTCCCTTCAAAAAACGTTGCAAAGTCAGTTCGTGATGTTAAAAAGTGTTCCGTATCAAAAGCTTCTGTGGTAATATTCAATGCTGTACAAAACGTTTTCAGTTGCGCATCCAAACGATATTCATCTGGCAATTGATACTCAAACTTTTCTATGTGATATTCATCAATTAATTGGGTCAAATTCTTCACCAAATCCTGTTGATTTCGCTTATCATCCAACGTATAATACACAATTTTATGTTGTTCATTTTTTAGCCAATCTGCAAACGAACGCATGCTTTGAAAAAACGCAACAACTTTCTGAATATGATGTGCAACATAATCTGTTTCCTGACGCATTTCTGCCATGAAATACACGACTTCTTCATTCGTGTCGTGATACCAAGAATGCTGCTGATTTAATTGATCGCCAAGAATTAATCGTAATGTCTTCATTTAAAATAAACTTGTTTGCAACCAACGGTTTTGAAATTTACGATGTGCATCATAACGCTCGGCTTGGAGTTTTACATTAAAAGTTCGATTCCGCGGATCATTTCCAACGCCCGATACATACAGCCAGTTTCCATAATTACTATGGACATCATAATCGATTAACAACGATTCAAAATACGCAGCGCCAATACGCCAATCTAGTTGCAAAGTTCTTGCAAAATAAGATGCAACGTTTTGGCGACCGCGATTGCTCATCCATCCAGTATGTTTGATTTCGAGCATGTTTGCATTCACAAATGGTTCGGCAGTTTCGCCATCAATCCATTGCTGAATTAACTTTGCATCACTACTCCATTCATACGGTTTATGCAGAATACCTTCCAATTGGAAAATATCGTTTCCGTGCTTTCGGGAAATGTATTTGAAAAAGTCGCGCCAAATCAATTCAAAAATCATCCAATAGGTAGATTGATTTTTGACAATTTCGGACTCGTATTTTTGTACTTCATGGTAAATCATTCGTGGCGACAGACTTCCATTGGCTAGCCACGCAGAAAATTTAGAACTGTAATCTGTTCCAACCAATCCATTACGTGTTTTTTTATAATAGGATAGTTTTTTTGTATTCCAAGCGTAGTCTTGCAAACGCTGTAAACCTGCTTTTTCGCATCCTTTGAATGGAAATGCGGTTCGTGGATCGGATTGGAAGTTTGGATGTCCTAAATCTTGTAATGATGGAATTTTTGTTAGATGTGGTACGCGATTCTTTTCTGGCATCTTGGATATAGTTTCCATCGCACGAATACTCACATATTTTTCACATTTCTTTCGAAACACCGTAAAGACTTGTGGAATTTTGTCGATTGTCATCGGAATGTCATCAGGATGATATAAAAACTGATCGTAACTCTCAACCCAATTTGTATCTTTTGGGATGGCTTTTTGTACATTTTCAGCCACTTTTACTTCTTCCGAAGTCCATTCTTTTTGCAAATACACAGAAGTTACGTTGTGAATCTTTACATATTCAGAAACAATCTTTTCGGGGACATCATGATGCACAAACAAAGGAATATTGAGTGCATTTAGTTCTTCTTGTAAATTTGAAACTGTTTCAATTAAAAATTGCGCACGGTATTTTCCGGTTTTGACAAATCCAAAACGATCTTTTTCAAATTGACGCGGATCAAAACAATACACAGCCATAACAAAACTGTTTTCTTTAGCAGCTTTGACCAATGAAATTTGATCGTGAATACGCAAATCATTTCGAAACCAAACCAGTCCAGTTTTAGTCATTCTTTCTATTTTTATTTCTTCGACAACGTTCGCTACAATATTGAACTTCATCCCAAACACGCTCCCATTTTTTACGCCAAGTAAATGGCCGTTGACATACTTTGCATGTCTTTGTAGGAAGGTGCTTTTTCTTCATAATTAATTTTTGTTTAACAAATATAATAAATCATTAAACAAAATTATTTTAAAGTTCAAAAATTGTATCTTTATCATGCTAATTTGAAATGATTATGAATATTAAGTATACGCTTGGCGCGATAGTTTCCATTCCTCTATTGCCGATACTCTACTTTCAAGGACAAAAAATTAAAAAAACCATTCCCGATTTACCTGAAGCAACAGATTTAGAAGGTACGTCTATCTCAGAAAGTAATACTTCTTTTCAATTGATTACCATTGGCGAAAGTACGATTGCAGGTGTTGGTGCTTCTAGTAATAAAACTGGTTTTACAGGAACACTTGCAAAAGAACTATCAACACAAACCTCAGCAAATATTTCGTGGAAAGTGTATGCTAAAAGTGGATATACTGCAAAATGTGTAAATCAAAAAATAGTTCCTCAAATTACGCAGCAACCTGTAGATTTAATTGTTATTGGACTTGGCGGAAATGATAGTTTTGCACTTCGTACACCCAAACGTTGGAATAAAGATATTCGTGCATTGATTGATACGATTCGAACTACCTATCCAAAAACACCGATTGTATTTGCCAACATGCCGCCAATTAAAGAATTTACTGCATTTACAGGTTCTTTTAAGTTTGTCATAGGAAATTTAGTCTTGCATCTTGGAAAAGAGCTTGAAAAAGTCGTAAACGATTATGAAAATGTATATTACAGAGCTAAAAATTTGGAGTACGAAGACTTAGTAAAACGTATGAATCTTACAGCTGCTCCCGAAGATTTTTTTAGTGATGGCGTACATCCTTCAGAATTGGCATATCAAGTTTGGGCAAAAGATGTGGCAGAATATATTCAGAAAAAAGGGATTCTCTCTAAATAATACTTGTTTTTCATCTTCATAGAAACTTCTGACAAAAAACTAAAAATTAGTTCACTTTTTTATAGCATAGGTTTCCAAAGTTTTCTACTTTAGAAAACGCATTTTTTTAAACTAAATTTTATGAATTTCAGATCCATTTTAATCTTTGTTTTCAGTGTTTCACTCATGGTTTCTTGTGCAGAAAACAATTCAGAATCAAAGAATAAGACCAATACAGAAGATACTGCAAAAACAAAAAGCACTACAAAAACAGAAAGTACACCAAAGACAAAAGACGCTTCAAACTCAAAAAATGAAAGTTCAAATTCAAGAAATGAAACTTCTGAAGCATTGGTAGCATCTTTTGTGGAAGCCAGAAATAATTACGATTTGGCGACATTGACTTCTTTGGCCGTTGAAGATTATACAGAATCGTTTAGAAATGAAATTGTAGAAGTTAAAAATAGAGCTGAGCTTTTAAGAAACTTAGATTGGGCCAAAGAATTAAGTTCTAAAGTAACCATCAAAGAAGTGATTTCTGCAAACGAATCTGAAGTAGTCGTAATTGAAGAAGGTACTAATTATATCAATGTGGCTTTGAAGAGAAAAGCACGTAGTTTTAAAACAACATATTTCCTAAAAGATGGAAAAGTACTCAAACAAAGTTTTGATAATGCACCTGGCGAAGTATTTGACGGAAAAGAAAATGATCGCGTATACGGAGATTTTGAACGCTATTGTAAAGTAAATAATATTCAGTTTTCTTGGAGAGCTACCAAAGAAGACGGAAAAACACTAAGAAAAGCTTTGGAGAAATATGCAAATCGCAAGGAATAATTGTAACTTTAAGTTTCTTTAAATATGCTAACATGTACACCTTATGTTAAAAGTAAAAGAAGAATCTGTTTTTATTTCTGAGAACGCAACCAATTTGCTTCCAAAAGTTGATTTTGCAGATACATTTTCAACAACCAATCACATTCATTCTATTCAAGAAGTTACGAATCAAATCTTTAATACAACACCTAAATGGGTTGCTTTTTTGTTTAAAATCAGAAACAGTATTGTTCAATTTTTCGGGTTGAAAACAAGTCTTCCAGAAGATTATAATGAAGATTTTAAAGTTGGCGGTTATATCAAGTTCTTCAAAATTTACGATATCGCGCCAAGCGAAATTATTTTGGGCGCTAATGATAGTCACTTAAACTTTAGAGCTATTGTTTCCAATACCAAAGTAGCTTCGCACAATATTAAAGTAACAACCTTAGTAGAATACAATAATAAGAAAGGTAAAATTTACATGAATCTCATTAAACCGTTTCATAGAATGGTTGTAAAAAGGATGGTTTCACAAGCTTTTCAAAGTCCCGAAAAAAAATAATTGAAAAATATGTCCTCTTTTGTCTTTTGCAAAACGTCTTAGAGATATAAACCTTATAAAAAACACTATTATGAAAGAATTTATGATGATTTTCGTTGGAGCAGATTACGCTGATTTAGGACTTTCTCCAGAAGAATTACAAAACCGTATGGGAAAATGGTTTGCTTGGGGAAATAAAATGGAAGCAGCAGGAATCCTACGTGGTGGAAATGCATTGAATCCACAAATTCGTCGTATTGTAGGCGAAAATCGTACGGTAACCGACTTAACTTCCGCAGAAGTAAAAGAAATTATTGGCGGATATTATTTGGTGGTTGCCAAAGATTTTGATGCCGTACAAGAAATTGCACAAGATTTCCCTGATTACGATTTAGGAGGAACAGTTGAAATTAGAGAAGTAACTGTTTTTGAAGATCACAAGTAATGGAAAACAAACTCATAGACCATTTGTTCCGCTATCACAGTGGAAAAATGGTCTCTGTGTTAACTCGGATTTTTGGACTTTCGCATCTTGAAACTATTGAAGATGCAGTACAAGACACGTTTATAAAAGCGAGTGTTGCTTGGCGACAACAACAACCTGAAAATCCAGAAGCTTGGCTAACCAAAGCCGCCAAAAACAGAGTCTTAGATATTTTCAGGAAACTGAAAGCTGAAAAAAATCTACTTCCAAATCTTCAACAAAGTCGCGATTTTATTGCCGTTAACGAACTTTTCTTAGATGCAGAAATTGAAGATGCACAACTACGTATGATTTTTACGGCCTGTCATCCAGATTTAGATCCGCGCGATCGAATTTCCTTTGCTTTAAAAACCGTTTCTGGTTTTAGCATAAAAGAAATTGCTTCTGCCTTATTGACCAAAGAAGAAACGGTAAAAAAACGATTATTCCGCGCTCGAAAAACCATTCAAAAAGGAACGATTCAATTTCATATTCCGCAAGGAAAAGCATTGCCACAACGTTTGGAAAGCGTTATGGAAGTTCTGTATTTGATTTTTAATGAAGGATTTCATTCCAACACACAAGAACAATTAATTCGGAAAGAGTTGTGTGGAGAAGCTATGCGTTTGTGCCAAATGTTGCTTAAAAACGAATTGACACGAAGTTCAGTTGTGTATGCATTGTTTGCATTGATGTGTTTTCATTCTGCACGATTGGAAGCGAAGATAAATTCTTCTAATGAAATTCTCGATTTAAAACAACAAGATCGCAGTTTGTGGCATTTTCCATTAGTCCAACTCGGAAATACTATGATGAATAAAGCTGTTTTGGATCCTGAATATTCTTGCTATCATTATGAAGCTGCTATTGCTGCCGAACATTTGCGTGCCGAACATTTTGATGATACCAATTGGACAAAGATTTTGTATTGGTATGAATGTTTATATGCTATGCAACCAATTCCGATTCATATATTGACTATGGCAGTTGTGTGTTTGCAAAGTCTAGATTTCGACAAAGCAAAACACTATTTAGAACAACTTGAAGCAAGTGACTTGGAACAACGCAGTTATTTATATTACGGAACACTTTCCGACTATTATTACGCCACAAAAAATATAGAAAAAGCTATTGAATATCTTGATTTAGCGCTTCAAACCGTTACAAATTCGCTGGAAAAAGAGCATTTACAGAGGAAACGTATTACCCTAACAAATAGCACTTTAAAAAGAAAATCATAAACTATACTACTATACAAATCATAATTTTTTATGATTTTTCAATGTTCTGAATTAGAAACAAGTATTTATACCCAAAATACAGGTATTTATTCTAAAACTTACCTTATTTGACAGAATTATATTTGTCTTGTTAAAGAAATAGATGTCGACAAAATAACAATACATATGTATTATTTTCTTTAAACAATTTCAAAATTTAATTTTTAATCAAATAATTTAATTAAAATGAGTATTACTAAAAACAATAAAGAACAGAGGCCTATTATTATTGAAACGCGAGGTATCAATAATGATGGTACATGGATACATAGTGAAGGAAGTGATTATATTTTCTACTATAGATTTGATTCTTGGAATGAAGAGCAAAAAGAGGTTATGCGAAGTGCTTTTATACGTGCATTACAAGTACCAAATAAAATAAAGGAAGCTGTAAAGGAAACTTCTGGAGAAGAAGTTGTCAATGGTTTGTATACATCAAATTCTCAAGCCATGATTAAAGCTTTAAATACCATTACAGGTATGTCACAAACCAATGCGGTCAAAAGGCAATTAATTGGCAACGGAACAATACAAGATGCAAATGCTCAACTATTCAATGATATTTTATCTGGCGTGGGCGGCACTGTAAATCCAATGCGCGATTATTTAAATAGAGCCATGGCAGCAACTCAAGCAACTGCTGCAGGAAATACAACTGCACAACATCTTGGGACAACCATTACACTTTTATCATTGGTACCAGGCCTTAATATTGCACTGACTTCTGTAGTATATGCAGTTTCTACTGCTACTTCAGCGGCAGTACTAATTAAGCATAAATGTTCGAACAATACAACAAGGTTTTCTTATAATGTTGACTATACAAAAGTTGGTTATTCTTATCAAGAACCTGTTTAATTGATTGAAACAAAAATCAAAACAGTACTGTTTACATTCATGAAATCAAAATTGGGTGTTTCTTTTTACACTCAGTTTTGATTTTTGATTGATCGTCTGCAAATACAGAAACAAAATATATTTCTCGTATTAAAAGCTCATATTTTATCCATAATTAAAAAACACATCTATGACTAAAAATATACCTCATTGCAGCACTCCAACTAAAAATGGTGTATGGTTGCATACTTGTAGTGAAGATTTTTTGTTGTCTTCAATCTCTAATGAACTTACAGAAAAAGAAAGAAAGATTATTATAAGCGCATTTCAAAATGCACTTACAGTATTTACTAATATCAAGAAGACAATACATACAATCCCTAAAAAACCTTGTTTTATTCAAGGGCTTTATTTTCTTAATGAGGAAGAAATGGCTAAAGTTTTGAATTCCATAAAAGGGATGGAACAAACAGCTTCATTTAATCCAATAAAAGCGTATGCTGGCGCTCCTGACGTGATGAATCTACACTTTTTTTACGATATTCTTGGAATTTCTATGAATAAACTAGCATATTTAAAATCGTACCTTTTCAGATATATGAGAGTTATACAATGTCTATCGAAACAATCAGAAAGAGACACTTTTGGTATTTTAACTTGTATTGTTGGATATGACAGTATGGTAGAAAAAGCTGTGACTACATTTACTTATATAACTGTCACAGGCGCAACAAAAGAAAAATTTATCAAAATTAACTGCGACCATGATTGTATAGATGAATCTGATTATTCATTCAATGTTGTGAAATTCAATTATTCCTTGTAAAGGTTAATCAACTTCTTTAAAACTTTACACAAAAAACAGCTCTTATCGCATACGTAATTTATAGAATAGAATGACATTTCACTTTTAAAGTTTGTAAAAAATTGTAGATTTACATTCAACTTAATTATACATATATGAAACTTTCATTGACATTATTTTCGTTGCTTTTTGTTGGGAATTTATTTCTTGCACACGCGCAAAGAGATGCTTCCAAAGAACCAAAAGCGGGTTTAATCATAACTATTAATGGTAAAAAACACACTGTTCCAGAAGGTGAAATCGTTACACAAAACGGTACGACAGTTTCTGTTAAGATTGCAGATTCTCGTTCTTTTAGTAATGGTACAATTTCTTTTGATTATCCTTCTAATTTAGGATTTGAATATGAAGAAGATTTCGGATACAAAAACTGGATGTTTGATGGAAATAATTTTGTGATCATGTATTTTGAAATTACACAAGAAAATAGCTTTGACAGTTTTGTTAATGAAATTGCAGGCCGTTATGGAAAACAAAATTGTAAAATAGAAAAAACATCTATGAAACTTGGAGGAAGAGAGTTGTATGGAAAGCGAATTAATGTGAATTTAATGGGCGAACGATTGATACAAGATTTCTTATCAATTCCTATGAAAGATGGTAAAACGCGTATTCTTGCTTTTCAAGATTCTCCAGATGAATACGGAAATCATACCGACGAAGGCAACAATGTCATCAATATGGTTAAAAAAACAATTACGTATAAAAAGTAATTACTACTTTATTTAAAAAAACGCTAGTTAGCTCATTGCTGACAAGCGTTTTTTTATGGGTTTCCCTTTTTTAAATCGTTTTAAAACGCTTGAATACATATTCTTTTTGCGATTTGCTTACCGGAATTTTATGTGTTCCTACAAACAATAAATTTCCTTCAAAACCGTGTACTTGATTGATGTTGACAATATAACTTCGATGTGTTCTCACAAAGCTTTCGGTAGGCAATTGCGATTCTATTTTTTTCATTACTACGGCATATACAAAACGTTCTGATTTTGTGAACACTGTACAGTAATTATTATCTGCTTTGATACATAAAATATCTACCAAAGGCACGCGAACAAAGTGTTGATTTTTTTTTAGGAATAAACTGTCTTTTATTTGAAACACCTGCAATTCTTCGGCAATCGTTTCTTTATTTTCAAACACATCTTTCCCTGGTGTTTTGTTTGAAAAATTTATCAAAGCGAGTTCAATAGCGACCTTTACTTGTCTGTCGTTGAATGGTTTTAAAATATATGCATACGGATGCACTTTTTTTGCACGTTCAACCAATGAAGCATCTGCATGTGATGTTAAAAAAATGAATGGAATTTGATACTTTTCATTCACAATTTTGGCCAATTCAATACCATCTTTATCACCTTTCAAAATAATATCAATCATTATAATATCGATATCTTTTCTGGTTTCAAGTATGGCAACTGCTTTTGCTACAGAAGGTGCAATTCCAACAACTTCGTAATGCATATCAGTCAATCGTCCACTGATATCTTGCGCTAAGATAATTTCATCTTCTACGACTAAAATTTTTATGGTAGTGCTCATGGTTTCTAGTGTGTTTAGGAAAGTTTTATTTTCATTTCCCAATGTGTTCCTTTCGTATTGATTTGTTCCATCGTTCCTTCTAGTTGTTGGATTAAAGAAGTAATCAATTTGAGTCCGAACGAATTGTCTTTTTCATTTGTATCTTGAGTAAAACCAACGCCATTGTCAATGACTTGAATGTGTAAATATTCTGTCGTTTCCTGCATCATGACAATCTTCAATAATGGTTCATCAACTCCTTGATATGCGTATTTTAAGGAATTAATCACCATTTCATTGATAATTAACGCAAGCGGAATTGCCACATCAATTCCAATACTAATATCTGCAATGACAAAACTTGGCGAGAACTTGACATTATATCCTTCAAACAATCCTAACACCAATTCCTGAATATAATCTTTCAATGGAATTTTAGTATCTACCCCTTCTTGGTATAGTTTACGATGCACTAACGACAATGCTTCTACTCTATATTTCCCTGACAAAATAGCTTCTTGCGCAGGATGTCCTGTGAGCTCTCTACTTTGCAGATTGAGTAAACTAGAAATCATTTGCAAATTGTTCTTCACACGATGATTTAGTTCCTGCAACAACAACGCTTTTTCTTGCTCACGTTTGCTAATCAGTTCTTTTTGATCGGATAAAATAGTGTTTGTTTTCTTTATTTTTTGATTTCCTCGATATAATAAATAGGTCAAAAGCAATACAACTAAAAGTCCGGTAATCAATCCGAAAACCCACTTTTTTTGATTGGAATTGGTAATATTTAAAAGTGAAATTTCAGATTCGCGTTTCGATACTTCATAATCAGCTTTGAGTTGTTCGTTTTTTTGAATATTTTCTTTATTCACTAAACTGTCTTGGTACTGCTGATATACTTTTTGAAATTTTAAGGCTTTTTTATAATCGTTTTGTTCTTCATAAAAACCTGTAAGCACTGCGCTAAAATCTCTAATTTGTTCTTTGAGTCCAGCACTCTTTGCCATTGCAAAGGCTTCATTATATTTACTTTCTGAAAGTGAAAAATCACCTTCCTTCTCATAAACACTTCCTAATGCTGCTACAAAAATAGAGGTAGCATACACATCTCCCAATCTATTGGTAATTGCAATTGCTTTGATCAAAAATATTTTTGCTTTCGCGAATTTACCTTCTGCAGCATATACCATTCCTAAATTTCCCAGCGAATAACTTTCAATGGTTTCATTTTTAAACGATTTATTTAACTCCAGAGCTTTTGTTAGTGATGTTGTTGCGTCTTCCAGTTGTTCCGCAAAACGATAGGATTCTCCTAAGTTTGTAAGCACATAAGCTAAATAAAAATCATCTCCAATTTCTGAAAAAATTTTTTCTGCTTTTTGAAAATATATAATTGCCAAATCATATTCTTTCTCTCCCACATGATGACTCGCAATTTGCGCATACGATGCTCCTTGTTTGTCTTTCAGATTTAACGAATCATAAATATGTAATGCCTTAAATGTTGCATCTAAGGCATTATTTTTATTTCCCAATCGTTGTTCAATAGTACCAATTTCTTCCCATGCTTCTCCTTGCAATACTAAATCATTAATTTCAATAGCTATTTGCAATGATTGTTTTGCATAACGGATTCCTTCATCTGTATTTGGGTGGTCATTCGCAATGATTCTCAGCAAAGTAGCTTTCTCATTTTTGGGTAACTTTTGAGTTTCGAGCACTTTCAACAAGCTATCTGTTTGCTGTGCGTTTTGTGCAAAGCAAGAAAGAGATAACATTAGAAATCCTATAGAAAATAATAGCTGTTTATTGAAAGTCATATACGTTTTTAGATATTTATTTCTAAAGTTTTCCTCCACCTTTGCGACCAGATGTAATTTTAATTAATGGATCAATTACAAAATAAAAAGTTCGCAGGATTTCTCTTCCTTCTGCATTTTTCACCGTAGTTGTTGATTTAAGGACGACTCTATAAGAAACGTACGTATCTAAAACTTTATCATCCAATCCTTTTGCGACAGTAATAGCACATATCTTATCAATAGGTTCAATGCTTAATGAACCGTCAGGAAGTTTAATAATAGATTTGGGTGCCGTATCAAAAATGTTTTCCCAAGGATTCGGAAGTGAGACAAATCTTCTATTAAAATCTTGTCCAACATTATGAATATGACAACCTACCAATTCTAGTGGTAATAAGTCAAATTCCTTTTCTTTTCCATAATCGGATTCCAATTGAAAGGCAATAGTTTCTCCACTAAAGAATTCGTATAAATTTGCATCGTTAATAGACACAAAACCATCTATTAAAATGGGATTCGCAGAAGTTCCTAATCCAATATCAGTATTGTTTATGGCTTCTAATAGAAGTTTCGTTTGAACCGTAAATGAAATTTTTTCTGTTATTATACTTGATGATCTAATTAACATAATTTGTTGTTGTTTTTGAATACCTTAATTCTTGATAAATCAACAATAAGTTTTTATCGTTTTAATTTAGCAAAAATTAAGATAAATGATTGATTATAATGATTTTAATTTCGACTACTTTTTATTTTCATAATAGTCTATTTTACTAATTTCAAATTCTACTCTATAGGTAAAATCGCTAGAAACCAATCGGATTTGGTGAGTTCCTTCTGCGTTAGTATCTATTAATGTTTTTGAATTATGTGCTTTTTCATCAGCACTAGAAGTATCTCGTTCCACAGCACTTGCATCAAACTTCACACTGTATTTAGTTCCACAACTTTCATCTAGCAATAAATCCACATAATCTTTTTTTCCTCCATATATGACATCTCCTTCAGCTACTTCCTTATCTGGACGACCTTTCCAATTGTATACAATACCTTTACCTATTAATGAATTCACATTATCTTCTTTACAATTTTTCTGAAATAATTTTGCTTCCATTTTAAAATGACTCATATCTGCGTTATTATTGATACCTTCATCATCAGACACTTCACAAACCAGTTTTAGTAGTTTTACGCGTATTTTTGTCATTTTTTTTCGTTTCTTCTTCTTTGTGGGAGTTGCGCTAACATTGGATTTTTTAGTGTTATTTTTTCTTGCAGTACTAACACTTGTCGTTTCTTTTTTTTGTTTGGGTGCAACTGTAGCGGCTTTTTCATTAAAACCTTCCAATTCCCAATGCGCTAATTTTTCAAACGGACTCACTTTACCAGCAGTCAACTCTATTCCTTTATCTATTCTAATCCAGATATAATGCATCAGATGATAACGGTTTCTGATTCTATAATACGGAGTTCCTCTTACTTTTTCCAATGCCCATTGTGCCCACTTTAAATTTGGTCTCACCAGTTTACTAGCTTCTAATTTTCCTTTTACAAGATGTAAATAATAGTCATCACGTCCATTCTTTTTCCAACGATTCCTTATTTTGTAATATTTGGATCCTGGTATTTTTTCAAAAACCCATTGTGCAGACCACCAATTGGGTTGTATAGTTCCAGCTTCTACACTCGTATTTTCAATATGTATTCCGTACACATCACCATTAATTGTATTGCGGTTTTTAATGCGTACATAGTCTTGTGCAAATACAGTTCCTACAAATAGTAGTAACATGCTTACAATAAAAAAGTTTACTCTCATGATTTCTATGCTTTTAGGTTAATTTTCAACTCAAAAATGACTGATTGTCAACTCAAAAAGAAAAAATATGAGTGAATGGAAGTTTTTGTATAGTGAATGTTTTCTTTTTTGATGTAAACCTTTTTTAAACTAGGATTTTTTTTAAGTCCTCTATTATTTCTTAAATTGAATCCCAATTTTAACCAACTAACGATCAAATGAAAATGTATTCTTTTACCTCAAAACTGTGCATGCTTTGTATAACAGTTTTAATGATTTCCTGCGGAAGTGATTCCAAAGAAAAATCAAAAACAAGCACAGAAACTGTCCCTGAAGAAGTCAAAAAAACTGAAGAAGCACCTAAAGTTGACAATTCGTATTACGCTTGGGTTGATAATATCAATGTGCGAGATGCTGCAAATACGAAAGGAAAAGTTGTAGGCACGTATACTTCGGAAGATGCTTTGGAATTTACAGGTACCAAATCTGACACAAAAGAAATTATTGTACTTCGCGGGGTTGCATACGACGATTACTGGATGAAAGTAACCACAAAAGACAACAAAGAAGGCTGGGTTTATGGTGGTGCAGTACAACAGAAAGGCGATGAAAAAGGTAACGGGATCATTACTGATAAGCAATTTGACTTTGCCCACTTTGGAAAATTTGACATTTCATCATGGACCGATTTAGGAATTACAAAAAGTGAAAGTGGTGATGCCGAAACGGTAAATTATAGCTACTTAAAAGACAATCAAATTATAGAAATTGAAAGAACCGAAGTTGGCGAACACGGATATTATTATACGTTCAAACTCATGGACGCCAAAAGAAATCTTCAAAAAGAACGTAAGTTTAGTTATACTGTTGAAATGGGCGATTCTAGTCCAAAAATGGAACTCACTGAAACCGTGAAGGATTATACCGCTAAAAAAGAATATACGCGTTCACAAAGCATTAAAAAACACTTCATGCAACTCAATGCAAAGCCAGAAATGGTCAACGGAGCTTGGAAAGAAACTACGCTACAAGAAACCACTTCTGCTACCGAAGAAATTGCACCAGCTGTTGAAGAAAGTGCACTTGATAAAAAGACATCTTTTGCAAGACCTATGCAGATAATCACTAGCATCAATAGCTTGCCAGACGAATTTAGAGATGGTTGCAGTTGTTCATTCCGTACACATCCTGATGATTATGATACCTTACTTGTAATGGGAACCTATGAAGACGCACCAAAAGCCAAGGCAATTATTAAAATCAACGGGAAGAATGTGATCTTAAAAAGTAAAAAACCTGAAAATCCTGATCCTAAAAAGGGAGATCATTTTAGACATTATTACAACGATCAATACGATTTAAAATTTTCGTTGACAAAAGACGGACAAAATGATGGTGGCGGACCAGAATATACTGGAACCATGCACTTAACTTCTAAAGATGGAAAAGTAAACACGGACATCAATATCTTTGGTGGTTGTGGTTGTTAAACTGCTTTAAAATATATACTTTCATATGATTCATAATGAAACTTCGTTGTGAATCATTTTTTTACGTAATACCTACCATGAATATAGACGATTTACAATTTGAAAAACTAGACTTGAACGGCGTAAATACCTTAGCCAATTGGGCACAACAAGAAGGTTGGAATACAGGCCCGTACGATGCTGATGTATATTTTGCCACCGATCCTGATGGTTTTTATGGTTTTCATTACGAAGGCGAACTCATAGCTGGCGGATCTATTGTTTCGTATGATGGCGCATTTGGATTTATGGGATTCTTTATTGTAAAACCTGCCTACCGATCACACGGAATTGGAAGAAAGTTATGGTATTTAAGACGCGATAAACTATTGTCTCGACTGAAGAAAAATGCAGCTATTGGCATGGACGGCGTTGTAGCAATGCAACCTTTTTACCAAGAAGGCGGCTTTGAAATTGCTTTTAGAGATGTTCGTTATGAAAAAATTGGATGCGCTTTTACGGTTGATGCAAATATTTCTGCCATTGAAAATACTGATTTCGAAGCTATTCTTGCGTATGATGCACAATGTTTTGGAGTTTCGCGTCCGCAATTTTTACAACCTTGGTTACAACTTACTGATATTAAAACATTCAAATATGTTGAAGACAATCTATTAAAAGGTTTCGCCATTGTTCGAAAAACAATTACTGGAAACAAAATATGTCCTTTGTTTGCTGACAATCCTGCTATTGCAGAAACTTTATACAAAGCCTGTTTAAATTCGGTTCAAGGCGAATCTTTATGTTTGGATATTCCTATGGTAAATGAAGCTGCCAAAGCACTTGTGGATAAATATGAAGCTACTTATATTTTTGAATGCGCACGAATGTATTATGGAAATCCACCAAAAGTAGACTTAAATAAAATATTTGGAATTACCACTTTTGAATTGGGTTGATACTTATATTTAAAGAGGTAAAATTTTCTCTTAAATTTTCAACAACCACCTTCTATTTCTTGTAAAAATTGATATCTTAACACAAAAGTAAAACTTCGCATATATGTCAAAATCTTTGAAAAGTAATATTTCTAAAATAGTATTCATACTGTTTTTCGGACTTATTATATGCTTTTTCATTTGGTCAAGACTTTTTATAGTTTCACTACTCTTGGTTCTTTTTATAGATTGTATTAGTACACAATTTTTATATAAATTCTTAAAGAGAAAACTTACTAAAAACACCTATACAATTATTAAATATAGTACTTATCTCATTTTCCCGATTGGATTGGCTATATTTTTTAGAATCTTCATTTTTGAAATTTATTCCATTCCCTCTAGCTCTATGGAACGTATATTATCAAAAGGAGAGATGATTGTGATTAATAAATTGGATTATGGTCCTAAAATGCCAAATTCAATTACTGAAGTTCCTTTTGGTAGTCTATTTTCATCTGAAAAAACAAATGATACAACATATAATCGCTTAAGTGGTTTTGAAAAAATTGAACGCAATGATATTATTGTTTTTAAAAGCTTTAAGAAGAATTCCTCTAAAAAATTCATCAAAAGAATTATTGGTTTACCTGGTGAAACAATCCAGATTGTAAACAGTAACGTTTCTATTAATGAACAACAACAAGAAGAACTTTCTACGTATGTTTTTGACTATATTACAAAAGATACGAAAGGTTTTATTGCGGGAAAAACATACTCAAACACAGAGTATAAAAAACTCCCTTTACAGGTGCAACAAAAGATTACACGAAATATTCATTTGCCAAAAACAATCGTTGAAAATATATTTCCTAAAGAGAAGGTTTTTGATTGGACTAGAGATTTTTACGGACCTATAACGATTCCAAAAAAAGGAAATACCATACAACTTACTATGGAAAATATCATTTTCTATGAAGAAGCCATTGCTTTGGAAACTCAAAAAACAATCTCCATACAAAACGACATCATTTATTTAGATAATGAAAAAATTAACAGTTATACATTTCTTTTTAACTACTTTTTCGTGATGGGAGATAATCGACACTTCTCTAACGATTCTAGAGCTATTGGTTTTGTACCTGAGTACACAATACAAGGGAAATTGTGGTTTAGTTTTTAATAAACTACAATTCACATAAAACACTGTTTACAAAATACTTACATAAAAACTTTACTTCTTAAATCCACCTTTTAAGATAAATATTACGGATTCACCTTACCTTATTTATCAATTTAACTTACTAATTGCCAGTTATTTAAAAAATCAATGTAAGATTTTTTGATACACATTTTATTTATCCTACATTTAAGTAAGACAAATATGCAGAAATACACCTGCGCGCAACTACTCTGCATATTTGTTATCAATAACCAAAAAAACCTTTAATATTATGAAAAAAGTAATTTTAACAACAATCGCTTCGGGGCTATTCATGTTAGCTTTAGTATTTAGTATGAACACCTCAACAGTAACTTTTGGCGAACAAGCTTTTGCCGATGGAACCTGCTGTTCTGAACTAACATCGACTTGTATCATTGACGGTGTAAAAGTTGAAGACTCTTACAAGAAGAGAGATGGTGGATCATGTTTCGAAGTAAAGCCAGTTGATGCGATTCCTGTAGGAGCCACACCTGTAAATAATTAACATCTATTTATCTTATATAGGATATAAAATCAGTCAAGTTCATTTTGGCTGATTTTTTTATGAAAATCATAAGCTTCTGTTGCAAAATATATTCTATGTTTAATTAACTAAACCAGTCCTTATAATGATTAGAAAAGTACTCGTATTATTTCTTTTAATTGCCATTATTAGCTGTAAAAGTGATAAAAACACACCAAATTTCCATACCCTAGCTATTGAAGAAACTCCAAAACCAATAAAAGGTGAAAAACTACTATTTACCGAGTTAGTCAATCCTAGTAAAATGATTTATAAAGAGCCATATCTCTATTTAGGAGATTCCAGAGCGTTGAAACGAATTCATGTTATTGACATTTTAAATAATACCTATGTTGCTAATATTGGTATTGCAGGAAAAGGACCAGGAGAATTATTGAGTTTATCTTCTCTTGATATTAGCAATGGTAAACTTTGGGCGTATGATCTTACCATTTCAAAGCTTGTTTCTTTTCATTTAGATTCGTTAGCTTTCCCAACATATACATATGACACTGAAATTTATTTTCAAGGAAACGCAAATCAAAACTTTAGTCCAAATTGGATAGAAAAAGAAAAAACTATTGTCAGCACAACCTTTTCTGAATCAGGAAACCGATTGATTTTCACAAATACTGAAGGTACTATTATTGATGAAAAATTTCCAATGTTTTCACCTCCATCAAGCAATATTCCACAAACAATTCACAACATATCATATCAAAGTATCTTAAAAGTAAAACCAGACCAATCAAAAGTTGCTATTATTAGCAGATATGCTGATTTATTAGAAATCTATGATTTAAAAAATAATACTATGAAACGTATTAAAACACATAGCAATTTCAATCCTATATATGAAGTTATGAATGTCGATGGAAATGCAGTGATGGGACAAGGAGAAGATACACGCTTTGGTCATATTTATATAAGTGCTTCTGATGAAAAAATTTACACATTGTACTCTGGTAGAACGCGTGGTCAAGGAAATGCAAACTTTGCAGATGTTGTTTGTGTATTTGATTGGGAAGGAAATTTTATTACTTCCTATAAAATAGAAAACAGAGCAATTGCTATTGAATTAAAAAACGATCATGAATTTTTTGTTATTGAATTAGATTCTCGAGGAGAATTTTTACTTAAAAAATACACTACCTATGACTAAGAATTCTGCATATACACTCATGTTTGCTATCTCTATCTTAGGATCTTTTATTTTGATAGTTAGTACTCTTTCTAAAAATGAATTCGTTACGGCTGAACAACAAAAATACGAAGATGCACATACTAAAATTCAAGAAGCATGGAAAGGGAAATCTTTGCAACTTCCTACGGAGTTATACAATACCATGACGAATGAAAAAGTGGATTTACTCTCTAAAATACAAAATAGTAAAAAAAAATACACACTTATTTCCTATTTAGACGGAGAATGTTCGAGCTGTGTTCATGACTTAAAAAAATGGGAAGCATTGGTAAAGAAACATCCTACATTTGAAGAAAAACTCGATATCGAATTTTTAATAACAAGCGGTGATATTGAGTTACTAAAGTATCAAGTGTACGATCAGGCAAAATCTAGTTTTATTTTTTTATGGGATAAATCCAATACGTTCAAACCTATCAATAAAATAAGTGACTTAAAAGCCTATCAAACATTCCTCATAAAAGACAACAAAATAGTTTTTGTAGGATCGCCAATTCGTGGCGAATTCTACATCGAAAAACTACAAGAAGTTATCACTAATTAACTTATTGAAGATGAAGGTTTTTCGCATTTACGCAGGTATTATTTCACTTATAATCCGTATATTTTTAACATATTTTTAATAATATTATTATTATTTTTTAGTTCTATATATCTATATTGAAAAACTATTAATCATTAAAACTATTATTTATGAAAAAAATCATTTTAGGTGCTTCAGCACTTCTTTTTGCTGCTGCATTAACATTGAATGCCAACACCCAACAAGAAATTACTGTGAATGAAGCATTAGCCGGAGGAACTTGCTGTCCAGGAGTTGGAACTTGTTACCCAACTAATGGTGGTATGACTACAAATGCTTGGTGGAGATCTGATGGAAAACCATGTAATGCTAAACTCGAAACTATTGCTGGTATTAACTAGTGAAAAATATGAAACCAAAAATATAGCTTTTTTTATCTTTTTGGGTTCATAACTTTTATCAAAGTGAAATATTACTTTTAACAAAACCAGTATTATGAAAAAAATCATTTTAGGTGCTTCAGCGCTTCTTTTTGCTGCCGCATTAACATTGAATGTCAACACCCAACAAGAAATTACTGTAAATGAAGCATTAGCTGGAGGCACTTGCTGCCCAGGCGTGGGCTCTTGTTACATTTCTAGTAATGGGACTTTCATACCTAATTATTGGTTGAGAATTGATGGTAAATCATGTAGTGGAAAAGACCTTTCTCTACAAACATTAGGAGGAAACTAATCTACAATAAGCATACAGAAAAATAAATCCAGAAGGACAATTTTCATGATGCTTATGGTTTTTAACCCTTACATGTATTATTAAATACTTTCAAAAAAATTATCAAAATATGAAAAAAATCATTTTAGGTGCTTCTGCTTTTCTTTTTGCAGCAGCATTAATGTTAACTACAAATACACAAAAAGAAATTACTGTCAATGAAGCCCTAGCTGCAGGAACTTGTTGCCCAGGAACAGGAATTTGTTATCCAGGTAATGGAACACATGTCAATGTTCACTGGTGGCGATCTGATGGAAAACCATGTGATGCTAAAATTAAAGAGGTCGAAGAATTTACTTCACTTTAAGCATTCATTATATATTAAAAAGTTAAAAAAGAGAATTGTAGTTGATTTATAACTACAATTCTCTTAATTATTTAAAAAAATTCTATGATAAAAAGAAACAACCTATTTATCTTATTTTTAATTATCACTTTCGTTTCCTGTACACAAACAGAAACCAGTTGGTATAAAAAAGTAAATTTAACTCCTGCCAAAAAAATTAAAAAAGTAAATAATTGGACTTTATCTGATAGTTTATTTAACCCTTTTAAGTTAAAAAAGGAAGGTCAAAATATTTATATCAATGATTTAAAATCAAAAAAAGTTATCGTAGTATTTGATGAGAATAGTAACTATAAAGGGAATATAGGAATTAAAGGAAAAGGACCTGGAGAATTGTTAGCTCCTTTTGGATCATTAGATTTTCATGACAATAAACTTTGGGTTTTTGATAGTTCGCAAAATAAATACCTAGGTTTTCATAAGGATAGTGTTTCTTCAAATGATTACAAACCAACAGATCATGAATTATTCTTAGAATCAAAAAGTTTCTTCTATGAACTAGGTTGGTTAGATTCAGAAACGATTGTAGGGTTAGATTTTTCGGAAATAGACAACAGGCTTTCTATTTATAACACAAATACAAAACAAACAACAACTACAGGAACATTACCTCCATTGCCAAAGAGTGAAGTTCCTATTGCAGTTCATAAGCAGTCATTGATGGCAACGTTAAAAGTGAAACCAGACAACAGCAAAATTGCACTTGCCAATTTATATTGTGATTTAATTGAAATTTATAATCAAGACGGAAGTGATTATATGAAAATTAAAACTGATTTAGACTTTTTACCAAAATATGAACTTTCAAACAACGGAAGTCGTGTCGTAATGGGACAAGCTGGAGATACTAAGTTTGGTTATATAGACTTATCAGTATCCGACAATAAAATTTATGCGTTATATTCTGGAAAAACAAGAGATGATAGCCCTTTCCCTTTTGGCACAGAAATTCATGTATTTGATTGGGAAGGTAACTTGGTAAATGTTCTTGAAATTGAGAAAAAATCAACCGCAATCGAAGTTGACACGAATGATAAAAACCTATTTGTAATAGAATATGGTAATGCCAATATAGTTCAATACAAACTCTAATATCAATACAAGCAATGAAAAAGTATATATATCCATTACTTATTTCTTCTTTTCTTATTGGAGCAATAATTATATTCTTGCTAAAGTTTAATTCCTCAAAAAATGATACACTTACTGACGAATTATCTAAGATAGATACCGAAATGCAATCAACATGGAAGAATAAACAATTAGTCTATCCAGATGAGTTGGTTCCTATAAATACAGAAATAGTATTTAATACTTCAATTAATACAAAAGAGTCTCTAATTATAAATTATTTGGATGCAGATTGTTCTGTATGTATAGATGATTTAACATTATGGGAGAAATACTTAAAAAACAACCAGAAAAAAGCTATATTTATTATATCTGGTTCTGAAAAAATAAAAGTCGATTACATGATAAATGATGTATTGTTTTTTAAACATCCAGTTTATTATGATGAATTTGATGGATTTAATCAACTCAATGAATTGTCAAATTACAAAGCATATCACTCTTTTCAAGTACAAGATAATAAAGTAATTAAAGTTGGTTCTCCTGTATTATTAGAGAATTTTAAATAACAAAAATTGAAATCTAAATATACCTACATATCTTCCATTACCTTCTTATTCTTTTTTGGAATACTACTGATTTCTTGTGACAATAAAACAGAAACAAAAAAAACTACGGTACCATCAACTCCTAAAACAACTGATTTTGTAGAAAAAGTAGCCTTTGATACCATCCAAAAAGGTGATTTTAATTTGGAATTGCAAACATCAGGAAAAGCCTTTGCCAAACAAAAAGCAGAAGTAAAATTCATCTTGAATGAAAAAATCAATGCTATTCGTGTGAAAAATGGACAAAAAGTAAGCAAAGGACAGGTAATTGCACAACAAAATAATGACAGCTACCGCAATAAGGTCATCAAAGCAAAAGAACAATTAGCACGCGCCAAAATTGATGTAGAAGATATTCTTATTGGATTTAATCATAGTTTAAAAGATTCTACCAACATTCCAAAAAGTACTTTAAACATGGCAAAGAATAGAGGAAATTATAATACTTCTATTTCAGACTTAAATGATGCCAGATCAAAACTTGCTTCTACAAGCTTAAGAGCGCCCATTAGTGGCGTGATTGCAAATTTGGAAACCAAAAAATATAGTTATCCTGATACTACAAAACCATTTTGTATCATTATAAACAATGATATTTTTGAAGTTGAATTTAGCATTTTGGAAGAGAATTTTATTTTTCTACAAAAAGGACAAGCTATTGAGATTTCAACGAATTTCTCTGAAAAAATATTTAATGGAGAACTCACAGAAATCAATCCTAGTGTAGATGAAAATGGACTTATCAAAGTACGTGGTACGTTTGCCAACAGCGATGCAGGTATTTTAGATGGAATGAACGTGAATGTAACCATCAAAAAAGTAGTTCCTAATAAATTATTTGTTCCCAAAGAAAGTGTTGTATTGCGCGACAATAAAAAAGTAGTGTTTACCTATAAAAATGGAAAAGCTTTTTGGAACTATGTAGAAACTTCGTTCGAAAACACCACGCATATTGTCATTGAAAAAGGACTCAAAAAAGGAGATCTTATTATCTATGAAGGAAATGCCAACTTAGCACATAATGCTTCGGTAACGAACATAAAATAAGATGAATGGCGACAAAAAAATAATGTCTTCATTTACAAAAATCATCATTTTTGTACTCTTAGGCATTGTAGGCACTGCGTTTATTTTTTCACTCTCCATTCGTCTCAAACCCAAACAAAATATTCCCGTAATTACCATTGCATATACTTGGCAAGATGCACATCCAAGAATTCTAGAAAGTGAAGTCACAAATCCTATTGAACAATCGTTAGCCACGTTAGATGGTGTACTCAATATCAATTCTGTTTCATCCAAAGGTTCTGGAAAAATAGATCTTGAATTTTCTGAAAACACCAATCTCGATAAGAGTCAATTATATATCAATGCAATTTTAAGGCAATTATATAACGATTTCCCAAAAGGTGTTTCGTATCCTACAGTCACCACACACGGAATTGACAATGAACGTGCAGAAATCCTAATTTCTTTAGCGTTAAGCAGCGAAGCATCTGTAGCAACGTTACAACAAAAAGCAACTGAAATCATTCAGCCAAAACTAGCGCGCATCAAAGGTGTCAACAATGTACAATTGGTCGGTGTGCCCACATACAAATATGTCATTCTCTGCGACGATGCCACTTTGAAAAGGTACAAAGTTGATCTCGAATCTGTAAAAGCAACTATTACTACTGTATTGTCCAAACAAAGCTTCGGCACTACGCTTTATAACAATGCAGAAAAAGACATTATTCTTTATTCTGAAGAAAACGGCACGCTCGAAAATATTCTTTTAAAAACGCCCATTGCGACTAAAGACAACAATATTGTTTTACTAAAAGACATCATTCAAATTGAACTAGTTGAAGAACAAATTCAAGGGTACAAACGCTTCAATGGATCCAATGCCGTCTCTGTTATAATTACTTCCGACAAAGATGTAAATCAGTTAGATGTCATTCAAAATGTGTATAAAACTATCGCCGAATTTCAACACTCCAAAAGTCTTGAAAATATAAAGATTCATACATTATATGATGCTACTCAAAAACTTACCGATGAACTTCTCAAGGTTTCGTACAGAGTGTTTTTTTCCATCATCGTTTTGTTTGTGTTTATCATCATCATTAGCAGAAGTTTTAAATATGTATTTCTAATCTTTATTTCGCTGTTGCTGAATGTACTCTTAGCGGTAATTTTATATCATATATTTTCGGTCGATTTACACATATACTCTTTTGCAGGATTAACCATTTCTCTAGGAATCATCATGGATAATTCTATCATTATGATTGATCATTTACGTCATCATAAAAACAAAAAAGTATTCATTTCCATTCTTGCTGCAACCTTAACAACTATTGGTTCACTTGCTATTATCTTCTTTATCAAAAAAGCGTATCAATTGTATTTACTAGATTTTTCATGGATCATTTGTATCAACCTAATCGTTTCTTTATTCATCACTTTTTTCCTGATTCCAGCTTTAAACGATAAACTCAAATTCTCAAAAAACTTCAAAAAAACTTCTTTCCGAAGAAAACGTAGAATTGTTATTTTTTCAAACATCTATTATAAAACCTTAAAGCTTTTTATAAAACGAAAAAGGCTCGTGTTCTTAGTGTTCATCATGCTTTTTGGTTTGCCATTATTTCTTATTCCCCAAAAAGCGACAGGAAATTTTATGGGCAAAGAACTCATCAATTCAGTATTGGAAAGTGAATTTTATCAAGAAAATATTCAGCCTTCATTTGCCTATGTTGGCGGTTCATTACAGTCGTTTCTAAAAAGTATAGAAAAAGGTTCGTTTATCAGCAGTCCCGAACGTATTTCGCTCAAAGTTCATCTCCGTAATCCGGAAGGAGCAACTATTGAACAATTGGATGCTACGATTCAAAATTTTGAAAACCTTCTAAACAATCAACAAGGCATTGATATGTTCTTCGCTGAAATTTTCGACACCAATAATGGTATGATTCAAATTTACTTTACGGAAGAAGCTGAAGGCTCTGATGTTCCGTATGTGTTGAAAAACAAACTGCAATCTGCGGCAACAAAAATTGGAGGAATTGATTGTGCTATTTCAGGTATTGGGCAAGGTTTTAGCAACAGCGGAAATACCATTTCAGATGCTTCTATAAAATTGAAAGGTTATAATTTGGATGAATTAGTAGCACATGCAGCGCACATTCAAAAAAACATATTATTAGCACATAAAAACATTTCCAATGTAAAAATAAACAGTGAACGCTCGTGGATATTGAAAGATAAATTTGAATACGCATTAAATATTGAAAATAGTGCCGCTATAGCCAATATTGGTAAATATCAGTTACTGGAAAAACTGCAATGGCTGTCGGGGAATGAAAATTATATTGCACGTTTCAATGCACTTCCCGTAATCATAAAAGAGCAAAATGATTTTATGACCGAATGGACGCTGAAACATCAAAAAATTGAAATTGATTCTACAAGCTTCAGCACAAACAAAATAGCTTCTGTAAAAAAGCAACGTGTATTTAATAATGTGGTAAAGAAAAACAGTGAATATCAACTTTTTCTAGATTATAGTTTTGCAGGAACCTTCGAATACAATAAAATCGTTTTAAAAGAATTGCTCCAAAAAATAAATTCGCAACTGCCTGTTGGTTTCCGTGCGATGCATCCGGATGCGGATTATGAATATGAAAAAGAAGAATATCTGGTAGTAAAAGTTGCGCTGATTATTATGTTGATTATTTACTTTATTTGCGCAATCCTGTTTGAATCTTTACGACAACCAATTGCTGTAATTGTGATGATTCCGACTTCATTTATTGGCATCTTTCTCACTTTTAGCTGGTTTGATCTTCCGTTTGATCAAGGCGGATTGGCTTCTTTTATTATGCTTAGTGGAATTGTAGTGAATGCAGCAATTTATATCATCAATCAATACAATAATCAAGAAACAAAACGAAAAGATCCTATAATCAAGTATATAAAATCGTTCAATGCGAAAATCATTCCTATAATTCTGACGATTTTATCGACCATTTTAGGATTATTACCTTTTGTGATTGTCTCTGGAAACGACTTTTTCTGGACGTCTTTTGCGTATGGAAATATTGGCGGATTGCTATTTTCCATGCTTGTACTCATTATAGTATTGCCTTTATCTTTATCTCTAAAATTGAAGCGCCATGGTTGAATTTTTAGTCAAACGTCCCATAGCTGTCTTCATGACATTTTTAGCATTTGTGCTACTTGGTATTACGTCATTAAACCTAATGCCTGTTTCGTTAATGCCCGAAATTGATGTTCCTTATTTAAAAGTACAACTCGATGAACCAAATTATACCGCTAATGAATTAGAAAAACTTGTTGTACAGCCCATACGAAGACAACTTGTGCAAGTGGGCAACCTAGAAGACATTCAAAGCAGTACGTATAATGGAAACGCCTTTATTGATTTATATTTTGCATATGGAACTGACGTAGATTATGCATTTATTGAAGTCAATGAAAAAATTGATCGTATTCTTTCAGCATTACCTAAAGAAATCAGTCGTCCTAAACTGATCAAGTCAAATCCGTCAGACATTCCGTTGTGTTATGTACACATTCCATATCCCAAAAATAGTTCGCAGATAGCATTTTCAAACTATATCAAAAATAGTGTCAGAAAACGTTTGGAACAAAACGAATCGGTGGCTTTTGTAGATATGACCGGAACGGTTTTACCTGAAATCAGCATTCAACTGAACCCAAGTAAACTTGCGCAACTTCAGCTTTCTATTGCAGATATAGAAAATGTTATACGAAGTAACAATACACAAATTGGCAACTTTAAAATTAAAAATGGACATTATGTGTATAATGTATTGTTTGAACCTTCATTACAAAGTATTGAAGACATCAAAAATCTATATTTAATTGCAAATAATACACGCATTCAAATCAAAGATCTAGCGGAAGTTACCTTGGTCAAAAAAGAACAAAAAGGCATATTTACAAACCAAGGAGAAAAAGCCATCAGTCTGGCAATTGTCAGTAAAGCAGATGCAAAAGTATCAAAGGTCAAAACAGAAATACTAAGCTACTTACATCAACTTCAAAGCAGCAATGCTGATTTTTCGTTTAGCATTCAACAAGATCAATCAGATTTATTACATATTGCCATCAATAACTTACAAAACAGTCTTATAATTGGCGCATTGCTTGCCATTTTAATGGTATATATTTTTATACGAAATTATAAAGTATCGCTCATCATTGCATTGGTCATTCCGTTTTCGTTAGTCATCAGTTTTCTCTTTTTATATCTCTTACATATTTCCATCAATATTGTTTCGCTTTCAGGACTAATTGTTGGGATTGGAATGATGATTGACAATTCGATTATTGTGATTGATAATATTTCGCAATATCGCATCAAAGGACATCATATCATTACATCTTGTGCAAAAGGAACCTATGAAATTCTGCGTCCGTTATTATCTTCTTTACTCACAACTTGTGCCGTATTTATTCCGTTGATTTATTTAAGTGGCATTGCAGGAATTTTATTCTTTGATCAAGCATTGGCCATCATTATTAGCTTAAGCATTTCGTATATTGTCTCTATTATTTTATTGCCAACGCTGTATGTAGCTTTCAACATAAAAGTCAAAGAAAAATCACAGAAAAACAGGCTCTCAAAAATCTACATCCGTTCGTTCGATCTTTTATTTAAGCAAAAAATTCTTGTGATTATTTGTGGAATTGCATTGGTAATTGTTGGCGGATTTGTATTTACAAAAACGAATAAAGAAAAACTTCCCGAAATTCAATATCACGACTTTAATTTCGTCATGAATTGGAATGAAAATATCGCTTTGGCGGAAAGTGAACGTAGAACTTCCATGCTAGAAAAACAACTAAAAAATACGGTATTCAGTTCGTTTATTGGTGAACAAGATTTTTTACTCTCAAAACGTAAAATAGCGAATACAGGCGTTCAATTATATGTACAAACAACTTCTGCTAATGAAGCTCAAAAATACAAGCAACAACTTCGTGAGTATAGCATCCAACATTTTCCAAATGCAACATTTGAAGTACAAAAATCTGACAACTTATTTGAACAATTATTTTCTTCAAACAAAGCTGATTTTGTTCTAAAAATTCCTGCAAAACGAGCTAACGAAGTTCAAGCAATTGCAGAAAAAATCTCCACACAGTTTCCAAAAAGTATTGTCAGTACTGAAAAGCAGAAACAAGTGTTACAACTAGCTATTGATCTGCGAAAAATTGCAACGTACAAGATTGAAAACAGTGAATTAATTCGCCATTTAAAATCGTTATTCAGTTCCAATGAAATTAGTGTGCTAAAAAGTACCAATGAATACATCCCGATTGTTCTCAAAAAGACAACCAAAGACTTTGCTACCATTATCAAGAGTTCATTTATCACGAATAAAGACAATGTTCAAATTCCAATTGCAAACCTCATCAATACAAAAGAAATAAGCGATTTTGAAAAGATATATGCTGACTTCAACGAAAATTACATTCCAATCCATATTACAACGAATAACCACCAAGAAATCATCGATTTTGTAAAAACAAACAGTAGTCACGAAATTACCTTTGATGGAACCTATTTTGAAGAAAAAACATTTGTCAACGAATTGCTAATCATCATGTGTATTGTTGTATTGCTCTTATACTTTGTATTGGCAGCACAATTTGAATCTTTATTACAGCCATTAATTATTCTTTGCGAAATTCCAATTACAGTTGGCGGAACCATCATTATCATGTATGTATTTGGTATTTCGCTCAATATTATGTCAATGATCGGAATGATTATCATGCTCGGAATTGTCATCAACGATTCCATTTTAAAAATAGATACTATAAACAAACTAAGAGACCAAGAAAACACAACACTTCTAGAAGCCATTCATCAAGCAGGAAACAGACGATTAAATGCTATTTTAATGACCAGTTTTACTACAATTTTGGCCATGGTTCCTGTGCTTTTTACTTCTGGAATTGGCGCCGATTTGCAAAAACCACTAGCATTGGTTGTCATTATTTCCATGTGCATCGGAACTTTTGTTAGTCTCTATATGTTACCAATGCTGTATTGGTTGCTCACAAAACAAAAAACGTCATGAAAAAATACATCACATATATACTATTCTTTGGTGTCTGTTGGCAACTCATGGCACAGGAAACAAAAACAGTGCTTACTTTAGAAGATGCCATTGAACTTTCTAAAAGTAAATCGATTGAATATTTAACCGCAAAAAACAATGCCGAAGTCAACTATTGGCAATATCAATCTTATAAAGCAGGATTTTTTCCATCGTTAAATATAAGAGGAACACTGCCAAACTATCAACGTTCTATCAACCGAATTACTGCCGATGATGGAACCGATATTTTTATTGGTCAGAATCAGGCATTTTCTTCTATTTCTTTAGATGTGAATCAAATTGTACCGTTTACAGGTGGAGAATTTAGTGTATCATCTTCATTGAACCGAATCGATATTTTTTCCAATCCCAACTTTACCACATACTCTTCTACTCCATTGACAATTAGCTATTTTCAAGAATCATTATTCTACAATCCTTTTCGTTGGGAAAAGAAAATTCAACCGCTTATTTTTGAAGAATCTAAACGTGAATTGGTAGAACAATTAGAAGACATCTCATACAATACAACAAGTCGATTTTTTGATTACATCTTGGCTAAAATCAAGTCAGATAATGCTACGATCAACAAGAAAAGTCAAGATACTATTTATAAAATTTCCGAAGGACGTTTCAATATTGGAAAGCTCTATGAAAATGATTTGTTACAATCTGAACTCAGCTTATTAAACGCCGAAAAAGAACTGATCATTTCTAAAAACGAATTAAAACTCACCAAACAAGCTTTGTTGGATCAACTAGGAATTCAAGGCGAATCAAACATTGAATTGATCATTCCTGAAGAACTAATTTTTATTAAAATTGACTCGCTACAACTCTTTGAAAAAGCATTTGAAAACAGAAAATTACGCATTAATCATCAACGAAAAATTGCCGAAGCCGAACAAGAAATTGCCAAAACCAAAAGTGAAGGTTTTACTTTGGGAATTACAGGAAACTTTGGGCTTACTCAACAAGACGAATTATTAAATCGTGCGTACTCAGATTTATTGGTTCAACAAAACTTTGCACTTACTTTTAGAGCTCCTATATTTTCTTGGGGAAAACGAAAAGCTGAACGAAAAATTGCCAGAGCAAACCTCGATTTAATTCGAAGCACCAACGAACAAGAACTCTTAACTGCACGACGCGAATTGAGTTTAAAATACTTGGAATGGCAGCAAATTGAACTGTCGGTAAAAATTACAAAAAGAGCTTCAGAAATCGCGGTCAAACGATACAATGCTTCAAAAAGACGCTTTGCTATTGGAAAAGTTTCTATCACAGATTTAAATATTGCCCAAAGTGAAAAAGACACCGCCATTTATAACTATTATCAAAGTCTTCGCGAATATTGGGAACTTTACTATGAACTGCGAAAATTGACGCTCTATGATTTTATAAAAGGCGAAAACATCATCAAAAAAGAGGCAAACTAAAAAAGCCACTTGTATTTCCGTTGAATCCTTTAAAGTTTCTGTATCTTGAAAATTATATCATAATTTCACATTTGTACAACTCATGAAACATACAGTTTTAATTCCCATACTCTTGTTTTTCTCATACAACTGTTTCGCACAATTGGAAGAAGGCGAAGGATTCTGTGAAACCAAAAAAAATGAAAGCTACTTTCCGATTGATATCTCTGTAAAAAAGTTTTTTTGGGGAATTTCTTATTATACAGAAAAGAAGATCGGGAAAAAGAAGTTTAATGGTAAAACGTATATTGAATTCAAACAAACTTGGAAAGGAGGCAATAGCGATGTACTGTATTTACGAACTGAAAAAGGTGTGGTATACGCTTACAGAGAAGAATTTAATAAAGAACAGGTTCGATACGATTCGTCATTTAAAGTAGGACATTCATGGAAAACACTTGATGGAAATACAACCTACACGATTATGAGTTATCAAGGAAAACTTACAACTCCCTTTTGCGAATACGAAGATTTATTAGTGATGAAAGCAGACTTAAAAGATGAAGCTTTTCTTTTTTATTACTTACGTGGGAAAGGATATATTGGCGCAACAACACTCGACAAAGAACTAATTTCTTGCATGACGCCAAAGTTCGAGTTTGAATCAGGTAAAGAATGATGAATACAGAATCTTTACCCAACTCAACAATCCAAGTGATCGCTTTTTAAAATTACTACGAGTATTACTTACGAATGGTTTGAAGTTTTGTATCTTGAAAACATTAGAACCAATACACTTGTAAATTACTTATGAAACGACTCATTTCAGAGATTTTTCAAATTATCATCGGAATTTTATTGGCAAGTATTGGACTCAAAATGTTCTTGCTTCCCAACGGATTTCTAGATGGTGGCGTTACTGGAATTGCCATTTTACTAAGCGAATTATTTCCTGTAAATATCTCAGTCGTGCTCCTCATTGTCAGTGTTCCTTTTTTAGCTTTAGCCTGGTTTACACTAACAAAACGCATCTTTCTCAAATCAATTTTTGCCATTGTAGGATTGGCCATTTTTATTCACTTTGAAAATTTTTCTGCAGTCACCGATGATAAATTGCTCATCGCCATTTTTGGCGGATTGTTTCTTGGTGCAGGCATTGGACTCAGTATTAAAAATGGTGCCGTATTAGACGGTTCAGAAATTCTAGGCATCTTCATCAACGAACGTTTAGGTATCAGCATTGGAAAAGTAATTTTAGGCTTTAATGCCATTCTATTCAGTGCAACTGCTTTGCTCCTTTCGGTAGAAATTGCCATGTATTCTATTTTGACATTTCTGGTCACAGGAAAAGTGATTGACCTCATGATTGAAGGTTTTGAAGATTATGTCGGATTGATGATTGTCTCAGAACATTCTCAAGAAATTGACGAAAAACTTATTAGCATTGTTGGCGCAGGAACTACATTGTACAAAGGCGCTCGTGGTTATGGAAAACGCGGTGCACAAGCCGAAAAAGATATCATTCATACAGTTATCAACCGAATTGATATTCGCAGAACATATACGTTAATTGATAAAATTGACCCAAATGCGTTTATCATAGAATTTGATGTTAACAATATAAAAGGTGGAATTTTAACCAAGTATTTGACCAAAGAAGGTTTTAAAAAACTATCTCCTGCACTTTACAATCAAACAGAAAAAGAAAAAAAGAAAACTCTTGACACTACACCATAAAAAATTTATCACGACTGAAAATAAAAACGGGCTTTCTTCTAACGAAACCATTTTTCAGTATTATCAAGAAGGAACAATCATTACAGGTACGTACAAAGGTGGCGAAATTAAAGAAGGCTTTGTGGTTGGAAAACAAGTTGCTGAAAATCGTATTGAATTACTATTTCAATGTATTACCACAAGTGGCGATTTAAAAGCTGGAGCTTCCAAAGGAATCATCTCAAAAGCTGCTGATGGTAAATTACTTCTAAACTTTGATTGGCACTGGTTGAATGGCGATCTATCTGGCGGAACCTCTTCTTATATTGAATTTATAGACTAACAAATTGTATCTTGTATAAAATAATCTACTTTCATCGCGCTAAAGTGATGAAATACACTACATTTGCGCAAAATTTACACGGTTATGTCTACTTTTCAGGATTTTGACTTATCGAAACAGTTGCATTATGCAATTGAAGACTTAGGTTTTACAACGCCAACGCCTATTCAAGAACAATCATTCTCTGTGATTCGTTCTGGGAAAGATGTGGTTGGAATTGCACAAACAGGAACAGGAAAAACCTTTGCCTATATGTTGCCGTTGTTGCGTGATTTAAAATTCTCGAAGCAAGTCAATCCGCGAATTTTAGTCTTAGTTCCTACACGTGAATTGGTGATTCAGGTGGTAGAACAAATTGAATTGTTTGCCAAATATATCAATGTACGAATTGTTGGTGTATATGGTGGCGTAAACATGAATACACAAGCGCAAAGTTTGCAACAAGGCGCAGATATCGTAGTCGCAACTCCTGGACGTTTATACGATTTGGTATTGAGCAGAGCTTTGCAACTAAAAGCGATCAAAAAGTTAGTGATTGATGAGGTAGATGTCATGTTAGATTTAGGATTTCGTTTTCAGATTACCAACATCTTTGAATTACTTCCAGAGCAACGTCAAAATATTATGTTTTCGGCAACGATGACCGATGATGTAAAAATGCTAATTGATGATTTCTTTGTTTCTCCACATACCATTTCTATCGCTGTCAGCGGAACGCCGTTAGACAATATTTCGCAAACCTGTTATGCGGTTCAAAACTTTTATACCAAAGTCAATTTATTGACGCATTTATTAAAAGATGCAGAAACCTATAGTAAAGTCTTGGTTTTTATTACGAATAAGCGTTTGGCAGATCGATTGTTTGACTCGTTACGAAGCGATTTTGGAGATGATGTTGCGGTGATTCATTCCAATAAAACACAGAATTACAGAATTCGTTCGATTGAAAATTTCAATGCTGGAGAAAACAGAATCTTAGTCGCAACCGATGTCATGGCGCGTGGTTTGGATTTAGACATGATTACGCACGTATTCAATTTTAATACACCAAACTATCCTGAAAATTACATGCACCGAATTGGTAGAGCTGGTAGAGCCCAAGCCAAAGGAAATGCAGTTTTATTTTATAAAGAAAAAGAAAAGGAATTCAAAGAAGCGATTGAAACGTTGATGAACTACGAAATTCCGCAACTCGAATTTCCAGAAGAAGTTACTATCTCCAATGAATTAGCGCCAGAAGAACAAACGCATATTCGCGAACATAACAATCCGTCTAAAACAGAAGGATTGGCCAAAGGTTTTCACGAAAAGAAAGACAAAAACAAGAAAACCAATCAAGGTGGATCGTATCGAAGAGAAATCGCAAAAAAATACAAAAAGCCAAAAACGAGAGGCGATAAAAATTACAACCGTAGAAATAAGAACAAACGTCGTTAATTGTTTGATATCAGAATATATCTCACTCTAAAAATACAATCTGTCACATTACAAAAATTAGTATCTTTTAGGTATGAAAAAAATCGTTCTCTTTTTTGCAATACTACTGACCAATTTCTGTTTTGGTCAGCAAACCGCCACCATCATCGATCAAGAAAATCGAAAATGTCTGGAAAGTGTAACACCAGCTACTATTAGTACTGTAAAATGTGAACAAGAAGCGTTGGCTTCATGGCAAAAACTAATGGATGAAGTATTGCTACAATTAAAAGCAAATCCTAAAAAGTCATCTGTACAATTACTATTCGATTCACAAACGCATTGGGTTAAATTTCAAAAAGCAGACTTAGCATATTACCAAGCGTTTTACCACAAATTATACGAAGGCGGCACGATGACGATGGCAGCAGTTGCGACTCATGAAAAAAATCAGTTTCGAGAACGCACCTTCCATTTACTAAGCTTTCTAGAAGCATTGCAAGAAGAATAACATTGTCAAAAAAGTCTAAAAACGAAGCAATCTTCAAATCATAAATCTGTAGTTTCTGCAATTAGCTTTTATTTGTAGCATCTATTGCTTATATTTGTAGTATTACTTATAAAACTCTAAAATAGAGTGAATAATTAGTTTCTATCGCGCACATGCTTCATCCTAAAATAGAACCGTAGCCATGTTATGTTTAGATTTTATGATTCGTCCATACACGATATAATTCAAATTATATTTCACACATTTTAAAATTTCATAAGTAACGTAGATTTTAAACCCAAACGTTATGCGAAATATTCAAAAAAACATCAAGCATTTGCGAACGCTCAAAGGTCTTTCACAAGAACGTTTTGCCGAAGCTTTAAACTGGTCGCGCTCTATGGTAGGATCGTATGAAGAAGGAAGATCGGAGCCGCCTATTGATCGCTTAATTGACTTGTCGGACTATTTTAAGTTACCGATTGATATTTTGGTTAAAAACGATCTCACGCAAGCCAAAGACAGTTCGTTTATGCAAGTGGGAAATCAGCGTTTGTTATTTCCGATTACGGTCAATGAAAGTGATGAAGAACTCATCGAAATTATTCCAACGAAAGCGTCTGCTGGATATTTAGCGGGTTACGCAGATCCTGAATATATTGAACAATTAGAAAAAATAAAATTACCGTTTTTGCCCACAGGAACGCACAGAGCCTTTCCCATAAAAGGAGATTCCATGCTGCCTGTAAAAGATGGTTCGTATATCGTAGCTAAGTTTGTCGATGATATCAACGATGTCAAAGATGGTCGGACATATATTGTGTTGACAAAAAATGACGGTTTGGTTTACAAGCGTATTTCTAAACATTTTACAGGACAAGGTTTGCTGTTGAGTAGCGATAATAAAGCCTACGAGCCGTATCATGTTCAGATGGAAGATGTACTAGAACTTTGGGAATTTACCTGTTGCATCAATACGCAAGAATATGACGAAAAAGAATTGAAATTAAGCAGTATTATGGCGATGTTTCGTGAATTGCAAGTGGAATTGGAAGCTGTGAAAAGAATGTCGTAATCATGCCAGAAAACCAAATCTATACCATCATTGATGTCGAAACGACAGGACGCAGTAATAAGATTACAGAGATTTCTATCTTTAAATTTGACGGCGATACTATTGTGGATGAATTTACATCTTTGGTAAATCCGAACGCGTTGATTCCAACACATATTACTGCTTTGACAGGAATTGACAATGCCATGGTTGCCAATGCGCCAACTTTTGCAGAAATTGCCGCAGATGTGTTGAGCATTACAAAAGATAGCATTTTTGTAGCGCATAATGTCAATTTTGATTACAACGTAATTCGCAATGAATTTAAAGCACTTGATGTTGACTTTCGTCGGAAGAAACTCTGCACGGTTCGTTTATCGCGTGCATTAATTCCAGGATTGCGCTCGTATAGTTTGGGGAAATTATGCAAATCGCTCAGCATTCATATTTCAGATCGTCATAGAGCACGCGGCGATGCAGCTGCAACGGTTGTTCTATTTCAACTATTATTGACAAAAGAAGACGCCGAAGCAACCTTTAAGCAATTCTTAAAAAAAGAATCGAAAGAAGCGACCTTGCCACCACATTTACCGAGTAAGATTTTTGACGATTTACCTACGCAACCCGGCATTTATTATTTTAAGAATAAAAAGGGTAAAATCATTTATGTTGGAAAGGCAAAAAATATTCAAAAACGGGTGTTGAGTCATTTCTACAACAAGTCTAAAAAAGAACTGGATTTATGCAGAGAAACTGCTGATATTGATCACGAATTATCTGGAAGTGAACTCGTTGCTTTGTTAATGGAAGATGCTGCTATAAAACATCATTATCCGCGTTACAATGTGGCTTCTAAACGCGCACCAAAACGCTTTGCCATTTTTGAATATGCAGATCGTCGCGGCGTACGACATTTGGCCATTAACGATGCCAAAGTAATTCAGAATCCGTTGTTGGTTTTCTATAATATTCGCGATTGCAGAACCTATTTGGAACGTTTATGTATGCAGTTTGAATTGTGTCCGAAATACTGTCACTTGCAAGAAAACGTTCAAGAATGTTCACACTTTATGATTCAATCGTGTTTAGGAATTTGCAAGAATGAAGAAACCGTTGAAACCTACAACGAACGTGTGCAACAAGCCATTGATCATTCTAAAAAATCTTCTCAAAATATTGTCATCAAGCAAAAAGGCAGAAACGTGCATGAAGAGGCGTTTATCATTGTCAAAAACGGATTGTATCTCGGATATGGCTTTATTGACAACGATTTACAAATCAGTCATACTGACGAACTCGAACATCATTTAATCAAACAAAAAGACAATATGGATGTGCAGCGTATTTTACGGAAAGTGTTGGTGAATACGAAATTGCAGTCTAGTGTGGTTTTTGGAGTTTAAAATTTAATTTTTGATATGGATTTAGATACTATTTGCCAACAAATACTTCATTATAAAGTAGAAAACAAGACTGAAGATTTTGAAATAACTACATTTTTTGATCAAATTGGTGAAGAAATACACAAATTAGATATTTCAGATAGTAGCCAAAAAGAGAAATTAATTAAGGTACTTTTTAAATTCATTAAAAATCAAAATCCAGAAATGGAAGAAAACTTTTCTTTTATTCATCTAATAGAAAATATTGATACGCCTAATTATAAAATATACGAAACTGAATTGGTAAAGTTTGCTAAAGAAAATGGAACAATAACATCCATACTATTATTAAACAGGCACATAAATTCTTTAGACAAAATAGCGCAAGCGGAATGCTTAAATATCCTCAAGTCCATCGCTGAAAATGATAATTTCACCAATCTTGTTAGACAGGAAGCACTTAATTATTATAATTACCAAAAAGAAATTTAGTTTGTGTAAAATCATAAGGTTTTATGCTATCATTTAATCAAACAAAAAGACAATATAGATGTGCAGTGTATTTTGCGGAAAGTATTGGTGAATGCAAAGTTGCGGTCTAGTGTGATTTTTGGAGTGAGTTAGCTCAACTTAGATTGGAAGAAATTTCTTATATTCCACTTTAATCGAATTTATCACTTAAAAACTGAATAGAATGATAAAAAATCCAGAAAAATTCTCTCACAATTTAGTGACTAACTTTAAACGATTATTTTTCACACCAGAGATTGAAAAAAGAAAAAGAGAGAAAACTATAGATTCAAACTTTAAATTAATAACTGGTCAAGTAATTTTCTTTCCTGATGATACTCAACCTCTCATTAGGTTGAATAATGAAGTTTCAGCAAATGTAAAAGATATTGTTTGTGATAATGGAGAAAAAAAATATTCTGTTCAAAAACTGACTCTGAATGAGAAAAAATTTGAAAATTGCGGACACGCAACTTTTATTTTTAATGATGATGAATTAGTCCATTGTTCTTTTGATTTTAATAGAAATAAAGCTATTGTAAAGACTCATATAAATTCTGCAAAAGAGTTTTATAAAGTTGCAAAATATGCTGCTAAAAGGAATCTGCTAAATGCATTTATTGATAATGCATTTAGTTCAATGGAATTGTTAGCTAAATCTGAACTATTATTAAAACCTATGTCTGGCTTAGAAATTAAAGCAAGCCATAATAAAATAAAAACTCAGTACAATAGATATTCGAAAAGTACATTAGATGAATTCGAAAAAAATAAAAGAATTATTTTTAATCAACTTGCTGAGTTAAGAGTTAATGCTAGATACTTGAGAGGGAATAAAAAATTAACTTTTGAGAAAAAGAAAATAATCAAAACATTAAAAGAAGTAATTAAGGAATTGTATTATATAGTAGAAAATTGACATCTCAAAAACAATTGAAAAGCTCTATGTATTTCCGAAAAAAACAGCTGCAATTTTTTATTTGCTCAAGTTACCAAGATTTGGTACTTTTATTAAAAATATTATTGAAATGGGGAAAAACACATCAATTTCACTTGGGAACCACTTTGAAGAATTCATTAATGATGAAGTGAAATCTGGAAGATATAATTCTGCTAGTGAAGTGATTCGTGCCGCACTTCGCCTTTTTGAACGAGAAGAAAAGAAAGATAGAGAATTGATAAAAGCACTTGAAACTGGAGAACAAAGTGGATTTATTGATGATTTCGATCCTACACAAAATTTAACTGAATTGCACCGTAAATATTCATGAATACGCGCAAATACCGAATAAGTAAGCAAGCCGTTGAAGACTTGAATGCTATTTGGTTGTATACACTACAGAAATGGTCTAAAAAGCAAGCTGACAGATACTACAGTCTTTTGATAAACGAAATTGAATTTATTTCCGAGAATTATTTAACGGGTAAATCGGTGGAACAAATTCGTAAAAACTATCGCGTGACTAAAATCAAATCGCATTTAATTTTTTATAGAAAAGTTGAAGATGATATCGTAGAAGTCGTTAGGATTCTACATGAGAAAATGGACGTAAAAAAACAATTAGAATAAGGAATAATGTGCAAATTCGAAAATGATTTTTTATTGTGTTCTTGCAATGACGATTTACAAGAAAGTGACATTGATTGGGTTTTAAAAAGACGCTCAAAAAAGCAACCAATACGATCTTATAAAATCATTGGTCAAATCAATATTCCTGAAGAATTTAAAAATATTTCTCAAGAAGAATATGACGCAAAAATTGATGAAATGATAAAATTTTCTGAGCTTCATAAACTGCGTAAAATTGAGCTGAAAAATACAATTATTAATATTCAATTTGAATTGAATAACAGAAAGTGTTTTGATACAGAATTGACTTTTCTTGAAAATGATATTTTGTCTATACGGTTGGATGTTGCTTTAAAAGTTTGGGCAGATTTTGTTTATCAAAAATCTTTTTGGAAAATTTCTGATGTAGTAATTGGTAAATATGATCATGTGAATAAAGGAAAGATAAACCAGCTCAATACATGATCAAAAAACTACAACATACCAGCAAAGAAATCGCTACCGAAATCCGTTCCGTTTTTCAAGTTTCGTATGCAGTTGAAGCCAAATTGTTAAAAGCTGTAGATTTTCCTCCGTTAAAAAGACCATTGGAAAGCTTTCTAAATAGTGACAATCATTTTTTTGGATACATAAAAAAAAATGAACTGGCAGCAGTTGTTGAAATTCATCATACTACAAAACATACACACATTCAGAGTTTGGTCGTTGCTCCAAAATTCTTCCGACAAGGAATTGCATCACAGTTAATAAAATTTGTTTTCGACAGTTATGATTCTGATATCTTTATGGTTGAAACTGGCGTAGAAAATGGCCCTGCAACTACATTATACCGAAAGTTTGGTTTCAAAGAAGTGAAACAGTGGGACACAGATCACGGAGTTCGAAAAGTAAAGTTTGAACGGAGAATTTAGAATTATTTCACCTAAAAATTAGTCTTACCAAAAAATAAATAAGAACTTCGTATGTATTCGCATTCATCACAAGCAAAGCTCAATGGCAATAGAAAACATTCCGGAAATCTATCTGAAAGACATTAAAAACAAGCCCGATGTATTTGTCTATGATTTTAAAATGACGAATGATGTCGTGAAAAGTAAAGTCAATTTGAGCATGAATATGTTTAGCTTTTTACAAGTTGGAAAGAAACAAGTTCACTTTGCTGGAAATTCGATTGCCGTCAATAAAGATCAATCATTACTGCTGAAAAAAGGAAATTGGTTGTGGACAGAATTGTTAGAAACAGAAACTGTCTATTATTGCAAACTTTTATTTTTTTCCGAAAAAGTACTCAAAGAATTTATAGAAAAACACACAAAAACTACACAAACTCCAAAAGATGAAATTCCGTATTTTGTAATTCAGAATGATGCGTATATCACTTCGTATTTAAACTCTTTGGTAACGATTAGTGAAGCGCCTGCAATTTTTATGGAAAACTTACTTTCTGTAAAATTTGAAGAACTCCTACTCTACCTCATCAATAAATATGGAAGCACTTTTAAACTGTATTTACAATCTTTAATCGTCCAAGAAACTTCTTCCTTTAAAAAGATTGTAGAAAGTAAGATACATTCTAACTTAAAACTGGAAGAAATTGCGTTTTTATGCAATATGAGTTTGTCTACGTTTAAACGTCATTTTATCAAAGAATATAGCGTTTCTCCTGGAAAATGGTTGCAAAACAAACGACTTCAAAAGGCAAAAGAAATGTTAGAACAAGGAGATTGTAAACCTTCTGATATTTATTTAGATTTTGGCTACAACAACCTTTCAAACTTTAGCATTGCGTTTAAAAATAAGTTCGGATTTAGCCCTAGTAAAGTTTCTTAAAAACGCTTCTTTCATAATTCTGATTCAAAATTATGACCTTTTTTCATAAATCATTGACCTTTTTTGGTAATACATACGCGCGGTTTCTTCTGTTATTTTGCAGTATTAATTTTTAATAAAAAAAACAGCGAGTTATGAATATTACATTAAAACAAGCAGAAAAAATAATTTCAGGAGCAAAAGAAAAATCTATCGAAATAGATACAAAGATGAATATTGCAATAGTTGATGCAGGAGCAAATTTAGTAGCCTTTGTACGTATGGATGGCGCTTGGTTAGGTTCCTTAGATATTTCTATCAAAAAAGCAAAGACAGCACGTTATTTTGATATGAATACCGGAATTATTGGAGAATTATCGCAACCTGGTGGAGCACTTTACAATATTGAACACTCTAATAATGGATTAATCACATTTCCTGGTGGCGTGCCAATTAAAAACGCTGCAGGCGAGATTATTGGTGCTATTGGAGTTAGTGGAAGTTCTGTAGAAAACGATCATACAGTTGCAGAAGCAGGAGCTTTAGCACTTTAATTCACCATCAACACCTATTAAAAAGCGGTCTTAACATTAATGTTTGACCGCTTTTTTAGTATGTACTTCACTTTGTTAATGCTTTATATAAATTTGCAAACAATTTAGTTTTTTACCAATCGTTTGGTAAATATTAAATTTTGATATACATTTGCACTATGAGACCACAAAAAGTATTAGATAACGATATTTTAATCGGCTTGACCAAAGTTTTTCGTTCCAATGGATATGAAGGTACTAGTTTGAAAGAATTGGCAGAAGCAACTGGCTTAAAAAAAGCGAGTTTGTACCATCGCTTTCCAAACGGGAAACAAGAAATGGCTGAAGCTGTGTTTACTTATATCAATACGTGGGTTCAAGAAAATATATTTCAAGCGCTTCAAAATGAACAACATACACCTGAAGTCCGTTTGCAAAATGGTTTGGATGGCATTCGAAGATTGTATGATAACGGAAAAGAAGTTTGCATTTTTAGAGCTTTATCCATGCAAACAGGTTTGGAATTATTTGAACAGCAAATCAACAGTGGCATGACACAGTGGATTGCAGAGTTTACTGAAATCGGAATTGTTTTAGACTTCACTCCTACCGAAGCTGCGCAACATGCTTTGCAAACCCTAATTGAAGTACAAGGAAGTCTGATTGTTACAAAAGGAATGGACAATATTTCTGTGTTTGAAAATACCTTGAAAAATATTGAAAATCGCTATCTCAACACTTAAAAAAATTTAATTAATTTATTTACCGAACGTTTGTTAAAATACAAAAATAATGACAGAAGAAAAAAAATATCCGTTACCACCTTTTACAAAAGAAACGGCAATACAAAAAATTCAAATGGCAGAAGATGCTTGGAATAGTAAAGATCCTATCAAGATTTCAAAAGCGTATTCTATAGATACCGAATGGCGAAATCGCAATCAATTTATCAATGGAAGAGCTGCAGTGCAAGCCTTTCTTGCCGATAAATGGACCAAAGAATTGGAGTATACATTGAAAAAAGAACTTTGGGCATTCCATGAAAATCGTATTGCCGTTCGCTTTGAATATGAATATAGAAACGACGCTGGACAATGGTTTCGAGCGTACGGAAATGAAAATTGGGAATTTGACGAAAACGGCTTGATGCAAAAACGTTTCGCAAGTATTAATGATCTCGCCATAGAAGCATCTGAACGAAAATTATAACAACATGAAATATCTATTTAACACACTACTCGCAACTTTGGTACTAGTTACAAGTTGTACCACAGAACAAAAAAATTCAACACAAAAACACACAAAAATGACACAAATAGCACATACTACGAACACTCAAAATGTGAATTATAAAACGATCAAAATCAACAATATAAACATTGCATATCGGGAAGCTGGAAACCCTGAAAATCCGACAATTGTCTTGCTACATGGTTTTCCTGCATCTTCTCATCAATATCGAAAAGTACTGCATACCTTATCTGATGAATTTCATTTGATTGCGCCCGATTATCCAGGTTTTGGAAATAGTGATTTTCCTTCTCGCGATGAATTCACCTATACTTTTGACAATATTGCCGCTACGATTGATACTTTCTTGGAAGAAAAAAATATTAACTCGTATGCCATTATGATGCAAGATTATGGCGCGCCTGTTGGTTTTAGAATTGCAACAGCACATCCGGAAAGAGTCACAGCAATTATTACACAAAACGGAAATGCGTATGAAGAAGGTCTTGCTAAGGGCTGGGAAAAAATTGATCATTTATGGGCGAATAGAAATGAAGAGACCGAAAAAGCTTTGCATCCTGTATTTTCATTAGAAGGTTTGGAATGGCAATACACACACGGAACCCGAAATCCTGAGTTGGTAAATCCAGATAATTGGCATTTGGATTATTACCGCATGCAACGACCGAATGCACTCAAAATGAATCTCGATTTGTTTTATGATTATCAGAACAATATTAAACTATATCCAACATGGCAACAGTATATACGAGAGCAGCAACCGCCAATATTAGTTGTTTGGGGAAAGAATGATGCCTTTTTTAATGAAAATGGCGCAGAAGCATTTAAAAAAGATGCTAAAAATATTGAGTATCATGTGTATGACACTGGACATTTTGCATTGGAAGAAGATGGCATTGATATCATGCAAAAGATGCGTGCTTTTATGAAAAAGTTGAATAAGTAAAACATATTGATTGAGATTCTGAATCAAGTTCAGAATGACGTTTTTTATTAAAAAAGCTCCTTGAAACTGTATCAAGGAGCTTTTTTAATAATTATAAGATTGTTGCTGCTACAAAGCATTATCAATAATATCCTGAACTACTTCCGGATTTAATAATGTACTCGTATCTCCTAAATTACTGATATCTTTTCCTGCAATTTTTCGTAAAATACGTCGCATGATTTTCCCAGAACGTGTTTTTGGCAATCCGTTGGTAAATTGAACTTTATCCAACTTGGCAATTGGTCCTATTTGTTCTGTAATGATTTGATTAATTTCTTTGCGAAGATTATCATGATTTCGTCCTTCTCCAGATTCTTTCAAGGTTACATATCCATACAATGCATTTCCTTTGATGTCGTGTGGAAATCCAACAATAGCAGATTCCGCCACCGCTGGATGTTCGTTGATAGCATCTTCAATAGGTGCCGTTCCTAAATTATGTCCAGAAACAATAATAACATCATCTACTCTACCAGTAATTCGGTAATAGCCAACTTCATCACGCAAAGCGCCATCACCTGTAAAGTATTTGTTTTCGTATGCTGAAAAATACGTGTCTTTATATCGTTGATGATTTCCCCAAATAGTTCTCGCCATACTTGGCCATGGAAACTTAATACACAATCGTCCATCCACTTGATTTCCTTTGATTTCATGACCATTTTCATCCATCAACGCAGGTTGAATTCCGATAAAAGGTAACGTTGCATAGGTTGGTTTTGTAGGCGTTGCAAATGGAATTGGTGTAATCATCATTCCGCCAGTTTCAGTTTGCCACCACGTATCTACAATAGGCGCTTTTCGTTTTCCAACGTTATCATCATACCAATGCCATGCTTCTTCATTAATCGGTTCTCCAACGGTTCCTAATACTTTTATAGAGGATAAATCATATTTTTCTAAATGTTCTACACCTTCTTTTGCTAAGGCACGAATGGCCGTTGGCGCTGTGTAAAATTGATTCACCTTGTGTTTTTCTACAATTTCCCAAAAACGTCCATAATCTGGATAACTTGGAACACCTTCAAACATCACTGTCGTAGCACCATTACACAACGGACCATACACAATATAACTATGTCCTGTAATCCAACCGATATCTGCCGTACACCAATACACATCATTTTCTAGATATTGGAATACATTTTTAAACGTATATGCGGTATATACCATATATCCTGCTGTAGAATGCACCATTCCTTTTGGCTTTCCTGTAGAACCCGAAGTGTATAAAATAAATAATGGATCTTCGGCATTCATAATCTCAGGAACACAATCGGTATACGCTTCATCGAGTAAAGGCTGCAACCAATGATCGCGTCCTTTTTCCATGTGAATTTCGGTATTGATTCTTTTGGCTACCAACACTGATTCTACACAAGTACAATCTTTCAAAGCTTCGTCTACAATTCCTTTTAAATCAATAGTTTTTGCACCACGATACGATCCGTCACTTGTGATCACCATTTTACAAGTTGCATCATTGATACGCGTTGATAAAGCCGTAGATGAAAATCCTGCAAATACTACAGAATGAATCGCTCCAATTCGCGCGCACGCTAACACAGAAATCGCTAATTCTGGAATCATCGGTAAATAGATACATACACGATCTCCTTTTTGAATTCCTTGTTCTTTCAATACATTGGCAAAACGACATACTTTCTCATGCAAATCGTGATACGATATGTGTTGTGCTTCTTCTTCTGGATTATTCGGTTCAAAAATAATCGCTGTTTTATCGCCACGAATGTGCAAATGACGATCAATACAGTTTTCGGTAATATTTAGCTGTCCACCTTCAAACCATTTCACTTCTGGCTTTGTAAAGTCCCAACTCAGTACATTGTCCCACTTTTTGCGCCACATAAAATGTTCTTCGGCAATTTCTTCCCAAAAAACTTCTGGGTTTCGAACGGATTTTCTATATACTTGGTAGTATTCTTCTAAGTGTTTTATATGATAATTACTCATGGTTTTCTGGTTGATTGTATTCGGTAGTAATTTACGGAGTTTTTTTCCTCTTTTTAAAGTTGAATTAAAAAATATTATATGATTTTTAATGACTTGACGCTTCTCCTGCTCCAGAAGGTATTCTAATGTTTTCTACCAGCTCTTGTACTTCTTTTGGTGGCGCTGCAGTCAATCTTGAAACTACTATAGAAACTACAACGTTTACGGTCATTGCAATAGTTCCGAAACCTTCGGGCGATGTACCAAACCACCATTCACTTTTTGGTAGCGGTTCCATAACACCGATGAGTCCTGTTTTGTAACGAATCATATAAAAGAGCATTAATACAATTCCGACGATCATTCCTGCTACAGCACCTTGCTTGTTCATTCGTTTGTCAAAGATTCCTAAAATAATCGCTGGAAAGAATGATGCTGCCGCCAAACCAAATGCCAAGGCGACGACGGCGGCGACAAATCCTGGTGGATAAATCCCAAATAATCCTGCAATGATGATGGCTACAAAAATTGAAATACGTGCTGCCAATAATTCACCTTTATCTGAAATATCTGGTTTTAATTGCTTTTTGATTAAATCGTGAGAGATGGATGTTGAGATTACTAATAACAATCCTGCGGCAGTAGATAATGCTGCTGCCAATCCACCTGCGGCTACTAAAGCAATCACCCAATTAGGCAAATTTGCAATTTCCGGATTTGCCAATACCATAATGTCTCTATCTACATACAATTCGTTTTTTTGCATGGTTGCATTGGAAACCAAACGTTCTCCATACGTTCCTCTTTGTTCCGTATATTCTGGTTTTCCTGTTAAAGCATCTCCTGCTACATATTGAATTTTTCCATCTCCATTTTTATCTGACCAAGCAATGAGTCCTGTATTTTCCCAGTTTTTAAACCATTCCGGAATTTGCTCATATTCTTTATTACTTACCGTTTCTATTAGATTTGTTCTTGAGAAAACCGCAATTGCTGGCGCTGTTGTGTATAAGATAGCAATGAATAATAACGCCAATCCGGCAGATTTACGCGCATCCTTTACTTTGGGTACGGTAAAGAAACGCACAATTACATGTGGTAATCCTGCCGTTCCTACCATTAATGCCAGGGTAATTGCAAATACATCCCAAGTGGATTTGGTTCCGCTGGTATATTCATTAAAACCCAATTCGGTATGGAGTGCATCGAGTTTATCCAACAGAAAGGTTCCAGATTCTACTTCTCCGCCCATTCCTATTTGCGGAATGATGTTTCCCGTCATTTGCATAGAGATAAAAAATGCAGGCACCATAAAAGCGAAGATAAGCACACAGTATTGTGCCACTTGTGTATATGTGATTCCTTTCATTCCACCTAAAAAGGCAAAAATTAATACTACAGACATTCCAATGATAACTCCAACATTAATATCTACTTGTAAGAACTGTGAAAATACAATTCCTACACCGCGCATTTGTCCTGCAACATACGTAAACGATACAATTAAGGCACAAATTACTGCGACTGTTCTGGCCGTATTTGAATAATAGCGATCTCCAATAAAATCGGGCACGGTAAATTTCCCAAACTTCCGTAGATATGGCGCTAAGAGTAATGCGAGTAATACATATCCGCCTGTCCATCCCATTAAAAATACGGAGCCATCATATCCCATAAAAGAGATCAATCCGGCCATGCTTATAAAGGAAGCGGCACTCATCCAATCGGCTGCAGTTGCCATACCATTAGCCAAAGGAGAAACACCTCCGCCAGCGACATAAAATTCTTTGGTTGAACCAGCTCGCGCCCAAATTGCAATTCCGAAATACAGGGCAAATGTTACCCCAACTAAGATCCAAGTCCATGTTTGTACACTCATGTTTTTTTGCTTTTAAGTTGTGATAAGATTATTCGTCGAAACCGTATTTTTTATCTAGTTTATTCATCAATCGTACATATACGAAGATGAGAATTACAAATACGTAGATAGATCCTTGTTGTGCAAACCAGAAACCTAATTTGAATCCGCCAAGTCTGAATTGATTGAGTTCTTCTCTGAATAAAATTCCGCAACCATATGAAACTACAAACCATATAGATAGCAGAATGGCTAGGTATTTTATATTTTCTTTCCAGTATGCTTTTGCGCGTTTTTGCTTGTCATCGGTCATAATTGGTTGGTTTTATAAGTAAATCAAGATTTGAAGTCCTTATTTTGAATTATGCTTACTAATATACATATTGATTTTAATTTACAACTACTTTTTCTACCAGTAGCTTTATTCGCCCCACATACTACTGGATACTTACTCTACTTGAATCAAAGTCAATTTCTTTTAAATATGAAAAGGCGCTTTCGTTTGCTAAAACGGTTAGTTAGTCCTTTTGCTTTTTATGGTTACTTGACTTCATGTTTAATTTTAAAAATCATTTATTATGAAAAAAAGAACCTAAAAACTTTAAGTCTTAAGATTTATATTCAATTGTCATGACGATGGTCAATATTGTGTCAGTCAAGAAGCAAATTGGTGTAATGGAATATGATTCTTAGCGAACTTCTGTTCGCTTTTCTTTCCTCTAAGCTTTTATATTACTGTTTTAATGTTATTTACGGCTTTCCCGTAAATAGTTGCTATTTTATTTTTGTAAGTTTATTCTTTATTAACACTAAATATTTTTATCATGAAAAAAAGAAATTTTAAATCATTGAATCTTAATAGAAAAACTATTTCTAAGTTTTTAATAAATAATATTTCTGGAGGAGGACTAAAAACCGAACACTGCTCTAATTATTGCTCACATAAAGTCTTTGAGTGCCCTGAGTCACGATCTCCTTATGCTTGCCCATCTAGATAACTAGAGTTTTTATTTAAAAAATTTATTAATGGCGAACTTCGGTTCGCTTTTCTTTTCATCATCATCATATTTATAGATCATTAAAGCTTAGAATTTTGCTTGTTAAATATGACATATTAAAGAATAAATAAAGAATTTAATCTACTTTTTCAAAATCGTACGCATGCCTCGTTTTATGATGTATGCTGTTTCTTTAGTGTCTGATTCTTTTTTCCATTGTGTACATTGTGCCGTAACCCAATCTGGTTGTGATTTGCTGGCATCGTTTAGCCAATTTGCAACGGCATCACGTACATATTTTGAAGCATCAGATTTTAGCGGATTTAGAATTGACAACGCTTTCGCTGGATCTTCTTGAAAGGCTGGTATTTTTTTCGTCCAAACACCAATTGGTCGCATTGATTCTGCGGCAAAACGACGTACATTTTCATCGTTACTCGTTGTCCATTCCGTTAACAATTCCACGGAAGTGTCCAAATCGGTCATCATACGTTCTTTAGTGGCAAAAATGACTACTTCGCGTACGCCAAAATGTGTATCGGCAGCATATGGCTTTATGGCTTTTAGTAATTCTGGAACTGAATCATGATGTGTACTTTGCGCCCAACATGCCCAACAACGCACCAAATCTGAAGTATGTGCATTGAGTCTATTATATATTTTTTCATCAGAAGTAAGCAAACCTAAGGTTTCTCCAATCACTTTTGTGTTGCTGTTGGCGGTTGGCTTTTTCTGAGCGTTTACAGCCACTTCAAAATCTTCATACCAAGCAGATTTGTCAAGCATTTCCAAAACCAATTTTAATAATCCCAATTGATCGGTTGCCAACCATTCCATTAGATTTTTGGTTTCTACCAAGCCTTTATTTAGGTATTCAACGACTTCAGGATTGAGATCTTTTAAACTTCTTGGTCCTTTTCTATCAAGTATATGTGGTGGAATTAGTTCTCTTTCACTCATGGTTTTTTGTGGTTAAATTCATTTTTTGAAATGTAGTTCTTCCATTTTCGGTTAGGTATGGAAATATTTTTGTTTTGAGTAATGTGGCATGTTTTACAATATCTTCTTTTGTGATGATATCCTGTTCAATTGATAATGCTGGAAGCCAAAAGTCACTTAAAATTTTAAGTTCTTTGAACAAATATACATATTCATCCTTGATGATTTCTTCTCTGATGAGATCGACGCGTATCAATGCTGCTATTAGTAGTTGAAACTGCTGTTCTCTTACTTTAATAAGTTCTCTGTAATGCGATTGTATTGTTGGATAATTGCGAGTAATCTGCACAAAATCGAGCATGATAAAACGATATTCGTAGAAACTTTCTGCAATCAGATCCGAAATCTTAAAAAAGCTTTCTAACAAATTAGTATCGTTTACATTTTGAAGCGTCATGGCATCCATTTTGGCAACCAGTTCCAAATATAAAGACTCCACAATATCATCTCGTTTCTTAAAATGATAGGTCAGATTTCCTAAACTAATGTCCATATCATTCGCAATGGTTCGCAGTGAAACCTTTGAAATTCCTTGCGTATTGAATAATCGCAGCGCACATTCAAGAATCTTTTCTTTTGTATTTTTCATTTAAACCAACATCATTTAGTACAAATGTACTATTTTTGTATTAGTACACTTGTACTATATATAATGATACTATGAAAGAAGTCACTATTATTGGTGCTGGAATTGGTGGTTTGACTACGGCTCTAGCGTTGGAAAAAAAAGGAATTAAAGTTTCTATTTACGAGCAAGCAAAAACGATTAAACCACTTGGTGCTGGGATTATGTTGGCAAGTAATGCCATGCAAGTGTATCGTAATTTAGGTATTGAAGAACTGTTAATTGCGAATGCTGCTCCATTGCATGCTATGAATATTACGAATAAAGATTTAAAGGCTTTTTCTAAAATAGATTTACAATATTTTAAACATACCTACGACTTACAAAGTATCTCCATTCATAGAGGAAAACTACAGCAAATACTTCTTGATCATTTAAAAACCACCAACATTTACTTGGATCATCAATTAAAAAATCTGACAAAGAAAAAAGGAGGTTATCTTATAGAATTTGAAAATGGAAAGACACTACAATCTTCATTACTCCTTGGCGCAGATGGTATTCATTCACAAGTAAGAAAAGTACTTTTTCCAGAGAGTCAAATACGCACTACAAATCAAGTATGTTGGCGTGGTATGGCTAATTTTACGTTGCCTAAAATCTATCAAAATGAATTGAATGAAGCTTGGGGAACTGGCGATCGTTTTGCTTTTGTTCAACTCAATGCGCATCAAATGTATTGGTATGCTGTAAAAACATTTACACAAAATAATCATGAGTTTTCATCAAAGCATTTGGCAACATATTTTAAAGAATATGCTTCGATCGTGACAGAAATCATTCAACAAACTCCCGTAGAGAGTATCCATACTACAGTTATGGAAGATTTGAAACCTATTCCAAATTGGCATGACGAGTTTGCTTGCCTTCTGGGAGATGCCGCACATGCAACCACTCCAAATATGGGACAAGGCGCTTGTCAAGCCATTGAAGATGCGTATGAAATTGCGAAGTATATAGCGCAATATGATTCTGAAAAAGCTTTTGCTTCATTTCAAAATTCAAGAATGCCAAATGCAAAAAAAGTAGTGCATCAAAGTTGGCAAATAGGTAAAATTTCACATTGGAAACATCCTATTGCAGTATTTTTACGAAATGGATTGCTACGTATGACTCCAAAAAAAATAAACAGAATACAGTTAGAACGCTTATTTCAATTAGATAAAAGACTCACTTCATGAAGGTCATAAATATTCATACCAGAACTATTAAGGTTTCAAAAGACAAGTTGCTTCCGTTATTTGCAACCTTATCTGAAAAAGACGATCGTATTTGGCCAAAAGAAAAATGGCCATCCATGCGTTTTAAAAAAGGATTGGTTAAAAATGCTGAAGGCGGACACGGACCTGTTCGCTACAAAGTGCTTGAGCATGATGCAAATGGACATGTAGTGTTTGAGTTTCAAAAACCAACAGGTTTCATTGGCACACATTCGTTTGAGATCACTGCTTTGGATACAAATAGTACGGAGATTAAGCACATGATTTCTATGAAGACCAAAGGATTTGCGACTCTATTATGGATTTTTGCCATTCGGTGGTTGCACGATGCTTTGCTAGAAGATGCTTTTGACAAAGTAGAAAATTATGTAACACATTCTAACAAAACAACTACTTGGAATTTGTGGGTTAAAATTCTAAGAAAACTCTTAAAGTAGTTTATAATCCTTACATTTTCTATTGCGTTATGGATGTTAATAGCTTCCCAAAATATTTTGATATGCTTTTTTGAAAAGATATCTTTAACAAACTAAGCATAACGAATTCGTAAAATGTACATCGAAAATAAAATTACCAAAGCAAAAAACATCTTATTAGTTCTTACAGATCATGAAAAACAGACGGATGAATTAAACTATTTAATTCGAAATTTTTCTGGCGCTGTGGCGGAAAGTGCTTCTGAAATCAAAGAGCATCACGAACATATTTATGCCTTTGGAAACATTTCAAAAATTGAAAAAATTGATCGAACAGTATTTGTAATTCGTGAACTTTCGAGGAATTACGAACAACTTTCTAATGAAAACATTCAAGTTATACGTTTGGGAGAAGTTCCAGTGATTGTCCACAATGCAGGTGTATATTTTAGAGATTTCTTTACAGAATTTGATGATTATTTTCATCGCATCAAGTCAGAACATGAGTTTCAGCATTTGACAGAATCTAACAAACAATCAAATGCTTTGCGAAAGGGAATTTATTTGAGTCAGGTTTCAAAAGAAGCCAACAACGATCAGGAAGAACAATTACATTTTCACTTGTTGCGCTGTTCGAGTAATCTATCTGGTCCGACCGATAATTTCCGGAAAACGGATCAAAGCATTATTACCAAATTAAATAGAGCTGCGGAAGCTGTTTTTGAAGATATAACCGATCTGAATCATGTCTTAGCGCAGATTTACCAGAATCGAAAAGATACGGATGAAAGAGCCAAAGAACGCAAAGCAAAAATCAAAGCGCATTCCGATAAGACAAAAGATATGGACAAAAGCGGATTGATTGCTTTTTGCACTTTCTATGATCACACACAATTTGAACATTTACAAGCTTCCAAAACCGATTGCTACGATTGGTGTTATGGAAAAAGTTCTGGATTGACAAAGCTTCATTTCAAACTAAAAAAATCTGTTACAGATGATAGTTTAGAAAAAGAATTTAGTGTGACTTTGTATCCAAACTCTGTCTTTATCATTCCGCTTTCGACCAACAGGTTGTACACGCATGAAATTAGACCTTCGCACTTAAATATAGAACGCATTCCAACTCGAATGGGTTATGTGGTTCGTTGCTCAAATATGGAAGCTGTGTTTGTCAATAATGAAACGTATATCAAGGAAAAAGGCGCGCTTATAAAGTTGGAGGAAATGACCAAAGAAACCTTGTCTGAGTTGCGCGACACGTATTATAAAGAGAATGTATCTGAGCATAAAGTCTCGTATGGAAAAGTACATTTTAGCATGAATTCGGGCGATTACCAAAAACCAATCTATTAGTTATGATTGAAAAAAATGGTTTTTATCAGTTTTCGCTTTCGCTGGAAGAAACGCTGTTTGAATCGTTGTCAAATTCTGTTGACTTTGAAGCTGTTGGAAAAGGCAGAAAAGGCAATCATTTGGTAAAGATAAGTGATGATGGTATTCCGCTTGTACGAACTACGACAAAGTATACGATTCCTGCACATGATTTTTCTAGCATTCATAATACAATTGCTGGACAGATAGAAAATACGGTAAAAAATACTGACGAAATTCCTTTTTCTGAAATTTCGTTCAACAATGCTTTGATTGAGATTTACACTCATGAATATACCAAAATGAAGTATCATTCCGATCAATGTTTGGATATTGCACCAACTTCTTTTATTGCCTTATTTTCTTGTTATGAGCAACCAAATGAAGTGTCAAAACAAGTGTTGCGAAAGTTAAAAGTAAGAGACAAAACAACGCTTAAAGAGTTTGAGTTTTTACTTGAAAATAATTCCGTGGTATTTTTTTCGGTGGCGACCAATTCAAAATTTCAACATAAAATTGTTTTGGAGCCTGTTCACGGAAAACAGGAAATTGTTCCAGACAATCGTTGGTTAGGAATCACTTTTCGAACTTCAAAAACCTTTGTTCATTTTAAAGATGAATTACCTTATTTTTCTGATGGAACCTTACTAGAATTGGCTAATGAGGAACAACGAAGAAATTTTTATATGACACGTGGCGAAGAAAACAGAAGTATGGATTTTGAATATCCTACCATGAAATATACGTTAAGTGAAAGTGATTTGATGTTGCCTAAAAAATCAACATAAAAATACATGCTGATTTAATAAAATTTTATTCGTACAATCCAAGTTGTTTTTTTATTATTATTTCAACTGAAATAATAATAATTCTTTCCAAAAATTTACAACATTCCCGTAACTAACTAATTACATGTACTTTGTCTTTTTAATTATTAACCAACAACTCTATAATATGTTAAAATTAATTTTAAATTTAGGTTCAGAGTTAACCAAATCTGAGTAAAGAAAAGTCAATGGTGATCGCGATCTTAGTGCCTGCTGTAATCCAACAACTCATTGTTACGATCCTTGCAACAATCCTGGCTGTTATGCTTATGGAGATCCGAATGCTTTTCCAGTTCCATATTGTATTTAAAATTTAGTTTTTAATAAAAAAGAGACTATCATATATTGCTATGATAGTCTCTGAACCTATATCAAATTTGCCCAAAAACTTGACGGTTTATCTTTTTTAAATATCTAAGGAAAAATTATAAATTAAATTGTGAAAACAATATATCTTTCATCATAGGTGTCAATGCTGCTGAGGCATTTGCGCCTATTTTAACTGCATTTGCATTATATGTTTTATATGCTACTGTCTTTGTTTGATTTGGTAATCTCATAATATGTGTGTTTTTAAAATTAATAATGACAAAGTATTTTGGATAGCGCATGTCAAACGCTATCCAAAAACTTACTTTTTAGCTAAAAGCACCAATAGCACCTTTAGCTGCTTTTGCTAAAATTGGCACTAACGATCCCCAAAAGGAAGCATTTACTCCTTCAGTAACTGCATTAGCATCATAGGTTTTGTGTTCTACTCTTTTTGTTTGAACTGGTAATTTCATAATAAAAAAATTAAAGGTTAATAATTAAATTGTTGGGAATATTGGTTCCCTGTTGTTTCACTTTAATAAGGTTATAAGCGTTTGTAAATAATAAAACAATAAGTGTTTCGACTTTGGCTCAACCAATTAAAGCACTGATACTAAATCAAATAAGCAATCTTAAGAGACAACAAATCATTTTACCAAAATGTTGCTTACTTATTTCATTTACTATGTTATGGATGTAATTCTAGTTATGAATTAATTATTGTTGTACTAACTGGTGCATACCATTCTTCTATTCTACCAATCAATACTGGTGTGATACCACTAACATCAACTTCCATGGAATAGGTTGTTGCTGCTTTATTAGTATTCTTTGGATCAAAAAATGTCAGTTGTACTTCTCTTACAATCGAATTTTGACGCGTTACTTTTGATGGGACTATTTTATAACTGCTAAATTGTTGTTTTTGTTTAACAGTTTCCTTTACAATTGTTGATATTTCTAAAATGTTATAGAGACAGTAATTTAAGGCACGGTCATCTGGTGATTGCCCTTTGTTTAATGCTTCCACATACAATCGATTTAACACAGACACCAAACCTTTTTTATCTTCACTTTCCTTTTTAATACCCATACTCTTGAGCAATGCTTCTAAAGTCCAGTCTTTTAATCCATAGGCTACTGGCGTTACTGCTTGTATATAGTTTCCATTAATCAATTTTGAGCGCCCTGAAATATAGCCTGGTAATGACATTCGCATTACATCATCTTTATTGTCATCTTTTGTGAATAAATCCTTTGGCAAGTTTTTGAGTTCTTTTTTATATTGCGCTTGTTTGTCAGGATCATTTTTATAATCATTCAACTTCATTAGATATTTACTATAACTTGTATAATTAATTCCAACATTATCTGCTAAAAAATGAGTCATTATTAAATAAATAGGATCGCTAAAAGTTGCCAATCTTGGACTAATCGTATACATTGGTGATGCATTCACATTTAACAACCAAATTAACTGACTTATCATAAATATGTTAGGCTTACCTCCTGTAGCATCTATGTATAATAAAAATGCAGCCATTGATTTATGATCATGAGGAGAATCTGTTAATGCTTTTGCTAATGCACACTGTTCCCTTTTTCCATTATCTTCTATTTTTGGCAGATTATCATACCATGTTTTCATCAATGCCGTAAACGTATCTAAGTTGTTGCGCGTTCCAAAGTCATATGAAGGTTGTCCAATTGCATTAACCAATTGACAATTTTTAAAGGTTGGATATCCTCCTGGATTAATGGCTGGATTAAACGAATTAGCTTCTTCTTGAGATGGCAATACGCCTGTTGTGTAACTATGAGATGACACTTGCACTTCTGATGCTGTTACGGCAGTATTATCTGGCTGAGCAGAAGATGTTTGTTGTTCTACTGGAGTTACTTGAGTAACTGTTGTGTTAGTTAGATCATTAGTAGCCGCTGACGGCGTGGTTTCTGTTTGGTTTTCCATGTTTGTATTATTTATAGTTAAAAAATTTTGAGGTTTTGTTGTACACGTACAACTCGATGTTTTTGCAAGAGTATGTTCACTTTTTTGGGCAGTAGTTTTTAAAATACTTTCCAGCGCATTGCCAATATGCAAACGACCTGTCATGATACGATCGCAGTTAATTTTTTCATCGAGAGTACAAGGTGTAACACTGCTGAGTAAAATTTGTCGTATGGCTAAAAGATCCTTTTCCATACCTTGTTGTTTTTGCAAACTGGCTAACAATCCTGCAATACCACTAACCAAAGCCGTTGAAAAACTAGTTCCTCTAGAAATTGCTTTTGTATGTTCATTGTTAGGCACAGCTCCTACAATATTTTCTCCAGGCGCTACAATACCTTTTGCTTTGGTTGCATTACTCCAATTACTAAAAGTAGAGGGCAATCCGTTGTTTTTTATGGAACCTACTGCCAACACTGTTGGATAACTTGCAGGTACATGCATATTGTCATCACCTTCGTTTCCTGTAGCTGCAATGACTAGTACGCCTTTCTCTTCACACAATTCCAATGCGGCAGCTAATGAAGAAATAATTGTTTCACCTTCGTTTAGTTTTTCGCCACCACTAATATTAATAATATCTGCATTATGTTCTAAAGCGATACGAATTCCTTGTTCAATATCTGCTTGTGAGCTACTTAGCAATTTACCATGTCCGTTTTCTGGATAAATACTCTTTACCAACCCTGAACAGTTTGGAGCAATTCCTGAAATACCACTAGCATGATTCGCAAAAATTAAACTACTTACAAACGTTCCGTGTTTAGATTTTACTTTTTTCAACACAGGAACGTCCAAAGATGTAATAGAAGCGTCTTTTAATGTCTCGTGTTGCAAATCGACAGGACCATCTAATACTGCAATCGTAATCGTAGGATCTCCTTCTGTTTTTGCCCAAAGCTTATCAATTCCTGATAGTGTTTCTATAACCGTCGTTTGTGTTTTCATTTTCGATTAATTTCTTATATAATTAGCGCTCTTACAGCTTTTTTCTTATTAATTTTCTTACTCAAAACTACAGTTTACATTTGCGTGAAATAAAAAAAATGTAGTGAATGAAGCTTTTTATGTAGTGAGTGAAGTCTTTTTAGCCACAAACGATTTTAACCATTTATTTTCAGACAATTACCTTAAAATAACAAGGTCTTTTAAGATGGTCTTATACTTTACACCTAGTGTAATTTTATAATCTCCTTTGAGTATTATTAGGTTGTCTTTTGGAATAATTTGCGTTATGGCTAGTGTATTCACAATATACTTTCGATGTACTTGTAGAAATGTATATGAATGTAAAAATTCTTTTATTTTACCTAAAGAGATTAATACCACAAACTTTTCTTTTTCCGTGATGATATTGCAATACCGATTTTCAACTTCGATAAATAAGATACTCTTAAATGGTACACTGTGTAAAGCGTTCTTCTTTTTAATGAATAAGCTTTTAATGTTTTTTTTCTTAGTTTGATATTCACTTGAAACGTCAACTATTTGTTGTTGAGTTTTTGTGAAAATGTTTTCTAATGTGTAGAGTATTTCTATCTCATTAAAAGGCTTATGTAGCATTGCAAAAGGTCTAGTCAATTTTGCTCTTTGATAAAAGTCTCGATTTTCAAATCCTGTTAAATATATAAATGGACATACTTGTTTTTTAGACAAAGAAATATTTTCTATGAAGGCAATTCCTTCTGGCTTTCCATTCAAAAACATATCTGTGATAATAATATCGACCGAAAGCTTTTTATAAGCTATTATTGCTTCTTGATAACTTGTCGCAATATCAATTACTTTACAAGAATGTGATTCAAGTATTTCTTTAAGAACTGTGGCTTCTTCAAGTGTTTCTTTAATTAGAAAAACATGTATCATATTCATTGGGTAGGTTTAAAATCAAATTTTGAATGTTGAAAAGATTAGAAAAGATTTAGTTGAAATAGAAATGTTTAAATTGTAGACTACTGTATAAACATTTTTATGTATTTCGCTTGGCTTAATTACCTCTACAACTAGCCCAAACAAACTTTCTACTATTTCCTTTAAAGGCTTTATTTAAATAAATGATTCTCAATATTTCTGAAAAGAATGCTACCTCAGGTGAGTCTGTGATTAGCTTTATATAATAAATATTCCTTTTAGTTTTATTTTTATAAAATTCAATATCATTTTTAATTAATATTAGATCAAATCTATTTTTAATAAAACTTTCAATGGACCATTCTTCACTTGTAAGTCTTGCTAGGTATTTGTCTTGAATACTTGTAGTAATATAATCACGATCTCTATTCTTACTAAAAGTGCCTTCATGATAAAAATCACTTGGTATTTCCTTCCCTATTACTAAGTTTATAATTGATTCGCTAGCCACATCAGCAGTTATCTTTTCTGCTGGTCTCCCAACATTATAAAAAGATACATCACCGCTTTGTCTCATCTTATTGATTAAATTAACTTCAATATTTTTGGCATTTCTAACCAATCCATGACCTTCTATAATAAATATGTCACTCATAATAAATCTTATATTAATTATTCCTACTCTATTAAAAACAGGCTTTTCAGATTCCACCTAAACAATTAAAGAAAAAAGCATCCATTTAATAAGATATTTTCTTTCATTTATTGTTCAAATTTGAGAAATATAGAGTGAGTGACTTGAAAAAATGTTGTGAACGATTAAGAAAATGTCATGAATGATGAATATTAATGCATAAAAATACCCTGAGAGTTATTTTTATAAATCATCAACGTAAGAATACACGACTTTTATAAAAAGGTAAAATTACCTGATTTTTGATATCTGAATGTTTTCATTTGGATTACAGCACATTATCTCATAAATTGAATGTCTAAACCCTTCAAAACTATAAAATGGCTACCACCGAAAACAAAAAAGATTCCCAAAAGAAGAAAATAAAACATGTGATTGTTGTGATGTTCGAAAATCGATCGTTTGACCATATGTTGGGTTATTTATATAATGATCGTTATAAGAATAAGAACATAGATAAAAAGGATATTAATGTATCGCCGCTTGGACATCCGTACTCAGGACTTACAGGGCATGAGACGAATCCTGACAATGAAGGAAATGCTATTAAAGTGTATCCTATTGATCCAAATGATAAATACACGTATTATATGCCAAAAATGGATCCTGGAGAAGGATTCATGAATACTAATTTTCAATTGTTTGGTAGTTTGAATCCGCCGTATCAACCTGGAATTGCACCAAATCAAGGTTTTGTACGTGATTTTCAGAATAAGATTGGGAATAAATATTTTGGAGATCCGCCAGTTCATAAGAAAAAGAAAACAACCAACGATTCAAACGATACTACACATACTACTAAAAAAGTGTATGATAAAGATTATGATCATTCCAAAGATTATAAAAATGACAACTATAAGAATTGGTTGCAACATCATGCGCCACCAAAATCGGGTATTGAAATTGTAAGTAAGTTTCCTGGCACAAAACCTTCAGATATTATGGGAATGTACACACCAGACACATTACCAATTTTATCAAATTTAGCCAAAGGATATGCCGTTTGCGATCATTATTACTGTTCGGTTCCTTCAGAAACACTTCCCAATAGAGCATTTATGCACATGGCAACTTCAGAAGGTAATTTGTATGATGAAATAAAGTCGTACAGTGCCAAAAGTATTTTCAAAAACCTTTCTGATCACAAACATAGTTGGGGAATTTTTGCTGATAAATTACAAAAACCATATACCTACAGCTTTTGCCAAGATGTAGCTGACAATCCAACACCTGCAGGTTGCTTTTGGGGAAGTTATGACGATTTCAAATTAGTTTTACAAGGAAAGAATGGAGCAAAACTTCCTGATTATACATTTTTAGAACCTTCTTGGGGAAGCTACGGAAACAGTCAACATCCAAACTATGATGTCGCTGCGGGTGAAAAGTATATGTTAGATATTTACAATGCCTTAAGAGAATCAAAATATTGGGAAGACACGCTTTTAGTGATTAATTATGATGAACACGGAGGTTGTTACGATCATATTACGCCACCAGGAGGCGCAACACCTCCATCACCTACAACTAAAAATAAAAATGGATTCAATTTTGACCGTTTTGGTGTACGAGTTCCTTGTGTTTTAATTTCTCCTTGGATTGAAGCTGGAACGGTGTATAGAACTAAAGGTGATGTTCCTTTAGATCATACTTCTTTATTAAAAACGATCGAAGTTTTGTTTGATTTACCAGCTTTGACCAATCGTGATAAAGCAGCTTCTGACGTATTGGATGTACTGACAAGAACAGAACCACGAAAAGACAATCCTTTAGAAGGTATTGAACCACCTGTTGCAGATGCTTCTGTGAAAATTCCGAATCATGCGTCACAAATTGTAAGAGCGCAAGCAGCTGCAATTACGGATAAAAAAAATAGAGATACTGGAACACAAAACACAACGCCAGCATTTCATTCTGACGAAGATGCAAATGCTTATATTCATCAAGAACATTAAAAATTCATACTACAGATGTATCATAAAAAAAGCGCAACAGTATTTGTTGCGCTTTTTATCTGTAAAGAATTAGAGATCTAATTATAACGAATTACCATTACGTGTACCTACAGTTGTCCTACAATCTGTTTCATCCGTATTGCATTCATTTGTAAAACATTCAACTTCCACAGTTGCACAAGCATTGGAATTTACTCCTCCTTTTGCTGCTATGTGATTTACTTTTGCAATTTTCAGTTTCGAAAGTTTTATTTTTCTTTCCTTTTTCATCATTTTATAATTTAAGGGTTACTATCATACAAATGTAGTATGAACTCAGTGTTTACAAAGGAAAGTAAGTCGTATTTACGTTAAATACGAGTACTAACTCTCTAATAAATTTAGTTTTTTGATATAAAACGAAGGATAAATTCCTGTTTGCTTTTTAAATGCTTTAGAAAAAGATTCTGCTGTATTAAAGCCTAATTCTGAAGCGATCGATTTAATATCATACGCTCTGAATTTTTTGTTTTCTTTTAATTGAATCAATGCATAATCAATTCTTAAATCTGTAATGTATTGGGTGAATTTTTTGTTTTTATGCGATTGTAATGTCTTGGATAAATACGTAGCGTTTGTATCAATTTCCTTTGCTAAAAAATTAATACTACATTTTTGCTGGAGAAACATTTTTTCTTGCTCAAACTGCTCTAATCCTTTCAATATTTTTTGAATATTATCATCACTTATTTTGTACTCTTTTGATTTGGAAGAAACGGTTTCTTTGACTTGTTCTTTTACTGTTTTTTCCTTGGTAGAATTCAGCTCTTTTACAATGGTTTCAAATCTTCTTTTATTTTTCCGTCTTACCAGATAATAATAGATAATTCCTAGAATAATGATTCCAACCAAAAAAAGACTAATCTTCTTTAAAAACAAATTCTTTTCATTTACGATATCTGTGTTTTTTTCAAGCTGCTTTATTTTAGCCGTAAATGAAGGAACGTCGTATTTCTCATATATATTTTTTGAAGATTCTTTAATTATTTTATCAATTTCAGCATCTTTATCTCTAAACATTTTAAGATAGTACAGTTCTTTTTTGACATCCTTTTTTTGCTCAAAACATTGTGCTAAAAGAATATAATTTTCTCGTGATAAAATAGAATTGATATTTTTTTTAATAACTAAAGAATCTACTTTTAAAAAATATACAAGCGCATTATCGATATCTTGTTGTAAGAAATAATTTTTCCCTTGGTAGAAATACAAGTTAGGCAACTCATCTGAAGCATCTAAATCTATTATTTTATCTTCCGCTTTTTTGAGATCGTTGATAGATTCTTTATAGTTCCCTTTTGTTTGACTAATAATTCCTTTTATCGTAAGAAACATAAGGTAGGCGCCATTATCCTTAGCTTTTATACTTTTATCAATCCCTTGTAAACAATAAACCGATGCTGAGTCTGCATAGGCTACTTTTTCTTTTGGATATTCTTCTGCCAAACTAGTGTATGCATTACTAATATTTAACAAGGCATTTATATAGTCAAAATCATTCAAGCGAGGATCCTTTTTTTTATGGAGTCTCTCATAAAACAACAGGTTTGTTTTTGCTAAATTTAATGCTTGCTTTGTTTCTCCAATTTGATTTTTTACAAGCGAAATAGAATTTGCAATTAACGCTAACTTGATAGAGTCATTATCTTTTTTAATCAAATTATAGGCTTCTGTATAATTTGTTATAGCTTCCTTATACATGGATGCCTCATAATAAATAATTCCTTTCAAATAAAGGCTACTCGCATAATGCTGCTTATCATTTACTTGTTTGGCTTTATTTAAAGCACTATTCACAAAATACAGCGCACTATCTTTTTGCCCTAAAAACCTATACGCCAATGCATATTGATGTTCTCCAATATAAATTTCTTTGACGTCTTTTTTTTCTAAAGCGTTTCTATAATAAGCATTTGCGTATACTTTCGCTAATTCGGAATTGTTAGGTATAAAAGTATAAAAAGCCGTTTGTAAGCTATCATAACTTAATGCTTTTAAAGCTTGGTATTTAGGAATTGTGAGTTTTTGTGCTTGGACATTTGGAATTTGGACAAGGAAGCAGAAGCATAGACATAAAAAAAATCGGAACATAGATCGAATTCAACATTAAAGTTTAAATATAGGAAGTTCATGGTATGATCCAAACTATATCGTAAGTTTTTACAACTAGTCGTATTTTACTAAAACACGACTTATGTTGATTGTTTTCGAGTTTATTTCGCTGTTGTTTTGGAGTATTATTAATTCAAAATATAATCAGATTATGAAAAAAACACTTTACTTATTATTGAGCATTCTTATTATAAGTTGTTCAACAGACGAATTAAACGAACCTACCGAAGCATCAAATGACACTTCATTAACTAAAAGATATATTGGTACACTTCCTGTATTCGGCGCAGATGATGTAAAATTGAAAATGTATTTTGACGAGGAAAGCATTGTCGATAATACAGAATATGCAGGAATACAGTTTACATCAGAACGCATTCATGATAAAGAAATAAAGGTTATTGTTGACTATTATCATGCAGGTAACCAGATGGTTTTTGTTCCTCAAGAATTTATAATTAAACCAAATGAACAAAGGTCTAATAAACTGTATAATGTTTCTGCGTATGATATGTTTACCTGTCCTGGACTTGATACTAAAATTATAATGAAAATTAGAAAAGTATATTATGATGGAGCAGAAATTAACACGTATGAAACTGTTCCAACTTCTGGAAGTATTTCAAACTCATTTTATACATTTTGTAATAATTCAGTAGGCGGCACACCAATTGATTATGATCATGATGGAGTTGTAAATATTGAAGATGATTGTCCGTACACATCAGCAGGTGATGATGATTCAGATAATGATGGTTGTCCTGATTAAAAATAAATGATATCAGTATAAAAAAGCTTCATCAAACCAGTGATCATCTCGCTGGTTTGAGTTGTTAAAAATAGCTTCAGATATATTCGTTACGCATTATTGTAACATTTAAAAGAAATACTACACACATAAGCATTGACTATAACAAACCCACTAAAAAATAAAAAATCTTATGAAAAAAATCATTGTAGTAGCTTTTGCATTGTTACTAATATCATGTACGAATGCTGAACAGTATGAAAAAATTGTCGGAGAATGGAATTGTTCTGAATGGATCATAGAATCTTCAGGAAAAGACAGATGTAATAATAATGTATATTTTAATTTTAAAGCAGACAAAACCTACAGCTCAAAAGTGACGGGACTAGAAGAATCTGGAGTGTATAGAATTGAAAACGGATTGTTATATTCTACACCAGAAAATAAATTAGAAATTGGAGTTGAAATCAGCAAATTAGAGAATGATACGCTGCAATTTGTAATGAGTAGATCTGGTCAAAAAGAGATTTTGACATTGATTAAAAAGAAATAAAAAGACGGTAGTACTTACCATTATTTCTACGTATATAAAACACAGTTTTTAAAAACTATGTAAAACCAGCAAACTGAACTTTGCTGGTTTTTTTAATATATTGAAATACTTCTTTTCTTTTTACGAAATGAAAAGATTCTTCTGTAAACCATACGATAATCTGTCCTAATTTATCACCGAATGAGGATTCTAGACATCCGCTAAAAACTGTCCATGTACTTTTATGTCATTACATTATAAAACGACATTACCATGGATATTTTTGAAAGAATACAACACCACAACGGACCGATAGGAAAACTGCAACATCTTATAGAAGGCGACTTTGCTTTTCCGAAACTCGAAGGGAAAATCTCCAATCATATTTTCTTTAAAAACAAAGAACTTATCTGCTGGAGTTACAATAATTATTTAGGCTTGGCAGGCTCAAAAGAAGTCGATAAGATTGATGCTTTTGCGCAAAAAAAATGGGGAATTACGTATCCGATGGGTTCTCGAATGATGACTGGCGATACACTTTTACATGATGAGTTTGAACAGAATATCGCTGATTTTGTTCATATGGAAAAAGCCTTACTTCTCAACTTTGGATATCAAGGAATGGTTTCTATTGTGGATGCTTTATTGTCTCCAAAAGATATCGTGATTTCCGACGAACAATGTCATGCATGTACAATTGATGGCATCCGATTGCATCGCGGAGAAAAACTAATCTTCAAACATAACGACATTCAAAGTCTGAAAGAACAATTACAGATTGCCACAAAACACACAAAAAAAACAAAAGGAGGCATTCTAGTAATTACCGAAGGTGTGTTTAGCATGTCGGGCGCGCAAGGAAAACTTAAAGAAATTTGTGATTTAAAAGAAACATACAACTTTAGACTTCTGGTAGATGATGCACATGGTTTTGGCGTGTTAGGACCCAAAGGAAACGGAACTGTTTGCGAACACAACTTAGAAGATAAGGTTGATTTATACTTTACCACTTTCACCAAATCTATGGCTTCTTTTGGTGCTATCATCGCTGGTAAAAAAGAAGTTATCAATTACTTTAAATACAATCTGCGTTCGCAAATGTTTTCAAAATCGTTGCCAATGCCCATTGTATATGGTTTGAACGAACGCCTAAAAATTATTGCAAAAGCAACACATCAGCGAGAAAAATTATTTTCAATTACAAAGTTGCTGCAACAAGGTTTACAAGAACGAAATCTGCTTTCAGATCATGTAGACAGTCACATTACACCAATTTATTTTAAGATACAAATGGAAGATGTGTTTCACCTTCAAAGAGAACTCGTTCACAATTTTGGCGTGTATTGCTCGGTAATTATTTATCCGGTTGTGCCTAAAGGAACTGTTATTTTCCGTCTAACTCCAACCTGTTTGCATACAGAAGCAGATGTACGCCACACGTTAGCGTCGTATGATAAGGTATTTCAAAAACATATGGCATGAACACAAAAGTAACATTTCCGAAAGAACCCGATTTCTTTTACAAAGAACTCTGTCAAGAAGTGCAATTGTATTTTGAAAAGAATGCTACAGACAAGTATGGAAATAGATTCCTCGTGAAAAAGTATATCATTTTAAAAGGCTTGTTTCTTTTAACCTATTTGCTCATTTTTTACGTTCAGCAAAGCAATCTTATATTTTTACTTTTTGGTATTCTTGGCGTGTTGGGCATCGTTTTAGCAATCAATATAGCACATGAAGCTATTCATGGAGTAGCACATTCCAACACGTGGATTAATTCCTATTTTAGCATGCAGTTAGATTTCATTGGAGCAAACTCATATACTTGGAAAAAACGACATCAATTTGGACATCATACATTTCCAAATACGTTAGGGAAAGATCCTGATATTACGCAAACTGATATTGTGAAAATTTTACCGAAAGCCACACACAAATCCTATCATAAATTTCAATACATTTATGTGCCATTTTTGTATGCTTTTTATACAATCAACTGGATTTACATTCGGGATTTTACAGACTTTTTTGCTAAAAATTCATTGCTTAAAAAGATTCCTGCTAAAGAATATCTAAAACTGATCCTTTTTAAAGGATGCTACCTCACAATTTTTATATTGCTTCCTATCTTATTTTCATCAGCCACCATCGTTCAAGTTTTGATGGGACATTTGATATTGCATATTGCTGCAAGTTACTTTTTAACCTTAGCACTCGTACCATCACATGTTTCGGAACACTCTGTTTTTGTAACACCAAATAGTGATGGAAAAATGCCGTATTCTTGGGCACATCATCAACTCATTACTACTACCGATTTTGCCACCAATAATTCATTGACAACTTGGTTGCTTGGCGGTTTTAATCATCATGTGGCGCATCATCTATTTCCAAAGGTTTCACATATTCATTATCCGAATATCACACCGATCATCAAACAGTTGGCAAAAAAATACGATTTGCCATATCATCATGAAAGCAGTGTTTTTCACGCGTATTTATCACATTTCAATCTATTAAAAAACAATGGAAAACAAGCAACTACTATCTAAAGCCGCACAATTGCATTATATACAACTTATCAGCAATCGATTCTTGAAAAATCCGAGAATGGCGTTATTGTTCAACAAAAACAAAAAAAGCTTTCAAAAAAATGTTTTTAACGCTGTCAACTATTGTTTTCGTGTAGCATTGAACAACAATGGCGTGTATGTTGCCGAAAATAAAAAAACGATCGTGTTGTTTTATGAGCATCAAAAATTAAAAAAAACTTTTGGTGATTTCTGCAGATATCTCAACGTAGTAAAAGGCATTCCATTGACGAACATAAAAAAAGTATTGCAGCATGAAAAAGAAGTCAAAAAACACAAACTGAAACTAGACAATTATATTTATGTTTGGTTCATTGCGCAGGAAGAAGGTTATGGAAGTCTAGAAGGATTAAATGAAATTAATAAAATGCTTTTTAGACTTTCAGAGACAAACAAACTGCCTATTCTTTTTGAAACTTCTGATATTCGCTTGCTTCGTTTTTACAAACATGTAGGTTTTGATGTGTACAAAAAACTCAAAAACGAAGAAGAAACGATTTACTTCTTTGCGGATAAACAAACATTAGAAAAACACAAATACTAAATTTACCTTTTTACATAAACCCAACCATTGTATACTTCTTGATTTTCATCAGTAATTACATAAAAATAAGTTCCTGTTGGCACAATATTTCCGTTTTTATCTTGTCCGCTCCATTCGTTTTTATAATTGCGCGCTTGGAATACTTCTACTCCATTTCTGTTAAAGATTTTTACGCTCGTAGCTTTTAACCAAGAAATATCGAAAGTATCATTGAGTCCATCGTTATTTGGGGAAATCCCTCGTGGAATGATACAATTTTCATTGATTTCAATATTGAATTCTTTAATATCATAACACAAACTTGAATTACTGTTTTCAAGTCTGGCATACATTGTTACTTGATTAGAAAAAGATGTATAGTTAGTGTCCAATGGATTGCTTCCATTTTCGGCATCTTCTTGATTTTCATGATACGAAACCACAAAATTTGAATTGGTTTGATTCCCTAATACATCAGTATTGAATTGAGATAGATTAATTTCCTGATTTTCAACTTCACATAAAGTAACATCAGAAATTGGTGGAATTATGGGAACTTCGAAAACTGTAATTTCTTGAGAAAATGTTTGTAATCCTTGACATTCTGAATCGATATCTAAAAAAACGGTATACGTACCTGGCGCTTCATATATATGTTCAGGAAACTCTGTTGTTGCGGTAGTTCCATCTCCAAAACTCCATAAGTATGATGAAACATTTGTACTTGTAGTAAACGAAAAAGTTGCCACTTCTCCCAAACAAACATTTGTTGTATTAAGACTTACTTCAGTTTCAAATATTGATTGTATAAATGTAGGTAATCCTAAAGAGACTTGATTTCCATTTAATGACACACCTGAATTAGTATAGCCAGCTCCCATTCCTACAATATTGGGATTTTCTATAACATCTAAAAATGTAGTACCGGCATTTGCTATATAAACTTTATTGTCAGGACCTAACTGTACAGCTCCTAAATTACTGAAACCCTCATATAATATTGTACTGGAATTAATAATATCTATTGCATTGTCAAAAGAAAGATCAAATTGATACATTTTGGACATCCCAAAAAGATTAAAATCACTCACATATAACAGTTGACTATTTGGTGAAAAATCTACTCCATAAGCACCTCCATAATCATTATGAAAAATATCTCCAATCTGTATTGGATTGGAAATAATACCTGTTGCGGTATCAAAGTCAAAAATCTCCATATAACTCACATCTATACTTGCTCTGGCAATTGCAGACACAATCTTTTTACCATTGGGTGAAATTTTTAAATACCCAAAAGGATTTACATGCGTTGATCCTAGAGTTGATATTACTGGACTGGTATTAACTCCTGCATTCGTTACTTCATAACTCAAAAAATTAGTATTCAAATCATGACTCACAATCCAAAAATCAACTCCGTTACAATGTCGAACCGCTGTCACCTTTTCGGTCGTTGGTGTACGCAGCAGAACATTTTTTACGCTTGTAACATCTCCATTTCCGCCATTAAGTGTTAAGTCTACTTCAGAAAAACGAAGTCCATTAACTCCCGCAAAATCATCAACGGTAAAAACGTAATAAATATCAGAATCACCAGGTTTAGGCACTATCACTGCCGATTGCGTACTAGAACTATCTCCTAGTAACTCAGTTCCATTAGGCATAATACTGTGATTTTTATCCCACACAGTAATTCCATCCGTATAAAACAAGAGTTGGCCATTTGCATCAGCCATTGTTGCACATCCTTCTCCAGTATTCAATTGTCCATCATTTATAGCAACAGGAACTCCTGAATTAAAATCTAATCCTGCATTTCTGCCAAAGTACCAAATATTGGCTTCTCCTTGTGCTAGTGTAAATGAAAAAGTAAGTAAGAATAGTGTGGTAACGGGTAATTTCATAATCGTGTTTACCTATACAGATGATTAATATGTTAAATAGTTGCGTCTTACCGTACATCTTTTCCTAAAACAAGGGTGAAAACGTTCAAAACTAAAGCCCAAAAATTAGGGTTTTAAAACTGTCGATGCTTTTATAACTTCTAATGTGTGATGTATTCATTTCTTACAATCCTACACCACAAAAATTTGCAACATTCAGAAATATGACTATATTTGGTAAACCAATCTGGTTAACCAATTTTGAAATGCGCAAAAAACCACCTTATAAAAACCGTTTAGGAAAGATCCTTTTTCTGTTGTCAATAGCACTAATTATGGCTAATTGCTCTAGTAATGACGAACTAGATCGTCCAACTTCTACTTCGACAGAAACTCCATCTAATGAAACTCCTAACGAGACCCCAACAACAATAAACTATGCTGATATTAACTTTTCAAATTGGAAAGTTACACTTCCGGTAGATGAAAATAATAATGGAAAACCTGACGAATATCAACCTGATGAGTTGGTCAATTTTGGATACCAAACATTAACTCCTGTACAACCTTTTATGTATGATGATACAGAAGATGAATCGCTTGTTTTTTATACCTATCCTGAATCATCTACTACAAATAGTTCGTATTCGCGTACAGAATTGCGCGAATTGATCAATCCATCAAATGCACGAGAAAATTGGACTTTGGCTGAAGGCGGCACCATGAAAGGCCGTTTAAAAGTTGCTTCCGTATCTCAAGACACTAATTCCAGCGACGAATTTCATGACGTAATTATCATGCAAATTCACGGAATCATTTCAGAAGAAGATATGGCAATACATGGTTTTTCTGGAAATAACGGTCCACCATTATTAAAAATTTACTGGAAGGATGGATATATATGGTCACACAAAAAATCGTTGGTTGACGAATCTACTTCAGGAGATGCGCTATTAACGACTTCTAATACAATTTGGACAGACATCAAACGCAACCTTGGATACGTTGGATATGATGCTTTCGATTTCGAAATTATCGCTTCCAATGCACGATTAAGCGTCCAACTCAATAACGAAACACCTTATGTATATGAAGATGTAAGTTTAGATAAATGGCCTTTTGAAAACTATTTCAAAGCAGGCAATTATTTGATTACTACAGATGCAAATGCATTCTCATATATCAAATACTATAATTTATATATAACGCATTAAACACAGAGAAATATGAAACTAAGACTACTATTTATATCAATACTTTTTGCGAGTTTTGCGCATTCACAAACAACACTTACTTTAGGTACAGATACTGCATCTTCGGCAACTAGAGGTCCTTTTCAACGTTCTAATAGCGGCTCAAGTTCTGTATATTCTCGTGCCAGTATCTTATATACTGCCACAGAATTGGCATCTTTATCTCCTTCTGCAACCATATCTCAAATAAATTTTGATTTGGGTTCTACAAATATCATAACAGCTTCTGGTGATGCTACGATGACCATATACATGAAAAACTCAAGCGCTACAGAAGTAGTTGCAGACGGTAGTTCTTGGACAGATGCAATAAATGGAGCTACAATTGTTGGTACATATACTTTTAATACCACAAACAATTTTCCTGGCACGGAAGGATTTATGAGTTTTGTTTTATCTACAGGATTTAATTATACAGGTGGAGCTTTAGAAATTGCTGTCGATTGGGATAGTTCTAATCTAGTTCCTTTAGATGCTGGACAACCAAATGTATTATTCTCAGGTGATGGTTCATTAAATTGGCATTGGAGCAATACAACGCATCAATCTCTTAATTACAGAGCAGGATCTTCATCGGCACCAACGACATTAACCAATAGAAAAGCACAACGTGTAAATACACAAATTGTATATAGCGGATCAACTACAGGACCAACAACAGGTCAAGTAATTGGAGAATTTCCTATAATGGACGGTGGTATGGAATCACAAACAGCAGGGAATATGAGTTCTGCAGGAAGTGGTCAAACAGGTACGGCTCAAACTGCATGGACAGTATCATCAACAGGTAATTCTGCAGTTAGAGATATGACAAATGATGCTATGTTAGCAAGAACAGGAGATTTCTCAGCAGCATTCGGAATTGATGCTGGAGCTACAAATTTAAGATTACAAAGTCCTTCAACACAGACACCAAACTTATTGCAAACTGGCACTGAATATACCGTGCAGTTTTTTTATAACGCTAGTGCCGATCCAGGAAATGATTTAGATCCTGGAATCTATCTAAACAACACATCTGGTTCAAATACAACAAACAAAACTGACGATCCAGCTTTTGTAGCTAATACTTGGGTAAAAACGTATGGAACAGTTACAACTGGCGCAAACTTTAATGCATCTCATTGGGCAGTAGCTAGAATGAGTGGTAGTAATTTAACGCAAGTAAGAGTTGATGATTTTGTAGTGTATTCTGGAGCGTATGATAACACTCCACCAAACGATCCAACGGCAGGTACGTACGCTAATAATTCTGGTACGGCTGCTATTGGCTGGACAGCTCCTTCGAGCGGTGTTGACAATGGTGGTTATGTTGTAATTAAATACACCTCAGCACCAAATCCAGACAATGATCCAAGTCAAAATGGTATTTACGAATACGGAAATACAACGACCAACGGAACAGGAGCACTTACTGGCACTGTAATTTATATCGGTACAGACACAAGTTTTACAGATATCTATGCTACAGGAAATCACTATAAGATTTACGCTGTTGACAAAGCTTTCAACTATTCAAACGAAATTGTAGTTTCTGATGCTACTTTAAGTCTAGACGAAACTGAAACTTCCGTTTTCAGATTATATCCAAATCCAAGCAAAGGCACTTTAAATATTCAAACAAATACGAATGATGCCATTTCAGTACGTATCTACAGTATGTTAGGAAGAGAAGTATTAAATGCTGATAAAGTGACGAATACTATTGATATTTCTAGTCTTAACAACGGAATGTATCTAGTTAAAATAGAAACGAATAATGGAAGTATCACTAAAAAAATAATCAAAGAGTAATTTTTCAATCATAATAAAGGGTTATTTTATGGAATGTATGCTGATTAAATTAAAAAGCATAACCATTACAATGATTACCAAACAAAATAAATAATATGAGGTTCAAAATATCCAAATCAGCTTATGTCTTTTATCCGTTAATGATGAGTGCTATGTTGCTATTGACTTGCTGTGCTGATAATAAAAAACAAAATGCTACTAGCAAAAATGAAAATGTAGCAAAAAGCGTGAAAGCACAAGATGTCATCCCATTTTTTCAACATTGGAATTTAATCTTAGGTGATGGTTCTAATATAGGAAAGGCAACTGATTATGAGCACAAAAAATTCTTCTATACTGCAAACGATAACAATGAAAATTGGGTTGTATTTAAATCACCAAATGCAGGAAACACGCATGGAACTTCCAACAATACAAGAACGGAACTGGCGCAACTAAAAAAGTGGACACCAATGACAGAAGCTACCATGAATGCAACACTAAAAGTAATGAATGTTGCTACCACAGGTGATGCGCGAGTTGCAGCAACGTATTCAGTAGTTGTAGGACAAATTCACAGTGCGGATGGACATGAAAATGAACCTTTAAAAATATTCTACAAAAAATTCCCAGGACACACTAAAGGTTCTGTATTTTGGAATTACGAAATTAATACCGCAGGCGATGATAACTCTGGAAGATGGGATTACTCCTATCCTATTTGGGGTTATGACTTTTCAGTAGTTGGAACGGATAAAAACACCTATCCACCTGAACCAAAAGATGGAATTGCATTAGGCGAAGAGTTCAGCTATAACGTAGAAATTAAAGACGGAATGATGCATTTAACCTTCACGAGCGAAGGACATGAAACTAAAACATTTACTAAAAACTTGATCGTTTCTGAATATACAAAACAATCAGATACGCCAGAACAGGTACAAAATCTCTTTATTCCCATAGGTCAAGACGGTGTAGAACGCGAAAAAGCATATGCAGAAGAAGGTCTCTTTTTTAAGCTCGGTTGCTACAATCAAACCAATGGAAAAGCACCTAAAGTAAATAAAGTTTGGTGTTCGGGTGCAGAAACGCATGGTGGTGACATTGCAAAACAATATGCCGATGGAAATTACGCTGAGGTTTGGTTTAAATCTGCCAATATCGAAATCAGTGATAATGCTATCTCTAATGCAGGATATTTCACAGCAAATGACGGATTGAGCAAAAAAGTAGTTTATCCAAGTGAGGTAATTCCTTTTATGGATAAATTTAAAATTTTAATGGGAGATGGAACAAATGTGGACAATCTTATCAACGTTGAACATAAAGATTTCTTCTATACTGTTATTGATGGTACCAGACGTTGGGTAGTTTACAAAACACCTAATTCGGGAGTTACTTCAAAAAACTCAAGCAATACCCGAACAGAATTACAAGAAAAAAGAGAATGGACACCAGAAGAAGGCGGCAAACTAACTGGAACCTGTAAAGTAATGCAAGTTTCCACTTCTGGAGATCCAAGAGTTGCAGCATCTTATTCAACAGTAGTTGGACAAATTCACAGTGGTGAAGGACACGAAAATGAACCACTAAAAATATTCTACAAAAAATTCCCAGGACATACCAAGGGATCTGTTTTTTGGAATTATGAAATCAATACCGCAGGCGATGACAACTCTGGAAGATGGGATTTTTCAAGTGCTATTTGGGGACATGATATGTCTGTCATTGGAACCAGTAAAACAGATTTTCCTGCTGAACCTGAAGATGGAATCGCATTAGGAGAAGAATTTAGCTATGAAGTAAATGTATACAAAGGAATTATGTACCTCACCTTTACAAGTGAAGGTCATGAAACAAAAACATTTACCAAAAATCTAATCAAATCTGAATACGTAGATAAATCAGATTTGCCAGCGCAAGTCAAAAAATTATTTGTTCCTATAGGACAAGATGGTACTGAACGCTCTATCGCGTATAGCGGAGAATTAAATTATTTCAAGCAAGGTGCATACAATCAAACCAACGGAAAAAGTCCTGAAAAAAATATGGTTTGGTGTGCTGGAGCAGAAACTTATGGAGGTGACATTGCCAAACAATACGAAAACGGCTGCTATACTGAAGTATGGTTTAGAGAAGCAACCGTAGGTCCTGGAACACTACCAAAATAAATCGATTAAAAAACATAAAAAGATACTAATATGAAAACATTTGGAGCAAGTAAAGAATTTATTTTAGACAAAGACCTTGAATGGGAAACCGTTGGCGAAGGTGTAAAAAGAAAAATTATGGGTTATGATGATAAAATCATGCTTGTAAAAGTACACTTCGATAAAGGAGGCATCGGATATAAACACGAACACTACCACAGCCAAGTTACCTATGTGGAAAGCGGTACGTTTGAATTCTCTATCGGAGAAGAAACTAAAGTTGTAAAAGGTGGAGACACAGTTTACATACCACCTCATGTATTACACGGTGCCGTTTGTACTGAAGAAGGAATATTAATAGATGTTTTTAGTCCTATCCGTGAAGACTTTATGGAATAATCAAAATTAATTTTTATTTAACAAATAATTAATATATATTTGGTAAACCAATCTGGTTAACCAGTTTTTTAACCACAAAAAAAGGACAGGTGCACGCCTATCCTTTTTGGTGTATTACTTCTTTCGGAGGGAAGTAAAATTATACATAATTACTTATTGTAACATGCATATTGCAAAAATACGAAAAATTTTAGCAGTAGAAACAAGGCTTTAAGTGATTAGTTGAATATTAACTAATTAAAAAAACCTAATTATGAATTTAAAAACTAAGCTTACCTGTATTGTAATGCTCCTCTTTTGCATTTCAATATATGCGCAGGAATCCTATCTTCTCAAGGGAAAAGTAGTTGACAAATCAGACAACCAACCTATTCCTGGTGCAAATATTCAGGTGGTTAAAACATCAAAAGGTACCTCTACCAATTTTGATGGTAATTATCAAATTGAAGTAAAAAAAGGTGATATATTACAATTTTCCTATGTTGGTTATACTTCTCAAACAGTGATTATTGATGCTCAGAAAACTTTAGATGTTGCCTTAGTAGAAGATGCAAATGCATTAGATGAAGTTGTTGTTGTTGGTTACGGTACGAGAAAAAAGAAACACTTAACAGGTGCAATGTCTACTTTAAGCGTAAAAGATAAAGGTTTAGATAAAATTGCAGTATCAAGACTAGATGATGCCCTTGTGGGACAAGTTGCAGGTTTAAATGTTGCAGCTACAGAAGGAGAAGCTGGTTCGGACCCAACTATTCGTGTACGTGGTGTCGGTTCTCTTAATGGAGATTCTGCTCCTTTAATTGTTATTGATGGATTGGTAGTAGACAGTGATTTCCTTGGAAATTTAGACATGAATGAAGTTGAAACCTTCGATGTTCTTAAAGATGCTGCTTCTACAGCAATTTATGGTTCTCGTGGTGCCAATGGTGTAATACAGATTACAACAAAACAAGGTAAAGATGGAAAAACCTCATTTTCTTACAATACCTTTTTTGGTTTTAAAGAAGCGAGACAAAGTGACGATTACTACTTTACTGTAGCAGAAACCGTAGCTGCTGAACAAGCTGCAACAGGAACACTTTCCAACAGAACTGCTTACAAACAATTACTTACACAAACTACTGGTATTGACAGAGATTGGCAAGATGTCATCTTTGAAGGTGGAACTATTACTACACACTCATTCAATGCACGTGGAGGAAATAAAAACACAAAATTTAGTGCTTCATTAGGATACAATCATGATGAAGGAGTATTGTTAACAGATGATTATAAGCGTTACAATGCCAGATTAAAATTGGACACAAAACTGAGTGATAAAATAAAGATCGGAGTTAACTTTGCTCCATCATATACTAGAAGAAGACGTTTTGACGGTTCAACACACGATATTTTAAGACAAACGCCATGGTTACCATTATATCATGATGCTAATTCTATTCAGTTCGTAGATTTCAATACCTATCCAAATGTTCAAGTTGGAGATTATGCAATTCAAAGACATTTTGACAACTACGATTTATTTGGCGATGGTTCAGTTTTACAAGATATTAGTAATACATCGAACACAAACCCAGCAGCAAAAGTATTAGAGCGTGATAGAAATGATTATAAATTCAAATTAGCAGGTCTTTTCTACGGTGAATACAAAATCACTAATGGTTTAAGATTTAGAGCAACGCTTGGTGGTGACTATCAAAACACATTTAGAAATAGATGGCAAGGAGTTCAATCGAACAGAAATGGTGCAGCAGCAGCAAGCTATTTTGAATCTAATGAAAACAGAATCCACACATTGTCTGAAGGATATTTTACGTACGACAAAGCTTTTGGAGGACATGAATTAAATGCCGTTTTAGGAGCATCTGCTGAAAGATGGGAATGGCAAGGAGACAGCGCTCTTGGATCTGGATACACATCAGATTTAGTACAGACATTAAGTGCAGCTACTGTTTTAAATGAAATACAATCTTATAGATATGAAGAAGGTTTCTCTTCGTTCTTTGCAAGAGTAAATTATGCTTATGAAGACAAATACTTAGCTTCATTAAGTTACAGACGAGATGGTAGTTCTATTTTTGGAGTTGACAATAAATATGGAGATTTCCCATCTGCTTCTGTTGGTTGGGTAGTTTCTGAAGAAGATTTCTTAAATGAAAGTGAATTTTTAAGCACTTTAAAACTAAGAGCGAGTTATGGTGTTACTGGAAACAAAGATATTGATACTGGAAACAACCTTACAGATTTATATCCTTCAATCTCATTATTAGGAACAGACAATTACAACTCTCAAGCTGCCTTTGTAGCGCTTAACATTGCAAACCCTGAATTACAATGGGAAAGATTGATAGAATTCAACCCAGGAATTGACTTTGGACTCTTTAACAACAGAATTATTGGTTCTTTAGATTACTATACGAGAACCAGTGATCAACTTTTACTATTCAACCCAGTGCCTTCATCCACAGGTTTTTCTGCCGCGTTAGAAAATTTAGGAGAAGTTAGAAACTCAGGTATTGAATTAGAAATTACATCTCGAAACATTTCTACTGAAGACTTTAGATGGTCAACAACCGTAGTTGCTTCTCACAATAAAAATGAACTATTAGATTTTGCTGATTCTAACGGACAAATTCAAAATGTAGATAGTAAAAGAGCTGCAGAATGGATCAACTTAGTAGGAAATCCAATTTCATCATATTATGGTTGGGTTGTAGATCGTGAAATTCCTATCGAATTTATCAACGATCCTTATCACCCAGCAGGTGGACAAGCACAAGATGTATATGTAAAAGATTTAAATGGTGATGGACTTATCGATGACGACGATAAAACAATCTTAGGAAGTCCATATCCAGACTTAGTATGGAGTATTTCAAACAATTTCAGATACAAAGATTTTGACTTAAGCTTTATGTTTCAAGGAAGTCATGGTGCCGAAATTCGTAACATGGGAGATCAATACTTATTCAACCACTTTAACAGTGCACAAGATTTCAATACAACGACGACACCAGACCAAGGTTTCATCAAAGAAAAAATCTTTACAGATGCTATCATACAAGACGCAAGCTACATTGCACTTCGTAATGTAACATTAGGGTACAATCTTCCTAGTGACATCGCGAACAGATTTGGCGTGTCTACATTCAGAATATATGCAACAGGACAAAATCTAATGTATCTTACCGCGAGCGATTATACTGGATTTAATCCAGAGTCAATTAATAACACAAGTGCAACTACTTATGGATATCAGCGTGCTGGTTCACCTATATTTAGTACTGTATCTTTTGGTTTAAACGTACAATTTTAAAATAGTAAGATTTATAAAAACATTTAATTATGAAACAATTAAAATATATAGGTTTATTGATGTTAGTGATAGGCTTTCAGTCTTGTCATAAAGACCTCCTTGAACCAGTACCAGAAGCGGCAGTAAGTAGTGAAAATTACTTTTTAAATGATGACCAAATTGAAACAGGTGTTGTTGCCATTTATGATGCAATACAAGGAGTAAACTCTACGAGTCTAAATGACAATCGTGGTGTACAACAAGAGTTTTATGTCACAGAAATGCGTAGTGATAATACCAGAACGAAGAATCAAGAAGGAGAAGCTGCACAGTTTGAAAGCTATGCTATCACTCCAAACAACGGTATTGTAGAAAACTACTATAGAAGTTGCTACAGTACTATTTTCAGAGCCAATTTGGTATTAGAAAATCTTGGAAATGCATCTAGCGGAATGTCTCCAATTTTTGAAGGAGAAGCAAAATTTGCTAGAGCGTATAGTTACTTTAACTTAGTACGTCTTTTTGGAGATGTGCCTTTAGTAGACAGAACGATTACGCCACAAGAAGATGAAATTGCTTTCACAAGAGTTGCTACGGCTACTATTTACAATTTAATCGTAAGCGATTTAGAAACTGCTGCTGCTAACTTAAGCAACGGTGAATACACAAGAGCTTCAAAAGCATCTGCAGAAGCATTACTAGCAAAAGTGCATTTGACACTTGGAAACTATTTGGAAGCACAAGTTCTTTGTGAAAACGTAATGACTTACGGATATAGTTTAGAACCTAACTTCAATGATATCTTTTATAATGAAGGAAACAACGAAGTTATCTTTTCAATTGCTTATACACAAGGTATAGAAGCAGATAGTCAAGATTTCTCTGCGGAATTTATGAATGGTGTTGGACGTACGGTTGGTGTAAACTACGTTACCGAAGATGCTGCTGCATTTTTAGATACTAATGGTGGAGACAGAACGCCTTTTTCATACCGTATTGATCCGTTACAACCAACACAAAGACAAGTTGTAAAGTATCTACCAAACGGTGAAGATGGTGGCGATAATGGAAATGTATTTGCATCAGATGCTACTTTATCTGGGAACGACTGGGTTGTAATAAGATATGCTGATGTATTATTAATGCATGCAGAAGCAATCTTAGCTGGAAACCAAGAAACAACAAATACTGCGGCAATAACATCGTTCCAAACGGTACGAAACAGAGCAGGTTTAACCGCTGCTGTAACTTCTATTACAAAACAAGAATTACTAGACGAAAGACGTGCTGAGTTAGCTTTTGAAAACCAACGTTTATTTGATTTAATGCGTTTTGGAGAAGCACAAGCAGTATTATCAGACTTATCTGCTGCCAACAATTATTCATTTACTGCAACAGATTTATTATTACCTATTCCACAGCGTGAAATAAATCTTAGTAATGGTGTAATGACTCAAAATCCAGGCTATTAAAATTTAAAAAGATATATATTATGAAAAAAACAATAAAAATATTTGGTATCGCATTCCTGCTTATAGGTGGGCTTGTATATCAGTCTTGTGACATTGATAAATTTGAGCCACTAGGAGAAAACTCAATTGCAGATGCAACACCTCCGCAAGCAGACTTCTCGTTTACACAAGGACAAGGAGCTGCAGAAGAATGGAAAGATTATACATTTGCCAACCTATCTACAAGTGCTACTATGTATGCGTGGGATTTTGGAGATGGAAATACCTCTACAGATATTGATGGAGCAAACACATATCCAGGAGAAGGAACATATACGGTAACCTTAACAGCTTCTGATGCATTAGGTGTAACAAGTACATTTACACAAACCGTCGAAGTAGTAGAACCAGAAGCTCCGTTAGTGGCAGATCCTGTTTTAGTTAACTTTGACTTTAACAAACTGCCAAAATCATCAGGATCTGATTGCTCATGTGCTGGTTGGATTAACAAAGAAATTGGAGAACAAGGAGAATCGAGTTCTGGTAATGGAGGTTCTGACAATGTTGTAAAATTTGACAACAACGAACCTGATCATGTATATCAAGAATTTGCTGTAACACCAAATGCTGATTATACAATTACCATTGTAACTTCTTTCAAAGCGCCAACTGGTGGAGCATTCCCTAGCATGCTTGAATTAAGAGTTTTAGCTGGTTCAGGATACGAAGCTGGATATACACCAACATATTATACAGATACGGTTTTAATGCCGCAAGGTAATAGCGATACAGGTACTTGGGGTTACAGAACTGTAGCACAAGTAGAAGATCCTGCAAACAATCTGTTAGTAGAAGTACAATCTAACCCATCTGACGATAGTTATTTCTCATATACTTACTCATTCAATGCTGGAGCTAATGATAGTGTTGCACTCTTCATTAGAGGTATTGGAGGCGATAGCATAGGAGATTACAACTACACAGGTGGAGATGAGGAAATTAGAGCTGATATTGTAACAATTACTGCTGTAAACTAATATGAAATTAAGAACGTTATTCATACTATTCTTTGCTTTTCACCTTAGCATTGGTTTTGCACAGTCACATGAGACTACCAAAGCTGAAGTAAAAAAGGAGAAAAAACGTAAAAGAAAAAAACGTAAGAAGAAGTATAAATTACCTAAAATTGATTTATCGCATTGGAAAGTGACAACACCTGCGGGGAACGGAAAGAAACCGCAGGAAGTGTCACCACCAGAAATACTAGAGTATGCCACCAATGAAGATTTAAAACCGTACATGTACAATGATTCGGTTCGTGGTGCAATTGTTTTCTATGCATATCCAAGTAAAGCAACAACGGCAAATACCAAGTATTCGCGTTCGGAGTTGCGAGAGCAAATGGAACCTGGAAACAATAGTGTCAATTGGACATTCAAGCAAGGTGGAATTATGAAAGGGAAACTGGCAATGGATGAAGTCTCTCGTGATAAAAATGGAAAATATCACAAGGTAATTATCATGCAAATTCATGGTCGTCTTACTAATGAACAACGTGATCTTATAGGTCAAAAAGACAACAATGCCCCGCCAATGTTAAAAATATACTGGCAAGATGGTAAAATACGTGTCAAAACAAAAGTCCTAAAAAATTTGAATGCTACCGATGAAGAAATGCTTCATGAAGATGCTTGGGGAAATGACAAAGGATTTACATTCAAAGAAAAAGTAGGCTTTAAAAAATTTAGACTCGAAGTAAGAGTCAGTGAAGGAAAAATGACAATAGTTCTAAATAATAACGAATTCAAAACCTATGAAAACGTTCACATGAGAAAATGGGGAATCTTTGAAAATTATTTCAAAGCCGGCAACTATTTTCAATCTCGTGATGAAGGCTCATATGCAAAAGTTCGCTATTACACTTTAGAAGTAACACATTAATAATGAAGTTAATTTAATTTGGATTGAGCTTTTTATTGGATTTTACTGATCTAAAATAGGTCAGTAAGATTCAATTAAAGATTTCTATAAATGTTAATGTATATTGTTGATTTATTTTTAAATTTAACATACTAAATCTGGTTAACCAATTACAGTCACTAGCGTATGAAATTAGACATAGTTACAAGAACAGAAACAGCAGATGTTCAAAATACAATTATTGCAAAAATTCGCGATTTAATTAATGCAAAGAATTTAGAACCTGGTGACAAACTTCCATCAGAACGCATGCTTTCTGAAAAGTTTGGGGTAACACGTAGCAATGTTAGAGAAGCCATTCAAAAACTTGAATTCTATGGTCTGTTAAAATCAATTCCACAAAGTGGAACCTTTGTAGCTAATATTGGAGTCATTGCCATGAATGGTATGATTGAAGATATTTTACGACTAGAAGAACCAGATTTCAAATCACTTGTAGAAACCAGAATTTTATTAGAATTAAAAACAGCACGCTTAGCTGCATTGCGAAGAACTGATGAAGATCTTTACAAAATGAAAGAAGCGTTGGATGCGTTTAAGGAAAAAGTACTGAATGGTGAAGATGCTGTACAAGAAGACTTACTATTTCACTTAGCTATAGCAAAAGCTTCTGGCAACAGTACCATGAATACTTTCATGTTGATTATAACACCAGAAATCATTACAAATTTTGAAAAATATCATGTCTGTGATAAAGATCTAGCAGAATCTGGAATTATAGAACATCAAAATATTTTTAATGCAATTAGGGATCAAAAACCACAATTGGCTAAACAAAAAATGAAAGAACACTTTAAAATGCTCTATCAATACTGTTATAACATTTAAAAAAGTATAGACAATTTTGAAGATGCACGACTTCAATAATGTCAAAAAAGTAAGGAGGGAACGTAATTTTATCGATAGAAACGTAGCATACATTTCTTCACAATACAATTACTCAGAACAAAATATAAAGCAACATTGCTTTACTAATCAACACACAAATACTTGTCGTTGCAAAGGTTTGTATGGTTCATACATATTATTATGAAAATAAAAGGTTTACGTTGGTGGGTTATAGGTTTAATAGCCTTAGCAACCATTATTAATTATATAGATAGGCAAGCGCTGGTAGTATTATGGCCAAGCATATCAGAAGATTTATATCCAGATAAATCAACCACAGAAAGAAAAGAAATTTATGCTTTAATTTCTGTAGTATTCATGTTCTCCTATGCTTTTGGACAATCTATTTTTGGAAAAATATTTGACAAAATCGGAACACGTTTAGGCTTTGTTTTATCAATTGGTGTATGGTCAATATCTACAGCATTGCATGCATTGGCAAAAGGAGTATTAAGTTTTTCCATATTTAGATCCTTATTAGGAATATCTGAAGCTGGTAACTGGCCTGGAGCAGCTAAAGGAAATGCAGAATGGTTTCCAACCACTGAAAGAGCTTTTGCACAAGGAATATTCAATTCTGGTGCGGCGATAGGTGGTATTATTGCAATACCAACCATTGCTTTTTTAACAGTCTATTTTAGTTGGCAAATGATATTTGTCATCGTAGGTCTTATTGGTTTACTATGGTTAATACCTTGGCTAATCGTTGTAAAAGCTCCTCCAAAAAGCCATCCTTGGTTAACTGAAAAGGAAAAAACATACATACTTAGTGGTCAAAAAGCAAAAGAACTAAAAGAAGATACTCAAGACGTAGCTGAATACAATCCATCTACACAAGAATTACTATCCCGCAAACAAAGTTGGGGAGTTATTATTGCTTCTGCAGCAATAGATCCAATCTGGTGGCTATTTGTATTTTGGATTCCAATATACCTATCAGAAGTATATGGTATGGACGTAAAAGCAATTGGTATTTACGGCTGGGTTCCTTATGTAGGTGCTATGTTTGGTGCTTGGTTTGGTGGCTTATATGCTCAAAATAGATTAAAAGCGGGTTGGAATGTCAATAAAACGCGTAAAGTAGTTATCATCCTTGGATGCGTTATAATGCTTCCTGCCTTAATAGCCTTATCTAATCCAGGTTCGCCATTTGCAGCAGTGTTGATCATGGCAGTTGTCCTTTTTGGTTTTCAAACCGCCATTGGTAATGTACAAACTTTACCTAGTGATTTATATGGTAAGAAAACGGTGGGTACACTTTCTGGTTTTGCGGGTACAGCTGCAAAATTATCTGGTGCAGGGTTAGTAGCCTTGGTACCAATTTTAACAGATGGTGGTAACTATGCACCTGCCTTTATCATTGGAGCAATCTTAGCTTTTATAGTAATAGCAAGCGTTTGGTTTTTAATTCCAAAAATTGAACCCCTAAAACCAAAAAATAATTAAAAACAATACATAAAAATATATACAATGAATACAAACAACGGAAAAGTAGCAATCATTACAGGAGCCACTGGCGGCATTGGTTTTGAAGTAGCTAAAAGACTAGGAACCGATGGATATACAGTTATTATGAACGGTATTGATGATGTAGCTGGTGCTGAAAGACTAAAAGAACTAACCGATGCAGGAATTACCGCTGAATATTATGGTTTTGATGTTACTCAAGAAGCTCAAGTAACTGAAAACATCACTAAAATAGGTGAAAAATATGGTAAAATAGATGTACTTGTGAACAACGCTGGTGGATTAGGCGGACGTTCTCGTTTTGAAGAAATGACTACTGAATTCTACCGTTTTGTGATGGCGCTAAATCTTGATTCTGTATTTTTTGCTTCCAGAGCAGCAATTCCATTCTTAAAAAAAGGAGAACATCCATCCATTATTAACTATACGTCAAATGCAGGATGGACTGCTGGTGGACCAGGAGCTGGAATCTACGGAACCTCAAAAGCAGGTGTTCATGCAATTACAAGAGCATTAGCAAAAGATTTAGCTGAATATGGTATTCGATCTAATGCTGTATCGCCAGGTACTATTGATACACCATTTCATGCACAAATAAAATCAACAAAGCCAGAGGTATTTGCTTCTTGGGCAAACAATATCATGTTAGGACGCTTAGGACAACCAGAAGATGTTGCAGGTGTTATTTCATTCCTAGCAAGCAAAGATGCTTCTTTCATTACTGCGGAAACAATCCAAATTGGTGGTGGACAAGCTTTAGGAATCTAACATATAGTCAACTACTTCGGGGCAAGCCCACGAAGCATTCAGTTGAGACCATTAAAACATTTCGACGCAAGCGTCGGAGCATTTTAAATCTCGATTATTGAGTGAAAATTTTATTTTCAAAATGAATAAGCGTTATTGTTTTTTAGCAATAGCGCTTATTTTTTTAAGAAGAATCGCGTTCAATCAATGCTGCGTCTAAAATAATTTTATTCAGTGTTTGTTTTAACGGATCCATCTTCACACGTTCCAAAAAAGTTTTGGCAGCCAACTGCCCTATTTGTTCACTATGTTGATTAATACTTGTAATTGTTGGTGTAACTAGCGAAGTAAAAGGTTCGTTTCCAAAGCCTACTAAGCAAATATCATTTGGTACATCTATATTCTTTTCTTTCAACAATTGCAATGCGCCCAAAGCTGCGTAATCTCCAGCAATATACACCGCGTCAGGAGGATTTTCCAATGCTAATAATTCTTGCATTTTTAGTCTTCCATCTTCCATCGTTAAGCTACTTTCTATGAGTAAATCATCATCATGAGGCAAATTATACCTATGTATAGCATCAATATAGCCTCTGATTCTATTATTAAAAATTCGCGTATGTCTAAAACCACCAATATGAGCTATCCGCTTGCACCCTTTTGAAATAAGGTGTTCCACAATCATAAAACTACTATCATAATCGTTAATTCCAATATAATCCACATTCAAATCATTCTCTCCCCTATCAAACAAAATTAAAGGAATTCCTTTCGATTTTATCTTTTCGTAGTACGATAAATCTACGGTTTCATTCGCCATCGAAGCGATAATTCCATCAACTTGGGTAAAAAGTAGTGTGTCTATATTACTGCATTCTTTCTTAAAAGACTCGTTAGACTGTGTAATAATAATATTGTAACCTTCCCTATTCAGTACTTCTTCAATATTTTGAATCACGGAAGAAAAAAAGTTACTACTCGTTCTCGGGACAATAACGCCCACTAAATTACTTTTCCCTTTTCGCAGCGCACTGGCTAAATGATTTGGCTGATAATTTAATTCTTTGGCAACACGTTTAACAGCTGCTTTCGTTTTTGCACTAATTCTAGAATCGTCATGAAGTGCTTTCGATACAGCCGCAGGTGAAATATTCAAAACATTGGCAATGTCTTTTATTGTAGTTCTTTTTTTTTTCACTTAGTTTTTATATATTTGCTTAAACGTTTAAGCAAAAGTAGCTTTTTATGTCAGATAATCAAAACTTAGTTAGTTTTGATTTATTTTTAACAAACTGCTTAAACGTTTAAGCAAAAAACATATTTTAACAATTTAAGACGATATAAAAATGAGTAAAGTAGTCACTTTTGGAGAAATTATGCTTCGTTTAGCACCTCCTGGATTTTTAAGATTTTCTCAAACAAATAGCTTCGATGTAGTATACGGTGGCGGAGAATCTAATGTAGCCGTTTCTTTAGCAAATTATGGAGTTGATGTAGATTTTGTAACACGATTACCCGACAACGATATTGGACATTGTGCTATGATGGAAATGAGAAAACGTGGTGTTGGAGTCAATAAAATTGTTTGGGGCGGTGATCGCTTAGGAATCTATTTTTTAGAAACTGGTGCCGTAAGTAGAGGAAGCAAAGTTGTGTATGACAGAGCACATTCTGCAATTGCAGAAGTAAAATCAGGAATGATTGATTGGGATGCTGTATTTGATGGTGTAGCATGGTTTCACTGGACAGGAATTACGCCTGCCATATCACAAGGAGCTGCAGATGTTTGTTTAGAAGCAGTAAAAGCAGCTAGCGCCAAAGGAATAACTATTTCTACAGATTTAAATTACAGAGCCAAACTTTGGAAATACGGTGGAGATCGTGAAGCAATTATGACAGAACTCACGTCATATTGTGATATTATTTTAGGGAATGAAGAAGATGCAGAAAAACACTTCGGAATTCACCCTGAAGGATTAGATGTACACAAACACGGACACGATGTAAAAGCAGAAGCATTCTTATCTGTTTGTAAACAAATGATGGAAAAATTTCCAAGGGCAAAAAAGGTAATTACTACGTTAAGAGGCTCTATATCAGCTTCACACAATACATGGGCTGGTGTTTTATATGATGGTTCAAAAATGTATGAAACACGTCAATATCAAATTACGGATATCGTAGACAGAGTTGGTGGCGGAGATTCATTTATGGGAGGATTAATTTATGGATTACTAAAATATCCAGAAGATGACCAAAATGCCTTAGATTTTGCAGTTGCAGCATCTTGTTTAAAACATACCATAAAAGGTGATGCCAACTTATCAACCATCGCTGAAGTAGAAAAATTAATGGGTGGAGATGCTTCTGGAAGAGTTGCAAGATAATCTGTAGAACTTTAATTTAATATTCAAAAAATTCCCGTGAAAACGGGAATAAAAAATAAATTATATAATGGCACAATATTCAAGAATAGAAGTAGCTCGAGTAATGCAGGAAACTGGATTGGTTCCGCTATTTTTCAATAACAATATAGAAGTAAGCAAAAAAGTATTAAAAGCATGTTACAATGGCGGTGCGCGCTTACTAGAATTTACAGCTCGTGGCGATTTTGCACATGAAGTTTTTGGAGAATTAACAAAATATGCAGTTGCAGAACTACCAGGAATGATTATGGGAGTTGGTTCTGTAACTGATGCTGCTGCCGCTTCTTTGTATATGTCGCTTGGCGCAAATTTTATTGTAACTCCTGTTTTACGAGAAGACATTGCTCTTGTTTGTAACCGACGAAAAGTATTGTGGTCGCCAGGTTGTGGCTCATTAACTGAAATTGCCAAAGCTGAAGAATTAGGCTGCGAAATTGTAAAATTATTCCCAGGTGGGATTTATGGACCTAACTTTATTAAGGCCATCAAAGGACCGCAACCTTGGACAAGTATTATGCCTACTGGTGGCGTTGCTCCAACAAAAGAAAACTTAGAAGGCTGGTTTAACGCGGGCGCAACTTGTGTTGGAATGGGTTCAAAACTGATTAAAAAGGAAGAAAACGGTGAATTTGATTTACAAAAAATAGAAAGTTTAACCAAAGAAGCGCTTCAAATCATAAAAGCATTAAAAACATGAACTTAACACAATCTGCCATCACATTAAAAGAATTATCACAACTATCGGGGTTTTCGATTTCTACGGTTTCCAAAGCTTTAAATAACAAATTTGACATCAGTCCTACTACCCGAAAAGTAATTCAGAAGATAGCTTCAAAACATAATTATGTAGCTAATAATTACGCGGTAGCATTGCGTAAAAAACAAACCAATGCTATTGCGATTATCATTCCGCAAATCAATACTGGAATTTACAGTTGTTTTTTATACCATATTGAAAAAGCCGCTTCCAAATTTGGATATCGAATTGTATTGTTTCAATCCTTTTCTGCATTAGAACGTGAAAAAGAATGCTTACAAAGTATCAGTGACGGAAGTGTGGACGGCGCTATTTTACTTTCTACCAATAAACTTCAGACATTACAAAAAAAACAATATCATCAATTGCCCGTACAATACGTTCAACTTCCCGAAGAGCTCCATGAAAAGCAATTAAAACAAAAATGTATCACTGTATTTTCTGACTTAATTGCTTCACTTCGTTAAAGATAGCAACTCACTAATAAAGCATCATTTTTTACAGCCACCAAATCATTACATTTAACAATATTTGTCTTAAAAAAATCAATAATTATTAATTTTTACTTAAAATTATTTGCAAATTCTTAAATAAAAAACATAAATTGTAGACATAATTCAAATAGACATAACATATTCGATATATCAAAAAAACATCTCCTCAATTAATTAAATAGCCTAAAAAAGGTTGTTGTAAAACACCTTTACAACCCAAGTAAACCACACTAATATCAATTAATTCAAAACTAACTATCTAATTCAAAACAAACTAATTATGAAAAAATTCATTGGAGTTATTGGAGGAATCTTAATCTTTATTTCTGTTTTTTTACCTTCTGTTTCTGTAGGACCTATCTCTGTAAGCTTATGGGCTGGAGCTAGTGCTAATCCTATTATTTATGTATTCATGGCATTTGGTATTGCCGTTGCAGTATGTTCATATATGGGCCAAAAACAAAAATGGGCTAATATAGTTGCTGTCATTGCGGCTATTCTAGCTTTAATTATGGATATCATATGGATATCTGAGGCTTCTGGTTCAGGACTAGCAACTGCTGGTATGGGACTTTGGATTGGTGCAATTGGATGTATCATGGGAATTGCAGGACCTTTTATTAAAGATAAAGCCTAGCCAATAACTTTTTAAAATTTTATAAAAAAACCACACGAATGTATCAAATTCGTGTGGTTTTTATTTTAATAGCTGTTCATCCAATAAAACAAAGACAGTTTTTAACACAACATTCTGCAAATACTGTATACTAGCAAATTATCATTTAAAACCATAAATAATTTTCATAATCTCAAAATTGAAAATCATTTTTTAAGATATTCATAAAATTTACTAGAAAATCAAATTTAATGTCTCACATAAAACTATAATTTGTAGATTTGTAGTGATGATTTCACCAAATAAAACATACACGATACTACCCGAGATGCGTTTCCGACGCCGCCGCTGCTAATTCTTCGATCTAGCAACACTTTAGTATTTATATAGTTTTATTTATTATTTCTTGAATCATTTTATATCCATAGTATTTTATCAAAATTGTGTTATTTTAACGAATAACAATGTTCCCGTACGCCGCTTTTTCATTCGCCGCCCGTAAGGGTGTACTTCTATTATGGGAACTTAGGTGAGTCCGGTTCTTCTTTCCAACATACATCAAACAATATTTTAATCATTTTTAATGAAACACCATGGAAATTGTCATTGCAAACAATTCACATCGCGTTTACGCTGAAACTATTTGTGAAACTATTTTACAAGCTGCACAAGTAAGAGGCACAGGAATCGCAAAGCGAAAGCCAGCATACATCATCTCAAAAATGGAGCAAGGAAATGCTGTCATTGCCTTAGATGGCGAAACATTTGTAGGCTTCTGCTATATCGAAGCTTGGAGTCATGGAAAATTTGTCGCAAACTCTGGACTCATTGTACATCCTGACTACAGAGGAAAAGGCATTGCCAAACAAATCAAGAAAAAGATTTTTGAACACTCCAGAACCAAGTTTCCCAATGCAAAAGTATTCAGCATCACTACAGGATTAGCTGTGATGAAACTCAACAGCGAATTGGGTTATAAACCTGTAACATTTTCAGAACTCACAGAAGATCAATCCTTTTGGAATGGCTGTCAAACCTGCAAAAACTTTGATGTTTTAAAACGTACAAAGCAAAAAATGTGCTTATGTACAGGCATGTTGTACGATCCAAATTCAAATGATTCAACACAAAAAACAAATAAGAACCAAGTTGAGCAAACCTCAGAAAATTTAAATCTCGATTATCGAGTAAAAGAACAGGTTTTTAAAAGATTAAAAAGCATCAAACAAGCCTTGTTTTTAAAAAAAGATAAAAAATGAAAACTCCAAAGAAATTAGTCCTTGCGTATAGTGGCGGATTGGACACGTCGTATTGCGCCATACATCTCACCAAAGAGCAACATTTTGAAGTACATGCAGTCAGTGTAAATACGGGCGGTTTTACACAAAAAGAAATTAAAACAATTGAAGAAAACGCATATCAAATGGGCGTTTCAACCTATAAAAATATTGACGCTATTAAAACTTTTTATGAAAAAGTAGTGAAGTATTTAATTTTCGGAAATGTATTGAAAAACAATACCTATCCGCTTTCTGTAAGTGCCGAACGTATTGTGCAAGCCATTGAAATTATTGAATATGCAAAAAGTATTGATGCCAACTATATTGCGCATGGAAGTACAGGTGCAGGAAATGATCAAGTGCGTTTTGACATGATTTTTCAAATCTTAGCTCCAGAAATTGAGATCATAACACCAATCAGAGATCAGAAATTAACGCGTGAAGAAGAAATTCAGTATTTAAAAGTGAATGGTGTCGATTTATCTTGGGAGAAAGCAAAATACTCCATTAACAAAGGGCTTTGGGGAACGAGTGTTGGTGGCGATGAAACTTTGACTTCTCATAAATCATTACCCGAAGAAGCTTATCCTTCTCAACTACAAAAACAAGAAGCAGAAAAAGTTCAACTTACATTTTTACAAGGTGAATTGGTTGCTGTAAATGGACAACAAAATGCACCAGAAATCAACATCGAAACCCTAAACACACTAGCAGCTGCTTATGCAATTGGAAGAGATATTCATGTTGGTGATACCATTGTTGGTATAAAAGGAAGAGTCGGATTTGAAGCGGCAGCAGCAATTATTTGCATCAAAGCGCATCATTTATTGGAGAAACACACATTGACCAAATGGCAATTGCAACACAAAGAATATCTCTCCAATTTTTACGGCATGCATTTACATGAAGGACAATACTTAGATCCTGTGATGCGAGACATCGAAAGTTATCTCGAAAGCAGTCAAACTAAGGTTTCTGGAGACGTTTTTATCACGCTCAAACCGTATCATTTTACTTTAGATGGCATTCAATCAGCACATGATTTGATGAATGCAAAGTTTGGCAGTTACGGCGAAATGAACTCTGGTTGGACTGCCAATGAAGCTAAAGGTTTTATCAAAATTTTGGGCAATCAAAACAAAATATATCAACATATAAACTCAGCAATATGATAGAAGTAGGCATCATAGGCGGCGCAGGTTATACCGCAGGCGAACTTATCAGGTTATTGATACATCATGGGAAAGTCAATATCAATTTTGTGTATAGTACTTCCAATGCTGAAAATAAAATCAGTGCTGTTCATCAAGATTTAATTGGTACTACAGAGATGTCATTTACGAGTACTATTAATACGGAAGTCGATTTGGTGTTTTTGTGTTTGGGACACGGAAACTCAAAAGCATTTTTAGCAGCACATAAATTCTCAGCAAACACTAAAATTATAGACTTGAGTAATGACTTTAGATTGAAAGACGATCAAAAGTTTGAAGAGTTATCTTTTGTATACGGATTGCCAGAATTACAAAAAGAAGCCATCAAAAAAGCTCAGAATATTGCCAATCCAGGTTGTTTTGCCACTGCTTTACAATTGGCATTACTTCCTTTAGCGCATCATAGATTGTTACAAAATGATGTACATATCAATGCGGTTACTGGTGCTACTGGCGCAGGAACTTCATTGTCAAAAACAACACATTTTGCATGGAGAGACAATAATTTTTCTTATTACAAACCTTTTACACATCAGCATTTAGGTGAAATTCATCAAACAATGCAACAGTTGCAAAATGATTTTAATGCTGAAATTAATTTTATGCCGAACAGAGGAAACTTTAGCAGAGGCATTTTTGCAACAGTATACACCAAGTTTGAAGGCAGTTTAGAAGAAGCTGAAATACTTTATAAGGATTTCTATAAGGATGCCGCATTTACGTTTGTAAGCACTCAACAAGTGCATTTAAAGCAAGTAGTAAATACGAATAAATGTTTACTACATCTTCACAAACACGAAAACAAATTATTAATCACAAGTAGTATTGACAATCTTTTAAAAGGTGCTTCTGGTCAAGCAATTCAGAATATGAATTTGATGTTTGGCTTTGAAGAAACGGAAGGACTTCAATTGAAAGCTACCTTTTTTTAACAACACATCATTATGAGTTTATTTAACGTATATCCACTATTCAATATCACGCCTGTTTCGGCCAAAGATGTATATGTGTACGATCAAAACAGTACCAAATATCTTGATTTGTATGGCGGCCATGCTGTGATTTCCATTGGACATTCGCATCCAACATATGTAACGGCTATTTCAAATCAGTTGCGAAAAATAGGGTTTTATAGCAATTCCGTTCAAAATCCGCTTCAAGAAAAATTAGCAAGCAAACTAACCCATCTATCCAATTGTAAAGGTTATGAATTGTTTTTGTGTAATTCTGGCGCAGAAGCCAACGAAAATGCATTAAAACTAGCATCTTTTCACACACACAAAACAAATGTATTGGCTTTTAAAAAGGCGTTTCACGGAAGAACCTCAGCAGCAGTTGCAGCTACCGATAATGCTAAGATTGTAGCGCCCATAAACGCACAACAAAAAGTTGATTTTGTCGATTTGGGAGATTTAAACGCGGTCGAAACTGTACTAAAAGAAGACAATACTTGTGCTGTGATTATTGAATGTATTCAAGGTGTTGGCGGATTGGATGAAAGTACAACTGCATTCTATCAAGGACTTGATATTCTATGCAAACAATACAATACACTGCTCATTGCCGATGAAGTCCAAGCAGGTTTTGGAAGAACGGGCGATTTCTTTTCGTTTCAAAAACATCTTATTACGCCCGATATTATTTCAATGGCAAAAGGGATGGGAAATGGATTCCCGATTGGCGGTATTTTGATTCACCCAAAAATCAAAGCTTCGCATGGTTTATTGGGCACCACTTTTGGCGGAAATCACTTGGCTTGTAGTGCTTCTTTAGCCGTTTTAGAGGTGATTGAAACACAACAGTTAATGCAAAATGCTACGGAAGTTTCTGAGTACTTTCTAGCGGAAGCTGCCAAAATTTCCAAAGTCAAAAACACAAAAGGAAGAGGATTGATGCTCGGATTGGAATTTGATTTTCCTGTAACAGAAATTCGAAAAACACTGATTCATAAGCATCAAATTTTTACAGGAAGTGCTGCCAATCCGAATGTATTGAGAATCCTTCCGCCATTGACGATTACCAAACAACATATCAATGTATTTTTTGAAGCATTAAAAAAGGTTTTAGCATGAAAAAGTATACCACAATTTATGATATAGACAATATCCCTGAAACGATCCAGGAAGCAATTTTATTAAAGGAAAATCCATTTGCACACAAAGCTTTAGGTACTAATAAAACATTGGTCATGCTCTTTTTTAATGCAAGTTTACGAACGCGATTGAGCACCGAAAAAGCAGCTAAAAATTTAGGAATGGACGTCATGATTTTAAACGTAAATGACGCTTGGAATTTAGAATTTGAAGAAGGTACGATTATGAATTTAAATTCCTCTGAACATGTCAAAGAAGCGGCACAGGTCATTTCGCAATACGCAGATATCATAGCGATTAGAGCTTTTCCAAGTTTAGAAGATAAAGAAAAAGATACTTCTGAATGGATTTTGAACAGTTTTACAAAACATGCCACTGTCCCCATTGTAAATATGGAAAGTGCCACTATGCATCCGTTGCAAGCATTGGCAGACGCCATCACCATTACGGAGTTGCAAAAAAAGCAGCAACCTAAAGTCGTTTTGTCTTGGGCGCCACATCCAAAAGCATTGCCACAAGCAGTTGCAAATTCGTTTGTAAAAATGATGCAATCGCTTAATATCGATTTCAGTATTACACATCCGGAAGGTTATGAGCTCGATTCAGAAATCACTAAAAATGTTCCTGTTTATTATGATCAAAAAGAAGCTTTACAAGATGCTGATTTTGTGTATGCAAAAAACTGGAGCAGTTACGAATCGTATGGAAAAGTGCTACATCAGGATTCTAATTGGATGCTTACAAAAGATACACTAAAGGAAGCAAAATTCATGCATTGTTTGCCTGTGAGAAGAAACGTTGTTGTGGAAGATGCTGTCTTGGATGGCGAAAATTCTATTGTGATTCAACAAGCGCTTAATAGAGTGTTTTCGGCACAAATAGTCTTGAAGAAAATGTTAGAAAATCTGTAGTTATTTCTTCTTTTTTCGAGAACTAAAAAGATCTCCAAACAGTTGAAATAATTGTTCTAACAAGTTTAAAAATGGGCGAAATAAGAATTTTAAAATAGGTTCAATTAAATATTCATACATAATTCAAATATAAAAAAACAATAGTTATGCAAACTTTAAAAATTGTAAAAATTGGCGGTCATATCATTAATGATGAAAAGGCATTGCATTTGTTTTTGGATGATTTTGCGCAGTTAGAAGCTCCTAAAATTTTAGTCCACGGAGGAGGAAAATCAGCCACGCAATTGGCGCAGCAAATGGACATTGACGTACAAATGATCAACGGAAGACGCATTACAAATGCAGAAACTTTAGACATTATTACCATGGTATATGCAGGAAAGATCAACAAAAAAATTGTGGCAATATTACAAGCAAAAAACACCAATGCTATTGGATTTTCGGGAGCCGACGGCAATAGTATTATTGCTAAAAAACGTCCTGTAACTGCTATTGATTATGGATTTGTAGGCGATATTGAAAAAGTAAATATTGAACACTTACAACTCCTACTCGATCATACTATTACGCCTATATTTTGCGCCATCACACATGATGAAAACGGACAATTATTAAATACAAATGCAGACACCGTCGCTTCCGAATTGGCGATTGCTTTCGCGAATGATTATACAACCGAATTATACTATTGCTTTGAAAAAAATGGCGTTTTAGAAAATATCCATGATGACAATTCTGTGATTGAAACGATTGATACTAAAAACTATCAATCTTTACTTGAAAAAAACATCATTGTGGATGGAATGTTACCCAAACTCACCAATTGTTTCCATGCGATTAATCACAAAGTGCAAAAAGTTCATATTGGCACTTCTGAAATGCTTTTAAATAAAAAATTAAAACACACAACCATTCAAAAATGAATCATACAGAATTAACAGATAAAGCCATTGCTTTGCTTAAAAAGCTTATTGAAACACCTTCATTTTCCTCGGAAGAAGAAGGGACAGCAACGCATATAGAAGACTGGTTTCAAGAGCATGAGATTCCTTTTAAACGAACCAATAATAATATTTGGGCAACGAATTTACATTTTGATGAAAAGAAACCTACACTACTTTTAAATTCTCATCACGACACGGTAAAACCAAACAATGGGTATACCAAAAATCCGTTTGAAGCCATTGTAGAAAACGGAAAATTGTATGGTTTGGGAAGCAATGATGCTGGCGGTTGTTTGGTATCATTAATTGCAACGTTTACCTATTTTTATAAACAACCTGACTTGAATTATAATCTTGTCATTGTCGCTTCCGCAGAAGAAGAAAGCAGCGGAGAAAATGGGTTGAACAGTATGTTGTCCATCATTCCAAAAGTAGCTGTTGCTATTGTGGGCGAACCAACATTGATGCAATTGGCCATTGCCGAAAAAGGATTGCTCGTTTTTGATGCTTCTGTCACAGGAACGCCAAGTCACGCCGCACATCCAAATACAGACAACGCTATTTATAATACAATTGACGTTTTACAATGGTTTCAAGCCTATACATTTGAGAAAACATCTGCCGTGTTGGGTGAAGTAAAAATGACCGTAACACAGATCAATGCGGGAAAACAACACAATGCCGTTCCTGCCAATGTACATTTAGTCGTAGATGTCCGTGTAAATGATGCGTATACAAATAAAGAAATCGTTGATATTTTACAACAAGAAGCGCCTTGTACGGAAATCATTCCAAGAAGTTTGCGTTTAAACTCCTCTTCTATTCCTGAGAAACATCCATTGGTACAAGCTGGAATTGCTTTGGGCAGAAAAACTTATGGCTCTCCTACGCTATCCGATCAAGCAGTATTGTCTTGTCCGTCCTTAAAATTAGGTCCTGGAGATAGTACACGTTCACATACCGCGGACGAGTTTATCTATGTAGCAGAAATAGAAGAAGGTATTCAAATTTATATAGAATTATTAAAGAAGATATTATAAAAAAATAGATTCCTAGTTACATCTCGACTGCGCTCGATGTGACATAAAGGAATGACAAAAGAAAGAACAAATGAAACTTTGGGACAAAGGAATTACTATTGATAAAAAGATAGAAGCATTTACGATTGGAAACGATCGAGAAATTGATTTACATATTGCTAAGTACGACGTTTTGGCTTCCTTAGCACACGCAAAAATGTTACAGAAAATCAACATTATTACTGCTGAAGAGTTACAGCAACTTACAGAAGGTTTGGAAACCTTACTTACTCAAATACACAATCGCACTTTTGTGATAGAGTCGCAATTTGAAGACGTACATTCTAAAATTGAATATGAACTAACGCAAACCTATGGCGAAGTTGGAAAAAAGATTCATACGGCGCGTTCTAGAAACGATCAAGTATTGGTGGCTTTGCAATTATTTTATAAGGATCATTTAAACTTTATTATAGAACAAGTACAGGTGTTATTTGAAACACTTCTGCAAGTAGCTGACACACATAAAGAAGCTTTATTACCTGGATACACACACTTACAAGTTGCCATGCCTTCTTCTTTTGGTTTGTGGTTTTCTGCATATGCAGAATTGTTGATCGATGATGTGTATTTGTTGCAAGCTGCCTTAAAAACTGTAGATCAGAATCCTTTGGGTTCGGCGGCAGGATATGGAAGTTCATTTCCTATTGACAGAGCTTTTACCACCAAAGAATTAGGCTTTCATACGTTGAAATATAATGTAGTTGCTGCTCAAATGAGTAGAGGAAAAAGTGAACGTACGGTTTCTATGGCATTGGGAAGTTTGAGCAATACCTTGGCGCGTTTTGCGATGGATATTTGCTTGTATATGAGTCAGAATTTTGATTTTATTTCGTTTCCGGATGCTTTGACTACAGGAAGTAGCATTATGCCACATAAAAAAAATCCGGATGTCTTTGAATTGATTCGTGGAAAATGCAATAAGATTCAAGCTTTACAGACAGAAATAGTACTGATCACTACTAATTTGCCAAGTGGTTATCACAGAGATTTTCAACTGTTAAAAGAACCTATGATTTCGGCTTTTACTGATATAAAAAATGTATTGGAGATTTTCAATCATTCCATCAAACAAGTTCATGTAAAGAAAATTGACTTTAACGATGAAAAATACAAATATCTTTCTACCGTTGATAGTATTAATAATTTGGTGATGGACGGTGTTTCTTTTAGAGAAGCGTATCAAAAAATAGGCTCGCAAGTCCAAAAAGGAACATATACTGCCGAAACATCCAAAAAGCATTCACATATTGGAAGCATTCATAATTTATGTTTAGAAAGTATTAGAGCGAAGTTTCCTCGCTAAACAAAAAGTTAAAATAAAGTGTAACTATTCCAATCAATGCAACACACATAGCTATACTATATTTAATTAAAACCGATACATAATGAAAGGAAAAAGTTTATTACTCCTACTACTATTTAGTTTAACATTTATGAGCTGTTCAGATGATGATGGACCTCAACTCAGCTCCGAAAACAAAATTATTTCATTTAAAATAAGTCAAAACGGGCAAGATTTTGATGGAATTATCAATCAATCCACAAAGACTATAAATGTTACCACAAGTGATATTGATTTATCCAATTCGATAGTACCAACAATTGAAATATCAAATAACGCAAGTATTTCGCCTTCTGCTTCTACAGCTCAAAACTTTAGTCAAAATGTGCAATATACAGTTACAGCAGAAAATGGAGATAAAGCTATTTACACTGTTACTGTAAATAGTTCAGACAACAAAATAACGGCTTTTAGTATTACTCCTCACGAAACAACGTTTTCTGGAGTAATTGATGAATCTAATCATACAATAACAATTGAAACCGTTGGACTGGAGCAAAATAGCACGTTAGTTCCACAAATTGAATTTTCTCAAAACGCTACAATTTCACCTAATGCATCTGATGCACAAGATTTTAGTCAAGATATTGAATACACCGTAACTGCTCAAAATGGAGCTCAAACTACGTATGCTGTAATTACGAACAATACGTTGTTTTCAGACGAGAAAAAGATTTTAAGTTTTCAATTTGATATTGATAATGAAATTTTTGAAGGAGTTATTAATCATGATAATTTAACAATATTTCTTATAACTGATAAAGACGTATCTAGTGTTGCGCCTATTATTGAAATTTCAGAAAATGCCACGATTTCCCCTAATTCTGATGAAGCGCAAGATTTCAACAGTCCTGTTTACTATACTGTTACTGCTCAAGATGGAACTAGTAATATTTACACCGTAAATGTTTCAAAACGTGAAATCAATTCAACTATCCGAAAGTGTTATGTTAGAGCTACTTCATTTGGTAGAGTGACCTATTTAGATTTAAGTCAAAACTATCAGTTGTATCTAGAAAATGACACCAACAGTTATCTTTTAAATTACTTTGATACAGAAACTTGGGTGAATAATGGTGTTCCTACAACTAATTTCTATTTTTATTTTGATGAAAATATAGAAACTGCGCTTGATTATAAATTAAGGTTTAAAATTAACGGATTGACTGAAGCTGAAACTCCTTATGAAATAGATGTTTTAAAGGAAAATGCTCCAGAAATAACTTCTGCAAATCAACTCTCGTATTCTTATAATGACACCTTAATTTTAAGTGGAAATAATTTACTTCCAGGCTTAAGAATACCTGCAAACGCTAATGTTTATCAGTACAATAGCTCGTATGTATCTGTGAATTCAAATCAAACAAGTTTAACATTTCCAATGACAATTAATCCAGGAATGTTTCCTTCTTGGGTAGGGCAATCTTCACCAAGACCTACAAGAGTAAATATATATCACAATGGAAGATATGGAGATTCAATTGTCGTCGATTTTAATTAAAAAATGCATACAAAAATGACACGATAAGCAATTATAAATTTAAACGAACTCCACAGGATTTTTTACAGTCTTTAGAGTACAAAATAAAAAGCAAGCTATGATTTTAGCTTGCTTTTTATTTAATTATTTGTGATTACAAACCTTCAAAGTTTTAAGTTATTTAAATATTCTAAAGCTTGTTCATCTATCTCAGGAGTGTTTAATTCTATTCGCAGTATTCCTTTCCATTCCCATTCGCGCGTATGCGAAAAAAGTTGCATTAAAGAACCTACAATATTAAACGTATGATCTGCAGAAATTGAAATATCAAAAGCCGTATGATCTACATAAAATCTGTTCTTAGACTTTTTAAAATTCACAAATTCAGGAAATGTTTCTTTAAAGCCTTCTTTTTGTTCGTTAGAAATCCCTTGAAAAAACGTAGTAACATCTAAATCTCTTGGAGGTCTGCCTTCTCTAATCTCTATTCTTTCTGTAAAACTTCCGTACAACCATTGAAATCCAAACGTAATCTTTTCTTCGTTAATTCGTTTTCTAAAAGCTAATAAACCTTTGAGTATTTCAATCCTAATTTCAGAGGTAGCAAAACGCTCACAAACTTCTAATGTGGTACATTTATAAGGACTTATAAAATCCATGTTTTTTTCATCGCCTTTGCTCGGAGGTAATAAGTGATTATCAGTAAAATCTGGTATTGATTTCATTTATATGAGTTTTAATGTATACAGAATAATTGTGTAATATATGAAAGATATTTCTATATTAGTTACTTCCAAAATATATTTTAATTCAACACATGAATGTACCCTTTTTTGAATCTGAATTAAAAAAGATTCATACTATAATTAAAGAGAGTTTAGAAGCAGAACAACCTATTGGAGTTCTCAATGGTTTAGCAGGAGTTTCTCTTTTTCAATTTCACTATGCCAAGTATTTAAAAGATAAAAATCATAAAAACCTAGGTCCAGAAATCTTAAACCGTTGTATTGATCAAATTAACAATGGTTTTAACAATTATACTTTTTGCAATGGAATTGCCGGTTTTGGTTGGCTCTTGGATCATCTCAACATAGAAGGCATTGTTGAAAATGATAACTCTTTTCTCAAAGCTTTTGATTCTGACATTTATTCTTTTATGCAATACTCCTTTGAAATTAATTTCTACGATTATATGCATGGAGCTATTGGTTCTGCTTATTACTTTTTAAATCGATATAGAGATTCTGAAACTGAAAGTGATAAAGAACGGTATGCAAAAGTACTTCGTGAGTTTATAGTTTTATTATTATCAACTGCTGAGGAAGAAGGTGAAACCTTGAAATGGAAAAGTACTAATAATAATTTTGATGAAGCTACTTATGATTTGGGATTAGCACATGGAACAGCTAGTATTATTTCTATTTTAACTAAGTTAAACGCTTACGATGATTTTAAACCATCAACGGATGATATGCTACGAAAAGCTATCAATTATTTATTAAGTGTAAGAAATGGTCAAGAAGAAACATTTTCTATATTTCCGAATACTATTTTTAATGCTGATAAGATCATCCGTAAAAGTAGATTGGGTTGGTGTTATGGTGATTTAGGAATTGGAATTGCATTATACAACGCTGGCAAACAACTAAATGACAACACATTAAAACAAACCAGCATTGACATACTTATGCATGCCGCAAAAAGAAAAACTCCTGAAGAAACTTGGGTAAAAGATCCTTTTGTTTGTCATGGTACTTTTGGAAATGCTCAAATTTTTCATCGAATTTATAAAGAAACCAACATCGATGTTTTTAAAGAAGCTTTTGAGTTTTGGTTACAAATAGGAATTGATGTCATGTCGCCACTTTCGGAATCTGAAAAAACTACGAATGAATGGGCGCAAGATTATAATGCTTCTATCCAAGATAATTTTTCCATTGTTAATGGCGTCGCAGGAATAGGATTGGTCATGTTGGATTGCTTAACGAATTTGAACTCCAATTGGGACGAATGCTTAATGATTAGCTAATGACAGAAGAAGAACGTTTATTACATACGATTTCCAATACGATTCGTTATCAAGAAAATAATTCAATGCTTGATGGTAATGCAGGAATCATGTTGTTCTATTTTCATTACTATGTGTATACAGGAGATAAAAAATATTATACAAAAGCTACACATTTATTAGAAGTTCTTGTGAGCAATGTAAATAATCAAACAAGCACACCGAGTTTATCTAGCGGAATTGCCGGACTAGGTTGGGTTATAGATCATCTTACTGCAAGTAAAATAATTGATTTAGATGCAGATGCTTTGCTTGAAAATGCACTTGATGAATATTTATACGACACCATGCTAAAGTATTTGTATAATGGCAACAGAAACTTTTATGATGGAGCTTTAGGCAACGGTTTTTATTTTATACATCGATATACACATACAACTTCTGACACACTGAAAAAGAAGTACAAAAAACACATCATAGATTTACTTTTTCATTTAGAACGTTTTCGTATTCAATACTCCAATCATCCGATTTCTAGAGATTTAGATTTCGCAATTTATATTGCAAATATGTGTAGGTTTCTTATCAAAGTAGTAGCGTTAAAATCCTTTGATGCCATAGCAAAACCTATGCTTGAAGAATTTAGCAATCTACTATACGATATTCAGAAAACAACTGATATTACACATCCTGAAATTGCTTTTTCTTTATGGAAATCTGCGATTATTTTAGGTCAAAATTCTGTAAAAGAAATACAAGAAAACATTTTTAAAAGCAATCATTTTTCCAAAGGAAATCATGCTGCAAGTGATTGTTTTAGAATCAGTATTTTTTATGATTTCATCTACAAAACTACAGGAAATCATGATTTTCTGGATTTAAAAAAAGAATGGTTGCGCAATGGAATGCACCAATTAGACTTAGAAGGTATTGCTACTATATCTCATGGAATTTGGGATGGTTTATCGGGAATTGCTCTGACAATAATGGCTTCTAAAAATCATAAACTAAATACTTGGAAAGAATGTCTGTTGATTTGATAAAGATGGAAAAAGCGCTTACGCAATTTGTCAATCTATGGAAAGATAGAGACGAGATTGTCGGAATATTACTAACTGGGAGTTTTGCTGTAAATGCAGCAAATCAACATTCGGATGTTGATATAAAATTAATAGTAAGTCCCACGCAAAAGAAAAGCATCAAAGGACTCTGTGAAATAGATGGATTTTCTTTTTCATATATCGGTAGAACTGAAGAAGCGATCAAGCGAAAGTTTAATTCAGATTTCTTTTCTACGTCAAAACTTGAAGCAAAATCAATACATATTGGGAGAATTCTATACCAAAAAAACAATGAACTAACTTCCTTAAAAGAAATTGCTTCCTATTATTATTCGCAACCTTTTTTGAAAAAAAACATCGCTGATGAAGAATTGAAATCAATGATGTATTCACTTTATAGCAGGTATACTTATTTAAATAAAACTGATATCGACTCTCCGTTTTTTGTTTTAAATTATGTTATGTTCATGAAGTTATCATTGGATTATTATGCTGCTATTTTAAATGTGGAGCTTTTTCCGTTTGATACTAAAATAGAGAACATTCTGACCAATAAAGAATACTTAGAAAAATACAACTTAGCGCCTTTTCCTGATGCTACTTTTATAAAATTATGGATTCATAGTTTACACAAAGAAAATATCAACAAAGAAAACCTAGATATTGTGTATGGATACATGAAAGATAAAATATATCCCTTAAACCCAAAAAACTTTGATTTATCATGGATAGAGTAATTCAGTTTGTCTATATTTGAGTGTAACATTAAAACTTTTACACATGAAAAAAGAAGAAAAAACAAGTTTAGATTTAAAGAAACTTATTATTTCTAAATTAAATTCCGAAACAAATGAGATTTTAGGAGGAACTGGAGGCGTATGTCAACACTCTGGAAATGGTCCTACTGTAAGTCTTACTTGTGGTGGAGGAATGGGTACTTTTGCTGGCGATGTCAGCTGTGGGTATATTTTGAGAGGGACAAAATATATCAAATGTGATTTAGAGTCTTAATCTATATCACATATTAAAATATGTAAAAGCCAAAAAAGCGCAACAAGTTTAAATTTGTTGCGCTTTTCCTTTAAAAGAAGATTGGTTAACTATTTTTCTAATAAGTATCTCCTAATTGAAACATATATCAATCATCAATATGCATCCAACAACTCTAACTTTAACAATCTAAAGATGATAAAATCATCATCATCTAAATCATTTATGACTTCTTCATAAGTAACATCAAATGTTTTATGTAGCATAGAACCATCTTGCAAGTTGTATTCTTCTAGCACACTTTTTGAAATTTCTTCAAAAATTATTTTTTCTTCAAAAGAAAAAACAAAGGTGTAATATCCATTACTGTAATTAATAAAAACACCTTCTTCACTCTTGGTTTGTTGTGTTTCATAATAGCTCATAAGCAACAAATTTTAATTAGCACTTCCACGTTGTATAAAGAAAAAACGTTCCAAAGCGTTTTTATCGGATGCTCCTAAATATTGACAAGCGTCCATCCAATTCACCCATTCTAATGCTGTGAATTTATGAGGCTCACGCAATAAAAACGTTTTTCTTATATTTTTTAAAAGAAAGTAATGTCTTGTTAGTATTGGTTTTTTATTGACTACGTTACAAGATGTTGAGACATATTGAAAATCATCATAATCTAAGTGTACTCCAACTTCTTCAAAAGTTTCCCTAATTAAACACGATTCAGGAGTTTCTCCTTTTTTAGAAAAACCTCCAATAAGTCCATATTCTTTCTTATCTCTATTTTTTCGTAGGACCAATACTTCCAAATTACTTACAATAAGTAATCTTGATTTTTCTTTATGTTTCTTTTTCATTTTTAATCCAAGTCATCTATGAAATCATTTCCACTGCTGTCTAAATCAGTATTCTTATCATCTTCATAGTTTTCTATAGAATCTGCTAGTCGTTTGCTTACTTTTACTAGGTAAATAGTATCGTCTGTCCTAACTTCAACAGCTTCTATACTTTCATTTTTAGCATTTTTAAATTTGATAATATCTATATCATCATATCCATCAGGATATTTTTCTACTAGAAGATCTAATATATTTTGTGTCAATTTTTGATAATCAACAATAACTCTTTTCATTTTTCAGTAGGTTTTACATGTTTAATAAATAGGCAAAGATGAGCGGCACCACAATGGTAGCATCACTTTCTATAATAAATTTGGGGGTATCTACATCAAGTTTTCCCCAAGTAATTTTCTCATTAGGAACAGCTCCAGAATAGGAACCATAACTTGTTGTTGAATCGGATATTTGACAGAAGTAACTCCAAAAAGGTGTGTCTTCTCGTTCTAAATCTTGATAAAGCATCGGCACCACACAGATAGGAAAGTCACCTGCAATACCACCTCCAATTTGAAAGAAACCAATGCCTTTTTCAGAATTGTCCGTATACCAATCTGCTAAAAAAGTCATATACTCAATTCCTGATTTCATCGTAGATGCTTTTAATTCTCCTTTCATGACATATGAAGCAAATATATTTCCCATAGTGCTGTCTTCCCAGCCAGGAACTACCATTGGCAGGTTTTTCTCTGCCGCAGCATACATCCAAGAATCTTTTAAATCAATTTCATAATATTCTTCTAATACACCAGATAGTAAAAGTTTATACATAAATTCATGAGGGAAAAAACGTTCTTCATTTTCCTCGGCTTCTTTCCAAATTTTGAAAATATGTTTTTGTAAACGTCGAAAAGCTTCTTCTTCAGGAATGCAGGTGTCAGTTACTCTATTGAGTCCTTTTAATAAAAGTTCCCACTCGTCTGATGGTGTTAAGTCTCTATAATTTGGCACTCTTTTGTAATGAGAATGCGCCACCAAATTCATAATATCTTCCTCCAAATTAGCTCCTGTGCATGAAATGATGTGCACTTTATCTTGTCTAATAATTTCAGCGAATACTTTCCCTATTTCAGCTGTACTCATTGCTCCTGCCATCGAAACTAACATCTTAGAGCCTTGCTCTAACTGTGCTTCATATCCTTTGGCAGCATCTACTAAAGCTGCAGCATTGAAGTGTAAAAAGTGGTTTTCTATAAAGTTTGATATTGCGCCTTTATTCATAGTCATCTGTATCTTTAAATTTTGAAATTTTAGAAAAAGGTGAGTTCTCTTTAAAATCATCTACATTTTCATCGTCTTGTGTTTCTGAAAACTTATAGGAAAGCATTTTGTAATACAATTTGGCTGCTAAAAACTCGGAACGTTTGTTGTTTTTTTCTGGACATAACTCAACAATATCAAATCCGACTACATTTTTTTCTTCAAATACTGTCTTTAAGAATTCTAAGGTTTCATACCATAATAATCCGCCAGGTTCTGGCGTTCCTGTTCCTGGCATAATAGAAGGATCTAAAGCATCTAAATCAAAGGTGATAAATACATTATGGGTCAGTAAATCAACCACATTGTCCATCCAATATTCGTTGGTTGCCATATCGTGTGCAAAAAATACTTTTTCGGCATTCATGACACGTGTTTCTGAAACATCCATGCTTCGAATTCCAACTTGTATTAAATTGGTCGTTTGGTTGGCTTCATATACTGCACAAGCATGATTACAACTACTTCCCTCATATTCTTTGCGCAAATCGGCATGTGCATCAATATGCAATACCGTAAGACTGTTAAAACATTCATTAAATGCTCTTATGCTACCAATTGAGATAGAGTGTTCTCCGCCAAATAAAGTCACAAACTTGTTCTTATTGATGTAATGCTTGGTGGTTTTATGAACTGCTTCTACCATGGCTTCAGGAGAACTATTTTCGGTGACAGATTCTGCTAAGTAAATTCCTTTTTTATATACTTCAGAGCCTGTTTCTATATCGTATAATTCCATATTTTCAGAAGCCTCTAAAAAAGCCTCTGGACCTTTATCAGCTCCTTTTTGCCAAGTACTTGTACCGTCGTATGGAACTGGTATGAGTACAATTTTTGAAGTATCTAGTTTTGCATATGATTCAGGAATTCCTGCATAAGTTTTATTCGTTGTCATTGTATCCTAAAATTTTTAAAAATTCTTCTGCCTTTTGTTGTTCAGCAAAAAGCTGTGTTGTTATGTTTCCTTCGTTATCTTTTTGAATGAGTATTCGTTTGGGTTGTGGAATTAAGCAATGTTGCAAACCTCCATAACCGCCTATCGTTTCTTGATAAGCACCTGTATTGAAAAAACCTATGTAAAGCGGCTTGTCTTTATCGTATTTTGGAAGATAGATAGCGTTTACATGTTGTTCACTATTGTAATAATCATCGCTATCACAAGTGAGTCCTCCCAAAAGCACACGTTCATATTCGTCATACCAACGATTGATTGGCAGCATGATAAAACGCTTATTAATTGCCCAAGTGTCAGGTAATGTGGTAATGAATGATGAATTGATCATGTTCCATTTTTCACGATCGTTTTGTTGTTTTTGATATAATACTTCATAAATAGCTCCACTACTTTCACCAACTGTAAAGCTTCCAAATTCAGTAAAAATATCTGGCACATCTACTCTAGCTTCTTGACAAACTATATTGACTTGATTGATAATTTCATCCACCATATATTGATAATCATATGTAAAGGCTAATGAGTTTTTTATCGGAAAACCTCCGCCAATGTTTAAAGCATTGAGTGTTGGACAAATCTTTTTTAGCTTTACATAAACTTTTAAGCATTTATGCAATTCGTTCCAATAATAAGCTGTATCGCGAATGCCTGTATTGATAAAAAAGTGCAGCATTTTTAGGGAAACATTTGGCTTATCGGCAATTTGTTCTTTATAAAACTTGACAATATTTTTATAGCCTATTCCGAGTCTGCTTGTGTAAAATTCAAATTTTGGTTCTTCTTCTGAAGCAATTCGAATACCAATGTTAAATTTTGGTTGAATTTGTTCTGAAAGTAATTTTAATTCTTCATAATTATCAACCACAGGAATGCAATTGTAATGTCCATTATTTATCAGCTGAGTAATATTATGAATGTATAAATCACGCTTAAATCCATTGCAAATGATATAAGTAGCATTTGATATTTTACCTTGTTTTTTAAAATGATTTACAATGTCAATATCAAACGCCGATGACGTTTCTATATGAACATTATTTTTTAAAGCTTCTTCAATAACATAATTAAAATGAGAACTTTTTGTGCAGTAACAATAATGATACTTCCCTTGATAATTATGCGTATTCATTGCTTTTTCAAACCACTTTTTTGCTCGTTGAATATTGTGGGAGATTTGTGGTAAGTATGTAAATTTTAATGGAGTTCCATAAGTTTTAATTAACTCCATCATATCAATATCATGAAAGTGTAAATTCCCTTCATGTAAAGCATATTCGTCTTGTGGAAAATAATAAGTTTGATCCACAAGATCAATATATTTTGTTTTCATATGTGATCCTTACAGTAAGTTAAAATATGTGTATAAGAGTATCTCTTTAAAGTAATAACTTTAAAGTTGCTAGTCTATGTAAAGAGAAATGTCAGACTCGTATTGGTCTGGACAGCAAGGTGACGACAAGTACTGCGTCAATATATTTTAATATGTAGTTTTTAACGGAAGTTAGCTCTACATTTCGGTTACTTATCCCATAAGCTGCTGTTGGATTTGACTCCCTAATTTCCAAAAGCCCGAAACTAAAAACACGTTTCATGATGCTTGGCTAATTGCTAAAACCAAATTACATAAAAAAATAATATGTGAAACAAGAAAAATATTTTTTTTAAAAAAAATATTACACTGTATGTTTATGGGACGTATTTGCAGTTTTATTATCCAAAAGATAAAGTAACGTTGTGTTTTATAATTTTTCTGTCATTGTCTCGATAAATAAAAAATAATTTAAAAATAGGGTGTTCACTCTTTTTAATGTCTTACTAAAAGGAAGTAATAATTAAATGAAATAAAAAAGTTATCTAGATAGTATTATAAAACATTTACTTCTAGATAATCGAGTAAAATATTGAAAAGAGACTACTTTTAATAGCATCTAATTGAACAATTTAGATAGAATTGATGGTTAGTTTATTTTATTATGGTTGAAAGATGGAGTGGTTTCCATCTTTCTTTTTATAAAAACAAAAAACACTTCTATTTGACGTGATTTCTTCCTTGTTTCGATCCTGAATCTTCTATGTTCAATTTTGTTTGATAAACACACGCTTTACAAATAATAACTCTTTTTCTTCATTGTCTGTATATGCACCAATTTCAAACCAAACGTTTTGTATAACTTCTTGTGGTTTTCCAGTAGTATCAATATTAAACTTCATGGCTTCGACAAAATAGAGGACTTAATAGACCATTTTAAAGCTTATAATGATGAAGGGAAACTTATCAATCGTTTTTTTGATAGCGAAGTCAAAGTTTTAGATACTTTTGATGATGCAGTGAAGAGGCTTGAAACTAAATATGGAGCTGAGCAAGTTGAAGTTTTAGGAATGGAAGTAAAAACACTTTATGAACCATGTGCATCTTGTAAAAAACAAATAATATTAAGACAACAGATTTACAAAATGAAAGAAGTTAAAGTAAAAGCTGCATGGAGTGTTAAAGAGGGTAAGTTTGCGCAAGGCAATAAAGATTTAATAGAAATGAATCTCATAAAATAATAACATGGAAATAATATATTTAAGAAAACTGTTAGAGAACTCTACAATTGGTAAATCTACTATAAGAGGAGTGAGTGAAGAAAAAATAGTGTCAGTTGAAAAGAAATTTGATATCCGATTTCCTGTGGCATATCGCGAATTTTTACATCTAGCTGGAGCGTATTGTGGTGCATTACCTTTGTACGACACAGCTAGTTTAGAAGAATTATCTTCTGATTGGCATCAAGAAATCATGAAAGAAACAATGACAGAATATGGTACAGTGTTAGACAGACCTTTTTGGTTGTATGCTGAAAGCAATGGTTGTGAGCAATTTGCTTTTTTCTATTTAGATGATGGTGATGACCCATATATATACAGAGTAGATTATGATTATCAAAATGATGAAAAACAAACCGTTACAAAATCTGAATTTACATTTAGTCAGGTAATTGACAAAGCAATTGATAGAGCATACGATATTACAGAACGTGGAATTTGGTAATGTAAATTATCCAACAATTGAATAATTTAGGTCACGCAATCAACTATATTTTTTTATTTTACAGTTATTCTAAAACTTACACAACTTGGGTGAACGTAGAAGATATGGAAATCAAATTTTATTTAAGCTTATTAAAATTTTAAGCCTGATTAAATACGTTTAAAAAATTAGATATGAAAAAACTAGAATTGATACAGGAATTAGTTAGTTATATAGATTATCATGAAGAGCCGTATACTCTTAAATATTTAAAAAGAGCGGAGGAAGAGTTTGGAGAAGATATATTGGTCAGTTTAGTTCGATCTATTCTAAGATGGCAAAAAAGAATGATTAATTACCAACCACTAAGAAATGTTCATTATGATAATGTAAAAAAAGCATATCCACTAGATGAAATTGAATTAGAGCTTTACACAAAATTATTTAAATATTGCCCAGAACTATCAGAATTATTCATTATTGAAAATAGTGTCATGATGTACAATACAACGCTAACAGATGAAGAAAAAACAAAATTAATGGTTTTAAGTGATAAAATAGTTATTGACCACAAGATTAGGATTACTCGAAAAAGACCTTGGAGAAAATGACAAATCTCGGAATAGCTTTCAAAAAATGATTGAGATAAAGTATTTACAACAGTTAAGAGATAATCCAAATTTGAATATAGCAATTTCTCCTAGAGTAGGTTGGGAAGAGTCAAAAATAGTTGCGTTAGAAACAAAATATAATGAAGGACGACCATTTCCACAGGCATTTAGGGAATACTTATTCTTAGCTGGAGATTATGGCGGAACAGGAGTAGTCTATGAAGATTGGGATGATCTTAGAGAAGATTGCGAAGATGATATTGAATATTGGGGAAATAAATTGAAACGCCCATTTTTTGTATTCGATAAACTTGATAGTCAATATAGTATTTTCTTTTTGGATGAAGACAAAGAAGATCCTATTGTCTATATTTTTAATGCTTCTTGGAATCCTAATCATAAAGAAGAACTCCTGAAAAAAGCACTTACAGGAAGTTTTAGCAATCTAATTAATGAGGCTATTTACAGAATAAAAAATAATATTCTATTTTAATTATAAACTTTATATAGTGACTCAAATAAAGATCGATTTAGTCATAAATAAGAAAAAAAACTGTCTTTTCAGACAGTCTTTTTTTAATTTCCTCAGATCGATATTAGATAGGCTCTTTGAGCTTGAAAATTATCTTATACTATTGATTATTTGAAATGGCACTACTCTTCTACTACAATTTTCACATTATCATCAATAACACGCTCTATTAATAAACGTTTGGGATCAATAGCAGCTTTTGCAGGAATTTCGGCTACTTCAAACGTAAAATTCATTTCTTTTTCAGTGATCAATACACGTTTTACAAATAATAATTCTTTTTCTTCATTGTCTGCATACACACCAATTTCAACCCAATCGTTTTGTGCTACTTCTTGTGGTTTTCCAGTAGTATCAATAGCAAATTTCATAGCTTTAATAGTCATTGTAACTTCATATTTTTTGTTTGGTTTTGCTTTATACCTCGCTTCCTTTATACTGTAATCATATAATGTAACTTTCTTAAACCAATCCGTTAATACATACTCTAGATCAGCCGGAATTTGCGGTTCTAAATACCTTATAAAGTCTAATGTGGTTGGATATGGTACTTCTTTATACGCATACGCTTTTAAAAAATTCCTCAACGCTTCATTTACCTTCTCTTCTCCTATGTATTCTTGTAACGCATATAATACTAAACTTCCTTTTCCATAGTGAATATATCCTTGATCTTCTACAGTGTATAATGGCTTTTCTTCTCCACTTTCTGCACTTCTTCCTTTAAGATATCGTTCAAAATCATACGCTAATAATTTTTTCATTTTGATAGAATCTTTCAATTCCTTTTTCATGACCATTAACGCTGAATATTCTGCGAAACTCTCTGACAACATTGTCGCGCCTTGCACATTGGCTCCAATTACTTGATGCGCCCAATATTGGTGTGCTATTTCGTGTGCTATGGTGGAATAAATGATATTGTAATCTTCTACATCTGAAAGATTTGTAATGAATCCTCCGCCTTCTGTATAGGGCATTGTTCCGGGAAATGCCTGTGCAAAATTGTAATATCTAGGAATCTCTACAATTCTTGCTTGCTTGTGAAAATATGGCCCAAAATTCTCTGTATAATAGGTTAATGATTTTTCTACCGCAGCAAGCATGATCTCTATATTATAATCGTGTGCTTGATGATAATACACTTCAATATCAATTCCATTCCATTTTTTACGAGCTACTTCATATTTGGCCGACATAAAATTGGTAAAGTTTAGAGAAGCATGATCATTTTTATAGCTGAAATACGAACGCCCATTTTCAGTCCATTGTTTTTCTAATGTTCCCGGAGAAACTGCAATTTGATCGCTTGCCGTAGATAACGTCGTTGATATTTGAACCCAATCGGACATGTTTCTGGTAATGTAATTTTCTGTTTTTGCATGTTCGTCTGTTAATAATTTCATTCCTTTATGCTTTTCCAAACCTCTATTTTTACGATCGTTTGCATCCGAAATCTCATTATAGAGTTCATATCCAAAAGTTGGTAAAATATCGGTACTGTCGAAAAATGTTCCGTTGTTAACGACACGAATGTTTGATACCGAATTTTCAAAACCTTGACTTGTATAGGTAGTTTCTAATTGAATTTCCATAGTTTCAGTTGGCAATAATGGTGTGTTCAATTTGAAAATTTGATAACCCAATGTTTCATCATTATGAACTAATGTTGCGTTCGGAATTGTGACCGTTTTTTTCCAATCGGACTTTTTTAGCGTGATTCCTTCATTCCCAAAACTTACAAAGTTTAGCAACGAATAATGTAGCGAATCTATAGTTTGATTTCCTTTATTTTGTATGGTCAGTTTCGCTTTTGCTACTACATTTCGTTTCGCAGGATATATAGCAACATCATACACAATAGCTGTAATTTTCGGTTGCAAAATGCCTTCATATTGTTTGTATTTTTTCTCATACAATTCTTGCATGTCTTTAATTTCGTCTACAGAATGATACGAGTTTACCACTTGCGTATTGTAATACACAAAACTTGAGGTTCCTATAAATAATATCACAACAACTGCTAAGCTTGTTACATAACTTGTTGACCACTGTTTTTTAGCAGATTTCCATCTGTTTTTTATTCCTTTTAAGTTTCCTCTGATCAAAAAAACGCTTGTAATGACGATGAGAACTATCCCAAATAAAATCCAATACAAATTGAACCAGTTTTTAGCAATGACAGCACTGCTAAAACCATTCATATCAGAATACGTATAGGTTGGTGTAAAGCCAAGATTCATCATATAAGATTGAATTCCAAGCGCATCTACAATTACAAATTCAAACAGAAATAATAATAAGACTGCAATGAAATACGCTACATATTTATGATTTACAGCAATTTGAATTGCAATAAAAATACACGACCATGTAATGTATAACGGCAATCCTGAATATAAAAAGTCTAAAACATACACGCCAAGTTCGATATGTGTATATCCGTTAGCGAATTGATATAGTATAGCCACCATCATTAAAAAGATATCAAATACGACGTTGATACTTATCAATGCAACAATTTTGGCGATTAGCATCGTTAGTGAATTGTGTGGCGTTCCGTCAATGACTTCGCTGATATGATTTGTACGTTCTCGCCAAATGAGTTCTCCACTAAAGAATACTAACATGATCATTCCAACAATCATACTTATGGGACGACTAAAGTCTAACATTTTATGTGTCACCGGATACGATTGCAGTCCGTAGTATTCAAGTCCATTGATGAGTTTATTCAATAAAATTAACGCACCAATAATGAGCATAATTTTGAAGGTATTGCTTTTAAATAGTGTGTAGAAATTAATCTTAAACAAGCTGATGAATTGCGCTTTTTGTGCTTTAAAATCAAACTTATTTTTCACCGTTGGAAAGCTGAACAGTTGTGTAGTTTCTGTCCGTATCGCTTTTTTCTCTTTTTTGACTTTTTGATTTTTTTGTGTGAATGAAAATGACAGGTATGAAACGATCAATAATACACTTGCAATACCAATCCAAACCATTCTATTCCATAGTAATAATCCGTTGAATGATACAATTTCAGTATTCTTCTCAAGACTTGTAAAATATTTTGTATCAATCGTATATGCATTGATTCCTAAAGCATCGGTTATTGCAGCCCAACTTTCTGTACTTACATCATTTAAGAATGCTCCAGAAATTAAATATCCCACAATAATTATAATGGTTCCAATAAAAGAAACAATGGTACTTTTCCACTTATTTGCTATGGCAAAAATGAGCGCACCTACAATAAACATGTTGGGTAGAATGAATAGCAAAAAGTTATTGATAAATGCTTCCGTATGTAAAACGCCCATTCTATGTGGAGAAATCATGCCTGTTTCGACACTCATATTTGTTCCTATGACAAACCCAAAAAACACACCTACTAATGGAATGATCGCTATGATTAAAGCACCAAAGAAGCGTCCGAAAAAGTAACTTTTTTTATCAATTGCAGTACTAAAAATGATATTGCTAAAATTATGTTGGTGATCTCTTAACGCTGCATTATTAAAAAATGCCGTTGCAATTAATACCGCAAATAATGACAATCTACCTATGTAAACCGACATAATATGTGGTGCGTTTTTATATGTATTTCCAACAGATCCACCAAGCGTAATGCTTTCATTGACAACTCCAATAACCGTTATGATCGTAAATAGGAAGAAGAAAATGTATAGCATCGGACTTTTAAATCCAGTTTTTATTTCTTTGAAAAAGAATGTTTTAAACATAATGTTGCGTTTTTTTGATTAGTTAGCTTGTGGAACCGAATTGATTTTTGAGAAAAAAACATCTTCCAACGTAGGTTGTACTTGCTGAAATCCTGCTCCTGGATTTTCATCGTGTAATACATGAATTAAAGGCTTCCCTCCTACCATTTTGTTAGAAATCACTTTGTAATTGTTGGTATAATTTTCCAATTCATTGCGTTCTATCATTTTTTGCCACACTTTATGTTGTAATTCTTCAATGACCTGTTGTGGTTTTCCTTTGCAAATCAATTCTCCACGATTCATGATTGCCATGTTTTGACATAATTCTCTAACATCTTCCACAATATGTGTGGATAGAATTACGATGACATTTTCGGCTACATCTGCTAGTAGATTGTGAAATCGGTTGCGTTCTCCAGGATCTAACCCTGCCGTAGGTTCATCGACAATAATGAGTTTCGGGTTTCCAATTAAAGCTTGCGCAATACCTACACGTTGTTTCATTCCACCCGAAAAACTTTTGACAGCTTTGTTTCGCTTTTCGTATAAGTTTACTTTTTGCAGTAGATAACTCACCAATTCTTTGCGTTCTTTTCGTTGCGAAACTCCTTTTAATATTGCCAAATGATCTAGTAATTGTTTTGCTGTAATTTTAGGATATACGCCAAATTCTTGTGGTAAATAGCCCAATACTTTTCGAAGTTCTTTGGGGTTTTTCAGAATATCAATCTCTCCTAAATGCGCTGTTCCATGATCCGCTTCTTGAAGTGTTGCCAAAGTTCTCATTAGAGAAGATTTTCCTGCGCCATTAGGTCCTAATAGCCCAAACATTCCTGTTTCTATTTCTAAAGAAAGATTGTTTAACGCTTTTACTCCATTTGCATAGGTTTTGTTTAAATTTTGTATTGTGAGTTTCATGTGATGAATGTTTTTAAAATCTTCCTTCAAAAGAAAAACTATAAAAACCGCTTATCAACTTTTTTTATCCAACTGCCTATTTCTAAACATAAAAAACAATCTGCCATACGTTAACGTTGTTTATTGATAAAAACCAATTGTTTGTGTGATATTTGTATGAGTTCATTAAATAAAATAGGACATTGCTATTACTTTTGATACTTTTATATCCGTACGAATTATGGAAACAATATCAATCAAAAAAACAATACTCATACATGCTTTTATATTAGTTAGCATTTCTGTTTGTATTGCCATGGGATTCTCAATTGCTACTTGGGAGACTTTATCAATTACCACTTTTTTAATCTACTTTTTGCAGGCTTCTTCAAGTATTATTTTGTTATTAGCTCCTGCTATCTATTTAAAAGTATATTGGTTGATTCCGACCTATCTTGTTCCTAAGAAATATATTCAATACACCATCTTTTTAGTCTTGTTGGTCGTTGTTTGGGGATTGTTTATCGGAACTGTAGAACCTTGGATTGACGAACATTGGTTTCATGAAATTGATGAGAAAAAAACCACTCCTTTTAATGGCGTTTTTGCCATGGCGTTTATCATGTTGGTTACAACACTGTTAAACCTTTCCTATCGTTGGTTCACTCAACTTTCCAAAATAAAACAGATTGAAAACGATCGATTACAATTAGAATTATCTCTGTTGCGAAATCAAATTAATCCACATTTCTTTTTCAACACCTTAAATAATTTATATGCGCTTTCGCTGGAAAAATCAGATCAAACTTCAGAAGTTATTTTAAAACTTTCTGAAATGATGCGCTATACTATTTATGATTGTAAAGAAAATACCGTTGCGATTACGAGTGAAGTATCGTACTTAGAAAATTTTATTACGTTACAAAAAATGCGACATCACAATCGCGGTCAAATTCGTTTTGAAAAAGAAATTACGAATGATCGATTGCAAGTAGCGCCCATGATTTTGATTGTATTTTTAGAAAATGCTTTTAAACATGGCTTTGATTTGCTTGAGAAAGATGCTTTTTTAAATAGTAAACTGACCGTAAAAGAAAGTTTCCTCCATTTTTTTATTGAGAATAATTTTAATGAAGAAGACCAAAATAATTCAGTCGGTATAGGACTTGAAAATGTAAAAAGAAGATTATCTTTAATTTATCCAAACACACATGAATTACATATTACCAATTCAGCTCCTGTATTTCGTGTGGATTTAAAATTGCAGCTGTAATGAACTGTATTACAATAGATGACGAACCATTAGCGCACAAAATTATAAAGAATTATTGTGACAATCTTTCGTTTTTAACCATCGAAAGTGAGTGTCATTCTGCTTTTGAAGCCATTAATTATTTACACGAACATGAAGTTGATTTGATTTTTTTGGACATTAATATGCCAAAACTAAAAGGATTGGATTTTTTACGTACGCTTAAAAATCCGCCATTGGTTATTATTACGACTGCGTATCAAGAATATGCTATGGAAGGTTATGAATTGAATGTGATTGATTATTTGTTGAAACCTTTCAGTTTTGAGCGTTTTTTAAAAGCCATACAAAAAGCACAAGATCATAAAAAATTATTGGATTTATCAGCAACAGGAAATTCCAAACCACAAACCATTCAAGCTACAATTCCAGAAACTACTATTGAACGAATTTTTATTAAAGGAGATAAAAAAATACACCAAATACAGTTAGACGATATTCTTTATCTAGAAAGCTTGGGAAGTTATGTAAAAATTCATTTAGAAAGTGAAACCATTACGACATTAGATCGTTTGACTAATTTTGAAAAGACACTTCCTTCAAATCAATTTCTTCGCGTTCATAAGTCGTTCATCATTGCGCTAAAAAAAATACAAACCATCGAAGGGAATCGATTAAAAATTGGGGAAACTACCATTCCCATTGGAAATGTGTATAAACAGAATTTAATCAAAATCATAAAGTAATTGCAGAAATAAAAACCTTCAAAGTTCGAACTTTTAGTAGAGAATTTGAAGGATATTCAGCGATTTATAAACTGCATAAAAGCCTTATCTAATACAGATAAGGCTTTTGCTAAACACAAGTTGACTTGGGGTAAATGAATTATGAACAAATTACTGTTTGATAAATCGTTTTGTGCTATTTTTTTGATTTGATGTAACTTGAAGTATGTACATTCCCGATTGCAATCTACGAACGTCAATTGTAGTTTGATTCGTTTTCAAAATCTGCTTTCCTGTCATATCAAAAATGCTTACAGTTTCAATATTTTCAGTTGTTTGAATATTTAATATAGTTTTTGCTGGGTTTGGATAGATCGCAAAATCTAGTGGAATAATAGAAACTTCGTCCGTACTCAATGTAGGATCAAACTCGTAAGCGCCCATATCAATTGTTCCGCCTACAACTCTGGTATTTCCTTTAATATCTTCTAGAATACTTGTTGGAAACAATGCATTATCTCCTACATCAATTGCTGGTGAGCCCATCATTAAGGTATAATCTTCTGCATTAGGATCTACAAACATCGGATTGGTTGTTTGAATGTTAGAAATAGTTGTCCAATTTGAAAATCCATCTGGTGCCAAACTATTCCTAATCGTTACTGTATTTGGAGATGTTTGTGTTTCCCAACGACGCACGCTTGTCTGCTCGTTTCCATTAGACAATTTATTATTCCAAATAATTGTATTATTAACTTCTAAGTTACATGTTCCACCAACTCTTGAAGCTGAGATTACACCAACAAGCGAAGTACTAGTTCCGTTTAAAGAATTGTTAGTTATTGTACAATTGGTAAGTATAGCGTTATGTGTTGTGGCAACATCTGTTCTAAACCATACTAAAGAATTACGAGCAGTAAGACTATTTGAAATATTAGCAACAATATTATCTGTCAACGAACAATTAGTTAAACTTACTGTGAGTGTTCCGCTTGTTCGTGGATTTACACTGTATAATAGCGTAGCAAAACGTCCTAAGTTATTTTTAAATGTACAATTGGTAAAGACATAATCATAATTTCCTGTCTGTGAAGTTGTATGCTGATAGTATACAACTCCTGCATTTTCTACTCGGTTGTCCGTAAATATAACCTTGTTGAAGGTAGCACTTTTACACGATTCTATGATTCTTACTGCTGCACCAAATTTTAAAGAAGTATCTCCTGTATTATTAGCATTTCCGCCTGAAAAAGTAAGTCCGTCCACAAGTGCATTATCTTCAAGTATCTGTAAAATTCGATATGAATTCTCAGAATAAGTAGTATTTCCATGTGTCAATACGCCATCATCATTTCCTAAAATATCACCTGATAAGACAGTGACATTTACTGCTGGATCGCGTTGACTCAACATAGTTTCTGTTCCGTTAAAACCTCCGTATAAAGACTGATCTGCCATAAGCGTAAAAATAGCTCCTCTAGTAGTACCTGGCACGTATGTTCCTGCTTTGATCCAAAAATCTGAAATTGGATTGTTGTCCAATGCATTTTGTAGCGAAGTATATGCATCTGTCCAACTAGTTCCATCGTTTGCTCCAGTTGCATCTAAATCTACGTATACAATATTTTTCAAATAATTTGCCGTAATCACTTTATCACCATCCATCGTAATAGTTAAGGGATTTGCATTTCCTGTTGCATCACCACTCCAACTATCAAACATAAAACCTGTATTTGGAGTGATTGTAATCGTAACGACTGTTCCGTTATCGTACGTTCCGTTTACAGGATTTGGATTGGTTGTAAAAGTTCCACCAGTAGAATTTATAGTTAATGTACGTTGAATTGGCGTAAATGTAGCAGTAAGTGCTTTGCTACTGTCCATTAAAAGTTGTTCGTTGGCAGCATTCCCTGAAAGAGCACCTGACCAGCCTGTAAATTCAAATCCTGCATTTGGTACAGGCGTTAGCGATACTGTTTCTAGAAAATCATACGCGCCATTTGTTGGATTTGGATTTGTAGTCACACTTCCATCTGTTGCCAATATATTTAATACAGGTCTGAAGGTAGTTGCGCCAAATTCGTAAGCGCCCATATCAACAGCGACATTGAAAATTCTACTATTTCCAGCTAAATCAACATTAAGTGGTGCAGGTAATTTTGAATTGTCTCCAAAATCTTTTGCTGGCGACGTCGGTTGTAGTGTAAAATCGGTTGTACTCGTAAACAACGGATCTGCATTGCTTGTATTTACTTTACTTCCTGAAGCAATATTTGAAAAATCGTCGTTTGAAATACTATCAGAAATTAAAACTGTTCCTGTATTTGCAATATTTCCTATAGAAACTGCTCTTGATGTGTTTCCGCCAGTTGTGGTATTGTTCCATACAATTGTATTTGAAATATCTGTAACCATGGTAGATCCATTATCTCCAAATACAATTGGCGAACGTGTAAAGTTATTTAAGCCGCCATTCGTTCCTAAATCTTGGTTGTTAACGACTGTACAGTTAATAATATTTAAAGTAATTGTCAATCGTGCAGGAACACTATTTGAAACTGCCCAAACAACACTTCCGGCAAAACCTGCTGGTCCACCTGTTCTATCTTTTACCACATTGTCTTTAAATAAACAATTATAAAGCGTAACGTTTGTATCTTCAGCGTTGGCGTCACGGAGATAGATAGTTCCAATACGACTCAAGTTATTTTCCACAACTGTATTTGTAACGTTCACATTTCGAGTTCCACTCGAGTATGCACCTAGACTTGAAAATCTAAAAAATGCACCATTATCTGCTACATTATTTTTTATGATACAGTTGTTTACGTTGAAACCTAACGGATTTAAAACTGTAACATAAATTGCTGCACCAGATTCGTTTGAAGCGCCCATTGTATGTCCGTCACTAATGGTAAAACCATCAATGGTCGTATTCTGTGCATTCAATCTGATGATATGTTGTGTATTATCTGAACGCGTTGATTCGGTAAATTCAATTACGCTATTATCGTTGCTCATTAAATCTCCTGAAAGAATGGTTTCGTTATTGGCAATATTTCTTTGCGAAAGCGATGTTTCTGTTCCTGCAAATCCACCATATAATTTTACATCATCAACATTTACGGTAAACGATTGTGTTCTGTCGGTTGTACTCGCTTTGTAGGTTCCGCTCGCCACCCAAATTTCTTCTCCTGCATTTACGGTCGCTAATGCATCTTGTAACGAAGTGTATGCGTTTGTCCATGATGAACCATCGTTTAAACCTGTTGCGTTTACATTTACGAATAAAGGTCCTTTTGTACGGAATGTAGCAGGAAATGACCATCCAGAAGCTGGATTGTACGTTATGTTTCCAGTACATTTTTTACGATAACGAACTGTATATTCTGATGAAAAATCTAAGTTGTTTATGAATACATTTCCGTTTACATCAGTTACGATTGTATGTGAGTTGAACGGTTGTGACGACAGTCCGTAAGCAACATCAAAAGTAGCTGTTTGTGGCAATACTAAAGTTGCTGAGTTTTCTGAGATGTTTGAAGTGCTAAAATCTGCAATGTCTGGTGTTTCACAAACCGTATAACTGTTATCCGTTGTAATTTGTGATACTTCGGAAGCTGTTAATACTCTGTTGTAAATGTATATATCATCTACCGTTTGATCAAAAATATTGGTTGCTGCTAAACTTCCTGATTGATTGTTAGCAACCATAAAATTTGCTGCTGTGTTGAGTCCTTGACTGGTAAAAATTCCACCAACTTGAACGTTTTCAACACGTGTTTGTTCTAAAACGTCGTCTACATAATAGTTATAGGTGAACGGATAGGTATTTCGTCCAGAAGCGGTATTGAATTGTGTTGCTTCTTTTTTGATGGTAATCGTTACATGTCGCCAAGAATCATTTGCTATAAATTCTGCAAACTCAAGGTTTGAAATACTGTAACCTTGTGCACCTGTGTTGTTATTTGCTACGACACGTCGTGATGTTTTGACACTAATTTTACCATCTTTTAGGAAAATAAAGAATCCTGATCCTGGCCCGTTGATATTAAAATTTGCTCCTGGTCGGGTACTTTTATCAAATATAGTACGTTCGTTTCCGTCAATGATATCTGTTTTTATCCAGAAAGAAATGGTTAAGTCTGTAAATCCGAAGTTGGAACTTGATAAATAGTCACCATTTAGGGAAATACTGTTATTAGCGTTTGTAAATCGGTCGTTTGCTGTTGCAAGTGTGGTTCCGTTTTGTGTGAAGTTTTCGCCATTGGCTGCTTCGGTAAGACTTCCATTTGTGAAGTCGTACGCACGTTGCAGACCATTTGTGGGAATTTGTCCGAATGCAATAGAACAGCATACTAGGAATACTGAGAGTAATCGTGAGTTCATAATTTGAATTTTGTGTTTTACGCTACAAAAGTCATTGGTGAACCACTATTTTTTTTGGTTTTATTTCTGAACTGTTTGTTTTTTTTGCTGAATGGTTTTTGGATTGTTAGAGCGCTTCGCTTTTAGAACGCTATCGCTTTTAGATCGGCTTTGCCTCTTAGAACGCTTTCGCTATTAGATTTTTGCTATTTTAAATGTTACATGTTGAATTTTAAATTATTGCTTACTGCTATGAAGTAATAGACTGGAATTTGATTTATAATCAAAAGTCTTTTCCCTTTTATATTTTGGAGTTCTTGACGTCATTTCGAGTGATTTTTCGGAATAAAATGCAGAAAAATTGTATCGAGAAGTGCTTTGAAAGTTAGATGTGTTTTGCTTTTTAGATTTTTGCTATTTTAAATGTTATATGTTGAATTTTAAATTATTGCTTACTGCTATGAAGTAATAGATTGGAATTTGATTTGTAATCAAAAGTCTTTTCCCCTTTGTATTTTGGAGTTCTTGACGTCATTTCGAGTGATTTTTCGGAATAAAATGCAGAAAAATTGTATCGAGAAGTGCTTTG
>NZ_CANLEA010000005.1 GCF_947489565.1 uncultured Kordia sp. | reverse complement strand
TTAAAATTCAATTGTCATTACTAATAAAAAATTGTCACGAATACACGAATGGTTTTTCTGTTGTTTTACTTTGTCTTGATAATTGTCACGAATTAGTTCCTTTCACAGTAAATTCAGGATTCAGGATTTATATCAAAATCGTTTGGTGATGTTATAGAAATTGAGCTAACATTTAGGAACTAAGAAGTAAATCAGTTTCAAAAACATTTCACAAGAATAAAAAAGTCTAAAAGCCTATAGCACGTTCTAACAGCGAAGCGTTCTAACAATGAAATGGTCTAAAAGCAAAGCGTTCTAAAAGCGTCAGCGAGTCTCACTTACTATTCACCAAATTATTTCGAATGGCATATAATACCAAGCCAATTCTGCTTTTTACTTTAAAATGTTTGAATAAAGATTCACGGTAACCATCAATCGTTTTTGGACTGAGACACATTTCTTGAGCAATTTCCTTGTACGTCATTTCAGTACACGCCAATTTTAAGAATGTTAACTCTGTATCTTTCAACGGTTTTCCGTTTTTTATTTCTTTTTCATCATTTCCGTGTAGCGTATTTAACAATGTAGTGGCTACACGTTCAGAATAGTAAATTCCGTTAGAAATTACTTCATTCAAGGCTTTATAAAATATTTCTGGATGAATATCTTTCAGTAAATATCCTTTGGCGCCCAAACGCAGCATTTTTATAATTGTTTCTTCATGATCGTCCATAGAAAGTGCCAATACTTGAATGCTAGGTCGATTTTCTTTGATCCATTCCATGGTTTCAAAACCGTTCATTACAGGCATATTGATATCTAACAAGATAATATCTGGGACATTTTCGGATTCTAATAATTTCTTTATCAGTTCGCTTCCATTCTTTACATGGTACAAAACCTCAAACTCATCAAATGCATTGACCAAACCCTGTAGGGATTGTGCAAATAGCAAATGGTCATCTACAATTACAACTGAATGTTTTTTCATTATTCTTATTTATAGGGATAGGCTAAAGTTAAGGAAACTCCTTTATTTTTTGCAGATTTCATTGCAAATTCTGCTTTTATAATGGCTGCACGGCTTTTCATATTAATAAGCCCTGATCCTTTTTCTATTTCTCCTTCTTCAAAACCAACACCATCATCTTGTGCCACAATATTCAATCGATCGGCTTCGAAATTTAAGGTTACTTCTAAGTTTTTTGCTTTGGAATGCTTGATTGCATTTGAGAAGAATTCTTGTAAAATACGGAACAGAATGATTTCTTCTTTGATATCCAAGTCTCGCTCTTCTCCAGAAACTTGTAAGGTAGCTACTAAGAAATTTAACTTATTAAATCGTTCCAATTCTACTTCTATCGATTTAATAAGTCCCATATTTTGGATAATCTCCGTATTCATTGTTTTAGACAACAATCGGATTTCTTGCAAGCTCTTCCCTACTATTTCGCTAATATCGTCTAGTTTCTCTTTATTTTCGTCCGTAAGTTGTGTTCCTAAAATATTGATATGCATACGAGCCACGGACAATAATTGTCCAATATTATCATGCAATTCCCAGCTCATATTCTGCAACGCTTGTTCTTGAATTTCTATTTGCGATTTGGCAATTTCTTCCATATATCGCTTTTCTGCTTCTTTCTTTTCAAGAATAAATTTGAGTTTACGCTTTTGGAAAAATACAAATAAAATGATGACAGTAATTAACAAAATAAGCAACACCATGGATGTTGCTGCTACAAGCATTTGTACTTCTTGATCGTTCATAAGATTTCTTCAAATAATATCATTTTTAAGGAAATGTCTTCAAATTTGCCTCTAAATCAATAAATTTCTTCTTTTTTCTATGCAAAAACACTAAAGTAAGCACTACTATTATTCCTACAAGAAAAATCGTTGAAGCGCAAATAAAAGCCAATGTACGTATTTCCTCTGCTGTCATGATTAGAATACTTCCACGTTATTTTTATTCCTCGATTTATAAAATCCAATTGCAAAACACAAATACATAATAATATTCAGTATAAATGTTACAATTCCTAAAACACTTTGTCCACCGACTAAAAATAACTTTACAGAAATCATAAAAGGCATAAAGGTTCCATAAAAAAGTAATACACCTAAACTGAACCAGAAATAAATAGAATCTGTTATGTTCAATATAGTTTCTTTATTGAAAGACTCTATAAAATAGAAGCTTATCGCTACAATAACGAACAAAACTCCTAGAATAAATGTATAAATTTGATTTGCAACTAGTATATTTTCCCAAATAAAGCAATTACATATAGCAAATATCAAATATATGATCATGCAAAGCCTTAATATGTTTTTCCTCCGTTTGGAATTGAGGATTAATTGATACCACCATAAAAATAAGGTAAGCTGGACAATTGTAAACACATTGTATACAACAAAGTTTACATGATTGAACAACTTATAAAATACTGAGCCAAAAAATTCTGTGACTACAGCAAATAATATGAAAAAAATAAAATATTTGGCTTTAGACTTTGAATAATTTTTGTAATTATATAATCCATAAATTAATACGACTAAAGCCAAATATTTTGAAAGGAATCTTATATCTCCCATTTAATCTAAAATGTTATTCTCCGTAATCGTTTTGTGGAGGATTTCCATTATCACCGTAGTTCATTGCTGAAATTCCGGTAACGTCTTTACTGCAATTTTCAAAGGATGGACTTGTTGGACACATAAATAATGTGTTTTGTCCAGCTTTCGATTTGTCTCTGGTCGATTCTGGGTATACACCAAAATAGAATCGAATTCCATCAACATTTACTCTTTGCGCTTGCGCTTGCTCTTTTACATAATTAATGTAACCTTCCAAGTCTTCAAGCGAATACCAACTTGAACAAGAAAAATTGCTATCATTTTCCGCACCAAATCCATCTTGTTGCTTCGCTTTATAGCATTCATTCAATTCTAACGCTTGTTCATTAGTAATAAGTTTTTCATTAGGGGTTTTGTAGTCACTCATACTTCTAATATTATTGATTATTGCCTCGAAGTTATTTATAAAGTATTACAATTAAAAATTTGATTCTACCTCTATTTTCAAGACTACAAGTTAAAAAACTGATAATTAGATTTTTAACTGAAAAACACTATAAAAATCTCAGGACTTTTCCTTTTTAAAAGGGGAAAAATCCCCTTTCATTAAAGGTTCTTTCCTCTTGTGAGCTATTATTTAACGAGTTAAATTCGCTTTGCAATAAATAATAGATTTACCCATATAATGACCTCCATAGACAGAAATATTAATGCTTCACGAATTATTATTCAATCACATATTGATAAAGCATTCACTGAAAAGTTTATTCAATGGAATGATGGCTTGGATTACACAGAGTTTATTCGTGCATTGTGGCGCTTGTTTTTAAACCATGACGGTTTTAAAAAAGGAACACAGGATATTCTTGGTAAATTAACCGAAGAAGATGCCATGCAATTACTTTCTGATGAGATCGATATTACGAAATTGAGAGCTTCTTAAACTGTATCAGATCTCGCGTATGCTTTTGCGCTAGTTTAATGATACTTTGTTGATCTAATTGTAAAATTCTTGGATAACCGCCTGTGGTTTGACAATCTTTCATCAATACAATTAACTTTCCCGATGGTGTAAGCTGAATAGTTCCTGGTAATACTGCCGAAGTGATGATTGATGGACATTCATTTTCTATTGTTTCTTCTAACTGATATGCCATTCTATTGTTCAATCCAACTGAAAATGTGGTATTGAATAACTTTTCTTGTTGTTCTTTTGATAAGAAATCAAATTCTGGGCCTTTGAAAACACTTATTTCTTTGCTATTGAATAGTATTGGTTGAAATCCGACCTTTGTATGCGAAGTGTCTTTGTCTAAAAATGAAGTATACGGAATAAAATCTCCTTTGGAAACTCTTGATTTCTGTGTGATTCCGTCATAAAAACTTCTGCTCTTCAACACCATTTCTGTTTGAAAACCATTTTTTACGGCCAGATACGTACGAACGCCAAATTTACGTGCACCAAAAACCAATTGATCACCTATTGATACATTTACGGCTAGATTCGCTCTTAAAGGCGCTCCATTTAGCTTTGGAGACAAATTAGCGCCACAAACTACAATTTGCGTGTTTGCATGAAATTTGACGCTTGCTCCCTGCAATGTCATTTCTAAAACCGCAGCATTTTCATGATTTCCTAATATAATGTTTGCCAATTTTGCATGAAATTCATCCATAACTCCCGACACTGGAACACCATAATTTCGGTAATGAAATCGTCCCAAATCTTGTACTGAAGTATACAATCCGCTATGTAAAATTTCTAACATATTTCGGCGGATTTTAAGATGTAATTTCCGTTAGAAATGGCTTCAGATATTTGATGATATTCTTCGATAGAAACTGATACAAATTTTATAAAATCTCCTGCTTTTGCGAAACATGGTTTTTCATTTGAAACTTCAAAAAAATTGAGTGGAGAGTTTCCTAAAATTTGCCATCCGCCAGGACTCGATTTCGGATAGATTCCTGTCTGCATTCCACCAATGCCAACGGCGCCTTTTTTGACTTCCAATCGCGGTGTGGGTTTTCGATCTATATGCAAGCGTTTATCAAGTCCTCCCAAATACAAAAAACCGGGTAAAAAACCGATCGAAAAAATTTGATATTTTGGAGCAGTATGAAGCGTGATAATTTCAGCAATGGAAAGCTTGTTTTTTTGTGCGATTTCTTCTAGATCAATTCCAAAGGTTGCATCATAACACACAGGAACTTCCCAACAAAATTGTGTTGGAGTCTGTATTTTGTCAGATTTTAGCGAAAACAATCGTTCCAACAAATGTTGGAGTGTTTTAAAATCAATTTTATTATTATCATAAATTATTAATAATGAATTATTTGATTGAATTATATCAAGTAACACTTCAATATTAAAATTTAATAGTTTTTCCTTACATTCCAACACGTTTTTCAGTACTTCTGAAGTCATTTTTGCTTCCCATGTAAGTAATATTCCTGTGTTTCCATATGCTTTTATTGTTGGAAATGTTGGTTTCGAGTGTTGCTTTTCACTATTGAAATATGTGTATAATTGTTGTACAATTTTGATTGCATTTAAGGTATCTGAATGCACACAAAATGTATCTGATTTCAATGTGATTTTTTGTTTTGAAATCGTCAATACTTTTTGTTCATTTTTTAATAAAGAAACATGTGGAATTATCGCTCCTATTTCGGTTAAAACAGCATCATCTTTTTTACGTGAAACTAAGGTCAAATCATCATTGTAATTTCGATCTGCAAACGCTTCATATATGACTTCGAAATTTTGTTCTAAAGCCAAGGTTTCAATCACAGAATTATACGGAACATAGAGCTTGTATTTGTCTTTATATTTTGAAATTGCTTTGAGAAAAAGTTGTGCTCTTTCTTCACTTTTTGCTACATCATTATACAGTGCTCCATGTGGTTTTATATGTACAATTTTTGCAGCATGAAAAGCAACAATTTCTTCTAGATTTCCTATTTGATTTTGAATCGTTTTGATGAATTCGGCGGAAGCCATATGTATAGAAATACGTCCAAAATTTTCACGATCAGGATATGAAGGATGTGCGCCAATTTCTACTTGATACTTTTTGGCTAATAAGACAACTTCTCCCATCGTTTCATCATCTCCTGCATGTCCTCCACAAGCAATATTGCATGCATTGATGTACGGCATAAGTAATTCTTCATTGCCAACACCTTCTCCGACATCACAGTTGATATGTATCATTTTTTGGGTTTTGGGTTTTGGGTCGCTTCGCTTTTTATTCTAAAATACAGTATAAATCCCTTTGATTCCTAGAATGATAGCAATCAAAATAATACAGATGGCTAGAATGTTTTGAAATAATGTATTCTTGTAGCTTCCCAAAACATTGGATTTATTGACAACCCACACTAAAAAGATTGCAATGATAGGCAGTAGCAATGCATTTGTTACTTGCGCAAACGTGATGACTTCTACAGAACTAAAGTTTAATGAAGAGAATACGACTCCTAATACTAAAATAATTCCCCAAACTATACGAAAACGTGTATCTTTTAAGGAAGCGTTCCATCCAAAACAACTTTTCGCAACATAAGCTGCTGCTAAAGGTGCGGTAATTGCAGACGTGATTCCTGCTGCAAATAAGCCAATTCCCAATAGATATTTAGCATATTCGCCATATAAAGGTTCTAATCCTTTTGCCAAGTCAAAAGCATTGTCTATGTTTCCTCCTGTTATTGAAGTTGCTGCTACGATGATGGCCATTGAAACAATTCCTCCTAAAACAATAGATATCATCGTGTCTTTTCTAGCGACAGATAAATCTTCTTTTGTTTTCCATTTTTCTTTGACTAAAGACGCATGCAAGAAGAGATTGTACGGCACTACAGTTGTTCCTATTAATCCAATGACAATGATAATACTGTCTTCTGGAATTTTTGGCACAAATGTTCCTTGTAACATTCCTATGAGATCTGGTTTTGTTAAAATCGCCGTGATTAAAAAGGAGATACTCATTAATAATACTAACGTTACCAAACTACGTTCTAGTACTTTGTAATTTCCTATAAAAAGTACTGCAAAAGCGATAACGCCTATGAGAATTGGATACAATACTGCGTATTCTTCTCCAAAGACTCGCATTCCCAAAGAAGCGCCAGAGATGTTTCCTGCCTCGTATGCCGCATTTCCAACAACAATAGCTCCTAAGATTAAGAAAACAGCTAGATTTCGTAATAGCGGACTTGTTATTTGTTCTTTAATGACTTCCGCCAATCCTTTTTGTGTAATGATTCCGGTACGTGCTGCCATTTCTTGCAATACAATCGTTGCAATGATTGATAGTAACATTGCCCACAATAAACCGTAGCCAAATTGTACACCAGCTTTTGTACAGAGTGTCACCGTTCCTGGTCCTATAAATGCTGCCGCAACAAGCGTTCCGGGTCCTATATTTTTAATCCATTTGAACATTGGCTGCTGTATTTAAGGCATAAATAGCGAATGAACCTAACCAATGTGTTCCTTCATAGTTATCGTCTACGATGCTTGGTAATGAATAATTGATATGTTGATTGGCTATATTTTTAAGATGCGCATATTCTGGAAATTCATTGGCAATTCCGTACAAACACCATGCTCTGCTGAAATTGACACCATCTAAATGCACCAATTTTCCATCGGTACGATCGGATACTTTTCCTTGTGCCAATTGAAAATCTTTGTCAGCCAACTGTGGTAAAAATGCACTCAACCAAGTTTTGAATTCCTCTTTTCCTAAAACTCTTCGCATGATATCTGCTTCTTCCAGACATGGCGATAAGAAGTCAAATCCGCTAGGTTCCCACGATATTGGACAGTTTTCATCTTTCATGTAAAAGTCCTTTGCTCTTTGTTCTATGAGCCTTTTTAATGCTGCATGATCAACCGTTTTGGCATAATCGTAAGCAAACGTTAGTCCAAACGCTGTATTCGTGTGCTCTCCTACTCTAATTGGGTAATTGAGTTTTGGCAAAAAGTCTATATATCCTTGTACAATGATATCCGTTAACGGTTGCAAATTTGTTTCTAATTCGCGCGCTAACGGATCGTTCCATGTATGCAATTCTTCTGCGAGTTTTAACAACCAAGCCCAGCCATATGTACGCTCGAACGACTTATTGTATTTTCCTTTGAAATATAGAATCTCAATTTCGATGTTTTCTTTGGAGATGTTTTCGGCTAATTTTTCTCTGATTTCTGCACTGTTTTCCAAGTTTGGAAATTGTTTTAGCAAACTCACCAACGACCAATGTCCGTGCACAGAAGAATGCCAATCAAAACATCCATAAAATGCTGGATGCAATACTTTTGGTGATTGCAAGTCTTCTTCACTACCAATAGTTTGATTGAGTTTATTAGGATATTCTTCCTGCATACAATGCAATGGCAATGCTGCCAAACGATTGGCTTCTGCTAGAGATAAGGTTGATATTTTGTTTGAAACTGTAATGGTTTCGCTTGTTTTTGAAGTTTTTGGTGTTTCTTTTTTGGTTTCTTTAGGCTGACATTGTATAAAAATACAAAGCATCAAAAAGTAGCTAATTTTTTTCAATGTTGTGTGTGTTTTGGTTGGAGTTTCAATATAGGAATTTTGTTTGGAATGTTTGGTTTTAGATTTCTAGATTATTAGACGTGCTTCACTTTTGGATTCTCACCAAAATGATTGCCCATAAAAAAAGCGAACCGAAGTTCGCTTGTATTGTATTTACATTGGTAAAGCTTACCAACAAGGGAAGCATGTACGTCTGCAAGTCCAAAAACAGGTTGCAAAACATTCTGTAGGACATGTATTGTCGGTTACTTTTGGTAAAGGACATACTGGACAACCTGAAAGTGGGTTTGTTGCTGCTACTGGATTTGCTTGTACTCCTCCACTAATTTGATCTAGTTTTGAGACAGCGCTTTTGTTTAAAGATAGTTTGTTGATTTTCTTTTTTTTCATAATTATAAAATTTAAATAATTAACTCATTTTAGGTTTAACTGTTCCATGCACAAAACCATGCATATCCATATTCGGTAAAACATAGAATTTTAGGATCGCAACTTCTTCTAAGCGAATCTACTGGTTGTGCTCCCGCTCCTGCTTTGATCGCATCTAAATTTGAGATGGCATCTTTACTAAGCGATAACTTTTTAAGGTTTTTTTTCTTCATGACATTAAAGAATTTGATTGTTATTACTGATTAAGTTTTCTCGTTTTTGGAATCAATTACATTTTAAATGATTTCAAAAACTTGACATCAATTTAATCCGTTTTTAAGGCATCAAAAAAAGATTGTGATGAATGATTACTTTTTGTGACGAATAGTTAAGCCCTTGTTTTATGTACTTTTAGACTATTGAAATGAAGAAAATATCTTATTTGGCTTTTATGCTTACGTATATCGTATTTGTTGTGAGGAATTAAAATATGTATATACAAATTTCAAACGAACATGGATGTCCGAACCCAAGTTCCGTTTGACAGATTACCGGACCTGCACTCACACATCTTACTTTTTTAGAAACAGCGATGATATCATTATTTCCTCCTGTGATAGTATTTAAATTATGAATCGTGTTTTTGTGAAGTACTAACTTTTTTGATAATTGTTTTTTCATCCTATTTTGTGAGATTACATGTGAATTTTTGATAAGAAGTTTTTAATATACTTCTGGTAATACATACAATTCCTTGATCGTTACTTTTCTGGTGTTGCACAAATAATCCATGAACATGGAAATCCATAATCAAATCGTGTTATACAGACAATTTGCACACAACTTTCCTTTCTTGTATCGCAAGGGTCTTGACACGCTGATCCGTATCTGGAGTCAGCATTTGCAGTTCCTCCTGCAATCTCATCAAGATTAGAAATAACATTTTTATTCAATGTAAGCTTTGCTAATTTTTTCTTCATGGGAATTTAGGTTAGGTAATAAATAAAGCGAGTCAATGACTCGCTTTATAAAAAAAAATTCGTTTATACAGCTGCTCCTGCAGCATTTACTGGTACTGCTACTGCATTACACGGTGTTGTAAAATTAGGACAATCGTCTCCTTTACATTGTGTTTTTCTAACAGTATCACATACTTCACAATTGGACCATACATTTGTCCCTACTGCTACTGGGTTTGCACTTGCGGCAGCTCCAGCTGCAAGTCCTCCACGTAAATGATCAAGTCGTGAAATAGCTCTTTTTTGTAGCGTTAACTTACTTACATTTTTTTTCTTCATGATTTAAGAATTTTTGAAATGGTTATTAATTAAGTTTTTGTGGATTTTGAGTAATACTGATGTAGGTAAATAGTACTCAAATCCAATGATTAAAGTTAGTTTCTTTGGTACCACTTAAAAAATAATTGTGACGAGTGAATATACTTTTGTGACGAATGAATGTGTATTATTTTTCTTCTTTTTTCAAGTAACAAAGAATCTTCTTTACAAAGCTTTTACTTACAGGAATTTCATCTTTTGCAGTTTCTAAAGAAAGTAAGATGCGTTGTGAGTTTCCTTTGTGGAATTGTACTTTTTGAATGTTTACGTAGTATTGACGATGGCATTTTATAAGAAAAGTATACGATACTAAACGCTCAGAAACAAAACGTAGTGGAGCACGTAGTAATTGTGCCTTTTTGTCTCCTGTGGAGTAGATTTCCACATAATTCCCAGAAGCTTTGATGTATTCAATTTTTGAAGGCATTACTTCTATACATTGATTAACAGCAGGCGATTTTAAGATGATTTTTTTATCATTAATGACATCCGTTTTATTAAGAGTCAAGACATTTGAAGCACTCTTTTGAGCCACATATAATCGATCTAAAAGTATGGTGATTACAAATAAAGGAACGGCAATCATGATTGATCTTGGAATCGTGACTAACATATAATACGTGTAATCTACTTCGCCGACATCCATCATAAATCGGTGGTATACAGTGCCTATAAAACCTGCAATACTTAAAATGGCAACTAGTAACAACCAGTGATGATAGGTTTTCCAAGGACGCTTTTCATCGGCAAATCGTAATTTGCGAAAAAACAACCAATACAAAGTATATATGACAAATGCGGTATTGATTCCGTAGCCTAACTGAATGATTTTAATTGGGATTTCAAATTTCGGAATCGCCAAATAATTGTCATACGGATCAAACATGTAGACAAAAATGGTGAGTACAATTCCAACAATCATAGAAAGTTTTAAGTAATACTTTTGATTGTTTATTAATTGATGGTTTTGTTTAAAATAATACGTTAGCTTGGTTAGTGTCACTGTTTTGTAATTAAAAAAGCAATCTGAAATTACAAAATTGTTTTTGGCTTCGATTACGGTTTTACCCTTCTTTGTGACGAAATTGATGTTTTTGTGATGAGTGGAATACGAAAATTAACTTCTTTTTTAAATAAAAAAACATCCAATATCAATTTTGATTTGATGTTGGATGTTTTGAAAGCTAGTTATGCTAACTTTCTATTCTTCTTGTTCACTTAGTTTACTTATATCTTCATCTGTTAAGTTTCCAATTTCAGCTAGTTCGTTAAGATCAATCCCAATAGCTTCACTTGCCAATCCGAATACCATTTCTTCTGAATTCTCAAATATATTTGCTGCATTTGACTCATCAACTTTCACTTCACTTTTAACATCATAATAAACGTCCATAAACGGTTTAATTCCTAATAAAACATCATAAGCAGTTGTATGTTGATAAGCTGCTTGTGCAAAAAATCGAAACAAATTTTCTGCATTTTTAATGTTTGCTTGCAATGGTTTAGGAATATATTTATTGGTGATATACGTACCTGGCTTAAGTCTATTAAACAGTTTTATGATTTTTTTATCATAAACATCATAAAACTCTCCTGAAACAACAGTAGGACTGATATGTTTGTACACATATTGCTTTAGCTTTTCTGCAAGTTTATCAGAGTTTTTAAACGTATTTAATACAACAATAAGTGACATGGTTCCAAAACTCACATCTTGTATTCCAAAATTCGTGTAAAGTTGAGGGATTTTAGCTAAATCATCTTTATCCCACGCCAAAGGCACGATATCTAAATCATTGATCGTTGCGTGATACTTAATATTTCCAGCTTTTATTTGATCGTTATAATATTTAATAAAATTATTTTTTCTCCTATTTTTCCAATTAGGATATACACCAATAGTGGGTCCAGCGGTCGGATAAGTTGAAATTTGTATGTCCTGTCCATTATTCCATTCTGTTCTTTTATCTGAAAGATATAAAGCCAATGCTGGAGAAAGTGCGCCTCCTAAACTATGTCCCGTTACTGCCACTTCTACTTTGCTAATTTTTTTATCAATAATATAGTCTTTCAAAGCTGTTAACACACCAAGTTGACGATCTTTCATTGTATGAACTAATATGTTTAATCCTGTTGCTGTTCCTTGCGAAATATCGCCCATTCCCTTTCCAGAAATATCTTTCCAAACCGCAGTTTTGTTTACATGAAAATCTTCTTTCATCCAGCCAAAGCTTGAAATAGAGTTTGTCCCAGCAATTGCGATTACAAATAGTTTTTCTGTTTTTGAATAATAAACTGCCATCGTATTGTCTGCTCTTGCATAAGAAGAATTTTTATCATGAGAATATACTACTGGTCCCCAAACGGTTTCCCAATCGTTTCCTATATATTTTTGTGTTCTTTTATCCGATAATACTTTATCGGATACTGTCGTTACATAGTTTTGTAGTTTTTCATACGATCCTTGACAGGTAGTTTCATCTTTGAAAATTTTACCAAAGCCTGAATTACTTGCAAATGATAGACTATGTATGATTCGCGCTTTTTTTTCTTGTGCCGTTTCTGATATATTCATGATTGTTGGTTTTGATTAATTATTAAATTGAGAAATATTTCATAATAACATTACCAACACAGAAAGTCATACCATGCTAGTAATGCTATTTATTATATGACTTTTAGTGATTTGACGTTTCTACTAATTTTCTTAAGTCACTAATTGATTACTTATTTTTTTTCCATTTACCTTTTCCTCCTACTTGAAAAACTCCAACACCTATCGCGACTGAATTGAATTGTCCAATTGGATCATTGTTGCGGTCAAACCATGTAATTTGGTATATTCCTCCAGCTTTAGCTATTCCTTGTGCATGATAACTGCGAACTTCTTTGAAGAACCTTTCCCAGTTACTATCGCCATACACATTATACATTGTACCAAGTGAAGTAAAACCTGCTCCTCCAACTCCCCAAGCGTTCGCTGCAAAAGAATATGGCATGTTTGATACATCACAAGTGACTCTTCCATAAATAGCAAGCATTATAATGCCTCCTGTTGCCTCTATAAATCTTGAATCATCTAAACTATCTGAATCTACTGGGCGTTTGACTGAATTCTCTATGTTTTGAAGTAAATTATATAATTTCACATCCTCAACCTTATCTTTAAAGGCTTCAATTGTAGCTTCTTTATATGCTACTATAAGTTCTTGTTCTCGTAATAATTCTGTTGTCATAATGGTATATTTTTAATTGGTTTTCCTACTCTATTTAGGCTTTTCGGATTTCGCCACAAACAGCTTTATAATGACGTCTTTTTGAGCTTTTTACAGTGTAAATGTACTTGTACAATTAGCGTAGATTCTGAATTATTCGTGAACGAAGAGATTTGTTCCGTGAGTGACGAAAAGTGGAGAGGGAAGTTTTTTGGGTGTTGGGTTTTGGGTTTTGGGTGTTGGGTTTTGAAGTTGCGTAAGGGATAGAGCGGTTTGTTTGAGCTCTTTTAAAAAGCGAGTAGCGAAAGCCCGACCTCCTTTTTTTTCGGAGGTTACGCGCTAATTTGTATGGTACTGATTAATTCTTGTTTTATTTTTGACTTTAAAATCATCATTATGAAAAGAGGAGATTTTAAAACTGAATTTTGTGAATCACCAAGAATTTATTGTCCATCACATGTTGTAAACTCCCTTTTTGTTTGGCTTGCCTTTTTATGTATTTACTAAATCATCAAATGTTATATTTACATCTAGTTTATTTAATAAACTTACAATTTTCCGGATATGATATTCAAACAGTTCTTTAGACGAGTTTTGATACTGAGTAGGAAATCGATGGATGATTTTTAATGCTTCTTTATACGTTTCAATAATATTATAAAGACAAAAACTCACAGCGCCACATTCAAGTGCGATTCCCTGTAATTCTGTTATATTGTTTTCTGTATCTAAGTTTACAAGGAGTTTTTGAAACCTTTCTTTTTTCTCATATGTGGCATTCAAGCAATATATCAATACGATATTTTTTTCTGGTTGCTCCCAATCTGTAGTTTTTCCGTCCTTAAATACATCTCCCAAATCGTCATTGAGTTGTATCAATTTCCCTAATGGATCACCAAGTTCTGCTATCAATCTTGCAGTTTTAGGCTCTACGCCTCCTAAGAGTGCTCCTATAAAAATAGCCGAGTAAAATAAAGGTGGGGTTTTTAACTTTACAATTCGCCAATAGTCTTCCTCTGTTCCTTTAGCATGTATATCTTCATTTTGTCCATACGCTGTGTTCAAAATTGTCTGTGCTATATTTTTGAACGCTATTATCTTACTGCTTTCGCTTAAATGAGTGTATTCTATAAACAGCGATGCTAAAGATGAAAATATATGCGAGATATTTGCTGTTGTTCCTACTCCATTTTGTATGTGATATCCTAAAGGATCTTCGTCAAGTAAGTCATCTACCAAATGAATGCTTTGAAACATACATAGATTAGAAATTGAACCATTAATTGCAGCTTCTTTGTTTCCTCCAACTAATTCACATGCCCATGTTACATAGTCCCAAGTAGCAAAACTTTCCTTTTCTGAATATTTTTCAATTATTCCTGTAAGCTGCGGCCATCTATTAAAAATAGCATGCTGTAAGAGCTTTTCTTTTATTTGATTGATTGGTATTTTTTCCATGAATGATATGATTATAAACATAACAAACCGCTAAGCTTTACACTTAACGGTTCTTCGCAAATAAGTATATTATATTTGTCTGCTTAATCATTCTGCCCAAGGAGCCCAACCTATAAATTCAGATTTATCTTTGAATTCTTTTAAGTTGACTTTTGTAAGTGCATTGAGTGATGTTATCAATTGACTTTTGTCTGTGTTCAATTGATCTGAAAAGTTTTGAATTGTTGTCATGATGAATATTTTTCTTAAATATAATCATAATTTTAGTGAGATGAAATACTAAAAAGCTATCCGTAAGCTATTTGTGAATGTAAATCATAAAATTGCATCACTTATACAATCCTTATAATTGTAGAAAATACTAAAAATTCCTTTGATAGAATAAGAAGCTGTCCATTCCTTAAGTTTCTCGCAGGTTACGCGCTAATTTGTATGGTATAAATCTGTACTCTTATGTTTTTATGAGTGCTGTTTTTGATCTATTCCACTACCTCAAATTCGATAATTCGAGATGCCAATTCTTGTTTTGCTTTTTGTCTTTATCTAGGTTTACTGCAATATTTAATTTTAAAACTATTATTATGAAAAAAAGAAATTTTAAATCGTTACTGCTTAATAAGAAAACAGTTTCTAACCTAAAAACCCAACATTCTATCGTTGGAGGTTTTAAAACTGAATCTTGTGTGCCGCTAGGAATTTGTTGTCCAACGCATGATGCAAATTGTCCTGATCCTTCTGCTGACGGAACTTGTGGAAATACTACAGTAACACCAACTGATGCTTGTTTTCCTACTATTTCTTGTCCAGGAGCAGGAATTTGTTAATTACAAAACGTATTAGTCTAAGCGAACTTCGGTTCGCTTTTTCTATGATTTTATTTTAAAAATATCAGTATGAAAAAAAAGAATCTCAAATCATTAACACTTAATAAAAAGTCTATTTCTAATCTAGCTTCAAAAACTAATGGAGGTAATGATACGAATGTTGACGAAGGCTCATGGCTTTTTTGGACTTGTGATACACACCCAAAAATTTGTTCAGTTTTGACATGTATGCCTAGTAGATGTTATTGTTATACTTATGGCCCGAGAGATATTGGTCCTTGTCCTGAATAATAAATTTTAGCGAACTTCACTCAGTCATAGTCGGCAGAAAAAATCTTCAAACAATGACTGAATTTTGGTTCGCTTTTTAGTTTCTCTTTTACATGAAACTCAGCTTAACTAAATTATTTAGTTTTTGAGGGTGCATGTGTTGTACACTCACAAGAGCCTGCAGATGCACATTCGTCGGTTTCACATACTACAAAAGTATCAACACAGGTTTCTCCAGTAATGTTAGTTTCGCCGCAAGTAACTGTCATTCCTCCTTTCAATAAATGGATTTGTGAAACGGTTGCAATTTTAAGTTTTTTAAGGGATAATTTTTTCTGTTTTCTTTTCATTCTTTTTAAATTGAGTTTTGCTGAACTTAGTTAAATTAGGATTTATATTAAAATAATACTACTGTAAATTATCGAATTTGTGATGATTTTTTTATGCTTCATCCTGCATTTTATCTAGGTTTTTAATATAATACGAAGGATAAATTCCAGTTCGAAGTTTAAAAGCTTTCGAAAAAGAATTTTGGGATTTATATCCCAATTCTGTGGCGATAGATTTTATATCATAGGTTCTAAATAAAGAATCATTTTTTAAACGTTCTAATACATAATCAATACGTAATTTTGTAATATATTCTATAAATGTTTGTTGTTTATGTGTATGAATTACTTTGGATAAATACGCTTTATTGGTTTTTGCTTTTTTAGCCACAAAATCTACATTACATTGCACTCCCAAGAATAATTTTTTCTCTTCAAATTTTGTTAATTCTTGTAAAATTTGAGCTACTTTTTCGTCATTAATCTTTAGTTTTTGAGCACTTTTTACTGTTGGCTTTTTCGGGTTCTCCATTTGTTGCAGTAAACTTTCAAATGCTACTCTATTTTCTTTTTGACGCCTCTTGTACTTATAAAGTAGATATATTAAAAAGCAAATACATATAAACGAAATGCCAAGAATTATTTTCTGTAGTTTATTTGACGACAACAACGTTTTATTCAATGATTCAAGAGGTTCTATTTTGAATTTCTCGTTGTATTTGTTTCGAATTGCAATGTCTATTTTTTCATTTCTTTTATCGTTTTCTTGAGACAAATCGACATACTTTTTATAAGCAACTATATCTTTCTTTTTAAAAGCTAATTGGGACAGTAATAAGTATGTTTCTTGTAAAACAGAATAATTAAAACTCTTTTTTAGCGATAAAGAATCTGTTTTTTTTAGGTGAAACTCAGCTTCATCATATTGTTGCAAACCATAATAGGCTTTTCCTAAGTAAAAATCGATCGTACTATAATTGTGTACTAGTTTTAATTTTTTGGTGTCTTCCTTCAGGGTATTCATTTCTTGTATGGTTCCATGAAAATCTTTTCTTTCGTAAAGAATGATTGCCTGTAAAATCTGGAAATAATTCAGCATTAAACTGTCTTTATATGCACTACTTTTTTGAAGTCCCGTAGTATTATAAAAAGCTGCTGAGTCTAATAGTTTTGTGTCTTTTGGTTCGTTTTCCCCATATTTTTTAAGGTATGCATCAGTAATAGCAATTAAGGAACTTAGGTGACTATTTTTATCATATAAAGAATGTGTTGAATCTTTATAAATTAGATTATTCTTCTTTAATATTTCCAAGCTCTCATTAAAGTCACCAACAGCAATTTTCAGCAATGCAATATTGTCTTGAATTGCCAGAATCATAACTTCATTGTCTACCTTCTCATAATATTTATAGGCTACCAAATAGTTATCTAAAGCATTTTTATAACTTCCCCAGTCATACAAAATAACACCTTTTGAAAGCAGATACCTGTGAGTTAGCGAATCGTTATGAATGGAGTCTTTTGCAATCGCTATCGCATGATTTATATAAGGAATTGTATTTGGATCGTCTTGACTACTTAATATGTATGCTTTTTTATAATATCCATGCGCAACGAGTTCTAAGTTTTGCTCTTTCCTTCCTTTTTGTATAATCGCATCCGTATATAATAGAACATCTTTAGTCGATGAGATACTGTCATAGTATGCATTCAATTGTTTTGTTGAAAGACGAGATAAGGAATCTATCGTATGTGTTGACTGTTGCGAAAAAAGGAATGTGTTAAACAATATTATAGGAACGAATACATAGATAAATCGCATCATGCACATATTTTCTTGAGGTTATAAAGAGGATAAACAATGATACTAAATTTAGCTTTAAAAAAGTGTAGAAAAATAGTATTAGAACGATTAAAAAACATCTTCTTAGACTTAAAAACAAATATCATTCCTCAGAAAATATGTCACAATTACAATGCCAATTGAGAACTATTTGAAAGTAGATTTATGGTCCAGGCTCTATAGTTTGGTTAAAAGTTGGCACACTGTTATTACCATTGGTAGTATCGTTTGTTTTAGTGGGACATTCCTCATTAGGATTTATACTATTGCAAGCGTATTGATTGCTTGTTGCGGCAGAAGTTGGCGAGTTTGTGGTGGTATCATCATTTCCTGTAGTTGTATACGTCGTCTCCGTATTTTCCGATCCGCCAAAAATATGAGCTCGTTGTGTGAGCTTCACAATTTTGATTTTGTGTAGTTTTAATTTGGATGCTTTCATGTCGGTTTTAAATTGGTTGTTGATTTTTTCTATGAATAGTTAGCATGTAAAAGTTATACAAACAGTAATGAAAGTAGGAACCGTGGTATTGTTATTTGTGGGATCGTTTGTGGGAATTTTACAATCTAGAAGTATTGATATTGTTATGGTTCCCGCTCCTCCTTTAATCCGCATTGATTGATTGATTTTTGCAATCTGTACTTTTTTCAAGGTTAGTTTTTTCTTGTTCATTGGTCTTTAGTTTACTTTGATGATTGAAACTAAAAAATTAAAAATGATTGGTTCACTTTTTTTCTAAGAGATGATACAGATTCATGAATCGGTAGAAAGTTTTTAGTCGTATTTACACCTTTTTAGTCTTTTTGAGTTCGCGAATGAAGTACGAAGGATTGATGCCTTTGCTATTGGAAAATGCTTTGGAAAACGATTGTACATTGTTGAATCCTACTTCGGCTGCAATTGCCTTTATCGTGTATTTTAGGTAGGTTGGATTAGTTTTTAGTTGTTCGATGGCATACTCGATTCGCAAATTGTTGATGTAACTCGAAAAGGAACATTGTTTTACATGGTTTACAATTTTTGAAAGATAGTTTGGATTTGTGTTGAGTTGTTTTGCCAACGAATTCAGCGTAATTTGATTGGATATAAAACCGTTTTCTTTTTCGAATTTTTCCAGTTTTACTATAATGTCTTCTATGATTTCCGAAGGTATGGAAAGTCCTTTTACAGCCGTTTTTTGTTTGTTTTCTGGCTTTTCACTTGTTTTTGATTGAATGACTTCTTGAAAACGGCGTTGTGCCATTTTACGTTTTTTGTATTGAAAACCGAATCCTATGAATACAAAACATAATAGAAACACTAATGCTATGATTACTTTTTTGAACGTGTTTTGCTGATGTTTTTTTTCGGCAAGAATGGTTTCTTTTTCTGCTTGCAATTTTGGAATTTCATATTCTTTAAAGATGGTTTTATTGAGATACAATTCATCTGAATTTAGTACGCTATCTAGTTTTATAAGTCTGTTTCTGTAATGCAATTGCTGTGCAATATCTTTATTGTTTTCATAATAGGTATTTAGCTGTATATAAGCTTTTCGAAGCAATGGAAAGAGCGATTGTGTTTTTTGAAAAGCAGTATCAACTTTCTTGAAATACTGAATTGCTTTTTCTTTTTGATCAAGCTTCCAATACGCTTCTCCATTGTAATAATACGCAAAGGAAAGTTTATCGTAGTCATTTAAGTTTTCAAAATATGGAATGTACTTTTCCATACTATCAATGGCCGTGACAAACTTTTGTTGATGATAAGCCGCAATTCCTTGATTTAAGGCAAAATGGTACTGAAAACGCTCATTTTTTAGTCGAATTGCTTCTTTATACCCTAATTTGTTATAGTATTCGGCAGAATCACCCAATTCCATATCATTGTAAACATTGGCTAATGCTGTAATTGAATTAAGGTAGGTTTTTACAGTAATACTGTCTTGATGTTGTTTGGTATATGTATAATTGTGTTGATAGAGTTTTAATGCTTCTTCCGTGTTTCCTGTGCGCCTTTTTATAACACCAATAGTATAATTGGCATTTGAAATCATTTCTTTTTGTTGATGTTTTTTGGCATACTTCGCAAATTGTATATAGTTATCTAAAGCTTGCTTATACGCTCTTTTGTCATAGTAAAAGTCTCCTTTTATCTCAAAGGCAACTGCAGGATAATGTACATTACTCTTGTCTTTGGTTAGTGCAATAATACTGTCGGAATAGATTAATACATTTTCATCCGTACGTGTAATAGAAAACATTCGATATCCTGCCAAAATCATGTCCGTTTTCTTTTCTTGCTTTGCTTTTTTGAGAAAGATATCACAATAGTTTAGCTTTTTTTTGAATGAAGTTGCTTCTGCAAACAAGGCATATAATTGTCTGTAATCTTTTGTGATAGACTCATCTTCTGTTTTTTTACAACCAGAAATTATCATTAAAAAGAGCAGGCAAAAGCTAATATTTTGGTATGTGTAGGATTTCAATTAGGTAGTGTTTTTTATGGTTTCTCAAAATGAACCAATTAAAAATAACCATTTTTAAGGAAAAGAAATACATATTCATGAATATATACTCCCGATTCATGAATGTTGCTTTCAAAAAGTTGCAAACTATTGATTTTCAACATTTTTTTGTTTGAATCAATTTGAATCAGACATACAGAATAAGTGTCTTTAAATGTTTATTTACACCAAAAACGTTAATTTCTCAACCATGAAAAAAAGAAAAACGAATCATTTACAAATTCAGAAAAAAACCATTTCTAAATTAGGCAGCACTAGCATAAAAGGCGGAACTAATACTACAGGTACAGCGGAGCCTCCACTTACTTTTGATCCGTTAAATTCCAGATGTATTTGTGCTACAGGTCTTTTTTGTCAAGCTTCTTCAAACTGTACTACATAAATAGTATTAATTAATTAATTAAATATCAACATTATGAAACAACGAATTTTAAGTATTGGAACTGCATTGTCAAAATCAGAACAACGTACTATTCACGGAGGTTTCGGTGAAGAATGCGAATCGTTATTGGGTTCATGTACAAGTGATGAACAATGTCATCCTGTACACCGCGGTTTTCCTGCCTATTGCCAATTTGGATGTTGTGTAACTCCAATTTAATAGCACAGATAAAAGACTTTGAAGATTGGTTTCTTTTGAAGTCTTTTATTTTATGATGGTAAAGATTTCTAATAATTGTTTACGATGCCGTTGACTCACTGGCAATGTTACATTGTTTTTAAGTGTGAATGTATAATCTGATGGAAGAACAGATTGAATTTGATTGATATTCACCACATATTTTCGATGTAAACTCACAAAATTATTTGGCAAGGTTTCAGCAAAACTTTTGAGTGATTTTTGGACTAAAAAACGTGCATTTTCTGTGTGTACGAAGCAGTATTTATCTTCTGATTCGATGTAAAAGATATCATTGATCACAACTTTTACAAGTGCATTCCCTTTTTTGATGAGCAATTTATTATCCAGTTGTAAGGTAGCTTCTTCCCTAGTAGATAATTGTCCCACTTGATTGGTCTGTTTTTCAAAAGCCAATTCTATCGCAAATTTTAAGGATTGCGGATTTACTGGTTTAAGTAAATAATTGTACGGATTTTGCTTTTTAGCTTCAGAGAATGATAGCTTGTCCTTGGAATTTGTCAAAAATAAGATAGGAATCGGATATGTTTCTTGAATGTACTCCGCAAATCGAATTCCTTCGCGTTTTCCATTCATAAAAATGTCAAGTATGGCGATGTCTGGCAATTTTTTATGAAAAACTTTGACGCCATCTTCATAATTTGTTGCAAATCCAGTAATTGCATATTCCTCTGAAAGTATTATTTTTAGTATTTCTATTTCGTCTAGATCATCTTCTAATATGAATATGTTTATTTTTTCCATAATTGTTTATGCTACGTTTTTGTAAGGCAATGAAATGTTTACAATGGTTCCTCCTTTTGGATTCGATTTAATTTGAATACTGCCACCGTTGAGCTGAATCATTGATTTGGTAAGCATTAAACCTAAACCAGAACTTTTTCTTCCCGTAGTATCTTCTTGAGATTTATTGTTTTTTATGTCAAAGATGGTTTTGAGTACTTTTTCAGGAATTCCAATGCCTGAATCTGTAATGTATACTGCAAATGATTCGTTATTGACGGTTCCTGAAATGACGATTTTTCCGTTTTTGGGTGTGAATTTGATCGCGTTGTCTAAACAGTTTCGAATCACAATTTTAAAAATTTCCATATCACCATACACGAGTATCGTTTTTTGGATATCTACAGAGAATTGAATGCTTTTTTCATCAATTAAAGATTGGTATTGCAATTCTATTTGATGAATGATTTGCCATAGCGGAAACCATTCTTTTTGTACCATGAGTAAATCTGACTGACTCAGTGACCAACTCAATAAGTTATCTAACAATAAACTTAGTGAGTCTACAATTTTAGAAACTTTTTTATCTGACAAAACTCCATCTGCATCTTGTTTGATAGTTCGCAATTGAAATAATTGTTTCAAGCGTGCTACGGGACTTCGTAAATCATGCGCAATGATTGTGAACAACTGATTTTTTACAGTATTTGTCTCATTCAATTCATGATTTAGTTTTTTGATCTTTTTGTTTTGCTTTATCAACTTTCTGTAGAAAATGAAACCAATTAATAATACTAGAAGAATTCCAACAGAAATTACCATAAATAGATTTCGTTGTGCTGTTTTCAGATCCAATTCTGCTTGCTTTTGGGCAATATTAAACGCTTCTTTTTCTTGTGCTACTTGCCAAAGCATATTTTGTTTTTGAAGCGAATCGTTCAACATGGTATACTCTTTAAAATATTGGATGGCACTTTCATGTGTTTTTGAAACCTCAGCCAATAAATACAGGTTGTAGGCAATAGTACTTTTGAGTTCTAAGTCCTTGAGTGGTTTGGAAAAAACATACGCAGAGTCAAAATACGTTTTGGCCAACTCATCTTTATATTGTTCAAAATAAGAGTTACCAATGTTTGAATATGTTTTTACGATTTGATGTGTATCTAATTTCTTTTTACTTGTTTTTACAATTTCTTGGTATATTTCATTCGCTTGCGCATATTGTTTTTTAAAGACCAAGATATATGCTTGATTCTCTGCAATTTCAGTTTTAAATTGATACGAATGTTGCAAAGGGACTTTTAAAGCTTCTTCAAAATAAAAATTGGCAGAATCATACTCCTGTTTTCGCAAATAACAAGTTCCCAAATTCTTGAAAACAAACTGCTTTATATTAAGATTTGATGTATTTCTAAGGCTTAAAAGATAACGTTTTGCCTCTTCTTCAACTCCTAAAGTATATAATAAGTGATTTTCAAATAATTGTTTGAGTGAATCATTTGTTTCCCTATCTTCTAAGATATACTTTTTAGCTCTTTTATAATTTCTTTTTAACAGACTTACATGTGCATTGTGCCAGGCATATTCGTTTCCGGTTTGGATTTTACCTTGATCGTTTGGATTTTCTTTGCAATACTCACAACAATTTACAAACCATGTTTCTGAATATGTGTTTTGTGTAAAAACCGATACTGAAAACAAAATTGCACAACTTAGAAAATAAAATTTAGAAATTTTCATACACAAAAACATCTAGTCTTCATCTGTAAGTTTAGCGATGATTACTTTCGTTCCTCTCCTTGGTACTCCAACTGGATCTAAAAGTGATGATTTGGTATGTGTGTCTGTGTTTTCTTTAGATTTGTAATTGAAATTAATATTACAATTAACGATTCTTTCATTTTTAATACTAACGTTGGTTTGAATAATAAAAGCCCATAAATTCTGAGGAGTTGTTGGTTCTTCAAACTTTTCTATTACATCTATATTGAGCGCATAGGAATCCAAGAGAATTCCTAAAACACTCGTGGTATCATCTGTAGTTTCAGTAATTTTGAAATGAAATTCCTTGACTTTTTCATGAAAATAAGCGTATAAATAAATGACATTATCATTCATTTGACTAATTCTCATGAATGGTCCTAGAGAGTCTTTTTCAATTAATTCATCTGATAGCGGTCCAATGCCTTTAGCTGTTAATTGAACATTGTAATCTGTACCTTTTTTCAATTCTCTACTTGATCTTGCCATGGTAGTTATATTAGAGTTAGTTTCCTCTAATATATATTTTATTTGCTAAAAAATAAAAATTAACTTTCAACACTTATACTATTTTATTTTATTTAAACAGAAGAAAATATGTTTTTCATTATTTCTTTATAACTGTGTTTTGAGCCTGAATCGTTTCTGTTGTCTGTATAAGACTTATCAACTATTACGCTAATATGACAAATGCTATGTAAAGATGATTCAATTTATTTATCAATGCATTTATTTTGTGCCGCTAAATAATGACCTAATGCAGTTTCATAAGAGTTCGCATAAGATTCTCTTAATAATCTAGCGCCTAATTGAAACGCTTTGATGCTTTTAGGTGTTACTAACTTTATAAATTCATATACCTTTTCATTTAGCTGTTCTTTTGTGCACATTTCATCGATTAGTCCTTCTGCATACGCTTTATCTGCTTTTAGTGGAATTCCTGCTAAAATGGTTCTCCTAGCCAATCCCATACCTACATATTTTGTTAAGTAAAGGGTAGAAATTCCAGGCAAGTATCCTACTTTTATTTCAGAAGAAATAAAAGTAGTGTTTTCAGTAGCAACTCTGTAATCGCAACATAATGCCAATTGCATTAAGAAGTTTTCACATGTTCCATCTAGTACCGCAATTAATACTTTGGGTAGTTTTTCTAATTGATTTAATACTTTTTCCCAGCGTCTAAAAAAGTCTGAACTAGGAACTTCTGTGTCTCCAGTCATTTCCAAGCATAAACCTTTAAAGACAACTACATTTGAAATTGATTCATCTTCTAAGTAGTCCGCTACTATTCTTAACTCACTTAAGAAAGCATCTCTGTCAATACTTTCTTGTGTTTCTGCTAATTCAACAATTGTCAAGTTTGTTTCTTCTTTAATTGTAAGAAGTTGAGTTTCGACGTTTATATTTACGTTTATCATTTCTTTTTTTTTAAAATTTCCCCAAACAACATTCTACAGTAGTTCCAGGTCCCATAGTTATTATAAATAGGTTATCGCCTTTTTTTGCTATATTTTCATCAATCAATCGTTTGTACGAGAATAAGAATGCGCCCGAAGACAGATTCCCGTATTCTCTTAACACATCAATAGTGTGACGGACATCATGACTAGATATATCTAAGTTGTACTTGATAGAATCAATTACCTTACGTCCACCAGAATGTACAACCCAATGATCAATGTCTCTTATTTTTAAACCGTGCTTTTTTAAAAGTGCTTTTACAGGTTTTTCAATATTGTTTCCTAAAACATAAGGGATTTGACGATCTAGATAGAATTCATATTTGTCTCCATTAAAATCAAATCGCATCGCATCTATATGATCAGGAATGATAAAAGATTCAAATGCTAATATTTCTGCACCGACTCCTTCTTTGAGTTCTGATCTATTTCCAAATACTGCTGCTGTAGAACCATCACCAAATAGTGAGTTCACGACTGCTGTTCCAATGGTATCATCTTTTACATAAAGTGCTGAACAGACTTCAGAACAGACAAGTAGTCCAAATTTTTCTGGATGTAACTTGCAAAAGTTCGTAACAGGTTGCATTCCATTGAGTCCTGCATTACATCCCATTCCGACAATATCTATTCTTTGGGTATTTTGTCTAAATCCCATATTTTTTATCAAATGAGCACTTAATCCCGGGCATAAAAATCCTGTAGACGTTACACAAGCGATATAGTCAATATCATTGACTGTTAAACCAGCAATTTCGAGTGCGTTTTCTATGGCTTTTTCTGCAGTTTCAACAGCATATTTTCGATGTTTATTCCAAAGATCAAGACTTGTTTCTTCTTTCACTGCTCCATTTTCATCGAAATCAGTGAAGCATACATTTCTGGTTTTTATATGTGAATTGTTAAAAATTCTAGCAATTTTAGTATCCATAACCCCTAACATTTCTGCTATTTCTGATTGTTGGTAAGATTTTCCTGGATTTGCAGTTCCTATTCCTAATAATCTTGTTTGTGATTCCAATGTGTATTGTATTTTTTATTTAAATTTTCTTTCGTATAGTAATGCTTGAACAACAGATTCAAGACTTTCGTTATTTTGCTGATTTAAACTGTGCAATACTTTTTTAGCAAGCGTAATTGCAAGTGGATCTAATTGCGCAACATGTGCTGCATGTTTTATAGCCACGGCCATAAAATCGTTACCTACATGACTTACTAAGTGGCATTGCGCAGCTTCGTCTGCATTGAGTTTTTTGCCAAAGAAGATCATTTCTTTCGCTTTCCCAAGACCAATTACAGGTGGTAATCTTCGCATTCCTCCTGCTGCTGGTGTTAATCCTAATTCAAGTTCAGGAAAACCAAATTCAGCATTTGGAGCACAAACACGCATATCGCAAGCTAAAGCAAGTTCTAATCCGCCTCCTATTGCGGCTCCGTTAAGTGCTGCAATACTTATTTTTGATGCGTTTGCCAACTTATCAAAAAGCATTCTACTTTTTAGATTTAATCCGTTTTCTGCAGTTTTACCTGAGAATTCATTTTTATCAGCTCCTGCACAAAATGCACTTTCTCCATTCCCCGTTAAGATGATTGCTCCTACAGTATCATCATCATAAATTTCATTCAGAGTTGCCTCTAGTTCATTTATCATTTCTTCATTGTAAGCGTTTGCTTTTTCTGGTCTGTTTAAGTGCACAATTTTGATTTCATCATGCCCTTCAACCATCGAAACATTTACAAAACGGTCATATCTTTTTTCAGTCATCATCATATAGTTTATACTATGTATAGATTTATAGTTCTATTGTATAGCATTATTTACGTTTAAGTTTTTCTCCCCAAAATTTTTCAAGATTTTCAATAATTTCATTGTCAAACATACATTGTGCCTGTTGTTTGCTAAACATCACCATGTAGTTTCTAAACGTTTCTAATGGTTCTGCACCAATGCGAAATGCTTTTCTATTACTGATCATTCCTTGTATTCCCGTTTGAGATATTTCATTCACTACTTTATAGACAGCCGTATCTATATCTTTAGTAGGTTGCACTTCGTCTACTAGCAGCATTCCATCTGTTGTATTTGCTTGTACTTTATGATTCATATTGATCATTTTACGAGCTAGTACATGCCCTGTATATGTTTTAAGTCTTAGGTTTGCTAATCCTGGAATGAAACCTTCTGTTCTAGCAGGAATTGTAACGTATGCATCATCGGCAGCAATTACATAATCACAGATCAGCATAATTTGGCATCCTCCACCAATAGCATGTGTATCTACTACACTAATCCAAGGTTTCTCGATACCGTCTTTTATTCCATCTAAAGATGTAAGACCACGGTATATTTTATTCATAAGACCAAGTTCACGCGCCACATAAAACATATACGGTAGTTCTCCGTTGTAGAGTTTGGTAAGGTTGACTCCAGAGCAGAAAACACGTTTTCCTTTATATTTTTTATGATTCATTACGTCTCCTCTTATGACACCAACATCGATCTTTGGATCTAATAAAATCAAATCGGCTGCTAATTCCATTTCATGCATTAGAGTAAAATCTTCTGCATTTAAACAATCAATGTTTGTTAAGGTTAGGAAACCTATATTATTCACTCTTTCAAGTGTTACTGTTTGAAATTCAATTTTCCCTTCGGTAAGGAATTGATTTTGATACGAAATAGATTCTTCCATCGGAAGTTGCATCGATTCCATGATATGATATGCAATTACAGGTATGTTTAAAAACTCCGAAAGAACAGTTCCATAGCTCAATTCGTGCCCTTTTTTCATTGATAGCTTTACCTTGCTGTCTTCCGCTACTTGTTCTTTGGAAGGAAGTAACGCAGGATATGTTTCTGCTAGTAACTCAAGAAGTTGTTCGATGCGATAGTTTTTTTCGAAGCCTTCCGTTGCCTTTTCATATATTTCTTCTCCATGAGTTTTTACAATTAAACCACGTAAATACGATATTTTGGATTGTAATTCTCGGTGTACACTTTTGTCTACGGAATTGCTTGAAGCATCTAATTTTAGTTCTTCATTTTCAATCCAATCAGACAGCGCTGCAAGCTTTTTGATGAGCTCTAGTTTACTTTTTATAGTTTGTATAATGTGATTCATATTATTCTAAATCTTTAATTCTTTATTGCATACACCATTCAAGCACTGCTTTTGCGCTATGTGCTTTGTTTTCTGCTTGATTAAATACAATACTTTTATCTCCATCAATTACCGAGCTTTCTACTTCGTCACCTCTATGTGCAGGAAGATCATGCATAAAAATTGCATCTGGAAATTTGTCCATAAGCTCCTGTGTGATTGTAAATGGTTCAAACATTTCTCTCCAGTTTGGATCAGCTTTTACAGATCCGGTAGTTTCCCAACGTGTTGTATATACAATATCAGCTCCGCTTGGAAGGTGTTTTAAATCATGGAATTCTTCAATGATGGTATTTCGTTTAGCGGCTTCTTCTTGTGCATATTTTAATAACATAGGATCAATGTTATAATTTGCAGGAGTAAAGAAACTAATCTTCATTTTGTGAAGTTTAGAAATTGCTAGTGCTAATGCAGTTGTGGTATTATTTCCTTCTCCAAGATATACAATATTGAGTCCTTGCAATTCTCCAAAATGCAGTTTCATTGTGGTCAAATCGGCCAATGCTTGCGTAGGGTGTTCGTCTGCAGTCATGGCATTTACAACCGACATATTACTTTGACTAGCAAATGTTCTTAATAAAGCTGGATCGCCCGCAGTTCTTACCACCAAACCATCTAACATTCTAGAAAAGACTTCTTTTGTATCCTCTATACTTTCTCCCGTATTGATTTGCAAATCGTTTGGACCATAGGCAATTATTTGCGCTCCTAATCGAAGGGCTGCACTTGAAAAGGAAGTTCTTGTTCTGGTAGATATTTTTGTGAAATATATACCCACAATTTTTCCTTTTAGCTGATGTCCTAATTCTACTTCATTATTTGCATATGCTACACCTCTGTTTACGATTTTCATCATTTCTTGAGGAGATATGTCTTTTAGAGAAATTATATGTTTCTTTTTATTCATGGATTATAAAACTGTTTTATGCTATTAATGCTTGCTTTGTTCAATTTGATTTTTTAAATAGTTTGAAAGGTTTTTTACTCCTTGTCTGATTGCTTTAGGTGCTACATTGGAAAATGTTAACCGCAATTCATTCGTGCCTCCATCATCTAGATAAAAGAAAGACATCGGGCAAAATAGCACGTTGTATTCTTTGGCACATTTGATTACTTCATTTTTATCTATGGTAAAAGGGAGTTTCATTTTTATAAAAAAACCTCCTTTTGGTTTGGTCCAAAAAATATTTTCAGACCACGTTTTATTCCCTACATATTCATCAAGACAGGATAACATGAGTTGTAACTTGTTTTTATAACTCTTAAGTTTTTCTGTATTGTACGCCCTTAAACTGAAATCCAGATCTACTAAAATTCCTCCTAATATTGCTTGCGTAATGCTTGGTGTATTGTTTGTTGTTTGCGATTTTACTTTGGTCATTTCTTGAATTAATGGAATGTTTTCTCCATTGCTATTTTCAATAATCTGATCAGAAAGAATAAACCCAATTCTTAACCCTGGAAATAATGATTTTGAGAATGAACCAACGTAAATTACTCTATTGGAGGTATCGAGCGATTTTAACGTAGGCAATTGTGCTTCTTCATAGCTGAAATTGTTATATACACTGTCTTCTACGATTAAGAAGTTGTATTGTTCTGCTAATGCTAGCAATTTTAGCCTATTTTCTGTTGGCATGCTTACTCCCGAAGGATTTTGATGATCAGGTATGACATATACCAATTTCACCTTTTTGTCACCTTCGTTTGATGAGATGAGTGTTTTTTCTAATGCTTCTAAGTTGATTCCCTGTTCATCGATAGCAATACCTTTGATGGAATAGTCATATATTTTTGCAAAAGAACTTAATCCAACATAACCAGGATTTTCAACAAGAATGATATCTTCATCAATATTACATATTGTTGAAACAATTATTGCGAAAGCTTCCTGTGCGCCAACAGTGACAAGAACTTCATTTTCATCAACAGTAATATTATAATCCTTGTGTACGTATTTGACTAAGATGTCGTTGATAATACCAGCGGTCTTATTATACTGTCCAATCGCATTGATGACTTGCAATCTGGTTTTTTCAGAATTAACCAATCGATACTCAACAAACTTATTAAATTGAAGCATGTTGGCTTCTATGTTAAAATAATCTTCGTCAGGTTGTCCAGCAAGAAAAGAGATCGCTTCAGGATAATTGAATTGAATTCCGTTTAAGAAGCCAATTGCATTATTGAAGTTTACACTTAAATTCTGGTTTATGTTGTAGTCTTTAATCATAAATTGATAATTACTGGAAAATCTGGTCTGAAATCTAGTTTTATATTCTGAATCTTGTGATCAAAATCAACTTCTATGAAGTGACTTGTATCATCTATGATTTGAAGACCTTCTATCCCATTTAATACAGGAATTACATCTGAAACTTCATGTTTTCGTACCATATGCACTTTCATATTTGTGACTCTTTTTGCGCCATTAGAATGCTTAAAGAATTCTCGCCACATAGCATATTCTTCAGGAATTTTGACTAAATCTTCAATCGTAGCAAAGTCATCTGAGCTTATTTCAGGATACACAACAAAAACAGAAGGTTCTGAAAAGTTAGTTTTAGAACTTTTTGCAGATTCAATATTTACACTATCAGAACTCATCCATGATTGATGATATTTAACCGTTTCGAATGGAATTTTAGAAGCATCATAGGCTTTCATTTGTAATGAAATACTAAAAGGAGAAGCGCCATTCTTCTCATAATTTTTTCTGGTTTCAAAATCAAGAAGCGGATTCTGCTTTTGATTTGCCATCAATTCTTCTTCATCATATACTGAGATAATTTCAAAATACATATTTAAAAAATTGATGTATTTTCCTTGAGTTCCTTGACCTACGTGTGGTGGTCTTAACGAATCTGGAATGACAGTAAACCCAGCTTTTACGAGTTTCTTTTTAAATTCCTCTGGTTTTTTTGTCCAAAGATTGAAATGATCAACTTTTAAGTTTTTTATAAGCTCCGGAGCTATTTCAACCTTCGTTTCTTTTTCCGTTTTAACTTGTTTTTTACTATCGCAAGAAACGATTGCAATACAAGTTAAGAGTATGATTAAGATGCTTTTTTTCATTGTTTTATAGGTTTTAAAGGCTTTTCCCTGCGTTCACGGTGTTAGACAGGTTATAAATGTATTCGGCAACGGCCATGTCATAAAGCGCCATTCCCATTGGATTGAACATGATATTTTTAGATTTATCTATTTTCTTTTTATCAAATATGTAATCGCCAATGGTAATTGTATCTTCTCGTTGTAAACCTTCTTCTAAGTGCATCATTTCTACATCTGTTTTCTCTCTACACACTTCATCCCAATCGTCTACAATGATTGTATCAAAAAATGAACGACAGCTAGCTTTGTAATCTCGCAAAGAAACATTTAAGTGTAATGAGCCTGGTTTTGGTTTCTTGTCAATGTATGGAGCTGAACTTACGGTACATGTACAAAAAATATCTGCGGTACTGTACGCTTCTTCCCATGTTGAAACCACTTTGGTTTTTCCCTTTAAATAATCGGGAATTCGATTCGCAGTCTCTTTATTGAGGTCAAACAATAAGTATTGAGCTACTTTTGGTCCCATGATGTCTTCTATCATTTCAAGGTGCAACTGACCAATTGGACCAAACCCAATGATACCTACCGTATATTTGTCTTCTTCTTTGCGTTCGTCATCTTTTACATATTTTTGAATGATAGCTCCTGTAACACTTGCCGTACGATATCCACTTACTTTAGCTGTATTTATAATGGCATACGGAATTCCTGTATCTGCTTCATTTAAAATAATTGTTGAGTGCGCACGTTTGATGTTTTTGTGAATGTTGTTTGGAAAACTCGCAATCCATTTTATTCCTGCTGTATTAATTTCTCCTCCTATATATGCAGGCATTGCAATGATTCTATTTTGAGGTTCTTTATATCTTAAATAAGGTTTTATAGGTTGTGCAAAATCTCCTGCCTCAAAAATGTCTGTTGCTTTACTTATTGATTGAATCATATCATTCCAATTGATTGGAATTTGTGATAATTCTTTTTCGTCTATATATTTCATATTATTTCTTTTTTAACTAAGGTTATAAATTTTATCAACGTACGAATGTCCGCCATCAGGACTGATAAAAAGTCCAACTTTATCTGGATTTTCCAACATGTATTTTCTTGCTGCATAAAAAGCTGCTCCTGTAGAAGCTCCTGCAAAAATCATTTCTGAATTTAGTAAGTCATTACAGCCTTGAATCACTTGTGTTTCCGTTAATAAATCTACAAAGTCAGTATCCGATTCTTTTAAAAAGTTAGATTTTTGACTAGAGCCAATTCCGGAAAGTTTTCTATCTATTTTTTCATCGGCAAAAACCTGAGATCCTTTTACATCTACTCCAACAATTTGTATATCCTTATAATGTTCGCGTAATGCTTTGGATAAACCGTGTAAAGTACCGCCTGTACTTACCGCGATGAATACGATGTCTAGTTTTTCCATTTCACCACAAATTTCAGGTGCCAAACTCTTATAATAACTTCCTGGATTATTTGCGTTTAAATATTGATTCGGATTAAAGCAATTAGCATTTGAAGCTAAGTAGTTCTTCACAAATTCTAATCTATTTAAAAGATAAGCTCCTTGCGAATCTTTTTTGTCAATAAGAACAACTTCTGCTTTTAACAGCTTTAGCATTTTTTTCTTTTCGGCAGGTGTATTCTTATCAATTACAGCGATAAATTTTAAGGATAATAGATTGCAACACATAGCAAGTGCTATTCCGAAATTTCCAGAGGTTGATTCTATAACGACACTGTCTTTTTTTAATACACCAGATTTTATGGCTTCTTTGAGAATGGCTAACGCAGGACGCACTTTGATGCTTTGTCCCAATTGGTACGATTCTAATTTCACATAGAGATTCGTCATTGAACTAAGCTTAATCAATGGTGTATTCCCGATTCTTTTCTCTAAAAATTCTAACTTTTCTAACATCTTGTAGCTACTACTTTATTTTGATTTAACAAAATCTGATATTTCCTTTATGGTTATGTAATGGAACATTTCCGCAAACGTCATCTCTATTTTTAATTCTTTTTTCATCTCTTTTTTGACTCTTATCATATTGATTGAGTTTCCTCCGAGACTAAAAAAGTTATCTGAGATTCCTATGTTTTCAATGTTTAAGGTCTTTTCCCAAATTTGAGCAATGCTTTTTTCTATTTCATTTCTTGGTGCTTCATAAACTGCATTTTTTACTTCAACAGTTGCTTTTGCAAGCTGTACTCTGTCAATTTTACCATTGGCGTTTAATGGCATTTTATCAATTGCAGAAAATAGTACTGGAATCATGTAACTTGGCAAGTATTCTTTTAGGTACGATTTTAAGTCTAATTCTTCTGCTTCATTCGTTAAAACCACATACGCAACCAATTGTTTGTCATCGTTTCGAGCATTTTCAACTGCTACTACAATGGCTTCATCTACAAGAGAATGATTCATGAGCAAACGCTCTATTTCTTTTAATTCTATTCGGTAACCTCGTAGTTTTAACTGACTGTCTTTCCTGCCAATAAATTCTAATTCATTGTTTCTTGTCCATTTTCCTAAATCACCTGTACGGTACATTTTAGTGCCTTTTTTGAATGGATTATCAATGAATTTATCATTGGTTTTTTCTTCATCATTAATGTATCCTTTCGCTAAGCCTTCGCCAGCAATACATATTTCACCAACAACACCGCGTGGAACTAGTTTTAAGTTTTCGGAAAGTATGTATACTTCTTCGTTAAATAGTGGTTTTCCAAGTACTACTCTACTTCCTTTTTTCTGAACATTGCTTGTACTCCAAATTGTAGTTTCCGTTGGTCCGTATACATGAATTATATGAAGATCGTTGTGTTCACAAAGTTTGTCAAATAGTGATTGTGGTAACAATTCTCCTCCTAACATCAAGGTTTTTAAACTTTTTGGCAACACCGGAGAGATTTCTGTAAGTTGTCGCAATCGAGAAGGTGTCAGTTGTAAAAAGTCAAGCTGATCGTTTTCTATGCGCTCTAATAGTAAATGCGGATCTGCAATTTCATCATCCGTAAATACACTGATCGATTTCCCATAAGCAAGTCCGCCTAAGAGTTCAAGAATTGAAATATCGAACGTATAGTTTGTGGTGGCTCCTATTTTATCAACATTTTCAAATTGGAAGTTGGTTTCAAAATTTCGTAGGAAACTAAGCAGGTTTTCATGCTTTAACATGACTCCTTTTGGAGTTCCTGTCGTTCCAGAAGTATATATTGTATATGCTAGTTGTTCAGCAGAAATTGTTATTTCAGGTGCCTTTTCGCTGTATTTCGATTGATTTTCTATGAAGACATTTAATTCAGTAACATCAATACAAAGTGAACATCCACTGTTTTCTAAAATGTATTCGCTTCGTTTTTTAGGCAAATCAAGTGCCATAGGAATGTACGCAGCTCCCGATTTCATAATTCCAAGAATTATAATGACCATCCAGTTATTCCTTGGAAGTTGCATGGCTATCATGGTGTTTTCTTCAATAGAATAATTACTTCGCAGGTAATTGGCAAATTGATTGGACAGTGCAGCTACTTCTGCATAGCTTAATGATTCTCCTGAAACTAAAGCAGTTGCTTCTGGACGAATATTAACTTGCTCTTGAAATGCTTCTAGAATGGTAGAAAATCCTTTTAGTTTGGTTTCTTCTACATGATTTGTATTGAATTCCAATAATTCTTCTCGCTCTGCAGGAAGTAAGAAATCAATGTCTTTTATTTTTTGATGCGGATTGTTAATTACAGAAATCATAATTTCATGGTAATGGCGAATTACGCTTTCTATAAGTTCTTGTTCGTATACATCTGGATTGAAAATAAAGTCATAAAAAAGGAATCCGTCTAATTCTCTATAGACAATTTCCATGTCCCATTTAGACATACATTCTCCTTTATCTTCAATCGTAAATTCTTTTACAATTTCTTCATAATTATCATTTCTTGTTTTGTGACCTACTCCAGCATTGAGTAACGAAATCATAACATCATACACTGGATTTCTACTGGTGTCACGCACCATATCCAAAGATTCGATAAGTCTGTCAAAAGGATACATTTGATTTTCAAAAGAAGACAACAAAATATCGGTAGTTCTCTTGTAAAAATCTAAGAATGTTTCTTCTACGTCGATTTTGTTTCGCATTGCAATCATACTTGCATAGAATCCTAATTGATCTTCAAGTCCTTGATGCAAACGTCCTGCAAGCGGAGACGCTATAATAATGTCTTTATCATTTGTATACTTATGAAATGTTAGGTACCAAATACAAAATATACTCGTAAATAAGCTTCCTTTATTATCCAATCCGAACGCGCGTAGTTTGCTTGTTATTTCAGTAGGAATAAATGCTTTAATTGTTCTTCCCGTGCTGCTTCTAACAGCGGGTCTTATTTGATTTGTAGGCAAGTCTAATATTGGTAATTTTCCAGAGAGATGTTCTAACCAATAGTTTTCTTGCTTTTTCCAAACACCTTTGTTAATCTGATTTAACTGCCAAGTTGTATAGTCTTTGTATTGAATTTTTAGCGGTTCTAACGAATTCTCTTGTCCAAATACTAAGTCTTTATACAATACTGCAAGCTCTTTCATAAAGATGACTTCCGACCATGCGTCTCCGATAATATGGTGCATATTGAGACATATTTGGAATGAATAGTCCGTTACTTGAAATACACGACCTCTAAAAAGCATTCCGTATTCTATGTCAAAAGGAACGTAAGAATCCTTTTTGATATATTCATCCATATATGCTTCAGAATCCTTGTGACCTCTTACATCTTCAAAATCGAATGGAAGTTCTATTTTGTCAATTGGCTTGATCCATTGTCGAATTTCTCCAGTATGATTTTCTCTAAAATTTGTTCTTAATATTTCATGTCTTTCAATTAAAGCACCAATAGATTGTATGAGTATTTTAAAATCATATTCACCTTCAAGATGAATTTGCATTGGCATATTGTAGGCTCGTAAACCTTCTTCAAATTGACACAGTACCCACAAACGTCTTTGTGCATCTGAGATTGGATAACTTTCTTGCGCTTGCGTTTTAGGAATAGCGTTTTTGTCTTTCCCAACCGTATATTTTTTGAGGAATGTAATAAGTTCCTGTTTATTTTCCCTTATGTTTTGAACTGTTGTAGGATCAATTTCATCGGTTTGAAAAGAAACGAGTAATTCGTCTCCCTCCACTGCAATGCTTATGTGTTGTTTCTTTAGTTCTTTTAAAAAATCTATCATAACTATATTCTTAGCGTATTACCTAGAAACTTCTTGTATTTCTTTTGCAATACTTTCTACAGTTAGCGTACTGTAGAATCTTTTTAATTTTATTTGTAATCCTGTTATTTGTTTTATTTTTTCTGTAACATCCTAGCTTAAATTGATTGTTTTTTTACTGATAAATTCGATTTGTTGTCTAGCTGAAATGCATCTCTTTTTATATTAGATTGTTTTTTACTAAATAGTTTATGGTATTATATAAATATTGTTTTCTGTCATATTGGTATTTAATTCCTTGCTTGTGCAAGTATTTGTTAGTTGCCTCGATGCTGATTTCTGGAGATCTAAAATCGTCCAGACCTCTTTGATTTCGATTTGTATAGAATAGTTTTTTCACAGTGCTGAATTCTTGATCTTTAGCACTTTTTTCATTTAGTGTTTCTATTCTATTTTGTAATGTAATGTCATCTACTAATTCTATTTGAATTCCGTTGTTATTGAGTTCTTTTGCTACATCAGAAACTTTATAAGTGTCTTTTAAGAATAAATGAAATGTGTTTAGTTTTTTATTTTCTAGTAACGACAAGTCAACTAAGTTTTTAATTGTTGTATCAATTGGAATCAAATCCATTGATATGTTTTCTATTGATTTTGAATACATTCCAATTTTTGCGAGCGCTGTTAATTCTGTATAAATATTGTTTTGGTTGATGTTGTGTTGAAAAAGACCATCATAAAATCTACCTCCAATATTTCCTAAACGGAATATGTTTACAGCAATTTCCCCCTTGTGTTCGGAGACATATTTTTCAGATAGGAATTTGGATTTACTATAGATATGATTTGAAAAAACCTGACCGTAATCAAGATCTGTTTCATAGTATTGTAACGTTTCATCTGCCGTTAATCCAGATACAGCAATCGTTGAGAAATGATTGAAATACGTAATGTTATTAGCAATAGACCAATCCATTACATGCTTCGTTCCGTTGAAATTAATGTCTAAGGATTGCTTTATTTTTCCAAAATGCGAAACAACTCCGGCAGCATGATACACTGTGTCAATATTGATATTTACCAATTCGGGAGATAGATTTTTTGTAAGAATATCTCCTTTTAGTACCGTAATTCTATCTGAAGAAGTTAGGTTAAAATAACTTGAAAATCGTTTCCAAAATCTGATTGAAGCCTCTTCTTCACTAGTAGACCTTGTTAGCACATACAAATGAGCTTCGGTAACTTCGAGTAATCTATGTATTAAAAATGCGCCCAAAAAACCTGTGCCTCCAGTTATTAAAATATTTTGCGCGTTTAATTTTTCTCCTTTGTCTATTGTTTCAAAAGAATCTAGAAGTTTCTGATAACTAGCTGCTGTCGTTTTTACAAGCGTATCTTTGGCTTCAACTTCCTCAATTTTTGTAATAGCTTCTTCCTGTAAAAGAGTTTGTGTTAGCTTCACTTGACTGTCAAATGTTGGGAAATCGAAAATGTCCTGATAGTTTATAATTATATCATATTTTCTTTCTAATTCCGTGATAACATCTAAGCCTGTGAGCGAACTTCCTCCTAAAGAAAAGAAATCGTCTTGCTCGGTAAAATCATCTATTTCGAGGGTTTTTTCCCAAATTTCTCTCAATGTCGATTTAATATCCTGCTCAGTTACTTCTTTTCTAAGTTTTACTTGCTCTTTATTTTTTTCCTTGCTGATTGTTTGTGTTGGTTTCTCATGCCAACAACGTTCCAATTCAAATATTGGTAATCCTAAATCTTTAAATATGTGAGGTGTATTTTCAACTTGTAATGCTTTGTTTCCTGCTTCTACAATTTCTTTGAATATGTGATATCGATTCGCTACTTGAAAATCTCCTTGTATGTATTTGATTTCCCCCGATATGAATAGTTTTTCTAATAGTGAGTTATTTGTAAATCCAACAACAACTAATTTTTTGTTTTCGTAAGTGGAATTTATATACGATAGAAATTTCTCGTAATTGAAAGGAGTTTCAATCTTACTTTCTGAATCAATTTCTACATGAAGTAATTCGTCAAGTGTTATCTCACCCGTTAACAATTTCTGAGCATAATTATTCTTTTCTGAGGTAATTACCTTTAATTCTCCTTGTATTGAATTTGTTAGATATTTAAGCAATGCATATTGAAAAACGACATTTCGAAGTGATTCATTTTTTCCTATTTCGATGGCTACGTTCGGATTCTCATCCAAAAGTGTATTCCACAATTCGCGAATGAGTATATTTTCTTGGGTAATTTCTTCTATTAATTCCTTCTTATAATTTAGAATTTCTAGGTTTACTAAAAAGAAATCCTTTGTCTCAATATTTTCAATTGTTTCTTCCCTAAACTGTAATATTAACTCCTCTTTTGTTCTAAAAACATAGCCTTTGCAAAGATCTCTTTGTGTGTATAATCTGTTGATTTTGTTGGCAAATAATCTAGTATGTATGTTCTTTTTAGTTTCTAAATAATTTACTAGATGCTTTTTTAAAGAAGACATTCGTGAAGCAGTTTTTTCACTGAGTTGTATGAATTTTAACGCTACATCTTCTTTTGCATTGAAATTTTCATCTTCCTTTGATACTAATAAGTGAACATTGGTTCCTGAGAGTCCAAAAGAACTCACACCGCCTACACGTCTGTTATTTTTGGCTTTCCAATCTATTTTTTCATTTACAACTTTAAGTGTGTTTGTATTTGATTCTATAAAAGGGTTCAAGGTTTCAAATCCTGCTTGAATCGGATATTTTTTCGAGTTCATACCTCCTATCAACCTAATAACTGATGCCAAGCCAGAGAGCGTATCCAAGTGTCCAATTTGTCCTTTAAAAGAACTGATATAACACGTATGATTTGTCTCTTTTGTTTCAACAAACGCATTTTCTATCCCTTTAAATTCAATTGGATCTCCTAGAATAGTCCCTGTTCCATGCGCTTCTATATATGTAATTTCATTTGGATTAATTTCTGTTTTTTTCCATGCTTTTAATAGTACTTCTGTCTGCGCTTCAGCACTTGGTGAAGTCATTGTTGAGATTCTTTGACCGCCGTGATTAACGCCACTTCCTTCAATGACAGCATAAATAGGATCGTTGTCTTTTTTAGCATCTTCTAATCGTTTTAAGATTAAGAAACCGACTCCTTCACCTGGTAATGTACCATTTGCATCTTTGTCAAAAGGCTTGCATTTAAACGTTGGCGATAAAACTTTTGAGTGCCTTACTTCTTGCTTTGAAGGAACTGCCATTTTTACACCGCCTACCATTGCCATAGTACAGTTGTTTAGTAGCAAACTTGAACATGCTACATCAATTGCCATTAAAGATGAAGAACAGGTAGTGTTTACCGAAAGTATGGGTCCTCTTAAATCTAAGAAATTAGCGACTCTTGTTCCTTCAAAACCACTTATTACATCTAGTAATCCTGCGTTTTCTGGAACCAATTCATTATACGTTGAATCATTTGTTGGATAGAAAAAACCTGTGTTTGACTCTTTTAAGTTTTCTTCCGTATAGCCAGCGTCATAAAATGCCTTTAGGGAATGCATCAATGTAAAGCGATGCTCTGGAGACATACGTACGGCTTCTTTTTTTGAAAAGTTGAAATAGCAGTTATCAAATTTATCTATTTCACTTAAGAAGCCACTATCGAGTATATCGAATTCACCAGTAAATGGAAAGATATCCGCTTTCCTATTTTCAGGTGCGTCTCCAATACATACATTCTTACTTGATATTGAATTTTCAAGGTCTTCCCATGTATCAATACCAGGCAATTTGAATGAAACTCCTATGATGGCTATTGGTTTGTTCATATTACGTACATATATTTATTTCGTTGTTTTTAAAACTCATTGTTTTTAAAATTTTAATATTGTTAAATCGTGATCTTTTTGTTCTTCTTCGTTGGTAAACCCATTTATATATTCAGCCATTGAATTGATTGTCGGATAGTTAAAAAATTGTACAATGTCGATATCTTGATTTAACTGTAAATTGACAGATTTACGCAATTTTATGATGTTTAATGAGTTTCCTCCAACCTGGAAAAAACTGTCATGTATACTTATTCTTTTTAATCCTAAAACTGTTTCCCAGATAACTAGCAATGCTTCTTCTAATTCGTTTCTAGGAGCTTCATAGACTGCACTTTTTACTTCGATAGTTTCTTTTGCAAGCTGTATTCTGTCAATTTTACCATTGGCGTTTAACGGCATTTTGTCAATAAAAGAAAAGAGCGCTGGAATCATATAATTTGGTAAGTGTTCACTTAAGTACAATCTTAAGTCCAAATCTGATAGTTCTTCTATTAAAACTACGTACGCTACTAATTGTTTGTCTCCATTATTAGAAGTATCAACAGCAACAACCACTGCTTCGCCAACACCTTCATGATTCATTAACAGATGTTCTATTTCTTTTAATTCTATTCGGTAACCTCGTAGTTTTAACTGACTGTCTTTTCTGCCAATAAATTCCAATTCATTGTTTCTTGTCCATTTTCCTAAATCACCTGTACGGTACATTTTACTGCCTTTTTTGAATGGATTTTCAATGAATTTATCATTGGTTTTTTCTTCATCATTGATGTATCCTTTCGCTAAACCTTCACCAGCGATACATATTTCACCAACAACACCGCGGGGAACTAGTTTTAAGTTTTCGGAAAGTATGTATACTTCTTCGTTAAATAGTGGTTTTCCAAGTACTACTCTACTTCCTTTTTTCTGAACATTGCTTGTACTCCAAATTGTAGTTTCCGTTGGTCCGTATACATGAATTACATGAAGATCGTTGTGTTCACATAGCTTGTCAAATAGTGATTGTGGTAACAATTCTCCTCCTAACATCAAGGTTTTTAAACTTTTTGGTAACACCGGAGAGATTTCTGTAAGTTGTCGCAATCGAGAAGGTGTTAATTGCAAAAAGTCAAGCTGATCGTTTTCTATGCGCTCTAATAGTAAATGCGGATCTGCAATTTCATCATCCGTAAATACACTAATTGATTTCCCATAAGCAAGTCCGCCTAAGAGTTCTAATATTGAAATATCGAACGTATAGTTTGTGGTGGCTCCTATTTTATCAACATTTTCAAATTGGAAGTTGGTTTCAAAATTTCGTAGGAAACTAAGCAGGTTTTCATGTTTTAACATGACTCCTTTTGGAGTTCCCGTCGTTCCAGAAGTATATATTGTATATGCTAGTTGTTCAGCAGAAATTGTTATTTCAGGTGCCTTTTCGCTGTATTTCGATTGATTTTCTAAGAAGACATTTAATTCAGTAACATCAATACATAGTGAACATCCACTGTTTTCTAGAATGTATTCGCTTCGTTTTTTAGGCAAATCAAGTGCCATAGGAATGTACGCAGCTCCCGATTTCATAATTCCAAGAATTATAATGACCATCCAGTTGTTTCTTGGAAGCTGCATGGCAATCATCGTATTTTCTTCAATAGAATAATTACTTTGCAGGTAATTGGCAAATTGATTGGACAGTGAAGCCACTTCTGCATAGCTTAATGATTCTCCTGAAACTAAAGCAGTTGCTTCTGGACGAATATTAACTTGCTCTTGAAATGCTTCTAGAATCGTAGAAAATCCTTTTAGTTTGGTTTCTTCTACATGATTTGTATTGAATTCCAATAATTCTTCTCGCTCTGCGGGAAGCAAGAAATCAATGTCTTTTATTTTTTGATGCGGATTGTCAATTACAGAAACCATAATTTCATGATAGTGGCGAATGATGTTTTCTATCAAACTTTGCTCATATACATCTGGATTGAAAATGATATCACAAGAAAGATATCCATCTAATTCTTTAAAGGCGATTTCCATGTCCCATTTAGACATAAAATATCCATCATCAATAATTGTTAATTTATCTATAGCTTCGGTATGATCATAGTTTGTTTTTTTGTGAACATCACCTGCATTCATCAAAGAAATCATTACATTATATACTGGATTTCTACTGATATCACGTGCTACTTCTAAGGATTCAATAAGTTTATCAAAAGGATACATTTGGTTTTCGATTCCAGACAATAAAATATCTGTAGTACGTTTGTAAAAATCTAAACATGTTTGTTCTACGTCAATTTTGTTTCGCAACGCAATCATATTCACATAAAAACCTAATTGATTTTCAAGATCGGGATGCGCTCTTCCTGCTAGCGGTGACGCCAAAATAATGTCTTTGTCATTTGTATATTTATGAAATACCAAGTACCAAATAGAGAAAATACTCGAAAATAAACTTCCTTTGTTGTCCAATCCAAAAGACAGTAATTTAGATGTAGTTTCATACGGAATAAACACTTTTAAACTTTTCCCATTACTTGTTCTAACAGTAGGTCTAATTTTGTTTGTAGGCAAATCTAATACTGGCAATTTCCCTGAGAGATGTTCTAACCAATATTCTTCTTGCTTTTTCCAAATGTCTTTATTCATCTGATCTAACTGCCAAGAAGTATAGTCTTTGTATTGAATTTTTAACGGAGTTAGTTTAGGATCTTGTTCTTTTAGTAAACTTTCATAAAATACTGTAAGCTCTTTTATAAAGATTCCTTCTGACCATCCGTCTCCAATGATATGATGCTTATTCATGTAAATTTTGAATACATCATCACTTAATTGAAAAATACGTCCTCTTAGAAGCATTCCATATTCTAGATCAAAAAGAATGTAGGAATCATTTTTAATAAATTCGTTTACATAACGTAGCGGCTCTTTTTTATTTCTTACATCTTCAAAATCAAACGAAATTTCTATTTTATCAATTGGTTTGATCCATTGTCGAATTTCTCCAGTATGATCTTCTCTAAAATTTGTTCTTAATATTTCATGCCTTTCAATCATGCAGCCTATTGCTTTTATAAGCTTTTTATAATCATGCGAACCAGAAATATCTGTTTGTACTGACATGTTATAGGCTCGGGAGACTTCTTCAAATTGACACAACACCCATATTCTTCTTTGCGCATCTGAGATAGGATAACTTTCTTGCTTTTGAATTTTAGGAATCGCAGTATTATCTTTTCCTATAGCATATTTTTTCAGGAACGTAATGAGTTCCTGTTTGTTATCTCGGATGGCTTGAACCGTTACAGCATCGATTTCATCGGTTTGATAAGAGACAAGTAATTCGTCTCCTTCAACTGCAAGGCTTATATGTTGTTGTTTTAATTTTTTTAAGAAGTCTATCATACCTATATCCTTAACATATTACCTGAAGTAACTTGCTGTATCTCTTGTGTTTCTTGAAAAATCTGAATTTCTTTTGCAATACTTTCTACCGTTGGTGAACCATAGAATTCTTTTAGTTTTATTTCTAAACCAGTTATCTGTTCGATTCTTTTTAGAATGGTCATGGCTTTTAAAGAATCGCCTCCTAATTCGAAGAAATCATCTTTTAATCCAATTTTATCGTATCCGAAAAATGCAATCCACAATTCGGCAATTTGTATTTCTAATTCTGTTTTTGGTGCTATGTATTCGATATTTATATTTGGACGTGCAGAGTACTGCTGATTGGCTGCTTCTTCATTGATCATTGCTTCAACAGCAAATAGTGTATGACTTTCTGCTTCCGCTTTGAATCTTTCAATTGGAATCGTTGAAACAATGACTTCTTTTTGGTTTGATTGAAGTGCAAACTGTATACAAGCCATACCTTCTACATCAGAAATTCCTGTGTCTAAAACTTTTGCCGTATTTGTTGAAATGCGTTCGTCTGATTTTAAAGCCATTCCGCTTTCCTTCCAAGTATCCCACAAAACACTTACAATCTTAGTTGTAGCACTTTCATTTTTTGCCATGAAGTTTTGATACGTATTCGCCGCAGCATATCCTATTTGACCGAAAGGATTTTTAAGAGCAGCTAACGAAGAGAAAAGCATTAAGAATGTCGGATTGTATTCTTTACAAACTTTATTAAGAACTACAGAACCTTCAATTTTCGGTGAAAATATGGTTTCGCAATTGCTTCGTGATCTATCTTTGATGAGTCCAAAATAATCTCCAATACCAGCTGTATGAAAAACTCCGTTTATAGTAGTTTCATTTAATTCAGTCATCGCTTGTTTTACACCTTCTTGTAGACGTTTTTCGTCTTCAATATTTGATTGTACGTATTTAACTTTTTCGCTTAAAATAGCACTCAAGGATGCAGAAACTTCGCTTCGTCCAACTAAAATTAATTTCGCGTTATATTCGGCAAGTAAAAATTTAGAAATTACTTGTCCTACTCCACCACTAGCTCCTGTTATAAGGTAACAACCATTTTCTTCAAAAACCGTTGTTTGTTGATGATCGTTTATTTGAATTTTATCGTGATATAATGTCCACGCTTTTTCTCCGCGAATTGCCAATACGTTTTCACCACTTTGAAAAGCAAATTGGTTATTAATAAGCGTATTTAATAGTGTTGATGAATTAGATTCGCTTGAATATTCTATGAAGCGACACGTAACATGTTTGTATTCTTTCGGAATTGTTTTTACTGCCGCTAGAAGTGTACAAAAATTATAATTCACGGTCTCATTACCGTATACGTTGAAAAGATCGTTTCCTAAAACATCTATTTTTAAGGTTTCGTAACTTATTTTTTCGAGGATAAAACGAGTAATGAATTGAAGCGAAAAGTACCCTAAGTCTTGACATTGCTCAAAATCGAGTGCAGTATTTTCTTGTATGCTCCACGAATGAATGATTGTACCATGACCGCCATTGATAGATGTTGATAACAATTCCCCAAGCTTCGCATAATCCTCTGAACGTTTTGGATTTATTGTGATGATATTTGAAGCTGTTTGTTCAAAATGAGTTCCGTGCTGAATCATATAAAGATCTCCTGCAAAATTCTTGAAAGATTCCTTGATGTTTTGAGAGATTGAATGTTCATTTACAAAACAAATTACCCAATCTGAATCTGTGTTTGCCGCATGAGGTTGTACAGATATTTCTTTCCAGTTTTCCTTGTATAACCAATCTTTTGGTTGGTTTCCTGGACCAGAGAGTAAATTCGTATTGAAACCGCCAAGTGCTTCAAACACATTTACACGCGCATTGAATTTGTATTTGTCAAAACAATACGTCGGACAAGGTACTTTGGTGTACTTTTTATTGTTGTAAAACGAATCCCAGTTTACTGAAATACCGTTTTGCCAAAGTTGCCCTACCAGTTGTAGCATCTGTGAATAATCATTGTTAACTTCTTTTGCATTTCTAACCGATTGTAAAAACACGGTTGTGTCTGCTTCTGGGTTATTTTGTTGTATTAGATTGGATATCGAAGCTCCAGGACTAATTTCGATGACACATGAAGGATTTGATCGAATGATTTCTTGACTTCCCAATAAAAAGTTGACACTATTTCGAATGTGTTTTGCCCAATATGCTGCAGAAGTTGCATTTTCATCACTGATGAACGCTCCTGTAGAACTTGAGATAAAAGGAATTTGAGGTGCTTGTAATGGAATGTCGTGGAAGAAAGCTGCAAATTCTTCCAAAATAGGCTCCATCATTTTAGAATGAGATGCAATGGAAATTTTTAATACTGTATAGTCAAAATTTCTCTCTTCCAATATTGGCAATGTATTCTGAACGCTTTCTTTTGTACCTGAAATGACACAAGACGTAGCTGTATTAATTACTGCAACTTGAATTTCTGGTGGTAATAAAGCTGCCACATCTGTATAAGGAGCATTTACAGCAACCATGGTTCCTTTTTCAATAGAATCCATGAGTTCTGCTCTTTTCTCCATGATTCGTAAACCATCTTCAAAACTGAACACGCCACTTAAACAAGCTGCACAATATTCTCCCTGACTTAGCCCAATTAACATGGAAGGTTGTACACCTAAATTCATCAATAGTTTGGCGATACAATATTCAAAAAGAAAAAGTAATGGTTGTGTATTTAATGTGTTATGAATGAATTCAGGATCATAAGTACGATCAGTATACCCAAGAATACCTTTGTAATCAACTGAAGAGTTTTTACTTAAAATAGCGAAACCTTTATCCATCATTTCTCTGAAACTAGGCTCAGATTCATAGAGGTCTTTCCCCATTTGATAGTATTGTGTTCCCTGTCCTGAAAAGGCAAACGCAATTTTTCCATCTTTTGCTCCCGAAGCTATATTTAGGTTTCCGTACTTGAACGAGTATTCACCATTGTTAGATTCAACAACGATATATTTTCTATAATCGAAAGTTTTACGTCCCGTATTTAACGATTGCGAAATAGCTTGTAATTGCGCTGATTCATTTTCTTTTATGAATCGACTTAATTCTTTTTCATAAGCATTTACAGAGGATTCACTAGCTGCAGAGTAAGTTATCAATGCTGTTTTAGGAGATGATTCTGGCTGCGCTGCTTTTTCATAAGATTCTAAAAGTACGTGTACATTTGTTCCTCCAATACCAAAACTACTTACACCTGCAAGTAATGGTTTGTTGATTTCAGTAGCTTGCCAAGGTTTTGTTTCTGTATTTACAAAGAAAGGTCCTGATTTGAAATTTACTTCTGGATTTGGACTTTTGAAATGAAGTGAAGGAACTAGCAATTCATGTTCGAGCATTAAACTCGTTTTAATTAACGCTGCTACTCCTGCTGCGGCATCCAAATGTCCCATATTACTTTTTACAGATCCTACAGCACATTTATGATTGGTATCGAATTGAAATGCTTTGTTTAAGGATTCTATTTCTATAACATCGCCTATTTTTGTTCCTGTTCCATGTGCTTCTACATACGAAACTTCGTTTGGTTGTATTCCTGCAATTTTATGTGCTAGTGTAATACAATCAGACTGTCCGCCAATACTTGGAGCTGTATATCCAACTTTTCTTTTCCCATCATTGTTTGCCGCTGAAGATCGGATGACAGCATAAATATGATCTCCATCTCGTACCGCTTCTTCGTATCTTTTTAAAACTACGACACCTACACCTTCTCCACTTATTGTTCCGGATGAATCTGCATCAAATGCTCTACAATGTCCATCTTTTGACAAAATCATTCCCTCCGCATATTCGTACCCTTTTTCTACATGTGTATTGATACTTACGCCACCAGCTAAGGCCATAGAACATTCGCCCATTAACAAGTTTCTACATGCAATGTGAATGGAAGATAAAGAACTAGAGCAAGCTGTATCTATATAATATGACGGTCCTCGGAGGTTTAAACTATACGAAATTAGCGTACTTAAGAAATTTTTATTTGAAAGTTGTTTTACTTTAAAGAAATCTACATTATCAACCGAATTGATTAATGTGTTTGCACGCCAATTCAAATTATCGGATGCTGATAAAAAGACACCGACTTGTTTTTTATATTTTGAGATATCGTATCCAGCATTTTCAAATGCTAACCACGCTTGTTCGTGCATTACGCGGATTTGAGGATCCATTACTTTTGCCTCATCTTTTGTATATCCGAAAAATGCATAATCAAAACTTTCAACATCTCGCATGCGCGAGTGCACATCTACAAAAGCAGGGTTTTCGTTCGTTTCATCTTCTACGACCTCAATTAATTCATCTCCATTTATTAAACTTTCCCAATAGTCTGCTAAATTTTCAGTAGATGAAAACTTACACGACATTCCTATAATGGCTATATCTTTTTTTCTATTTTGCTGCTTCATAAATTTTTAAATATTCATTAAATTAATCATGTCATCCATCATGTCGGATACATCATCGGCATTTAAATCAGTTTCTTCTTGTATTGTTTTTTCTGTGGTGCTGTTAATATTTTGAGCGAGTTCTTTTATGTTTGGAAATTTAAAGAGTGTAACGGTTTCTAGTTCCGTTTTAAATTTCATGTTGATTGTGTTTAGAATTTTAATAATCTTGATAGAGTTTGCTCCTATATCAAAGAAGTTATCTTCCACACCAATTATACTAGCTTCAAGGTTTAATTCTGCTGCTATGATTTCTACCAACTGTTTTTCTAATTCATTGGTTGGTGGCACTAGAATTCGCTCTGAATTCGTCAATTCGTCCGTATAGGACATTAATTCTTTCCTGTTTATTTTCCCTGTCAACGTCATTGGAATTTTATCCAACTGTATTATTTTTTGGGGAATCATATATGGTGGAAGTATTTGATATATTTCAGATTGAATAGCTGCTACATCAAGATTTTTTGTGGTTGTGTAGTATGCAAAAAGATTTTTTTCGTCAGAATTATTTCCTTTTACAACAACTGCCACATTGCTGATTGCTGGAATTTGTAATAAGGCACTTTCTACTTCTCCAATTTCAATTCGGTATCCGCGAATTTTAACCTGATCATCTTTTCTTCCAACAAAATGAAAAATATTTTCTTCATCTAAATAGCCAGTATCACCCGATTTGTATAATATACTTCCAACTTCAAAAGGATGATTTACAAACTTCTCATTCGTCTTTAATTCATCATTTAGATACCCTGTAGACAAGCCAATTCCAGAAATACATATTTCACCAACGCCATACGGAGGCATGATATTCATGTCTTTATCTAGTATGAGTAATTGTTTGTTTGTAGAAGCTGATCCCATTGGAATACTCGTATATTCTTTTTTAGGATCGACTTTGTAATAACTTGATACTACCGAACATTCTGTAGGTCCGTAGGCATTGTAATAGTTTTTCGATTTGGCATACAACATAGCATCTTTGGTAATTGCCATTTCTCCCGCAGTAATTATTGTTCTAACCGTTGGCATACTGTACTGCGTTATTGCATTTAAATATGCTGGAACGATTAGTAAAATAGATACTTTATGACGGTTTATCTGAGCGACAAAAGTGGAAGGATCTGCGAGACTGTTTTTATCAAAAATTACCAAACTCGCACCACCGACAAGCGATGTAAAAATGTCTAAGATGGAACCATCAAATGCCGTAGAGAAAAATAAAGAATACTTATCGTCTGGAGTGATATTGAATTCGTTTACATAGTCTAATGCCGAATTTAATATGCCTTCATGTTGAATTTTTACTCCTTTTGGATTTCCTGTTGAACCTGATGTATATAATATATAAGCTACTGCTTTGCTATCTGTCGCTACAGAAACTCGTGTTTCTGGATAGTTTTCAATTTCAAAATTAGTGTGTATGTTAAACTTAGCACATGCAGTATCTTTTAGCTTTTGCATGTTTTCTGTGTCAACCACTACTAGTTTTGCATTGACTTCATTGACAATAGAAGTGAGTCTACGTTCAGGATTTGTAGTATCTAACGGAACATATATTGCTTTTAATTTTAAAATTGCTAGAATCGTAACAATGCTACAATCGCTTTTTTCAAGCAACACAGCGACAACATCCGTTTCTTTTATATTGTATGTAGCCTGTAAACAATGAGACATTTTGTTTGAAATGATGTCTAATTCTTTATAGCTTACATTTTTATCTCCAAATACAACCGCAATATTGTCTGGGTATTTAGATACATTTTCATAAAACAGATCGATCGCCGTTTTTTCAGCTGGTAATTGTTGTTGAAGTCCTTTGTTTTCTAGGCAGTTTCTTTTCCATTCAGAGGAAACCACAGCTATTTTTGAAACTTCAGTTTTTGGTTCTGATACTACTTTTTCAAGCGTTTTCAAATATCCGTGAAGCATTTCTCTCATTGCAAAATCGCTGTACACATCTGTATTGTATACTAAATCTAGAATAACGCATCCGCCTTGCTCTTCAAAATTGACTTCTATATCAAGTTTTACCATTTTGAAGCCTAAATCTTGAATCTGTCCAATATTTGCTAATTCTGCATCTGCGTTAGATTCTACGGTGTTTTGTAATGTAATTAAAACGTCAAAAAGTGCATTTCTGTTTGGACTTTTCTTTATGTTTAATAGTTCGATCAAACCATCAAAAGGATACATTTGGTGTGCATAACATTCTAATACATGCGCTGTATTTCTATTGAAAAAGTCTAAAAATGTATCTTGTTCGTTTAAGGTCGATTTTAGGGCGAGTGTGTTTACATAGAAACCAATCTGATTTTCTAAATCGGGATGTTCTCTTCCAGCAATTGGCGAACCTAAAATAACTTCTTCTTGTCCAGAATATTTATGAAATAATACTTGCCAAACGGATAAAAGTCCTATGAATAAACTGCTGGATTTTTCACGCGAAAATTCTACTAAATTTTCAATCGTATTCGCCGGAATAATCATTCGCAAACATTTTCCATTAGTCGTTTTTATTAATGGTCTTGTTTTTTGAATTGGTAATTCTAATTGTGGAATTTCACCTTTAAAAGTTTCCAGCCAAAAATCTTTATGTGCGTCCCAAACTCCTTCTTTTATTTGGTTTAGTTGCCAATAAGCATAATCTTTATAGTTTAGTTTTAGTGGAACAAGTGCTACTTTTTGTTTGTTGCTAATAGCTTTGTAAAAAGCCAAAATGTCTCTAAATAAAGTAGCATCAGACCAACCATCGCCAATGATGTGATGTATGTTGAAGTATAACGAAAATTTAGTGTCGCTGTGCTTAAATATTTTACCACGGAATAACGGTCCATTCACGAAATCGAACGGAATGAAACTGTCTTTTCTAACATATTCGAGTGCGTAATCGTCTGACGATTCCATTGCAGTAATATCTTCAAAAGCTATTTCCCAAGAGAATTTGTCCGTTGGAATAATCCACTGTTTTACTTCTCCGTCAACGTCATTTTTAAAGATTGTTCTTAACACTTCATGACGCGCTACAACTTTACCTATAGCTTCTTGTAACATAGCAACATCGTGTGCGCCATCTAAATATACATGTGCTGGCATATTGTATGCTTGCGACATGTTTTTAAATTGACTTATTACCCAAAGTCTTTTTTGTCCGTCAGAAAGTGGATAATTTTCAAGTTGTGGTGCCAGTGTGATGGCATTGTATTTTTCTGTAGTTTCAATTTCGAGTAATGCCGAATGGGCACTTGCTGTAGTATTCGCAAAGATGTCTTTTAATTGTAATTTTATATCAAACGTCTTGTGATATTCACTAATTAAGCGCATTGCTTTGATACTATGACCTCCAAGTTGGAAAAAGTCATTGTGCATACTTATACTTTCAAGATTGAGCACACGTTGCCAAATCAGTTGAATTTTTTCTTCTCGTTCGTTTTTTGGAGCAACATAATTGGTAATTTCTTCGTTTACCCAAAATAATTTTTTCTTATCTATTTTTCCATTGGACGAGAGCGGAAATACTTCCAATTGCTTCCACTTTCGTGGAATCATATAGTCTGGCAGATAGTTATTTAAAGCCAATTCTAATTCTTGAACGTTGACTTTGTTACTATTTTTGATAAATCCGACTAAATCACCTTCTTCTTCAAGAATGATCGCTTTTTCAACAAATAGATTGACTTTACTTTCTATTTCGCCCAATTCAATTCTGTGACCTCTTACTTTTACTTGAAAATCTTTTCTTCCTAAAAAGAAGAGTTCTCCATCCCACGACCATTTTCCAAGATCGCCCGTTTTGTACATTTTCTGAGAAGCATCAAACGGATCACTGACAAATTTTTCGGCAGTTAGTGCTGAATTGTTTAGGTAACCGTCTCCAACTCCTATTCCGCTGACACAGATTTCTCCAATAACGCCAATTGGACATTTTTGATTGAAATCATCAAGTATATGTACTTTCATGTTTCGTATTGGCTTCCCAATAGGAACATTGTAACTTTCTGGAGCTTTGCTCATGATGTGTAAGGTTACATCATCAGATGCTTCTGCTGGTCCGTATGCGTTGACTACTTTGATGTTTGGATATGCATCAAACCATCGTATTAAAATATCTTGACTTACCGCTTCTCCAGTTACTAATAGGAATTCAAGTCCATCAAAATCTCCCTGGTTAGCTTCATCTAATAAGATAGATAAGTAACTTGGTACAACTTGCAATATAGACGCTTTATCGTCTCGTAATTTTTCAATAAATCGCGTTGGTTCATTGACAAGTTCACTTCCGTAAATCAAGGTAGTTCCGCCAATCAATAATGCATTGAGCAATTGCCACACAGAAATATCAAATGTTACAGATGCATTTTGAATGATTTTTGAATTTTGGGTTAAATTCAATTCTTCAATCATTGAATCTAGGTGATTCAGCAATCCTTTGTGATGTAGTAAAACCCCTTTTGGAACTCCTGTTGATCCTGAAGTGTATATGATATACGCAGTATCATTTGGTGAAATTGTTTTTTGTGGCGCTTCTTCACTCTGTACGTTTAAGACACGTGCATCGTATTGAAATTTTTGTTTGGATATGTTGGTTTCAGTTGCTGTTCCTGCTACTAAAATTGCGTCAAATCGATAATCTGTTAACTCGTTTGACACTGTAAAATCTTTCTCTTCAAAAACAACAGACGTAAAATGATTGTTTTCTGCTACTAAGTCCTTAAAGAACGCTTTCGATAGGAATAATTCGGATGAGAAATCAGTTTTCGTTACATAGTCATTTGCTAAATTGTTACGTTTAAAAGTTAGCAAACTCTTTAACAAGTCGTCTTTCAGTGCTGCATCCATAACATCACCAATAGCAATTACTCCTGATGGATTTAGGATTTCAGAAATTTTGTCAATGACATTTCTTAGATAGTTTGGACTTTCAAAATCTTGTACCACACTGTTTATGATGACAACATCAAATGTTCCTTTGTCTAGCATGTCTATTTCAGACGCGCTCAGACACGCAAGTGATACATTTTCAATTGAAGCTAATTTTTTCTTCTGCTTTCTAATGGTACTTTCTGAGATATCAACTCCTACAAATTCTTTTACATGTGGAGCTACCTTTTTTAGTGTAATTCCTGATGCGCAACCAATTTCTAAGACACGTGCTTCTTTGTGTAAGTATGGTTTGATAGAGTTGTAGAAACTTTCACCATATTCGTCCATTTCTAGTGTAGAGAATGGTTCTCCCGTGTAACTGCTTATCCAACCACCGCCTTCTACATCGTCTTTTGATGTTTCTCCAACATAATTCCAGAGTTCTTTGTACTCGTGATCTTTATTTTCATATTCGGCATATACATCTTCACTATCTAAACATACAAAATGTGTAAGGTTTGTACATTCAATTTGTAATTTAGAGACAAGTCCAACATGATTTTTTGAAGTACAAACAACATGTATTTCTGCATCACTGATGATTGGTTTTATGCGTTCTTCAGGATAGTTTGCATCAATAGCAACATAACTGTAACCTGCCTTGAATGCTGCAATGATGGATAGAATTAATTCATAACTTCGATCTGTAATGATTCCTAAGATGTTTTCTTTCCCTGAATGTTCACAAGACATTAGAAAATGAGCCAATTGATTTGATCGCTGGTCAAGTTCTTTGTACGTAATGTTTCTATCCTTGTCCTGAATCGCGATGGCATTTGGCGAATTTTGAACTTGTTCGTAAAATCGATCTACATACGTTTCATTTCCATCTGTTGCTACTTCCGTTTTATTGAACTGTAACAGTTTATTTTCTTCTTCAACAGTCGTGTATTTAGCTTCTCCTATTGGTGTTTCCGACTTTTCTAATAAACCTTCTAGCAGGTTAGAATAGTGTCGCATAAGGTTTTCAATGTCTGCATCGCTGTAGATATCAGCATTAAAAAGTACGGTCATCCATATATAACCTTCTTTTTCTTCGAAGTCAATTTCTAAATCGAATCGACTAATACAATCGCCTAAATCGTGTACATCATCATTTTTATATGCTGCATCCAACATGGTTTCTTGACTGCTGCTTTGAAGCGTAATCATAATGTCAAATATGGCGCTTCGGCTTACATCTCTTTTTAGCGATAAATCTTCTACTAAATGATCAAAAGGATAGTCTTGAAATTGATATGCCTTTAAGGTTGTTTTTTTAACTTTTTCATATACTTCATTGAAACTATCGCTTCCGCTGATGTTATTTCTTAATACGATTGAGTTTACATAAAAACCTATTTGATTTTCAAGATCTTCATGGTCTCTTCCTGAAACTGGACTTCCAACAATGATGTCTTTTTGACCAGTATATCTGTGTAACAAGACTTTCATTGACGACAGCAATGCCATGAATAAACTTCCTCCTTTAGACAGATGATAGTTTTTGAGTTTATCAGCTATTTCAGGTTTTATAGAAAAGCCTAGTTTTTTTCCTTTGTGTGTTTTTACGACAGGTCTTGCATAGCTAGATGGAACGTTTAGTAACGGTAAATCTCCCGCTAAGTATTCAGCAAAATATTTTTTTGCTTGCTCGTATTTTTGTCCAGAAATTTTCACCTGTTGCCATGCAGAATAATCTTTGTATTGCAGTTTTAATTTAGGCAATGCTACAGGTTCATTTTCGGCAAAAGCTTTGTAAAAAGCCAGAACATCTGACATTAATACATTGTTAGACCAACCATCTCCAATAATGTGATGCGTATTGGTGTATAGAATTGTTTTGGAATTGGCTAATTTGATGATACTAACTCTAACCAATGGCCCTTTTTCTAAATCGAAAGGTTGGAATGAATTACCACTTATGTATTGTATAGCTTTGGTTTCTCCATCACTATCTTTTGTATAATCGATTGTTTTGACTGAGAAATCAAAATCGTTAAAGGCAATAACACGTTGCCTTAATTTCCCTAAATCATTTACTTTAAATACCGTTCGTAATACTTCATGTCGATTGATTGTTTGTTTGATGGCTTCTTCGAGCTTTTCAAAATCAATAGTTTCATGAAGCATCAAATGTTCGGGCATGTTATAGGATATAGATGCTTCTTCTAGTTGACATAAAATCCAAAGTCTGTATTGAGAAGAAGATACTTCATAGTCTTCTGCTTCTTCAATAACAGGAATGAAAGCGCTGTTGTCTCCGTCGGATACTTGACGTTGGAGACAAAAATCAATGAGGTCTGATTTATATTCTCTAATTTTTGTTTTGTCTTCATCAGTAAGATTCGCGACTTTCCCAAAAACCTTCAGATTCCCATTAGTTTCATCGATATGTATGCCTTTTTGTTTTAGGCTAATAATGAAAGTATATAATTCGTTCATTCAGTTTGTAATTTTTAATTAACTCACTTCGTGTGTTATGAAATATTAAAGAGAGTTTATTACTTCAATTAGTATGTCAATACCTTGTGTTAAATGAGATGGTTCTATCACTAGTGGTGGCAATATTTTTAATACTTGTCCATGATTTCCACAGGTTTCAATGATCAATCCTTTGTTGAATGCTATTTTTGAAACATTTTCCGCCATTTCACCATTTTCTAGGTGTATTCCCCAGATTAATCCGCGTCCGCTAATTTTCAACACTTTCGTTGAGCTATTTTTTAAGTGTTGTAGCTTGTCCGTTATTATTTTTTCTAATGTTTTGACTTGAGTTTGCAAAGCGTCATCTTTCCAATAATGATTGAGCGCACTAGTCGCAGCAGCTAACGATAAGTTATTTGCTCTAAACGTACCATTGTGTTCTCCTGGAGACCAAATATCAAACGCTGGCTTTAAAAGCACTATTGATAGCGGCAATCCGTAACCACTGATTGATTTTGATAAGAGAACAATGTCTGGATATATGTTTGCTTTTTCGAAGCTGAAAAAGTCTCCGGTTCTACCGCAACCTACTTGAATATCATCTACAATTAAAAAGATATCGTGCTTTTTACAGATACTTGATAGTGTTTGTAACCATTCAATACTTGCTACATTTACACCGCCTTCTGCTTGAATGGTTTCCACAATGATAGCCGCAGGAGCATTAACGCCACTACCTTTTGTCTCTATCATTTTTGACAAGAATTCTAACGAATTGATGTTTGGTCCCATAAATCCTTCGTGAGGAAAAAAGATTATATCCTGACTTGGTATGTCTGTATGTCTATGTTCTTGACTTCCAGAAACTGCCAGTGCTGTAGCTGTCATTCCGTGAAAAGAGTTTGTAAAAGCAATTACTTTTGATCTTTTTGTGAATTTCCTTGCAAGTTTTATAGCTGCCTCCACTGCATTGGTTCCTGACGGACTTGGAAATTGAATTTTATAATCAAGGTTTCTAGGTTTTAAAATATAATTTTCAAAACAGTCAAGAAACTTTAATTTCACAACACTGTCCATGTCCAAACAATGAACAGGCGAACTGTACTCAAAAAACTCAAGTAAGTCTTGCTTTATTAATGGATTGTTATGTCCATAATTTAATGCACCTGCTCCGCTAAAAAAGTCGATATATACTTTTCCATCAGTATTTGACAAGGTGTCCTTTTGGGCTTTTTCAAATACCGTTGGAAAAGATTTTGCATATCCGTTTACATTAGATTCTTTTGATATCATTATCATATGTTATTTTTTTAAAAAATGAGTTCTCCATCTTCTTCGCTAGATTCTACATGAGTATCCAATTTCATGGCTTCAATGTATAATGCGAGTTTGTTTATGGTAGTTTCATTAAATATTTTTTCTAAACTTAAATTGACGTTGAATGTTTTACGTATTTCACTTAGTAATTTGAGGGCTTTTAAACTGTGTCCACCTAACTCAAAGAAGTCATCGTGAATTCCTATTTTTTCGGTATCTAGTATTGTTTTCCATATTTCGGCTAATGCTTTTTCTGCTTCTGTATTTGGTGCTACATAGTTTGTAGTACTCAGTGTTTGTTCTTCCTTGAAATTTAGAAGTGCTTTTTTATCTATTTTACCATTAAAGTTTAATGGGAATTCGTTTAGATAAATGAAATACGAAGGCGTCATGTAGTTTGGAAGAATCTCAGCGATGTAATTCCTTAAATCTACAATTGCAATTCTTTCATTTCCTGTATAAAATGCTGCAATTTCTTTTTCACCATTTAGCTCATTGATAATGACAACAGCTTCCTCAATACCTTGAAAGTCTGTTAAGGTTTTTTCTATTGCAGATAGTTCAATTCGATGTCCGCGAACTTTCACTTGAAAATCCTTTCTACCTAAAAATACAAGCGTTCCGTTGGCATTCCATTTTGCCAAATCGCCAGTTTTGTAGAGTCTTTCTTTTTTGTTAGGATCAAAAGGACTTGGGATGAATTTTTCTTTTGTTAGAGATTCTTTGTTTATGTAACCTCTGGCCACACCTTTTCCTCCAATATAAATTTCACCTGCAACACCAATTGGACACACATTTAAATCTTCGTTTAACACATAAATTTGTGTGTTAGCTATTGGTTTTCCTAGCACTACAGGAGATTCAGACATTTTTTCCATAACCGACCAAATCGTAGTTTCCGTAGGTCCGTACATGTTGTAAATTTCTGCGTTTGTGAGTTCCTTGACTTCATTCTTTAAATTATCGCTCAATGCTTCTCCACCAATGATGATATGCTTTAAGGATTTTAGAAAGTCTATCGAATGCTCTTCACTTTTTAGAATTTTTAAGAAAGAAGGTGTTGTTTGTATCGCGGTAATTGGTCGCGTTGGTTTTGTGTCGTTGGCTTTGAATGATTTGTTTTTCTTTCGAACTTCATTTAACTGTTCCAAACCATTGACTACGACATCTTTATCTAGTCCAAAATCAACCAAGCAAGCGATTTCATTAACTCCAATGAGTTGTATTTTTTGAAGCATGTTTGCAACACTTTCTTGGGTTCCAATCAAAGCAGAATCTTGCCAATATCTTTCAAAAGCTAAATCGACCAAATTGTTTAAATCATCTTCATGTAGGTTTGTATTTTCACCATCTCTAAATTCCTTTAGCATGTTTCCAATAAGTCCTAAACTAGATTTTAGATACGATTTGAAGGGTTCGCGTACCAATTCTTTCACCTCATCAATATCTTCACCAATATATGTGTGTAGCATCAGTGAAATCTTGGCATCTTTTACCGAGTGTCCATTTTCTGAAAGCGCTTTTTTGTAGACTTTTATGTTCTCTTGTAATTGATCTAGCGTTTGTCCCAAAAGATGCGTTAATATGTTCGCTCCTATTTTACCAGCTTCCGCGTAAGTTTCCGGATTTCCACCAGTTGTTACCCATATTGGGATTTCTTTTTGAATTGGCTTTGGAAATACCTCAACGTCAATTTCTTCTCCTACACCATTGATTCTTTTGATGGTTTCTCCTTTCCAGAGTTTTCTTAATTCTGCTATTTGCTGAAACATTTTGACTTTTCTGTTTGAAAAATCATCAGGTCGTAGTACGAAGTCATTTGGCGTCCAACCAGAAGCAATTGATAATGAAACTCTTCCGTTAGATAAATTGTCAACCACAGACCATTCTTCTGCCACTCGAATTGTATCATGTAATGGTAAAACCACACTACCAGAACGAATGTTAATGGTATTCGTAATCGTAGCTAAGGAAGCACCAACAACCGACGGAGCAGGAAATATTCCTCCAAATTCATGGAAATGTCTTTCTGGCAACCAAACAGCGCTAAAATCATTTTGATCAGCATATTTGACTGTTTTTAATAACAAATCGTATTTATTATTCTGATCTACCTTTTGACTGGAGAAAAAGAATACACTGAAATCTGTTGTTTTGTTTTTATGTTGTTGTAAATAGGTGTCAAAAATGCTAAAATCTGTGTTCGAACTTGCTACAGTTACTAAGATTCCTGAACATACGGTGTATAAAAGTTCCAATATAGAGATATCAAACGAAGTTGATGTAAGCGCCAATAAATGATCGGAAGCATCTAAATCCAAACTATTGCGCATTGCCATAATGAAGTTGACTAAACTTTTGTGTTCAATCATCACTCCTTTTGGTTGTCCCGTTGTACCAGATGTATAAATGATATATGCTAATTGGTTCGCGGTAACTTCGTAAGCAACTTCACTTTTGCCATACTTTGCTAAATTCTCTGTAAATGTGTGTAAGTGTGCTTGGTTTATGCATGCTTTACATCCGCTATCTTCTAAAATGTAATCTGTTCTTTTTTGAGGATATTCTAAAGAGATCGGAAGATAGATTGCGCCCGTTTTCATAATTCCGAGAATGGTGACTAGCAACCACTGACTTCGAGGAAGCATGACACCAACCACATCTCCTTCAGTAATGTGAAATTCTGCTTTTAAATAGTATGCAAATTGATTTGATAAAGTATCTAACTCCTCATACGTTAATTCTTCGCCTTCATATAGTACAGCTAATTCACTTCCTTTTTCTACCAAGATGTTTTTGAATAATGAAATAGTCGTTTCATCCTCATTCAAATCATATTCGGTATCATTAAATTTATCTAGTAACGTAGATTTGTCTTTTGAGTTTAAAAATTCGGCAGCAGATAATTGTATGCTTGGATCGCTTGTTAATACAGAAGCCAATAATCTGTAATGCTTCATAAATTGCGTTATCATTTCCTCTTCATACACATTGGTATTGTAAATGACATTGCATATAATTTCCTCATTCGTTTCCTCAAAAGCAACTTCTAAATCATTTTTAGATTTGTGTGCGCCAAGTACCAAAACATCATCAACTTCAGTATTGAAATGATAGTCTTCTTCTGTTGGATTTGCTCCTAACGATACGTTTTGCAAACTGATTGAAATGTCAAAAATAGGACTACGACTTGTATCTCTAGGAATATCTAATTCTTCCACAAGTCGGTCAAAAGGATATACTTGATTTTGATACGCTTCTAGTAGATTTTCGGTAACATTTTTGTAAAATTCAACAAAACTCAAATCTGTTTTGATTTCATTTCGGATAGATAACATATTGATAAATACACCAATTTGATCTTCCAAATCGGCATGTGATCTACCTGCTATTGGAACTCCAATGATTTGATCTTTTTGTCCTGAGTATCTATGTATGAGAATGTGGAAAACCGATAGTAATGTTGAGAATAAACTCCCTTGATATTTTTTTGAGAATTCATTTAAACGCGCGGCTTCTTCCGTATTAAATACTAATTGTAGACTGTTTCCATTGTATGTTTTGATGGACGGTCTTACTTTTTCTGATGGTAAATCGATTAATGGCAATTCGCCTTTTAGTTCATTTAGCCAATATTTTTTGTGAATGTCCCAGTTTCCACTTTTTAATTGATTGGATTGCCATGCTGCATAATCTTTATACTGAATTCGCAATGATTCCGTTGATAAGGCTTCGTTTGCAATGAGTGTGTTGTATATTTTTAGAATCTCTTTCTTTAGTACTTCATTTGACCACGCATCTCCCACAAGATGATGCATGTTGAAGTAAATTAAAAATTGATCGTCGGCAATACAGAAGATTTTCCCTCTTAGTAACGGTCCATTTTCTATATCAAAAGGCTTGAACGAATCTTCTTTGATGTACGCTGAGATATGATTGTACGAATTGTCAATATGAGCAACGTTTTCTACTGAAATTGGAATGTCTACGTCATAAGCTGGAAGAATCCATTGTCTGATTTCATCATTTTCGTTGGGTTTAAAAACAGTACGTAATATTTCATGTTTTTCTACAACCGCATGTATAGATTGCAATAAGATGTTTGTATCGTATTTTCCTTCCAATTCAATGAAAGAAGGCATATTGTAAGCTACGAGTCCTTCTTGAAACTGACTTAATACCCAAATTCTTCGTTGCGCATCGGATAAAATGTAATTTTCTTGCGTACCAATTTTAGGAATTTCTGCATATTGATCTTCGCTAGAATTGATCATTAATTGCTGATGTTTTTCTATGGTATTGTGCTCAAAAATATCTTTTAACGCTAGTTTTGAATTGAATTTTTTGTGGTATTCACTTATCAATCGCATCGCTTTTAAGCTATTTCCGCCAACGGCAAAGAAATCTATGTCAATTCCGATTGGTTCGTGTCCTAAAACTTCATGCCAAATGCTTTGTATTGCTTCTTGTTCTGCATTAATTGGTGGCAGATATACTTGTTCATTTGTGGTATGATGTACATCAAGAGATAAGAGTGCTTTTGTGTTGAGCTTTCCGCTCGAATTCATTTCAAAATTATCTACTTGTGTAATCGAAGAAGGCAACATATAATCTGTTAGTTCTCCTTTTAAAAAGTTTCGGACTTCATTGTTGTCAATGATCGTATTCACCTTGATAAAAGCTAACAATTCTTTGTCGCCACTTTCCATGTCTTTGGCAATAACAACTGCTTGTGTTACGCCATCATATTCAAGTAGTTTGCTTTCAATTTCTCCTAATTCTATACGATATCCGCGTATTTTGACTTGATTGTCTTTTCTACCAATAAAATGTAATAATCCGTTAGCATCCCATTTTGCCAAATCGCCTGTGCGATACATTCTGATTCCTAGTGCATTTGTAAAACTTTCATTGGTCAGTTTTTCCCTATTCAAATACCCAATTGCTAAACTTGGTCCGCTTATGTATAAGTCACCTTCAAAACCAATTGGTAAAGGTTCTTTGTTTTCATCTAATATGTAAACGCCGTAGTTTAGCGAAGGTTTCCCTATTGGCAAATCAATTGCATTTTCAGGAATATCTTCTTCAGATGTTACTTTGTAGAATGTAGCATTCACAGTACATTCCGTTGGTCCATATACATTAACGATTTCAAAATTTGCCGCTTGTTTTATGGTAGAAAATAGTGTTGATGCAGTCGTTGTTTTAAAGCTTTCTCCTCCTAAAATGATTCTTTCAAGTACGTTTTCTTGAATGTTTTCAGGGAAGTTTTTAGACATTTCAAGATATAGCGAATGTGTTCCGTCTGTAACTTGAATTTTACGCTCAATAATATATTCCCAAAGATCAGGAATGTTTGATTTTACATCGTCTGAAATGATGTGCAACTCACAACCTCTTGTTAATGAGTATAAAAATTGTTGCACAGAAGCGTCAAATGAAAACGATGCCATTTGCGCTACTTTTAATCCGTTGTTTTTTTGTGGATAGACATCTTTTTCTAGACCTTCTAAGAAGTTATTTACCGCAATACTTGATACAATCACTGCTTTTGGAGTTCCTGTAGAACCTGAAGTATAAATTCCGTAAAGTGCTTGAGTTGGATCTAATTCTTCTTGAATAAACGTATGTTCAGCTTTATAGTTTTCAAAATCTTCTAAAGCAGTGGTATTTACAAGTCCTTTGGCTTGTGAATCTTCTAAAATAAAATGTACTCTTTTTTCAGGTGAGTTTTCAGGTATTGGCATGTAAGTCACACCAATTCTAATACAAGCCAAAATAGATAGCAATAGGGCATCATTTTTTGGTAATTGTAGCACTAAACGATCACTGGTAGTTAACTCATATTTTTCTTTTAAATAGACTGCTAAACGTTTTGTGTGTTCGTCTAATTCTTTGAAAGAATAGTGTTTATCTTCAAATACAAATGCTGTGTTTGCGGAATTGTTGAGAATGTTTTTTTCTATCTGTTTCCAGATATGTGTATTGGCTACATCTTCTCCTTTATTGCTACTTAATTCTAGTATTTTTGATCGCTCTTCTTTACTTAATATGTTTAGACTTGCGATTGATTTGTTAGGATTTTCGGCTATTTCTTCAAGTAGATTTACAAAATGATTGATGAGATTGTTTACATACGTTTCATCAAATAGATCTGTATTATATCGCAACAATAAACCGATACCGTTTTCTTTTTCGGTAAAAGTCCAAGTTAAATCGAACAGAGACACTTTTGAGTCTATATCAACCGTTTCAACCGAAAGTACGTTGGTTTCTTTTGGTTGAGAATTAGGTACTGCATCAGGCGTAAAATCCATGTTCTGCATTACTACCAATACATCAAAAATAGCTGCTCGAGAAATATCTCTTTTTTCATCAACCAATTCTACCATTTGTTCAAACGGAAAGTTTTGATGATCAAACGCTTCTACAACTTCCTTTCTGGTATTGCCTAAGAAATCAAGAAAAGACATTTGTGTATCCACTTGAAGTCTAATCGGTACACTATTGGCAAATAATCCAACTGTATTTCTGAATTCTTCAATTTCTCTTCCCGCTACAGGCGTTCCTACTATGATATCTTTATCTCCTGAATATTTATTTAAAAGTACATTGACCGCTGCCATCATTCCGATAAACATGGTACTTTGCTGCTTGCCAAAGAATGTTTTTAAATTCTTTGATAGTTCGGGAGTAAAATCGTTCTCAATATATTTACCAACATAGGTTTTTACATTGGGTCTTTGAGTTGGGTTGACTAAGTTTAAAACTGGTAATTCGCCCGCTAATTTTTCTTTCCAAAAGTCTAACGATTTACTTTTTGATCGTTTTAATTGTTCATTCTGCCAATAGGCAAAGTCTTTGTAGCCAAATTTTTCTGGAGTGTTTTGCGTCTGTATTCCATTTTTAATATCGTCATAATTCTGAAGTAATTCAGCATTCAATATTTGAAGCGACCAACCATCACTTATGATGTGATGTATGATCATAGCGATGAAAAAACTGTCTTCACTTATTTTAAAACAAAACAGTTTATACATTGGTCCCGTTGTAAATTCCATTGGAATTTGACAATTGGCTTTGATACTATTTTTGGCTTCTGTTAAACCATCAGTTGCGTTGGAAACATCTTGATAGATGACATTGGTTGAAACTTTAGAGACATCATGTATTTCCTGAAGAAGTTGCCCTTTTTCATTTTGAAAAAACGTGGTTCTTAAAATTTCGTTGTCTACAAATAACCTTTTGTTGGCTTCCTTTAATGTAGCAATATCAATATCACCTTTAATGATGACACCGTTGGATATATTGTATGCTACAGAAGCTTCTTCAAATTGACTTAATACCCACATTCTGTATTGATCTGCGGATACTGGATAATAGTCCATTTTAGGAGCTCTAGCAATTTGAACCGCTGCTTTGTTAGATTGTTCTTGTCTGGCTTCTAAATAGGCTAATATTGCAGGTTTATTCTCTTTTATTAATGAAATGACCTTAGTGCCAATTTTACCATTTTGAGATGATAATTTTAGGTTTTTATCGTCACTAAGCCTTATTTGAACCTTTTCTTCAATAAGAATGTCTAATATATTTTTTACCTCCATTGTCATTAAATTGAAATCTCATTAGTACTATTTTCATCTTCCATAGAAAGCCATACTTCTCGATCTATTTCTTTGGAGAGAAATCCTATTGTAGGTGTTGAAAATAGTTTCTCTAGGTTTATTCTAACAGAAAATTCTTTTTCTATTTCAATCAGTACTCTAAGTGCTTTTAAGCTATCGCCTCCAACTTCAAAAAAGCTTTGATTCATTCCAATTTCATCTCTTCCTAAAATTTGTTTCCAAATGGTTTCCAAGGTGATTTCGGTTGCAGTTTCTGCTTGTTGAAGACTTTCCATTTCTTCTGCTGTTATATCTGGAATCGGAAGCTTTGATCTGTCTATTTTACCATTTGACGTTACAGGAATCGCTTCCATTTTAATGAAATACTGCGGAACCATGTAGTGTGGCAAATACTCTTTTAGGTATGTTGTAATGGTACTGTCTTGTATGTTTTTGTTTGCTGTGTAGTAACAAACCAATATTTTTTCTTTTGAGTCAGAAACAATCGCGTTGACTACACATTTTTGTATTTCTTCATGTTTGTTCAATACGTTTTCAATTTCACCAATTTCAACACGGTATCCGTTGATCTTGATCTGCGTATCTTTTCGCCCTAAGAATTCGATATTTAAATCGTCTGTAAATCGTCCACGATCTCCTGTTCTGTATAATCGATCTCCCCAAATTGGATGTGTGATAAAGGCTGCATTTGTTTTCACGCTATCATTCCAATATCCTAATGATAAACCTTCTCCACCAATGTATATATCTCCTTCAACCCATAATGGACATGGCATTAATTGCGTATCGAGCACATACATTTTTTGGTTTTGCAATGGTTTTCCGTATGGTATGCTTGTCATGTTGATTTCGCTACCATCCGTTTTGTGAAATATGGACCAAATAGAAGCTTCGGTAGCTCCACCTAAGCTATACACTTCTGGTGCTTTAGTTCCATAAGCTTTTAATTGTGATGGAAGTAAAACCGGAATCCAATCGCCACTTAATAAGTAGCATCTTAGCGTTAAGTTTTCTTTGATATTGCTGTTTTCTAATGCAATTGATTTTTCAAATATTTCTGCCAATGCTGGAGTAGAATTCCAAACAGTGACACCTTCTGTAAGCACAAGCTCTTTCCAAATTTGTGGATCAGGATATTTGGAATACGGAGGTAATACGAGTTTTGCACCTTCTCGGAATGTTCCAAAAATATCGTACACAGATAAATCGAAACTTAGCGATGATACACCTAAAACAACATCATCACTGGAAAGATTGATTTTGAGATTGATATCGCGATTGGTGTTTACAGCCCCTTTGTGATTTATGATAACACCTTTTGGATTCCCTGTAGTTCCTGATGTGTATATTACATAGGCTACATCATGCTGATTGCTTTTGATCGGTTTTCGTTCTCCTTCTACGTTTGCAATATTATCTTCCGTAATTTCAAAAACATGCAACGAATCATGAAAAGTATGTGTTTCTATATTTCCGTCTGTAAGCACGCATGTTGCCTGTCCGTCTTCTATAATATGATTGATTCGTTTTACTGGCAACGAACTCGAAATAGGTAAATAAGCGCCTCCTGCTTTTAGTATTCCCAAAACAGCAACAATTTGTTTCCAACTTTTTTCTGAAACAATGGCTACAAGTGTTTCTTTGGGTAATTTTTTCGTTTGAAGCCATATCGCTACTTTATCTGATAGCTCGTCTAATTCTTTGTATGAAAAGCTTTTGTCTCCTTGCTTTAGCGCTTCATTGGAAGGATTTTTTGCTACTTGCGCTAAAAAGCCATCTATTAGATTTTCATCTTCTAGTAATGATTTATTTTCGGTACTATTATAGGCTTCAAGTTGAGTGAGTTGATGTGCTGGTAAGGTGTCTTCAAAACTAGCTGTATTCGTAAGTTCTAAAAGGTATTGTAGTCTACTGATGTAATCTGTAAACATGTCTTCAATCATTCCTGCTGGGAACAATTCTTTTACAACCGTCCAATTGATACAAAGTAAACCTTGTACTAAGATTAATTGGTGATCAAGCCAAACCTGAGACGTTCGTACAAAATCTTCTTTTCTATCTGGATTTGTAAGTACTTTGTATACTTCCGCTTGCTCGTCTTCAGTACCTCCATCTTCTAGTATACTTGTCACAACTACAGGCGTTACTAAAGTTCCTAGAAGTCCTTCTCTTTTTGCCAATTCTTTATTGATTTCAACTCCACTGATAAGATTGTGGTTCATATCATTTAAGAACTGCTGATTTAAGGCAACTGCTTTTTCAATGAATGATTTTGACGAATTTTGATGAACTTCTAATAGTAATAAATCTGTAAAATCTCCCACTACTTTCATCACATCTGGATGAAAAGGTAATCTGTTAAATAACGTAAGATTTAGTAAAAAGTTAGGATTGGAAGTCCATTTTACCAATGTTTCTGAAAACGCAGTTATTAGTAGTATTGTTGGTGATACTTTATGTTTTAATCCGATGTTTTTTAGTTTTTCCCAACTGCCTGGAGGAAAAGGGTGAAAATGATTGCTATATGTAGGACTTTTTATTTCTGACGCTTTTGTTTTTAACGTAAGTTGCGGTCCTAAAGGCAAGTCTTCTATTCTCGATTCCCAGTAGTTTTGCGCTTCTGTAAATGCTGAAGATTGTTTCTTTTTTTCTAATTCTTCTATGTATTGTTTGAAGGTAAAGTTGAGCGGCGCCAAGTCTTCTCCTTTGTAAAAGCGTTGAAAATCTTCTACAATGATGTTTAGTGAGCTGTTATCTGCTACAATAGCATCTACAAGTGCCAATAAGTGAAATTCTTCTTTTAATTGAAGTACTACGATTTTAAAGCATGGCCAAATTTCTAGATGCAATCTTTGTTCAAAGATTTTTTTTCTAGCTTCTTCTAGTTTTTCAAACTGATTGTCTTCTTGAGAAAGATCAATAAATTCGAACGCTTTCGTCATTGAATCTTCAAAAGGAAGCACGCGTTGTTTTCCTTCCGTATCATAAATCGTACGCAATGCTTCATGACGTTTTATGACTTTGGTTAAGGAATCTTGGAAGCGATCCAAATCCAAATCTAATAATTGATTTTCCAATAAGATATGCGAAGACGTTGATAATTCGAGTCCATCTTCCCTACCAACATAGTAAGCCATTTGCAAATTGGTCAAAGGAAATGGATCATACGGCCCGCTTTCTGGAACGTTTGTGAAGTTATCTTTTTCTTCAGCCAATGCTGTATTGATTAATTTTGCTTGATCTGAAAATTTAGAGTTAAGAAATAAGTCTTTGTACGCAAGTGTTTGATTGAAAACTCCGTTTATTTGACCACTTAGGTGCATAATTTTTAGACTTTGTCCTCCAAGCGCAAAAAAGTCATCATCAACCGACACAAAATCTACATCAAGAATGCCTTTCCAAATGTTAGCAAGTTGTATTCCTATTTCATCCTCAGGTGCTTTTGCGTTGCTTCTATCAGTAGTATTTTCCTGTAAAGCAGGAATTGGTAATTTTTTAATATCGACTTTTCCATTATGATTTAATGGCATTTTTTCTAGCGCTATATAGCTTTGCGGAATCATATAGTCTGGCAATTCCACCGCTAGTTTTTCGCTAATAGCATCAATAGCTATGTCAGTATTGCCCACAATATATGCCACAAGAATTTCCGTGTCTTGTTCAGTCTTTACTAATCTTACAAGGACTTCTTTAGCTTTCGTAATTTTGAGCAAACAATGTTCAATTTCTCCTAATTCTATTCTGTATCCTCTAATTTTTACTTGATTGTCATTTCTACCTGCAAATTCAATCAAACCATTATCAAGTAATCGACCAAGGTCTCCCGTTTTATATAGTTTTTTATCGGCTTGATACGGATGTGAAATGAACTTTTCTTGCGTCAAATCTGGTCTATTAAGATATCCTTTCGAAACTCCTAAACCTGCAATACAAATTTCTCCTGTGACTCCTTTTGGAACAAGTTTGTCGTATGAATTAAGAATACAGATTTCGGCGTTCATTATAGGCGAACCAATGATGCTTCCTGCCGTAGTTTCATCAATAGTACCAGCTGGATATTTCTTTTCTAAGCAGAATATAGTTCCTTCTGTTGGTCCGTAGGTGTTTGATATTTCTGCGGAAGCGAACACTTTAGACAGCTTTTTTAGAATAGCATCAGATACTTTATCTCCGCCAATGAATACCTTTTTGATGTTGGAAAATCCTGTGAGATTTTGTTCATTAATATGCGAAACGATGAGTTCATAAAAAGCAGGAACCGTATCAATAACCGTACTTTCTTTAATGATTTCAATGACAGAAGAAATGTTTTGCATTTGTTCTTTTTGCAATACAATAACAGTACCTCCTGATAATAATGGACTTACTATTTGAAAGAGTGAAATATCGAACGCATGAGATGCTATTAATGGTTGCACCACTTTGTCAAAATCTTGGTAATATTCATGAAGAAAATTAGCAAAATGATTGAGGTTTGCATGCGTTACTTGTACACCTTTTGGCTTTCCTGTAGAACCTGAAGTATAGATTACATACGCCAAATCATCGTCATTAATTTCACTTGCTAAAGGATTTTTATCCTGCGCTGTTTCTTGTGCTAAGTAGCCGTTTTTTAGCTCATCATTTAATAACAGTTTGCTATTACAGTCTTCCATTATAAAAGAAATCCTGCTAGATGGTGACTCGGTATCGACTGGTACATATACTGCGCCTAATTTCCATATTGCCAACATCGCGGTGATAAGAAATTCATCTTTTGTGAGCATGACAGCTACCAAATCGCCTTTGCTTATCTTTTTTTCAGTTCTTAAATACTGAGCAAATTGATTGGATTGTTCGTCCAATTCAAGGTACGACAGTTCTTTATCTTTATGTTTTACAGCAATATCTTTGGTATGTTTTTCAACAATTGTAGAAAATAGGTCTCCAAATTTTCTCGATATTGTATGTTTTGTTCCTTTTAGTTGCAATTCGGACTTTTGATCGTCTGAGAATAGATCGATCTCAGCAATACGAACATCTGGTTGATTGACCACAGAATTGAGGAGCGCATCAAAATGTTTGATAAATCCTAAGATTGTTTCTTTTTGATATACATCTGAATTGTAGTTAACTCCTAATGAAAGACTGTTTTCTGAATGAAAAAACATGAATTCAATGTCAAACTTACACGCCATATTGATTTCATCAAAAGCAGCGTTGTATTTCGATCCTGGTTCTATATTTTTATTTTGAGAAACATCTTCATTTTCTAACGATATAAAAATGTCAAAAAGTGGATTTCGAGCTTTGTCTCTTTGTAAATTTAATTCATGTAGTAGCTCATCAAAAGCATACGATTGATGCACTAAACTTTCCAACATCGTTTCTTTAACGCTTAGTAAAAGCTCATTAAAAGACGTATTTGGAGATACTTCATTACGAATTGCCAGCGTATTTATATAACAACCTATTTGATCCTTTAAGTCTTCATGAGTTCTTCCCGCTACAGGCGTTCCCAACACTATATCTTCTTCAGATGTGTACAAATGTATACACGATTTTAAAGCAGTTAGTAAACCAACAAATAGTGTTACTTTTTTTTCATTGAAAAACTGAAATGTCTGGTTTGAAGTTTCTTTAGAAAAATTGTAGTTCAGCAATCTACCGTTAAAAGATTTTATTTTCGGTCTTTTTTTCTGATTCGGTAAATCAATTATTGAAGGCGTTGTTTTGAATTGGTTTAACCAATAGCTTTTGTCTTCTTTATACGCAGTTTTTTCTTTCTGAGTTTCTTGCCATATTACATAGTCTTTGTATTGAATGCCTAATGGTTTGCTTTCAATTTCTTGTTGATGCGTTAATGTTTCATAGAATGTAAAGACATCTTCTTTAAAAACTTCTATGGAACGTCCGTCAGAAATGATATGATGCATGTTGAGACAAAATACGTATTCGTCTGCTGCAATTTTTAGAAAATGCGCATGGAATAAGGGTCCATTTTCAAGATCAAAATAGGAATTTAATTTTCCGTCTAAATACACACTCCAATTCGTGTCTTCATCAACATTAGAGAAGTCTTTGAAATCTAAAGAAGAATTAAATTGAGAAGCATCTAGAATGTATTGCCTTACTTCATTTTCTTCATTTACTTTAAAAACGGTTCTTAGTGTTTCGTGTTTTTTAACGGTTTCATGTAGCGCAAGTTTTAAAGCTTCTACATTATAATTCCCTTTTAAGGAAATATAAGAGACAATATTGTATACAGATGATTTTTTATCTAGTTGATACAATAACCACATGCGTTTTTGCGCAGAACTCAATGGATAGGAAGTTTGTTTTTCTGCTTTTGGAATGCTTTCATCTGAATAGGAAAGCAACGCTATTAAATCACTTTTATGCGTTTTAATTTCAGAAATAATGTCAGGTGTTAGCACACCTCTAGGCGCCTTTAGGTTTAGTTCTCCGTTTTCAACTGTAAGTTGAACACCTAATTCATTAAGTTTGATAAATAATTTCATTTATATGTCTGTATCTTTCTATAGATTTTTCTGCTTTGCTATCAATGCTAAGTTTTTTTACTTGATTGATAGACTTTAGGAATCTGGTTTTACTAACTAGTTCAGCAATAGCTTTGACTCATTTTTAAATGACAAAGTTTTCTGTGTCTTCATCTTCTAAATCGTCTGTCATGGTTTTTCGTTCTGCAATCGCAATTAATGCTGCCATACTTTCAATGGTACTGTTCTTAAAAAGGTTTCGGATGTGAAAGTTGGTCTTATCAAACTTTTTATTGATTTCGTTTATGAGTGTTATTGCCAATAAACTATGTCCTCCTAATTCAAAAAAGTTATTGGTTACTCCTACTTTTTCAACGCCTAATACTTCTTTCCATATTTCGGCAAGCGCTTCTTCTATTTCATTTTTTGGAGCTACATATTCGATGTTGGCTTGTAATGAAATTTTCAGTTTTTCTAATGCTTTGCGATCTATTTTTCCGTTTGGTGTTAAAGGAATTTCATCCAATGCTTCTATATGATTCGGAATCATATAACTTGGCAATGTTTCTGCGAGATTACTTTTTATGATATTCGTATCTACCGCTTCTTTTTCAGTGTAGTATGCAACTAATGTATCATGTTGTTGATACTTTTTGACAAGCACTACAACTTGTGAAATATGTTCTGAGGATGCGCGAATTGCCGTTTCTATTTCTTCTAATTCAATACGATATCCTCTAATTTTCACTTGATTATCTTCCCTTCCTAAGAACATGATGTTTCCGTTTTCTTGCCAAGAAGCAATGTCTCCGGTATCATACATAAGTGTTCCCTTTTTGAATGGGTTTTCTATGAATTTTTCTTGCGTTATAGCATCTTTCCCTAAATACCCTTTTGCCACACCATCACCCGTAATGTACAAGCGACCTACTACACCTGTTGGTACTAATTGTAAGTTTTTGTCCAGAATATAGGCAGTTGTGTTTGCAATAGGTTTTCCTATTGGAATGGAATTTTTGTATGATTTTGCAGCATCAAGTTTGTATACAGTACTGTAAGTTGTATCTTCTGATGGTCCGTACAGGTTTCGTATTTCTGCATTTGTTTTGAGTAACTTTTCTGCTATATCAACAGGAAATGCTTCTCCTGCCAAATTAACCATTCGTACATTATCAAAACTCATATTACTTTCTAGCAATGAACGCATGCTTGATGGCACTGTATTGATTAGAATGTTTTTATCTTTTGCTACCGTATCTAGTATTGCCAATGCATTTGGTAATAAACGAATTGTTTTTCCTACTGAAAGAGGGAAGAATAATTCGTAGATAGATAAATCAAAACAATGCGACGTTACCGCATATGCAGTGTCAAAATTGGTTGTTTTAAATTCTTCTTTGGCCCAAGCTAGCATTGCCATCGCGTTTTTATGCGTAATCATGACTCCTTTTGGCTTGCCTGTTGTTCCTGAAGTGTAAATAATGTATGCTACAGCTGCAGCGTCAATGTTTACTTGTAGATTTTCGGTTGAAAACTTAGCTTGTTCTGGTAAAAAATCCTCGTATACTTTTTGATCAATTACACACGTACAATTGCTATCGTTTTGTATGTATTGTATTCTTTCTTCTGGATATGCAGTATCAATAGGAACATACGTTGCTCCTAGTTTCATTACTGCTAGTATCGCTATTGGTAATTGCTGATTTCGTTCAAGTTTTACACCTACAAAATCGCCCTTTTTTATTTTGAATGTTTCTGCCAAGTACTGAGCAAACTGATTGATTTCGGCATTCATTTCCGCATATGTAAGCGAACTATCGTCCACAATTAATGCGGTATGAGAAGAGTATTTTTCCACCGAAGTTTCAAACATATCTGTAATTGTTTGTGTCGCGTTATACGCTAATTTTACAGTATTGTTTGTTAGCAAGTTTTGTTGCTCATTTTCAGAAAGTATTTGCAACGTATCCACCGAAGTTTTTGGATTTTTAATTCCGTCGGCTAATAAGTTTTCAAAATGTTGAATTAATTGTTTTACAAATGTTTCTTCGTAAAGATCTGTATTGTATTCCAAAGCCAATTCTATATGTCCGTTGTATTCAGAGAATGAAAACGTCATGTCAAACAAACTTACTTTTGGAGTTACCGCATTGTATGGATTTATAGTAATTCCTTCAAACGACTTCGATTCTTGTAAAGTCATGTTTTGTTGGTTTTGCAACACAACCATCACATCAAATAAAGCGGTACGAGAAGCATCTCTTTCTAGTTTTAGTTTTTCAACTAATTGATCAAACGGATACATTTCATTGGTATAAGCATCAATGAGTTTTTGCTTTTGCAATTTGATGAGTTCACGAAGACTCATTTCATTGTTGAGTTGTGTTCGAATTGCAAGTGTATTTAGATATAATCCGATTTGATTTTTTACAGCAGAATGTCCACGTCCTGAAGTTGGGACACCTAAAATAATATCAGAGTTTCCTGCATAACGATATAAAATACCGTTTATACCAGCCATAAGCATCATAAAGAGTGTTGCTTCTTCTTTCTCTGCCATTTTTTTGACAGCATCACTCCAAGCAATCGAAAACCTGTTGTGTGTAACATCTCCTTCATATCCATTTATGGACGGTCTTGGTTGATATGTTGGCAATGTCATTTTTGGAAGTTCGCCCGAAAATTCAGAAAGCCAATACGCTTCTTGCTTATTGAGCTTTTCTTGCATTACATCACTTTCCATCCAGAATGCATAATCTTTGTATTGAATTGTTAATTCTGGTAATGTTATTTCTTGATTTTGGTGAATGTCATTGTAAGATTTTATAAGTTCTCCAGAGAAAATTTCCATAGACCATCCATCACCAATAATATGATGAATAGCAAATACCAATATATGTTTTGTAGGTGTTACAGGAATTACTTGTGCTTTAAGTAATGGCGCTTGCGTTAAATCGAATTCAGTTTCGTAGAATTCTGCTATTACACTTGTTACATCTGTAGTTTGCGGAAGAACATCTACGGAGAAATTGATCTCTGCAACTGGTAGAATTTTTTGCCAAATATCGCCGTCTTTCTGTATAAATTTAGTTCGAAGACTTTCATGTCGTTCTATTAGAAACTTAGAAGCTTTTTGCAATGCTTCCATATCTAATTGTCCTTCCATTTCAAAAGCTCCAAAAATATTATATGCTTTGCTTCCTCCTTCAAATTGGCTTAAAATCCATATTCGTTTTTGAGCAGCTGTTAATGGATAATATTCTTGAATAGGAGCTTTAGGTATTTCTATTTCAGGATTTCCCAATATAGCTATTAAGTCTTCCTTTTGCTGTTTTATTTCTTGAATGAGCTCAGGAGTCAACGTATTCTTTGGTGCTTTTACTTGCAACTCTCCATTTTTAGCTTCTATTCGAATACCTAGTTGATATAGTTTGTTTACTAATTGGTCCATTATCTTTTTTTATTAGAAAAACAAATTCTTTAAAATTATTTGAATTCGTATTAATCAATCTTATTATTAAGGCTTAGAGTTTTATCTAATGCATATATTTTTACAGGAACTACGGCGTCATTAACAGACAAAGTCCTGCGGAATTCCAGAGAGGAATTAATATTTACAAAAGCATAAGAAGAAGATAGTTTTGAAAGAATTACTTTATTTCTTTCACTACATTGTTGAATTGTTTTTAATAGAGGAAACAGGGAATTTAATGAAACTTTTGTTAAAGATTCATACATTTTCCTCACCCAGGGAGATTTCACATTCAACACATACCAATTAATGGCAAAACTCATAGCAATACAATCATTAAATTTCAAATGAGAGCAAAAAATCTACTCACATGAACTTAGTAATCTATCAATAGTTTTAGGGGGGAGAAATTAGAAAAATAGATATTTTAATTTTTCAAAAACTTGAATAGTTTATTTATTTTACTGTCCAAATATGGTAATTTTTTTCAACATAAAAAACTTTATATTGAAAAAAATGTAAAAATTGGACTATCACATACATGTCATAATTTTTAATGGTTTATATTCAAAATTCACTTACAATTTTTATTTCAAATAACACGTATGAACGAACCAAAAACGGGGATTATTTTTATATTGATATTTTCCATGTTCATTTTTTTATTACACGCTATTTAACACATATACGTTTCTGCTACTTCCTAAACCGTAGTATTCTTTTTTGAAATTCTACGGAGAATTTAGGAAGGTCTTTTTTCATCAATATAGCAGATACATTTTGCATTATTTGGCAATCATAAATTGTGATCATATAATTACTTCATCGATCAAATGGTGTTCGTACACAATCGCTTCAACTGCTCCTGTGGCAGAATTGATAACTCCGATATCATTGGCTACTTCGGATGTTCGCACCCAAACGCCACCATATTTTTTTCCAAATCCGAACGCGCCCCATATTAATTTGTGCGGTGTCCATTGGTTTTCTTTGTTTGGTGCTAGTAACTTTATAGAATCGCTGAATTCTTGCGCAATAAAGTTTTTATTAGATAAAGCCAGTTGTATGGCTTCATTCCATTCTTCATCAGACGAAAACCTTCCTATAAAAACATCTTTCCCTTGATATCCTTGCGCTGCTTTGATCACCATGTCTTCTTTATGATTTTTCAGGATTTCTGTCATATTCAAATTCTGACCTCTGTACATTTCAACGTTATCTTTAATTTCCTTCGTCCACGGAATACTTTTTATAACGAGTTCATTTTCTGCTGCGGTGAATTTATTGTTTTCGGCTAATTCTCTTAAGATTCCTAAATTTCTTTTGTCGCCATACATTCCTGTTGCTAAGTGATCTGGCATATATACCGTATCCATCATAAAAGCTCTATAAATATTCAGAGGAATTCCCACATCATTGACTACAATTTCCAATGCTGCATGCATCTCTTTCCCTTCAAAGATCAGTTTACTATTTTGCAATTCTACATCTATAAATTCTCCGATAAACGTATTTCCTTTGTAGTTGGTATCTTTTAATGACGCTGCCAATAAATCATTAAAGAAGCTCGTAATATTTTCCCTTTGGAAACCTTCTTCATATTCTCCAATGGCTAAAAATACATTGATCTCTGTTTGAAGATGTGAAACATGTTTGATCACGTTTTTCACCAAGAAGTCGATGTAATTAGCTTGTGTATTTTCTGTAGTGAAATCTTCATCCAAATTTGAATGTGCTTTACGAATGAGAGGTTCAAAGCTTTGCACTTGCCATCCTCCAATAGAAGAACCAACATTGGCTTCTAATATTTTAAATCCATCAACATCCAATGATAAATCTAAACGACAGCTTAGTTCCATTTCTTTTTCATGGCACAGCATACCAAATTGCGTCATCATCTCATCTCCTTGAAAGTAGAAATCGCCAATTCGTTTCATATCATTTTCAAAATACAATGCTGGAATTTTGGTAAGAAGTTTTGGGATTTTGGTACTGAGTTGTTCTAAACTTTTGGTTTGTTCCCAATTGATAACTACTGGCCATGACGACACAGGATATGCATATCCTCTTAGAAATTTTGGTAATTTTTCAGATGTGGCGTCTAAAAAAGCGGGCAATTTCTTCGATGCATCAATCATTAAATCTTCGTATGCTTCCCCAAGTATTGTTTGCATCTCCGATTCTTGCTTTGTGTACATTTCACTAGTATCAATAGCTTCTTCATACACAATAGCTTCTACAGCACCTGTTGCAGAATTGATGACTCTTGAACTATTTTCTTTTGCCGACATTCGCACCCAAGCGCCTCCATATGTATTTCCAAATCCAAAAGCGCCCCAAACTAATGAGTGTGGAGCCCATTCATTCTGTTTGTTAGGCACATAAATATCATCTGATCCTATAAATTCTTGAACTATGTATTTTTCTTCTTGAATTGCTTTTTTTATAGCTTCACTCCAAGCTTCATCTGATAACGTTTTTCCTATGAATACATCGGTTCCTTGTAATCCATCAGCAATTTTTATAACAAAATTATCTTTTTGCTCTTTGAGTAAAGTTTGCAAATCATGTGTAGCTCCATTGTACGTAACTGCGGTTTCTTGCATTAATACCGACCAAGGAATAAATTTTTGTATTTGTTCATTTTCTTCTGGACTAAACTTTCCTTCATCGGCAAGTGTACGAAGGATTACTAAGTTACGTTTATCGCCCAAGATTTCTACTCCTTGATGATCTGGGAAATAGATTTTATTCATCATAAAAGCTCTAAAAATATCTGACGAAATGTCCTTTATAGCATAATTCCTTACTAATACTACATGTACACGCTCGTTTTTGTATGTGAGATTGTTGTTTTGCAAGCTCACTTCAGACATGCCATTGATGACTACTTTTCCTTTTTTATGATATTTTGCAATTTCTTCATTGAGGATTTCATTATAAAATTTTTCTGCTTCTGAATATGCAAGCCGATCTTCCTCTGTTGAAATCATTTCTAGCATGAAGATGGTAATTTCATCTTCTCCATCTGAAAGTAATTCAATTGCTTTTTGAATAATGAAATCAATATAAATTTGTTGTGTATTTCGAACTTTTAAACCTAATTTTTCATCACTTAATTCAGGGTGCATCACATCAAAAACTGGCTTGAAATTTTGAATTTCCATACCAGAAAGGGACGAACCAGAATTTACTTCTAAAACTTTAAATCCAGATGCAGCTTTTATCAAATCTAATCGACAGCTTACATCTATCTTTTTCTGATTGCAAAAATTTGCAAATTGTGCTTTGGTTTGATCTCCTTCATAGTAGAAATTAGCTATTTTTTCAAGATCATTTTTAAAGTACAACTCTGATATTTGTTGTGATAGTTTTGGTATTAATATACTACACGCAGTCAATTCTTCTACTTCTTCTTTGGACAAGATTACTGGCCAAGAAGATATCGGATATTTAAAATCTCTCAATGCTTCCGGGACTTCCTGAACATTTTTATTTATGAAAGCTGGAAGTGATTTTTTTGAAGGATTTGCGATGTATTCATAATGGTTGGCTAAAACAGTCTTTTTCATGGTTGTTTTTATTGTGTACATTAAATAATTCCCCAATACAAAAAGTAGACAGCAATCAATATATTTGAAAATACAATTGAGAATAAAATACTTCTTTCATTGAGTTGTTTGATCTTTATAACGTAAAATAGTAGTGTGAGTGACAATAATCCTAGAAATATCCACATGAAAATGTATAAATAGTCATAGGAACTCGGCAAACCAAACGCCAAAATGTAAAAGTTTTGATCTACCGTTGTCAAGAGTGCATTTACAAATCCTATCAAACTTATAATTCCAAATACAGACGTTAATAAACATAGGATTCTAACAATTTTGTCTGATAGTTTTTTATATTTTCTTCGAATCAATTTGATTCCATGTGCAATGATAAATGCCAATGCAACTCCAAGTGCAATTAATAATGGCGTGAGAAATAATGGATCTTGTTCATCTAAACTGTTTCCCATAGAAGAAACGCCGCCATTGACCGTGATGGAGTTGACAATTTGTAATGCTGGTGCTTTTTTGAACACTTCTTTTTCTGGCACTTCATTTTTATCAATAAATGCTGTGACTACTTCCGTTCCTATTCTTGTGAAACTTGGTACATGTCCGTAAGTATATGCCGTAACCGCCGTTCCGTTGTTAAATAAATTGGCCGTCTTTTCTGCATTACCTTCTGGTGTAATTGGATCAAATTCTCCTCCAAATACCAATACTGGCATATTGCTTTCTTTCAACTTGTCTAAGTTTTGGTATATGATGGAATCTTTTTGAATATTCCACTGATCACATACCACAAAATCTGATTTGTAGAATGAAATCGGTCCTTTGAGTCCTTTGTAAGAGTTAGATTTCTGCTCAAGCGTTTCTATATCGTTTACCGGTAAAGTTTCGTTACAACTCACACAATAATACACTCCGTAATCCATATTTAACAGCGCTGAAAAAGCAGGCACTAAATTCCCTAAAGCGATTTTATTTCGTGCTTTAAACTCATAAATAAGCAACGGTATTACCGCAACCAATTGCTTGTTATACAAAGCTTGTTGCAAGGCTACTTTAAAGTCTTCTGCATTAAAAGTGAACGATTCTGATTCAATCAAAAATTTATCTACATCCACTGTGATTGGATTTTTCTCTAAATCTGCAATGACTTCATAGTAGATATTTTCAATATTTGGATAATTTTTGTTACAGTTTTCATCGGCTTCACAGGCTTTGAATACCTTTTGCAAACTTGTCATATAGTTTGTCGTATTTGCCGTGTAATATTCAGTAATGTTTGAGATCGAAGAATCTAGAATAAGCTTACTAATATCGTTAGGAAACATATTTGCATATACTTGCGCCATATAAGTTCCGTAGGAAACTCCGTAAATATTCCATTGCTTGTATCCCAAACTGTTTTTTAGTGCGTGTAAATCTTTGGCAACCGAAGTACTTTGATAGGCTTCCACATTGATTCCTTTTTTTATCAAATCAGATTTACAAGCCAATGCTGCATTTGCTTTTTGTTCTTCATCTTTAGATGGTGATTGATTTTTTGCTAAAATGGCTAAGAATTCTTTTCCTAAATCTGGACACAAACGCGGCTGTGAATAGCCTGTTCCTCTAGTATCAAACAATACGATATCATGATTTTTTCGCAAAGAATGATTCAACCAAGACCAAACATCGTCTACACTTCCTTGTCCTGGACCACCTTGAATAAAGACCAATGCTTCTGCATTTGCTTTTCCTGAAGTGTTTTTTAAGACTGAGACTGCAATTTTTATAGAATCGCTCATCGGTTGATTCCAATCTTCTGGTACCGATAAATAACCCCATGTAATGGCATCATCTTCTATATAATCTGCATATCGATGATAGGAAGAATCTACTTTTTTAAATGTACCTTCTTGCCCGTGTAAGGCTGTACAAGTAATCAGTAGCAAAAGTGCATTAAAAATATTTTTCATGTATGTATTCATAATTCGTATTTCTAAAAATTAAAATCTATGTCTATTTCAGAAGATGTTTCTTGATGTAAGTGAATGTTTAAATTTTCGATTTATGATACCCAAATATCTTTTAAATTGCTTTTATTTGAATGGATATCGACGTCCTTTATTATTTTTCCATAATCAAACTTTATCACTCGATCTGCATTGTTAAAATACGCATCATCATGTGTTACTGCGATGATTGTTTTTCCTTCTGCTTTTAGTTTTGGAACTAATACTTCATAGAAATATTTACGGAAATGCGGATCTTGATCTGCTGCCCATTCATCTAATACCAATACTGGCTTTTCTTCTAATAAGGCTAGTATCAATGATACACGCTTGCTTTGTCCTTTGGAGAATTGTCTTCGAATCGATTTTTCTTTATCATCTGTTATGATATGATCCAACTCCATCGTTTCCACAAGTTGTCTATATTTCTTATTGTTTTCAAGCTCAAAATCATCATAGTTTTTTGAGAAAATGTGATTGTTTGTAAATACAGCCGCCGTCATATCTTGCAAGCTTCTATTCGATTTTTCACTGATGGAATCATTTACTAAAATCTCACCATCAGATATGGAATACAGTCCTGTCAACGCATTGATGAAAGTACTTTTCCCAGAACCGTTTCCTCCTACTACAAAAATGACTTCTCCTTGTTTTATGGATAAATTCAATGGTCCAAGCGCAAAAGGTTTTGTTTTTTCCTCCAATTTTTCGTCTGTTGGATATGAGAATACAACGTCATTAAATTCAAGTGAACTGAATGTATCTGAGGTCACTGCCTTTTCTTGTTTTCCATCATCTACAATTTCAAAATCGCCTATAAATTTTTTAACTCTAGTATTGGCAACCATGAATCGGGTGTACATTTGTTGTAAATTAATCAGGTTGTTGATAGGTCCAGAAATGAAAAGGATGATGACAACATAGGCTATAACATCTTCGGTGGTAAGCAGTCCGTATTGTGGCAATACAAATAGAATGACAGCAACCACAAAATACAATCCATATTGACTTATTAAGTTGATTGATAGAAAGACATAGTTAATTCTAAAATCTAAGTCCATTGCCTTGTCTCGGTTCGGAATTAAGAAGTTATTCATTAAGCTATTACGACGAAAAAAACTTAGTTTTAATTCTTTAAATCCTCGCATTACATCATCTACATATTGATAGTAATCTTCATTATATTCTCGAAGAATTGCTACTTGTTTGGTCATTGTATTCATCACCACAAAATAACAAGCAGCTACCAGCGCAATAAGAATGATGACAATTAATGCCGATGAAAAAGAGAGTGTAAACATGTATATTAAACAAAGTACAAGCATAAGTACTGAGTTTACGGTATGTGTAACTGTGTATGGCAACATCGAGAAGGTTCTTAAATCTTCTACTGCTGTATAAAAGCGTTGCGGACCGAGTTTTTCTAATTTGATCAACGATGCTTTTAAAATTTGACTAAAAACCCTTTTTTCATTTTCATAAAGAAACTTAAAAGCATACAGGTTGAGTCGTTTCTGGAAAATGATATTGAGTAAATATGTATACACTATGATTGCCACAAATACAATTCCCATATATTTTCTGGTGAATACAGGATTTGCCGCCATCACATTATTGATAATGTATATGATGGCAAAACTTAAAATTGTATTGGGTAAGGCATACAAAATAAGATAGATAATGTCTTTTGCTTTTAGTTTTAACATTGTTTGTTGTTTTAGTTGATTGCTTAGTCAAATGACTTTTCTAATATGCGTACTAATGCTTCTGAATGATCGTTGATAAAAAAGTGATTTCCTTCCCATAATTCACAATTGCAATAGCTCGCGGTAAATCGTTTCCAATTATCCAAACGATCACTGCACTTTTCTTCGGTTCCCATGATGGCATAAATAGGAGCTTGTATCGCAAAGTTTTCTGTAGGTAATCCTTCTTCTATCACTTTAAAATCGGCACGCATTTGCGGACTGAAAAAGCTAAAAAGTTCTTCATTTTCCAATACTTCTTCAGGAACGCCGCCTAGCTCTCGTAATTCTTGTTTAAAATCTTCTTCATTCATTAAATATCGTTTCCCTCTTTTTTCTTCTTCTTCATCTTTTACGCCAATGCCAACACTTCCTGTGAGTACTAATGCTTCTGGCATATCTATGATTTTCTCTAGTTTTTTGGCAACAAATAATCCTAATGTTGCGCCCATACTATGTCCATAAATAATGAATGGTTTTCCATTTCGTTTGGCTCTTATTTGCTGTACATAATCGTCAATTGCTTCTTGACTGTTGGTGAGTAATTGTTCTTTGAAACGTTTTCCTCTTCCTGGCAATTCTAAGGTATGAACTTCAAAAGTTTGGGATATCTTTTCTTTTAAAAACACAAATGAATACGAGTTCCCTCCTGCAAAATGCAACATAAATATTTGTGGTTTTTGGTATATCATTTTTTTATTTTTTCTCTTTTTATATAAAATTATATTTAGTTTTTGTGACGTAATTGTCTCGATTTTAAGAAGTCAACGCGGACTTTAGCTTCAAGTTTAAATAGACTTGCATTGATTAGCAAATCAGTTCCTAACTGAAAAGGCGTTTGATATTTTGCATCTTTTTTTTTGTTTGGTGTCAGTGGAAAGTCATTAATTTCAACAAAAACAGCAGGAATCATATAGGCTGGTAACACTTCTTTTAGCATACTTTTGATCTTGGCGATTTCTATAGTCGTGTTTGCTATATCATAAGCAACTGGTATTGACTGATTGGAATTGTTTTTTTATTAATACAATAAAAGCAAGGCTTTTTTATCTTATATGTATATTCTCTAAAAATCAATTATTTCTTAAGGGGAGAAATGGTTTGAAATAATGTATTTTTTTATACTACAATTATACTGTTTTTTATTTTTCTACACTATTTTACAAAGCAAAAAAATTCTAAGTACTTGACAAAAATTTAAATATACTGGTATCATTTTGGTTTTCAGTTTTTAAAAATTCATCTGCTATAAGAGCGCGCGCTTATATAGCATATTTTTTGGCTGATTTAAATCGGTAATTAGTGCTAGATATTTTTAGAATTCTGTTATAATACGCTCTTGAAGATATGTTTAAGCGTTTCATGGCAGTTTTATGAAGATTTGAGGCTTCTTAGTCTAATTTGCAATACTTTCGAATTTATTTGGTGCTGATCTGCGTATTGTAATGTAAGGTTCTCGATTGTGTAAAGCGTTTTGTTTGATCCTTTTTTAAAGCAAAAAACCAGCAAAGTTAGCTTCGCAGGTTTGATTTAATTTTATTTATAAACTGTCAACCTATTTTAGGACAATTTAAATAAATAATTTAAAATTCTACACTTGTTTTAATTAACTCCTTTTGATATTGTAAATCTTCTTTGGATAATTTCTGAAGCTTTCTTTCAAAGTTTTCTACACAACTTAATTCAAAAAAGTTTTTAATAACACCATGTTCAGTATGCAAATCTCTGGAAGAAGAATCTATCTCAAAATAAGGAATATCTCCTCTTAACATTTGTGTTACTTCATGCTCTAAAATTAATTGCAAGGTTGAATCTTTAGGTACATTTTTATATGCCACAGATAAATAATTTCTTATTTTTTGTTCATAATTTTTTTTGCATTTTAGATTTTTAGGTAATTTCATAAAATCCAAAATTTTACCGTAAACATTAGTCGCTCTCCATATATAACGCACAGGTACTTTTCTAAAATTATTAATCGGTGATTTCTCGGATAAAAGAAATAGTTTCTCTTTCAAAAAAAGATTATATGCATCTGTAAAGCCTTTTAAAAATTCATTTTGATAATCATCTAAAAAGATTTTACGTCCTTTAATTGTAGGCACATTGTTTTTAACATAGTCTTGTTTAATCAATTTTATCGACATTTTCCAGTCTTTAGTAAAACGATTAATACCTACTTTTTTATGTCCATAAGTATACGTTTGCTTTGCATAACCCAAACCACACATTCCTAAAGGGAAAGAATACTTAGCGTTTTCGTTTGGTAATAAAAATGAATCAAATACAGTGTCCTCTATTCGGGCATTAGATTGCCTAAAGTAGTTTTTATACTTTTCTCTTATTTTTGGCATTAATAATGTCTCATGATCTATTAGTACAGGAGAATCACCTCTTGCAATGATATTTTCTGAATGATAATCCGTACTGTTGAGAAGGTATAAAATACATAATAAGTAACCGCTCCTTGTGTAATATACCTTTATTTCCTCTTCAGTTTCGCAATCTTTCTGACTTACAAATTCTTGCCAATGGTGGGATTGTTTATTATGAATTTTGTAACTATAATCTCCTAATGAAAGACAATTATTTACCCAATCTAATAAACCAAAGTATGGCTTTGAAATTTTTCCATTTGTAGGTTTATAGATTAATTTTTGGTTGTTTTCTAACTGAAGAATAGTTGTGCATGATCCATTATGAAAATCTCCTTCTCCTATCTTAATATCTTGTATGCTACCACTAGTAACATTAATTATTTTTTGTTTATATAATTCTTCTCTATCAGACGATATTGCTTGAATTATACTAGAAAAAACATTTCTTATTTTTTCTTCTTCTAATGGATAAATAGTTTTAAAAACAGGATAAGAATTTGCAATATCATTTTTAAGAATCTCTAAAATATTTTTTTGTTCTATTGGAACTGATATTTTATTTTCTGATAAAAAGGCGAGAAGATTTTTTTCATAAGAATTTAATAAAAAATCATTTTTTTTATCATCTAATTCTATTTTTTGCGAAACAAGTCCCATAACACGTTGTATAAATTACAATATTGGATGTTTTAGTATAGAACTAGTACTACTAATTCTTAGAAATAAAGTTGGAGTAATTCAATTTTATATGATAGAAAAGAAAAAGGTAAAACTAATATTTATAATTCTTAGAATCACTTTTCACTATTGGTAATTATAAAGAATCACTTGAATGTTTCTCAAATGATTTGCAAAGTTATTTTGGCAGATAAAACTTGTTCTTATTAAACAACATCAAAGTATTTTAATAATAACATTACAATTACACCGAATATGAGACCTAAAATAAAGTTCATAATTTTATTATTATTTTGTGAGCTTTTCATAAATTAAATAGTCTTAAAACTTTCGTTTTATTGTTATTTGATAAAATAATACAAACCCTTTTCTCATTTTTTTTTAACCATTTCAAATTGATTTGTATTTAACGTTGATAATATACATAATTAAAATTGTAATTAAACATTATCAATGTTAGATGAGAAAAGGGTTTTCTATATTCATGTTCATTTTGTAAAAACACATAAAATAATTTTATCTATAATCCTCGATCGAAATCTACATCTCCACTTCCTCCAAGACCATCAATGAATCCTTCTATAAAGCCATCACCTACAGCTACTAAAATAGCTCCAGCAATTGCTCCACAAATAAATCCAACACTCAATTCACCACCAGCAACTTTCTCAAGTTGTTCTTCGGTAAGCTCTACACTATCATCATGATCAAATGGTCTTGGGATATTTAAATAAATAATAGAATCATCGGATTGGTCCTCTACAACACAGTGTAAATCTGGTTTTACAGTTAATCCATATTTTTCTTTAAATACTTTTACTGGATTACTAATTAAGTCCGATTTGAATTCTTTATCGTTTTGAGCTTTTTGTGTAATATCTGCTAAAAAACTCTCTGCATTTTTTAATTCTGTACTATTCATAATTTTTGTTTTTTATAATTAATCAAATAGATTTCCAATAGCTTCTCCAGTATCATGAATTAACATTCCTAAACCAGCTCCAATTGTATATCCTACGCCATCGAAGAAATCAACTACAGAACAAGAAAGATCTCCACCAGAAACCATTTCTAATTCCTCCTCAGTTAGCTCTAACTCCAAATTATCAAAATTTGGTTTTGCAGGAATATTCAAATAAATAGTATTTGCATCTGTTTGATCTTCTACAACAACCGTTGCATTGAGTTCAGTATCAGTTTTTCCTATCATCTCAGCAATGACTGCTTTTGGATTATTGATAAGTTGCTCTTTAAAGGCAGCACTCTCCCATGCTTTAGATACCAATTGTTGGTGTAACTCTAGTCCTTTATCTACGTCTTGTTTTGTAACTTTCATAATGCTAAATTTTAAAATTCTCCTACAGTTGGACCAGTTGTTGGTGCAAATATTGTTTTTATATCTTTGATAATATCAATAACAGGGTTAGGTCCATCCCAACAACCACCAGCTACTGCTTCTAATTGCTCTTCGTTTAATTCTACATCTTCCACATCTACTTTTCCTGGAATATTAATATAAAGGGTCTCCGAAGAAGTTTGATCTCTTACTACTAAAGTTTTACCCTCAGGAATATTTAACTTTTGTCCTGTTAACTTTTCAATAGCTGCTACAGGATTAGCTACTAATTCCGCCTTAAATTCTGCATTTTCCCAAGCTTCGTTTATCACTTGTTGAAATAATTGTTCTTCTTGTGTGAATTCCATAATTTTATAATTTTAAGTTTAATTAATAATGTTTGAATATTTATTTTAAGTTTTTATTTATCGTAAGGGAAGCATCCTCCTGGGAAAGTTGGGGGCAATTTTATGATTTCATAATATTTCCCTTCACCTCCTGCAACTGCTTCTAGTTGTTCTTCATTTAATTCTACATCATCCATATTTGGTTCTATTGGAATGTTGATGTATACTTTTGAAGCATCTGTTTGATCATTAACAACTATTTTCGTGTCTGATGGAATATTTAATTTTATTCCCGTTAACTTTTCAATTGCTGCCAAAGGATTAGCCATTAGTTCTTTTTTATACTGAGCATCTTCCCATGCTCTTTGTACAATTTTTTGATACAATTCTTGCTCTTGTGTTAATTTCATGGTTTATAGCGTTAAAGTGTTATTTATGATTTTGTTGGTAATGTTGGTAATGTTGGTCGTACAGCTGATGGCCAAGCTCCTCCACCGGCAATAAATTCTAATTGCTCTTCATTTAATTCTATATCTTCCATATTTGGTTCAGCAGGAATGTTGATATAAATTGTAGACGAACATGTCTGATCTCTAACTATCAAGGTTTTATCTTTTGGAAGATTGATTTTCTCTCCAGTAGCTTTTTCAATAGCTTCTATAGGATTTACTACTAATGCTTGCTTGAAAGTTTCATCTTCCCATGCTTTATATATTATCTTTTGCAATAATTCCTGAGATTTTTTCTGCTCGTTAGTCAATTCCATAATTCAGTTATTAAATGTTTTCTTATTAACTATGGTGTAAAGATATTTTTTAGATGAATGATAAAAATGCCATTAAAACTGATAAAACTGTTTTTTATATATTTTACCTTATTATGTTGAAGATTTTAAGAGTTACACTTTGTGATTTCGTAACATATTGCGCAATTCTTAGATAAATCAATAAATCTAGATTTGATAATATTCTGAAACAAATGGCTTAATTCTCTTGTAGAAAGTATATGTCATTACATCTATTTTAAAGATGAAATGTTATCTATTACTTATGCTTTAAGTGATACAAAGTACATTTCGAGTTCGCCCTTTCCTTTTGCAGTAATTTTTCCACGATATTCAAAAGCTAAGTCTTCTTCATTTTTAACTAATAAATAGGTGTCTTGACTTATATTTACTTTTCCAACCATGCTATTACTTTCCATACGGCTAGCTGTATTAACAGTATCGCCCCAAATGTCATATTGAAACTTTTTAACTCCTACAATACCTGCTACAATAGGTCCAACGTGGATACCTACTCGCATTTCAAAAGCTGGTTTATTTTGTATATCGTTTTCTCTTTTTCTTTTAATCATGAAAGCCTGCATTTTAATAGCCGCTAAAATGGTATTTTTAACTGCATTTGCATCTGGCTTAGGCAAACCACCTGCAGCCATATACGCATCTCCAATGGTTTTTATTTTTTCAATTTTATAGCTTTCCATGATATGATCAAATGCTTTGAAACACACATTAATTTCTTCAACTAATTGTTGTGGTGTTAATCGAGAAGCCGTTTCTGTGAAAGATTTAAAATCTGTGAATAAGATGGAAGCCGTTTCAAAATCTTGCGCGTCTACAAATCCTTTTTCTTTTAGTTCTTCGGCAATTTCTTCTGGTAAGATGTTAAGTAATAAATGCTCCGAACGATCTTTTTCTACTTGTAATATTGCTTTTGATTTTTTCACAAGGTTTAATCTGCTAAAAATTCCTCCAGCAATTATAATGGCAAAGCAACCTAAAAGCAGAAATATATTTCGTTGTTTTTCTTTTCTATCTACAATTTTTTGATGTGCTATTTCTGCTTTGCGTTCTTTTTCTACATTGGCAATACTATCTAAAAGCATTTCTTTTTCAAACTCCATGTTTAGGAGTTTGTCTGTAGTTTTCTTTAAATTCAAACTGTCTTTTAGCAGATACATTCGCTCATTATACAGCAATGCTTTCCCTACTCTATTTAATGATTTATAGGAATCATATAGACATTTACATGCTTGTTCTTGAGCAGAAACGATATTTAGTTTTTCTGCAATTTCTAAACCTAGCTTACAATTTTTTATGGATTGTTCTTTTTTATTCAACTTTAGTTGAATGGCGCCTAAAGCAATAAAAGCAGAACTCTCATGACGACTACTTTTTATCTCTTGTGCTATATTTAGTGATTTATTGTAGAACTTTACGGATTCAGAAAAATTATTCTTTGCTTCATATAATTTTCCTAGATTGAAAAACACTTCAGTTTGTACTTGTTTTTCATTACTTTCTACCGCAAGCTTTAAGGAAGCTTCATAATTGCTTAACGCTGTATCATAATTTTCTTCATTCATATAAACACTTCCTATACTACTCAACACTAAGGAAAGTGATTTTTTGTTTGCTATTTTTTGATGAATTTCTTTGGCAATTTTATAATACTTCTTCGCATTTTCAAAATCGTTAAGTATTAGATAAATATTCCCAATATTTTGTGTTGTTCCTGCAATTTGTGCCTCATTATTTAAATCGTCATGCAGCTCTAGTGCATTTTTGTAATTGTCCAGTGCTTTCGAGTAATTCCCTAAGTAGTAATAAATTGCGCCAATATTATTTGTAGTAGAGGCAATTCCATTTTTTACACCTGCTTTCGTAAAATACTCTTTACTATTTTCAAAAGAAGTTAATGCATCATAAAATTCACCTTGGTAATAATTTACCGTAGCAATTTGTTTATAGCAATTTCCAATAGATTCATTTTCATTTAAATCTTTAAAGATCGTTAAGCTTTTTTCTGCTAAAGAAAGCGCCTCTTCATAGTTCCCTTTTTTAATTTCGTCTTTACTTACTAAAAACAAACTATCTCCTATTCTCTTTTGGTTGCTAATATCAGTGTTAACTTGCCCCGAAAGAATAGAAGATATTAAAACAAAAAAGAGAAGCGATATTAATTTTCGCTTCTCTTCTTTTTTATAATATGTTTTTTTAGCTATGAGCATTCTTTAATTTTGATTTCTAATTATGAATTATAGTCCTGGAAGAGGATCGTCAAGTTGCATAACTGCACTAGGGTCTCCACCTCCTGATATAACTTCTAATTGCTCTTCCGTCAATTCTACATCGTCCATGTTAGGTTCTGCAGGAATATTAATGTATACCACTGAATCATCTGTTTGATCACGAACAACAATTGTTTTACCTTCTGGTATGTTTAAACACTCTCCGGTCAAACTTTCGATGGCGCTTATTGGATTATTTATTAACTCTTGTTTAAAAGCATTATCTTCCCACGCCTTACTTACAATAGTTTGAAATAATTTTTGTTTTTTTGTTAATTCCATAATAATTAATTTTATGTTCTTTATAATGAGTGTTGCGTAAATTTACATTTAAGATGAAGGATAAAAATGCCAAAAAGACTGATAAAAATGCTTTTTAGATGAAAAAGAAGAAGAAATTTGTATTCAACTGGAAAAAATATTTTTTTGAAACCTTGTCAATGTTTATTGCAGTAGTTTCAGCTTTCGCACTTAGCAACTGGAGCCAAGATAGAAGAGATTCTAATGCTGAAAGAGAAATTTTGAAAGCTGTTGTAAGTGCGCTAAACAATGACTTAATTACAATAGAAAACAATAAATTAGGAAATATTTTTGCAAAAAAATCTTGTGTCTATTTAAGAGATTTGATTAATAATAAACCTGTCAATCAAGATTCTATTCAAGATTATTATAATAACGTATTCGCAGATTTTAGTTTTACACCTAATAAAACGGGATATGAAGGTTTAACTTCTAAAGGATTGGACATTATAAAAGATGATTTACTTCGTGTCCGAATTACATATTATTACAATTATTACTTTGATGTACTCACTAAAATAGAAGAACAAAACGAAGCTGTACAAGCCTTTAAAAATTACTTTTTTCCAATTAATAATGTATTGGCAAATTATATGGAATTTAATGATAAAGGTGAACTTATTGAGATAAAACAACCTATTGAAATTTCTGAATTAGACAAGAAAAAAATTTATAGCTATTTGTGGCAATTGGAATCTAGTCGAGAATTTAAAATAATGATTTACACACAATTAGAAACACAACTAAAAGTAGTTCAACAACATGTTAAAACTACTTTAGATGAAATGGATTAAATACTTATTTTAGAGTTGTTGCTACATCTTTCTATAAATACTTTTGTAGGACCATCAGTCGGAATTAATTGTATTGCTGCTTGAAAACACGCAATTGCCTTTTGAAATTCTTCATTTTTATAGTGAGTTAATCCTTCAGAATATGTTGCGTTAAAATCATGTTGCTCTTTGGTAAGTTGCTTCGTTTTATCACTAAGTACAGTAAATACTTTTACCGGAATATTTTTCCCTTTTACAAGCAATGTATCAATTTCTCTGCAATGAAAATCGTCTTTCACTTCGTTATAGGTTTCTTCACATATGAGTAAATTTACATTGTACACTTTTGTTGCACTTTCTAATCGTGCTGCCAGGTTTACAGAATCGCCAATAACCGTATATTCAAAGCGTTTTTCCGATCCAATATTACCCGAAACTACATTTCCTGTACTGATGCCAATTCCAATATTTAACGTTGGTGATTTTGAGTTGTTTTTGTTTAAATTGTGCAACATTGCAAACATATCTAAGGCACAATTCACTGCATTTTTAGCATCTGAAATATTGGCGTAAGGCACTCCAAAAACCGTCATTATTGCGTCACCAATATATTTATCTAAGATTCCATTGTATCTATGCACTGAAGTGATCATGGCTTCAAAATACTTATTTAACAATTCAACTATTTGAATGGCTCCAAATTCTTCAGTCAATGTGGTAAAATTTCGAATGTCAGAAAACAAAATGCTACATTTAGAATACGTACCTTTTAATAAAGATAAATTATCATGATTCATTACCTGCTTTACTAAATGTTGTGGAATGTATCTGCTTAGGTTGGATTGTATTCTTTTTTCTTTAGAAATATCATTAAAAACTGCAATGGCGCCAATAACATTTCCTTTTGCATCTTGCATTGGAAGTACGCTAACATTAATGGTTACAGATGTTTTGGAGCTAATTTTAATTTTTAGTTCTTCTTGATAATTTTTTTCGCCAGTAGCAATGGTCTCTTTGCAAAATAAAAATAATGGTTTTAGAGAGTTGCTTAACTCATCAATATGTGTATTGGTTAGATCTTGAGATTTTTTTAGACCAAACATTTTATTAAATGTGTCATTAACCGTATTAATTTTAAGTGACTCATCTATAGTTACAATGCCATTATCTAGATTTTGAACTAATATATTGAGATGGTTTTTCATCCCTTGAATTTGATCGAATAGTTTTGCATTTTCAATAGCAATACGAATTTGACTAGCAAAACCCGTTAAGATATCTAAATCGGCTGAATTGAAGTCGTTTTCAAGCTTGTTAATCACCTGAATCACGCCTAAAACATCATTTTTAGAATTGAACACAGGAACGCTTAAAATCGATTTTGTACGATATTTTGTTTGCTTATCTACAGAAGCGTTAAAGTGTGGATGATTGTAAGGATCATTGACAATAAGTGCTTTTTTATTTTTTGCAACTTCTGCAACAATCCCTGTTTTTGTTCTTACAATTTGATTTTCAAGACCTTTTGCAAATACGGTCCACAACGCACCTGTTTCTTCATCTACTAGAAATAATGAACTACGATCTGATTTTGTGATTTCAGCCGCTTTATTCATAATTACCTGAATAAGCTTGTTTAAGTTTAACTCAGAAGAAACAACTTTGAAAACATCTAGCAATGTAGAAAAGTTGTTTTTGATATGTTCACTCGCTAAATATAACTCACTATTTTTTATGATCAGTGAAATTGCAGTAGCAAAACTATTGAGTGTTTTGATGTCTTTTTCGGTGAAAAGACCTCCTTTTTTATTCAAACTTTGAAGTGCGCCAATTGGCTTTCCTTTTTCATTGAAGATAGGAACACATAAAACAGATTTTGTTGTAAAGTGTAACTGTTCATCATACGAATTATCAAACAAAGTGCTTTTTTGCGTGTTATTTTCTATGATAGGTCTTTTTTGTTGAAACATTGTTCCGACAATTCCTTTCCCAACAGGAACAGTTATAATTATATTATGAACGCCTTGTGTTACAATGCTTTCCAAGACATTTGTTTCTTTGTCAAGTAGATAAAAAGTACTTCTTTCTACCTGCATGACTTTAGAAATTTGATCTAATATAACATTAACTTCTCCTAATATTTTCTTGTTTTTTATGATCATGATACGGGGATATCTTTATGCAATTGTATTTTTCTATTAACTTCTCGACTCCTCCAGAAGAAGCCATTGTAATTAAATCTGTCTCGCAAATACTTTTAATTCTATTTAATTGATCGGACGAAGTTGTAATTTCTCCCAAAATAGTATCAAATCTGAAAATTGTATCTGCAACTTTTTTTACAATTGTTTTGAGTCCGTCAAAAGCTTCTTTGGAAAGCTCTGTTGTACCTTGATAGTTTTGTAAACGACCACCATTTCTATATGCTGGATAGTTTTCTAAACCTATGAATTGTAAAAACCATTCTTTATTAAATTTTCCTAATACTTCAGTAATACCTGCATAGTCTGCAATGATTTCATCATGCATATTTATTGCCATACAGCCATAATATTGTAATGTAAATAAGTGTGCACATTCATGCGCTCGCCTAATCATTAAGGATGAAGATTTCCAATCGCTTTGGGAAACTCCAATGATTTCACTTGTAATTCCACTGTATGCTTTGGTACTAAGTACCATTAATTTATCTTTAAATAAATGTGGATTTGGAAGTACATGTTCCTTAAAATATACATTCCAATTTCCTGTAGGATTTTGTGTGAGCCAATCCTTTTTTAATCGATGTATTCTATCCCAATTATTGATTCCGTTAATAAATGAAGCGCCCATTGATTTAGGGAGTGTTTGAGGCTCATTTTTGTTAGTAAGAGCGGAAATAATTGTATTGAAATCATCGTTATTAGGCACTATTATGACTGGTACTTTTCCAATCATATTATTTTCGTAAATAACTAATTCTATCAACGCTGGTTCATTTAATACTAAACCAGCATTGCTAGTATTTGGTTTACCTCTTAAGGTAACATTTTTATATGCTTCTGTCTTTGAAATTCCTTCTTGGACAGGAAACTGTAATCGTACTACATATTTCTTTAAGGTTTCAAAAGCACCTATTTCTCTTGATTCTTCATGATAACTTTCCCAAGCATCAATATAGGAGTCTTCTATTGGTAACGAATTATTTTTTTTGGGGGAAATGAATTTATTTTCTGCATATCGTAATAGCTCGTCAATAGCAGGTTCACTTTTGACAAATTCTTTTAAAAATAAATACTTTTCTTTTTCATTCATTCTTTACTAATGTTTCTATGCTATTTGTCTTTTTGCTAAACTTGAGAATATTCCGTTTTGGTCCATTAATTCTTCGTAAGAACCTGATTCTACAATTGTTCCTTTGTCTAACACATAGATACGGTCTGCATTTTTCACAGTACTTAAACGGTGTGCAATAACGATTCTTGTCGCTTGTAATTTGTCTAAACTTTCTGAAACTATATTTTGGGTTCTATTATCTAAAGCACTTGTAGCTTCATCCATAAATAGAAGTCTTGGTTTGTGAGCAATAGCACGTGCTATCATAAGACGTTGACGCTGTCCTCCTGAGAATGTTCCGGCACCTTCACTGATCACTGTATGCATTTCCATAGGCATATTTTTGATATCTTCTTCCATACCAGCCATACGAGCTGCTTCCCAAGCATCTTCCAATGTTAATTCAGAATTTCCTACAATGTTTTTGTAGATACTTCCAGACATTAAGGCACCACTTTGAAGTACCACTCCAATTTGTCTTCGCACTAAGTCTTTATTCATAGAATCGTATGCATCATTGTCATAATAGATAGAACCCGCTTCTGGCGATTCAAACCCTAGTAAGAGTCGCATTATAGTAGATTTTCCAGATCCTGAAGTTCCTACGAAAGCAACCATTTCTCCTTGATTAATTTTGAATGAAACATCGTTTAAAACAAGTGGTTGATCTTCATGATATCTAAATGATATTGAATTCATTTCTATGTCTCCAACTAATTCACCTGGATCTGTACTATCTTCTGAAGATTCTGGCACTTCTTCTAAAATTGGTTTTACTCTTTCGTATAGTGTTATAATATTCAACGAAGTAATTAAAGCCATACTCATTTTTAAACAATCTCTTAAGAATTGATTAAAAGCACTGATAAAGGCCATAAAAGCTCCCACAGATAGCATTGTTCCTGCTGTTGTTGCACTTGTTACTGTATAATAGATAAATGCAAAGAAGAAAACACTTGTAAATAATGGATACGAAGCATTGAAAACTTCTACATAATTTTGATAGCTACCAGACGTAAATCCTAGTTGTTTTAGTTTGGCAAATTTATCTGCCCACAGTGTGAATACTCTTTTTTCTCCACCAGTTATTCTAATTTTTGTAATTCCTGATAAAAATTCAAAAAGAAATCCTTGTAAGTCACCTTGAATATTAGAAATTTGTCGATCGTATTTAAGCTTCATAAAACCAATAACGGACATGAATACAACTGCAATTACTGCTAATAGAACTCCAATCCAAGCAAGACTAGGTGCATAATAAAATAGTAATGCTAGGTTTACGAATGAGAAAGCTCCACTTAAAACTGCTGTCATTACTGTACTAGACAATATTTGACGAATTCCGTTGATACTTAACGCTCTATTTGTAAGATCTCCAGCAGAGAATTTCTTATAAAATGTTACTGGTAATCGTAATAAGTGATCCATTACTCCTGCCTGTAGGTTAAGGCTTGATTTTGTTTCAACTCTAAGCTGTAAAACACCTTTAATCAGTTGTAAACCAGCAGAAACAACACCTAACATTAACATGATTCCGAATATTTCAAAATGCAACGATTTGTCTGCGGAAGGTATTACATCATCAAACATAATTCCAGATAATATTGGTACTAGTAATCCGACTAAACTTCCTGCAAAAGCAGCTAAAATTAAATACTTAGCATCTTTTTTAATTCCTTGTATTGCAAATTTCCCAATTTTCCTTACGGATGTCATTGTATCATTAAAACCGTAAAAGAACATGTAACAGATAGGTTCTAACTTTTCTGCAATTTCATGATTTACTTTTAACTGTTCTCCAGTTGTAACATCTTTGAGCGTATAACTCGTAGGTGTACTTTGAATAAGTGCTACAGGTCTTTTATCTTCTTTATAAAAAGCCAATAAATGTCCATTCTCTTCTTTCCACCATGTACCTCTTAGTATAATTTTTCTAACTCTGACTTTTGAAGTTTGTGCAATAGCGTATAGTTGGTTAGTAGTACTGTTTTTATAAGACTCCATGTATTTTGGAGCTTTAAACTCAAATCCAACAGCTTCCCCTATTAACTTACAAGATTCAAATAAGTTACTGTTAACTTTTTTACTATCTGTTGAAGAAGTTAGTTCTTGTTTTTTTTCACCTACTACAATCGTTCGTAATTGGTTTAATGTTTTTGTTAAATTTGATGTTTCAGACGTTATTTTTTCTGTAATGCGTTGTTCTTCTTCGCCTTTTTTTAATTCAAAGTTTTTAATCAGTTTTGCATATAAATGATTTTGTAAATCATTTAAAGAGAGCATGAAGTAAATCTCATCTTTGAGCATTTCTCTAGTACTCAATATTTTTACTTCACAATCATTACTTACTACTTTGATCCATAAATTGTTTGATACCGGAAATGGATAGTTAAATTCTGATTCAGTATTTAAAGAAGCATCTTGTGAATATTTGCTAATTTCTCCTTTCATTACAGAACACCAGACCAAACCTTTGGTTGGAAATGCTATACTTTCATTCTTTAGAGGAATCGTTTTAGAAATCACTAAAGGCGTGTATAATCTTGGTGCATTGACTTGTTGTATTTGATGAGCTGTTTTTAAAACCCACTTATCTATCATACTTTTTAGAAAAATATGATCAATTTCTAATAGTTTGTTTTTATTGATTGCAACTAAAGAAGCTCCTTTACTTACAAGCACTAATTTGATGTTTGTTTCCTGCTTTTCGGAAGAAATTAGACTCGAAAGTAATTCTCCGGCTACAGCACTATATAAATATTTTAATGTACTTGCATATTCTCCATTTTCGTCGATGTCTGCATAAAAAACATCTACTTCTCCAGAAGTAATCATCCAAAACCTGTCATGCTCTCTTAGGATTAATGACTGATTTTCTTCTAAACTTATTTTTATATTTTCAGACATAACGTTTTATTTTGAATCAATTAACTTAGCGTATGTACCATTTAACTCTAATAACTCTTTGTGAGTTCCTCTTTCTACGATTTTTCCAAAGTCCATTACAATTATTTCATCGCAATCCATAATTGTACTTAATCTATGTGCTACTATCAAACACGTGCATCCGCGTTTTTTGATATTATCCATTACTATTTTTTCTGATTTAGGATCTAAAGCACTTGTTGCTTCATCCATGATGAGAATAGATGGATTTAAAGCCAAAGCTCTTGCAATTTCTAATCGCTGACGTTGTCCTCCACTAAAGTTAGCTCCTCGTTCCATTACTTCACTATCATAGGCATTTGTTCTAGCTGCCACGACATCGTGAATTGCTGCATCTTTAGCCGATTGAATGATGTGTTTTTCAGGAATATTGTCATCCCAAAAAGCAATATTTTCTTGTATAGAACCTTTAAACATTAGTACTTCTTGATCAATTACTGCAATTGATTCTGTAATTACATGTCTCGAAATATCTTTTCTTAGTCTGCCATCGAAACGTATTTCGCCTTCCCATGGTTCGTATAATCCTGAAACTATTCTTGCTACAGTAGATTTACCACTACCAGAACCTCCTACAAGCGCTACTCTACTCCCTGGTTTTAAGGTTAAACTAAAATCCGTAATTAAAGCTGGTGTTGTAGGATTGTAACCAAATGTTACGTTTTTCATTTCAAAATGTCCTGTAAGTTTTCCTAGACTTACATTTCCATTTTTTTCCTTTGTTACTGCATTTTCTTCATTAAATTCACTAGAGATCTCATAATTCAAAACATCGTCTATACGTCCCATATCACCTTCTGTCTCTTGAAGTATACTACCTACAGTCACTAATTGATTTACAGGTCCCATGAAGTTGTTCATTAAGTATAAAAAGGCAACTAACATCCCTAAAGTCATATCTCCATCCATGATTCGCATGGCTCCAATTCCCAATACAATTGTTGTCGTTAATGACATTAATAAAGGTGGAATAACATTGAGACGTGTTGTTAGCCAACCTAACTCTTGTTGAGCGTTTGTTACCTTAGCCAAATAGCCTGTCCATGTAGTAAAGAAATCATTTTCTCTACCAGAAGCTTTTAGGGTTTCAATCATGCTTATCCCCGATGTTGTTGTTCCTAAAAGTTTTCCGTTTTCATTTACAAAACTTCGATTTCCATCTTTTCTGGCTCTTGATACAAATCTTAATGCTACAATGTTTAATGTTGCCATACTAATACCAATTACTGTCAGTAAAACATCATACGAAAACATCATTAGTGCATAAAACACAACTACAATTACATTTAACCCTGAATTTGCTAAGTTTCCGCTTAATAGCCTTGCAACTTTATCATTTAAGGATACTCTATTTCCTATTTCACCACTGTAACGTTGCGTAAAAAAAGCAATGGGTAAATGAAATACATGCCATAAAAACTTACTGGATGTTGCGAGTGCTAATTTTGTTTCTAATCGTAATAAATAGTATTGCTGAAGATATACAAGTATGGAATTAACGATCAAGACACCTCCCATGATTAAAAGTAAAGGCATCACAAACCCTGATATCTGATTTACTAGAAATTTATCTATAAATATTTTTGTGAAGGAAGGAATTACAAGTCCTGGGATTACTAGAAAAAGACTTGCTAAAAGAATATAAGTTATACTCATTTTTGAGTTTGCCACTCTTGATCCTAATGAACTAAGTAATCCTTTTTTCTCATTTCCTTTTTCAAATTTTTCTCCTGGTTTAAAAGTCAATACTACTCCTGTAAAGGCATCATCAAATTCTTGATGTGTTACACTGTATCTTCCCTGTGCTGGATCGCTTAGGAATACTTTGGTTTTGGTAAACCCTTCAATAACAAGAAAGTGATTGAAATTCCAAAATATGATCGCTGGCATTTCAAGCGCTTTCAACTTTTCGATTGACTTTGCATATCCTTTTGCTTCCAAACCAAGTCCTCGTGCAGCTTTCAGAATATTAGAAGCTTTTAGTCCATCTCTAGACACACCACAAGCAATTCTTAGTTTTTCTAATGGAACATATTTCCCATAATATCCTAAAATAATACTCAAAGCAGCAGCTCCACATTCTACAGCTTCCATTTGTAAAACGGTAGGTGTTTTAACTGGACGCGGCAGCTTTTTTTCTTTTTTAATATCTTTCTTTTTAGTCATGGCTAATGGTATTAATAAAGGTCAAAGAATTTCTTTAAAGCTGGTACAACCATCGTTGCAGGTGGTTCTGTTTTTACAGTTATTTTCCCCATACAAGAAGTACCTTCATTTATTGCAATTTGAGGTCCTTTGGCTGATGTCCATTTAAAACCGCTATACGATTCTTCATCTTTTTCAAATTCTACATATACTTCAAACATTGCTCCTCTTGATAATAGTCCTTGTACTAATTGATCATTTTTTACAGTCATCATCATTCCTTTTTGTGTAATAGGAAAGTCAGAAACATAGGTTACTTTAGCTTTCATAAAGCCATATTCTTGTGGCTGAACCGTAGAAGGAACTACCAACGCTTCCATTCCTTCTTTAATTTTCTTACCGTCTTGAGAAGGAATGTATAATACACCTCTTAATTTGTTTCCTGCGACTTGACTCTGATTTTTAAGCTTGAATAAAGGTGTTCCTTGTCTAACTACGATACCAGCATCAGTTAATAATTCAACAACTTCACCTGAGTATAAACTCTTTATGTTTGTTTCGATATCATATCGTTCTTGCAAATTTGCTAGGTTTCTTTCCATTTCAGCAATTCGTTGTTTGCTGATGCTTATTTTTTGTTGTAAATCGAATCCTAAATTTAGTTTTTGACTAGAAGTTTGAACTCTTTGTCCTTTTAGACGTTCTATAGAGTTCATAGAAGATTCTATTTGCTGTTCTGTATTCACAACCTGAGATCTAGTGATTAAACCTTGTTTTAGCAATCCTTTTTCTGTGTCTAATTGATTTCTCAAAAATTCTAAAGTCTTATTTTCAGATTGAATTTGCATTTCAATGCTGCTTCGCTGTTGCTGAATCATCTCTCCTTGTAATCGCGTATCTTGATTACCATAAGAAAGTAATTGTTGTAGATCAAAATTTCGTTCTTTAAGAGTTGCTTTGACTCCTTCTATTTGTTGAAAAAGTTCAGGTTGTTCAATTTTCGCAATAACGTCTCCTTCTTTTATTTCATCTCCAACATTGACGTTAACACTTATTAATTGCCCTTGTGATGTAGCAACTACTTCATGAATTTCTCCACCCAATATTACACCTACAACATTGAGTTTTGTTTTTACACTTCCCATAAATGCCCAAGCAATTCCAGTTCCTAAAACTAGGGTAATCGTTAATAAGGCAATCCATCCTTTTGGGCTTGTAACTTTAATAAGTTGATCTAACTTTTCGGGTGTGGAAAGTTTTTCCAATGCTGCTTTTCTAAAAAATCCTGCTGCCATGATGTTGTTTTTTAATAATTAGTTATATGTTGGGATTGTATAAAACAATTCTTTACTTATTCCTGTAAGTCCATTTTTATCTACGAGTAACGTTCCTGTTTCATATCGAAGATTAATGATTGCTGATGCAAACTGTTGATGCGCTCGTAAATAGTCTAATTCTGCAAAAGTTAATCGTTCTTGAAATTGTATGAGGTTTAATAAAATGGTTAAACCGTTCTTAAATTTTACTTGTTCATTGTTATAAACCTCTTGGTAGAAATCAAGAGATTCTTTCGCTCGTTTTAGAGCTTCAACAGTATTGTCTAAGTTGTTGAGTGCAATGGAAACATTTAAGTTTATATTTCTTTCTAAATTTTCAACTGCTATTTGCTGATCTTTTAGTGCTACTTCGTTTTGTTTATATGTTCCTTTTGCTAGATTATTGTTGATAGGAAATGTTAGGTTTAAACTAAGTCCGTAACCAATATTATTTCCTTCATTACGTGAAAATGTTGCCAAAGCACGATCTACTCCATTCCCCATATTCATACCGCCATAACGCACAAAACCAGTAAGATCTAACTGTGCTTTTTTGTTGTTTTCTGCTAGACTAAACTGCAACTCTATTGATTCTTGTAGTTTTTTAGAAGCCAAAATGTCTTTTCTATTATTTTGAGCTAATTCTAAATATTTTTTCTTATCAAAATCTTTGGTATAACCAGATTCTAATATGCTTGGAAATTCATCTAACGGATCTCCTAGTTGTTTACTTTCTTCTTCACTTAAACCAATAGCACGTCCAAGATTGAGTTTTGCACTGTATAATGATTGCTCTGCAACTTTTGTTTGTCGTTCCTGATTTGCTAAATCTGCTTTTACCTGAAATACATCTCCTGCAGGTCTTTTGTCGGCTTTGACTAATTCCTCAGTTATTTCTAAAACACGCCTAACACGCGCTTCATTTTCTTTAAAAATTTTCAATCTTTTTGTTGCGGCAACATATTGCCAATAGGCTCCTCCAGTTTGTAGCAATTCAAATGAATTTGCAAATACTATATTTTCATTCGTACTTTCTAGGTTTAAGACAGAAGCTTCTTCTAAAGCCGTAGCTATTCGTCTTCCTCTACCTCTTAACAATGGCTGTGTTAAAGAAAAAGTAGTAGACATTGAATGGTCTCCAAAGTAAGAACCTACATTTTGGTTAAACCTATTGATAGGAAAGTTATCATTTGCCATAGAATAATCTACACTCAAATTAGCTGTTAAACTAGATCGAAATGTTTTTTGAAAACCTACAGATACACCAGTGCTTCTTGATTTTAATTTATCATCTAAAAAATCATTTCTGGGATCTGCTTCAAAAAGATTTAAGGCATCACGACTAAATGATGCTCTAGATATCAATTGATAGTCAAAGACGCTACTTTGTATTTGCAAACCGCCTTCAGCACTATTGATACTTAAAATATTTCTTTTTATGATTGGGTTTTCCTCAAGCATAACCTCTGACAATTTCACAATATCAACGGAAATTGCTGTTTGACTATGTACTTGATACATTCCAACTAGTAGAAAACTAAAAAATATGACTCTGTAGTTCATTCTATTGCTTTTTTATACTTCTGAAAATTTCTGTAATATTTGACCAAATCTTGATCCTGCTTGAGAAACACCGTCTAATACATTTTCATCTATTACATCTGCTTCATCTGGTGAACCATAACCGAGTTGACTTGTTGTTTTACGCAATCTGTTTGATAGGAATAATGAAATAGCATAATAAAAGTTAGCTCTAAACTCTAAGTTTGTTGCAAGTCTGCTATTCATCAATTCTCTAGAGATACAAAAAACGGATGTTGGTTGTGTTGCAATAACAGATACTGATGGTGGTCTGGATTCTAAAAAAGACATTTCTCCAACAATTTCTCCAGAACCTATAAGAGCAATGTGATTTTGACTAACACCATCGTTAATAGATAATTCACCTGATAAGACTATGTATAGATTTTCAATAGTTTTGCCTTTACTGATTAATCTGTCTCCCGCTTCTAGATCAGCTTTACTACCATTATTTATCATCCACTCGATATCTAAATCGTTTAAATGACCCAGTAAAAAAAGTACTCGTTTCATGTTTTATCGTATTAAATATTAATATTGCTAAGTTATATTTTGATAGTATTTTAAAACTGCCAATGACACAGTTGAAAGTGACAGTATTGCTTGTAAAACAAAAAAAGCGATCTAAAAAGATCGCTTCTAAAATTGGATTCAAGTTTAGAATACTCTAAATTGATTATGTATACAGGTAGTTTCTTTACTATTTATCAAAAAAACTCATCGCCTTTTGAACAGTTTAGTCAAACCAACTACTTACTTCTTCTTTAACTCCATCGATTAAGCTTCCCCAATCAATGTATAAAGGGTTTTCAAAATTACCTCCAGAAACCGTTTCTAATTGATCCTCTGTCAATTCAACATCTTCCATACCAGCCGGCTTTGCAGGGATATTTATATACACATGATTAGGATTGGTTTGATCTTCCACCATCACATTTTTATCAATAGATATATTTGCTTTTTTACCAGTAAATTTATTTAAGGTCTCTATTGGATTGCTGATTAAATTTCTTTTAAAACCTTCATCTTCCCATGCCTTTTTATAAATGCTTGCTAAAAATTCATTTGCTTTTTCCTGTTGTTCCGTTGATTCCATGATATTATATTTATTTGAACACCAAATGTACCTTTATGTACGCTCACAAAATTGCCAAAAAGACTGAGATAGTTATAAATTGAGGTCAGCTTTTATTATGAGTTTTTTAGATAGATTGCATTGTTCTTTGAATTAAGTTAGATTGGGCTGAAATAATTATTACTAGTCAGAGACCAAATCGTAAAGAGCTTTCTCTATGGCATTGAGTAAATCTTCACTTATTGGTATTGTTTCGCCATGTATTTTTCTAACTGTTTATTTGTTAATTCCTTCTTTTTAGAGTTTTCAATTGATCTCTTAATCTTTGATTTTTAAATTAATACCATAAATTTCTTTAAAAGAATACTGATAAAAATGTAAATAAACCTGTGATAACTGAAGCTTAGAATCGTTTCGTATTCAGCAGTTCTTTTGGATACATATTGTATTGCTCTTTAAATAATTTAGAGAAATAATGAGTGTCATAGTATCCTACCTCATACGAAATTTGTGAGATGGTATCATACAAATAATCGTCAATATACTGTTTAGCCTTATGTAGTCTTAAAACCCTAATGTATTTATTAGGTGTTAGGTGAACAAGGTTTTTTATTTTGCGATGTAATTGTCTTTCGCTAACAGCCAATTTATATGACAGATCGTATAAATTTAAGTCCTTATGCTTAATATTTTTATAAACTTCGTCTTCTAAATTTAGAAGCCACGAAGTATCTTGTTTAGATATCTTTTGCGGATTAATTTCATTCTTACACATCGATTTAACCCGTTCATTGGAATGGTATATTTTGTAAATCAAAGGAACTCTTTCTATGACCTTATCTCCACTTGCCAATTTTACAATCTCTTCAATTAAATCTGCTATTTCTTTACTGCTTGATAAAATAACTTCATTTGATTTAGAGTTTGATTCTTTAATCGTATTCAATTTTGAAAACTTTTTATTCGCTTCAATAATAGAAGCTAAAGGAGTTTCTATGTTCTTTATTAATTGTATTAAAACATCTGAAGAACTATTATTTATATTTTTTCTATTAAGATCCATTTTTATATTTTTTAGTTATTCATTTGTTTTAAGCACTGTAGGTTATTGGAGCAACAACTTTATTATTTGGAATTACATAAGCTTTTGAAGTTTGCTTAAAGTTGTGATCTACTAAATGTTTGTTATTATTGTAGAAATCTATTACTCCATCATAAGTCATCGCAATTGGTATCGTTTCAGAGCCCAAATAATTAACTGAATCTCCTATAACCATAGCTTTTACACCTAATAGTTTTAGTATTCTTAATAGCTTGCTATCACATTCGGCAAAAGCTACATTTCCACTATGACTGCAAATAAGTTCAGCTACACAAGCCAATAATTTTTTAAATAAGTTAATGTCACGCACCTCTTTTTTTATCGCAAATCGTCCTATGTGATAAATATTATTTACGTCGGGTATATTAATTGCTAGAAATGGATTAATTCCAAAGATTTTCTGAAGAGGTAAAACATCTGTATAGTTCCATTTTAAAACGCGAATCGCTCCTAAAATAGCTCCTGTATGATCTTTAGCGGTAAAAACATCGGATTTCTCATAAAAACTTAATTCTTCTCTATAAATTGAATTCACATCATTTTGATAACTTTCAGGTAGCTTATTATCTGAATGATGTTTAAAGTTTTCTTTAACGACAAATTCAGCTAAATTGATCAATTGATTTTTTGGAAGTCTTTCTAAGTATTTTTTTTCTAGCATCATGGTTTTTGTTTTTTGATACTCAAATCTATTTAGATAGAACGTTCATTTAATTACACAAAAGTGTAGTAATGAATTACTTACGGAAAAACTACACTAATAGGTAGCGTAAAAACTACCCGTTAGTGTAGTTTTTTTTAAAAAGAACTATCTTTGTAATGAAAACTTAGAATTATGCCAGATGTAGATGACTTTTTTTCTTTTATAAATAGAGTCGACGATGTCTCTAAAGAAGATCAAAAACAAGCGGTTAATTATTTAGAATCAATTGATGCCTTTGCCAGGACTACTTATAAAAGTCTTTATGTAATAGATTACAAAGAAAAAGGATTCGATTATGTTTCTGATAACCCTTTATTTTTATGCGGTAATACCGCAGAAGAAGTAAAGAAAATGGGATATGCATTTTATTTTAAACATGTAGTTGAAGAAGATTTAGAGCTTCTTCTGAAAATTAATACAATTGGTTTTGAATATTATGAAAAAGTACCTGTTGAAGAACGTAAAGATTATACAATATCCTATGATTTTCATTTGATTAATAAAGAAGGTGAGAAAACTTTGATCAATCACAAAATGACACCTTTATTTCTAACGGCTGAAGGAAAATTATGGAAAGCTATTGCCATTATTTCTCTTTCTTCTGAAGCTAAATCTGGTAATATTAAAGTAACTAATAAGAAAAGTAATAAAGTATATAGCTACGATTTAGAAGGTGATTTTTGGAAAGAAACGGAAGCTCTTAAATTAACTAATAGGGAAAAAGAGATTCTAAAACACTCCACTAGAGGCTATACTATAAGCCAAATAGCAGAAATCATGTTTGTGTCTCCTGATACAGTAAAATTTCATAGAAAAAAACTGTTTGAAAAATTAGCAGTGGCCAATATTTCTGAAGCAATTACTTATGCTACAAATAATAAATTAATTTAATTATTCATTCATTATTGTTGATAAGTAAAATTTCGGGAATTTTTTTATTTCTTTATTTGTAGCAATATTAAATAGTAGATGTGTGCACATAGCAGCTACTGTCCATGAAGCTATAGATAATTGTGGTGGTGGTATCACGCTTTTTTCTTTCATATACTTTTCCAAAGCCTCATCGATCCAATCATGTGGAGTTCTCCAAAACTTCAAATAACTAGATGCATATTCTACCATCTTTACTTCATTAAACTTTTGACCAGGTTTTTCTATAGAATTTAAAGCCAAGTCTTCTGGTGAAATTACGGTGACTAATCCTCCCCAACCTAAATTATAAGGATGTAGTACCGGAATATTTTTTTCTTGACAGACTTCATCAAAAATTAAAGGCACATCAGAAGAAAAGTCTAAAGCATTGATTGCGATTTTATGATCACTTACGTACTCTTTAACATTATCTGGCGTTAAAAAGCAATTATGGATCTTTATGTTTGCATTTTTATTAATTGATAATAACCTTTTCTTTAGCGCATTGACCTTATCTGTAGAAATATCTTCTTGGGTATAATTTTGCCTGTTTAAGTTTGACATTTCTACCTGATCTCCATCTATGATTGTTATATTCTCAAAGCCCACTCTAAGAGCACATTCAGCAATTACGCTACCAATGCCAGCTCCTGCTAAAAATATTGGGCAATCTTTAATTGTTTTTTGCTCTTCTGGGGAAAGATAAATTCTATTTCTACTGTATCTAGTATTCATTATTATTAGGTTTTGAGCAAAAATAATAACTAATTGGTTGCTATGTATTACTCAAAAGGGTAGTTTTAGAAAAGAACTCATCTTAAACTCTAATTTATAATCACCAAATACTTCAACCCAACCAACCTTCACGATCTAAACTTCGATATTGAATAGCTTCCGCGATATGATTTGGTAAAATATTTGGTTCTTGTCCTAAATCTGCAATGGTACGTGCAACTTTTAAGATTCTGTCGTATGCGCGGGCAGATAAGTTTAAGCGTTCCATAGCGCTTTTGAGAAGATTAAGTGCTTCTTTGTCTAACTTGCAATATAAACGAATTTGTTTGGTGTTCATTTGCGCATTATAATGTAAGATTTCTGATTCTTTGAAACGTTCTGTTTGAAATTCTCTTGCTTTGATGACACGTTCACGAATTTCTGCACTGGTCTCACCTTTTCGTTCTTCAGAGAGCTTTTCAAAAGGTACTGGCGTGACTTCGATATGAATATCGATTCGATCTAGCAAAGGTCCTGAAATTTTTCCCATATAGCGATGCATTTCCATGGGAGAAGCTGCCATAGGAGAATTTGGATCATTGAAGAATCCGCTTGGACTCGGATTCATACTGGCCACCAACATAAAACTACTTGGATAGGTAATCGTAAATCTGGCTCTAGAAATCGTGACTTCTCGGTCTTCTAACGGTTGTCGCATCACTTCTAAGACACTTCTTTTGAATTCTGGTAATTCATCTAAGAATAATACTCCATTATGCGCTAATGAGATTTCTCCTGGTTGCGGATAGCTTCCACCGCCGACTAGTGCGACGTCTGAAATGGTGTGGTGTGGATTCCGAAAGGGTCTTTCTGCAACGAGTCCCGATTTATCTTTGATGTTTCCTACAACCGAATGAATTTTGGTCGTTTCTAAGGCTTCATGCAACGTTAATGGCGGAAGTATTGATGGTAATCGCTTGGCCAACATCGTTTTTCCTGAACCTGGAGGACCAATGAGAATAATATTATGTCCGCCAGCCGCAGCAATTTCCATGCAACGCTTAATGCTTTCTTGACCTTTAACATCCGAAAAATCAAATTCTGGAAAAGCCAAATTTTTCAAAAATTCGGCGCGTGTATCAATGACCGTCTGTTCCAAAGGTTCATCCTTGTCAAAGAAATTAATGACTTGTTTGATATTTTGCACACCATATACTTCTAGATTATTGACAACGGCTGCTTCTTTGGCATTTTGCTCAGGTAGTATAAAACCTTTAAAACCTTCTTCGCGCGCTTTGATGGCAATGGGCAATACACCATTGATGGGTTGCAAACTTCCATCCAAAGACAATTCACCCATAATTAAATATTGATCTAAATTTTCAGATTGAATCTGATTGGACGCAGCCAAAATTCCCAAGGCTAAAGTCAAATCATACGCGCTGCCTTCTTTGCGTAAATCGGCTGGAGCCATATTAATGGTAATTTTCTTCCCTGGAATTTTATAACCATTATTCTGTAAAGCAGAAGCAATTCTGTAGTTACTTTCCCGAATCGCATTATCGGGCAAACCTACCAAATGATACCCAATTCCTTTCGCAATATTTACTTCAACAGTAATTGTAGTAGCTTCAATACCAAAAACGGCACTTCCATAAACTTTTTTAAGCATAGTAAAAACATGTTTATGATAAAGCTATCTTTTTATCCAATACAAGTCGTAAATTACTTTGTAAGCGTTGATTTTTTTAAATAAACGTTGAATTATCACTATTGGAGTCAAGTAATTTTAAAAAGATAAATGATGATTTGTTTTTAATTCAATACTTACTGTTTTTAATATTGTATTCACAATAAAGCGCTCTCAGTTTTGTAATATCCTTATGGAATTGCTCATGAACCCACAGATTGTATTGATTCATTATTGTATGTGTAGATTGACTTGATGATTGATTGATGAGATATGCTACCATTATACCACTCATTATAGCTTTTAAAACTCCGTGTGAAGAACCTGGGTCTAGTACAAAAGCAGCATCACCTATTAGAAAACAATTGTTTTTAGCGCAAGTTTTAGCTTTTCTCCATGTCACATCAACAGCTTTTCTTATACCAGTTTGAGTTCCATCTGTTAACTGATTAGGTAGCCATTTACTTCCTATTTTTACATGTTCATTTAGATCTAATCGAACCCAAGTATGAAGGTCTTTTTTAACTTTTGTTATCCACGTCCATCCGTTTTCATCCCAAATCAGTTCTGGATGTAATGAATCATGTTTACTATTTTTCACATAACCATAATAAGCGATTAGTTTGGATGAATACTCATTAAACTTAATAGCAAAGTTATTTGCTAGCCAAGCTCTTTTTCCTGTTGCATCTATAAAATAGTCCGCTTCAAATATATCTGTACTAGTTTCAATTGATTGAATTCCTTGAATTGAATAATTAACTTTCGTAGGACTCACTCCTCCATGAAAAACTGCTCCAAGTTCAATAGCTTTGTTGAGAAGAATTGTATCAAATTCTTCTCTAAACAACTGAAATCCTCTCCAATTTTCAGCTTCATTATAAGCTTTAAAAGTTGAAGTTCCGTTTACAATATTCTCAATTCCCAAATGACGAAGTGGTGCTGATAGTAATGTTTCATCTAGTATGTTTAATTGTTTCAGTAACGGTTCTATTCCCGGATGGAGTGTTTCTCCGGGTGCATGTCTAGGGAATTTAGCACGATCAATCATGGTAACTTGATGTCCATTTTTCAGTAATTGAATCGCAGTTGAGGAGCCAGCTGGACCGGCTCCTAGGATTAGGATTTTCATAAATTCATTCCAGAAATAAAATTGATTTTTGGAATATCATTATCATTAAATGCTACCATATTAATTGGAGTTATTTCTTGCCAAACAAAAGTATCTTTATCAAGTTGGCACTCGTACTTTTTATCTACTTTCATTCTTAGTCTTTTTATGTCTGTAGTATCGACAAGAGGCGTATCGCCTTCTGGTGTAATAAAAATAAATCTAAAGCCACTTCCATTAAGTCTATTGTTCATACGATCATTTTGTGTGCTCCAATTATCAATTTCTTGGAAAGAAGCAAGCCATAATTGATTGAAATGAACTAAATCATTAACAGGAGGAAGAAGTTCTAAAATGCATTTTCGTAAAGCTTCCATACGTCCTATTAACTGTGAGGTAGTAATTTTTTTTAGTAAATCCATATTCATAAAACCTTGCCATGCATTAAAAGTGTAATCACTACGGGCAATATCAGCATAATTCACATATTCGTCATCTGAATCAGATTCTAAGAATGGACCATACTCCCCATCCCAACCTGTGAAAGACGAAACTCCAATAATATTGGCTACCTTAGGATGAATACCTAATTCTTCATCTGTTAATGGGATCGCTGTCATTTTCTTTCTAAATTCAATAAAAGTATCTGATAAGAAAAATGTTCTGGATGCGTCTGGCGCAGCAGCTGGCCAATATGAATTTAAAGCTGCACATAGTTTGGCATCCTCAGGGAAAGGGCTTCCTAGTCCGTAAGCTGCATAGAAGGCAGTACCATTATTTATATCTACCGATATGTCCCAACCTGGTGCAAATACATTAGATGCTGCATCTGGTAAATAACTAATAGACAATTGATCGTTTGATTTTAGATTTTCTTTGATTTGAAGAGAGTTCTTATTACTGATAACAGATGTATTAGTCACACTAATATCTGAAATAAAAGGTGAGTGATTGATATTTGCCCTTACTCTTCTCCCATCTGAAAGTGGAGAAGTACCACCTTGTAAAAAATGAGCATCAGAATCTGGGTTGACTTGCCAATTTCCTTGACTATTCTGAATTATCCCAGGAACTGAGTTCCACCTAAAAATATCTCTTTGATTAACTAATGGAAAAAAGTCAATAGCTGTAATCAATGAATATGCCGCTAAACTAGACAAGCCTTCAAATTCTTTAATTTTAACAAAACCATCTCCGGTTCGATCAATAAAATCAACAGCTAAATATCCTCCTTTATTTAACAATTCATTAAACTTATCTGAACGAAGATTATTAATATTTTCGATATCCAATTCTGGATTAACAACGTTAAGGTTTTTAACTCTTTGTCGAATATTTACATATTCAGGAGCGCTTCTACCTTGTCCTGCTGGAATTTGAAATGATGAATTATAGCGATTACCTCTGTTTGCCAAATTTTCATCATGTTCAGGAACTTTAAAAGCTACATATTTATTATTTTGGATAGCTGGCTCCGAAATGGCTCCTTTTGTAGGTTCAATTAGTATAGAACCTATAAAATTGTTACTAGAATACTTTAAATCTTTTTTTGAATAGAGAAAATCAGGTTTTGTAATATCATCAATTATGAAAGGAAATGCTTTTTGATCATAACTAGAATCAATTGGGATAGTATAGTTTATTTGGGAATCGTGAGCTTTTCTTAATTTTTCATTTTTATGATATGTTTCAAACTCTAACTTTAAATCTTGAATATCTGATAAACACTCATCTCCTTCAAATAATTTGTATACAGGGACTACAAAATCCATATCAGAATCATCTGAATTAGAGTCCATTATAGAGAAGTTAGTTTTAATGTTTTCCCCAGTATCTTTGATAGCCAAAAAAGCACCATAACGACAAGGTAATGCAGAAATAGCACCATCAGTGTCGCCTACCCAAAAGGATCTGCGTTTTGGATCATGTATAGATTCAGAAGTTCCTATTCGTGATATTCCTGTTCTGGAATAATTCATACCTGCATGAGCTCTATGTGAACTCTCTTCCCAAGTTCGATACTGATACGCAAAGACTGCGACGACTAATTTGGAACCATAATTTGCTTTAAGACTAGCCAAACTTTGTTTGTTTCCTTCTTTTTGTATCTCATTTGAATAAATAAAATTTTCAATTAAGTCCAATTCTTCTAAAGATGGATAGTATGTAATATTTGAATCAATTACATCTGGACTTGCAAGTGCATGATATAGCAGACTTTTTGAAAAACTCATTGGAGTGATACCTTGATTTCCATCAAGTCTATAATCATCAAAGCCTTCTAAATCTCTATTTATTTCATCAATAGGCATAAGCAATGCTTCTTTAAGCTTATCAGCCGAATTTTGCTCAATGTCAAGTTGGTTTTTAGTAACAGATAAAATTAATTCTCTCCATCCATTTTGTGCCAATTTGTTACACAGTTTGAATATTTCTTCTTTCATCTTCATATCGTATATAATTTTTAAGATTGTTTGATAAGTGTATTAATTGCTACATGTGGCCAGTCTATCTGATTGAAACCAATGTTTACTTTTTGACTGTATTGAAGAATTTCTTTTTTCTCACTTCCTTCACCTCGATCTCCTATCCAGAAATCACTCAATAAGTTTCCTATTGAAACCGGATTTGGAACGCGTTGTCCACTGGACATTTGTGTTGGAGTATTATCTTGCCTAAAAGAAAACACCCAATCTAGTGGATCTTCTGATTTTTCTCCTAAATCCTTTATAGAAGTATCGTTCAAGAAAGTCACCATTTTTTGTAGGTTAGGTCCTTTACGCCTAGTAACTTTTCCTTGAACACTTTTAAATTGTTTGTTTATTTCCTTTTGTAGAGTTTTATCATTTGAAACAACTTTTGGACTATAAAAAAAGTCTATATCTTCAAATTTAGAATTCAAAGCGTTGCTTACACTATCAATAAACAACATCCCATGAGTCATAAATGAGTTTGCTCTAGGAATTGCAGCTTGTCTGATGATTTGCGCCTTTTCTCCATTTCCACTTTCTTCTGGCGGCAGTTTTGCCAAAGGTTCTTTTTCACTTATAACACGTATAAGGAAATGCCCCATTTCTTGATGTATTGCCTTGCCATCTTTATGACCATCTGGATCTTTTATCGCAGGATTCCGAATCGTTATTTCATAGCTCATTCCATCCCAAAATCCTTCTTCTCCACTGATGCCTATATTTCTAGCTACACCTAATTTTTTAAATACTATAGTCTCACGCATTTGATCAAATCGGAGTGTAAAATCGGCTGCTACTGGTCTTCCAAAATTTGGTTGAGAAATAATATTCCATCCCCAATTATCAACCCATTTACCATTTAACTTATTTTGCCAAGTTCCTTTTAGTTTATTGAAAAATATATTTGCTGGTGTCATTTTATATTGATATTTATTAAACTGATAATCAAAACATTATTGATTACTAAATACGGCATATAAAAAGCACAGCACAATACCTATGAATGGGTATTATTGGTTGTCAAAATCAGTTTCGATTATGAAAAGAGTAGTTTTGTAATTAATATTCTGTAAAGTTGAAGTAATTCTGTAGTTATTTTCACGAATGACATTATCGGGCAGACCAACAAAATAATAGTCAATTCCTTTCGCAATATTTACTTCAACAATAGTTTTAGTAGCTTCAATACCAAAAATGGTATTTCTGTAGACTTTTTTAAGCATACTAAAGACGTGTTTATGATAAAGCAATCTTTTATCCTATACAAGTCGTAAATTACTTTGTGAGTGTTGAATTTTAAATAAAAAATCAACAAACTTGAGCAAAACCCAAGTCTGTTGATTTGTACTATTTACGGACACCAAATGACCAAAGAGTTACAAGCAAATCCAATGGTTTGATCGCACTGTTGTCCAAATGAATGGCATGCTCCAGGAGGTGTTGTTTCAATCTCACATCCGTTTCTCAATGTTACACCTCCTTTTACTTTGTTAACCTGAAAGTTACTAATAGTTTCTTTTTTAAGTTTTGGTGCTCTTAATTTTGATTTTTTCATAATAATCGTTTTGATACATGATACCTACTCTGTTAAAAGGTTTTCGGTTTCGCCTTGTAGATTAATGCATTAATGTGACCGAAAGTTATGTTGGTATCGGTATGAAAAAAAACAAAGCATCCTTATTTTGAACAAAATAAAGACGCTTTTTCGTTATGAATTTAGAATTATTTTTTTTAGTGATTACAGATTTCTCCATCCGTAGGTCTATCAATGTGAATCGGCTCTGTATCGTCGCCTATGACGCATTGTCCTCCAATTAATTTTGTCATTAGTACCGTTGCAATTGTACGTTTTTTTAACTCAATTTTTCTGTTCGTTTTTGATTTCATAATGTGATTGTTTTTAAAAAGTTAATACTAGTAGTATATTTTCCAAAGTTTTTTTTGGCGAAATATTCTCTTCAATGATAGTAAATAAAGGCGTTCTTTAAAAAACAGTGTTCCTAATTTTGAACAAAATGCGGTACTTATTCTATGTTTTTAAGCATTTTCTTGTAGAAGGTTTTTAATATAATCCGATGGCTTCACTTTTGTTCTTTCTTTAAAGTGCTTTACAAAGGAATAATCACTTTTATAGCCAACTTCTTTTGCGATGGAAGCAATTGAAAATTTGCAGAATTGTGTGTCTGTTTTCAGTCTGTTGATGGTATACGTGATGCGAAGATCATTGATATATTCGTTGAATTTCTTCTTTTTGTGCGTTTTTATGATTTGTGATAAATAGCTCCTATTGGTCTTTAGTTTTTTTGCCATCGCACTTAAACTACAATCTAAATTTAAAAAGTAATGAGACGTTTCTAGTTTCTCAACTCCTTTTAAAATCCTTGCTACTTTTTCATCTTCTATATCAAATAGTTTTTGCGCACTTTTCTTATTCGTCAAATTTTGATATTGTGCATTTAGAGATTCTATTTTTGACGTCAGTTTGTTAAAGACAACTTTGTTAGATCGTTCTTTTTTTACAGATTTAGACAAGGTAAATATCCAGACAATGATAAAAATGGCAGCACAACCTACAGCGTACCAAATAATGGTGTTGCTTTGCTCCTTCTCTTTTTTGAGCAATGCTATTTGATTTTTGAAAAGCTGTGTTTCTTGCTCATATATGTTGGTTTGAACTCTGTCTTCATCTTTTTCTAAAATTGCATTCAACTTAAGATATTCATCATGCCACAATAATGTTTGCTCCGTATTTTTAAGTTTGTTATAGCTTTTAGATAACAGCAAATACGTATCTAAGATGTACGCATCTCTTTTGGTATCATTTTTTAGAAGTTTGATCGTTTTCAGCAGTTGATCAACAGTTTGTTGGTATTTTTCTTGTTTGAAGAAACAGGCAGCTAAGAAATAGTTTGTGTATGTTTTTTGGTAGAAATCATTCGTTAAGACATCTTCTTTTAAGATATTTTCCGCTTGCCGCAGATATGTCAATGCTTCTTCAAAATTTTCTTTTTTATAAGAAATGATTCCTTTTTTGATGAGCAAATCTACTTTTCCGTGTGAATAGTCTAGTTTTTCACTAATTAGAAGTCCTTTTTCTATATGATGTAAAGCGTCATCCAATTGTTCCATATCCAAATAGGTTTCGCTTAAAATGGTGAGTAAGTTTACATGATTTCGCTTGTTTTTATATTTCGTCTGATCAATGATTTGCAATGCTTCTGTACACTTTTCCAAAGCTTTTTTGTATTGACGCATCATTCTGTGAATGACCGCAATATTCATTCTAGCAAAAAACTGGTAGTTTAGATTTTCTTCTTGTTCCGCAATTTGTAACAATGAATAATAAGCATTTAACGCTTTTTCATGTGCTCCTTGCTGCATGTATATGTTTCCTTTACGCAAGTAGGCTTTGGAGAGATCGGTTTTGTTTTGAATCTTTTGACTGACTTCAATGACAGCTTCTGTAAAGAGCATACTTTTATCATATTTTTCTTTTTTGTAGAAATGATATGCTATATCCAAAGCATGTTTTGTCCAGACTTCATCTTTATTCGAAATATCTAAAAACTCATTAAAAATACTATCCTTTTCATGTACTGAAGAAGATTTTATCTGTTTTGCCAACACTTCTGCAGATACTTTTTGTGCATGAGAAAATGTACATGTTAAAAATAGAATACAAAGAATGTGCGTTACTTTTAACATGCGAAAATGGTTTGGTTGTTTATTTTAAAAGTAAGAACTTTTCACAACTCCACAAAACCGTGTTGAGAGGAATTAAATATATTTTATGACTAAATTAAATGTACATTTAATTTAGAATTATACACATTATATAGGTGTATCAAAAAAATCTAAATACTTTGTAGTTAGGTATATTTTTTTAAATTCCTTTTCATAATCTAAATTATCTTTTTCAATGTTTTCAGGCAAATAAGATTTATATTGATACACACGCGATTTTTCATCAAACAACTTATCTTCTATTCTCAATATTTTTTTTCTAATAGAACCAGTATTTATCCTAAACCTTTCCTCTGCTATCATATGATGAGTTATAATATCATTATAATCATCTTCTAAAATATATAGTTCATGAAGCTTATCATTATATGATTTACCATCAGAATGTAATTGTATCATTTTATAATAATATTGCGCAGCAATTTCATAATGAGATTTAGAATCAATATAGGAAGATACTTCCGAATCAAGTATCTGCTGTATACTTTTTTGAAAATACTCTATTTTTGAAATAAAAACTTCTCCTTTTTTCTTATCAAATTTTATATTTTCAATAGTACTATTTTTATCAAATTTTTTAATAGATTCTTTACTCTCATCATCAAAATTGCTGAAGTTGAAGGCATTTAACAGAATATTTTTATAATTCTCATATGCGTTACACCAATCCCCCATTCTATCATGTGTTAAAGCAATATACGAATATCCTATTACGTAACCTGGATCGTAAAGTTTGAACATTTTTATGAGTTCTCCAAAACAGAACAAAGCTTCCTTAATCAAAAACTCAATAACATTGCTTATTTGAATTTTTCTTTCTCTATCTATTATATTTGTATCATGATTTAAAATTACTTTGATATTTTCTTTTATTTTCTTTAGTCTATTAGCATGTAGCATATGTAATGAAACTTGATCTTTAAGATCTACTAAAAATAACTCATCTAAATTCAGAACTCTTTTCATAATAAAATAACAACGCTCTGCCCTATATTTAAGTTCTAACATTCTAATATATCTATTGTTCATTGAACCATAGGGTGATACAATTGTTTTCCCTAATGCAAAATGCTTGATATTATTATCCCCAATGTTTTCAATTAATGAATATAGTTTCATTTTTATACTTTCAACAAGTATTATAACTTCTCTATTATCAGATGTATTACTTAAATTATTATACAATATATCTCTCCCAATATCTTTATTATCATAAATTCCTAGTACTTCTCTGTACTTAAGAATTTGAGGTCTATTTGATATTTGATTATTCCAACTAGTTATTTGAAAAATATTTTCTGCAATTCCTTCAATACTTCTAAAGTCTGATTTTTTCACATTAATATTGAGACTCGTATTAAATTTCCTTATTGTTTTCTCTCTAGTTCTATTGTTTGAGCTTAAAACAATCAAATCCTTCAATAAATAAAGAATTTTCATTAGTAATGAAGCGTAATAAGTATTATCTCCTGAACGTCTGTACAAAATTGCTGCTAAATAATATATATTAATAACCATTTCAATAGTATACATAGAGGTTCCTACTGAATCTAAAAATAATCGTATTTTATATTTTTGTGATGATAGTTTATTAGCTTCATTATATTTTTTAAAAATATCTAATTTCTTAATGGGCATCTTTAAATTTGCATGTTTTAACGACCCTAAAATACTATCTCCTAATTTTACGATTATATTAGCAATGTAAAACATTCTTTTACTACTAATCATATCTATACACTCTGGTAATAAAAAACCAGCCGTTATTGCCAAAAGATTATTATTCAATTTTTCTGAAATTTCTTTATTAGTAACAGCTGAGGCGTTTTTACTAGAAAACTTCTTTTTTATTTTTTCTTCTATCCTGTTTTTATGACTGTCAACCAAAAAATACAGTGAATTCCAATAATAGTTAAATGATGTTAGTGATGGATAGAAATCATAATCTTTCCTCTTTGTTTTATCATATATATTTTGTTGCTGTTTTAAAATTTTATCTGATGTTATATTATTTTTTAGTTTAAAAACCTCAAGAAAGTAATTTTCATTTAAAAAGAATTTCGGAAACTGACAATTTTTAAAATATATCAAACTTCCGATATTGTTATAATAATCTGCCAATAAGTAATTTTTTCTATATACACTTAGTTTTTGATTTTCATTTTCTGGGTTTTGTCCTAAATTATTAATACCTATAACTCGTTTAAATTCACTTCGATTACGTGATAAGCTTGCATAAGTTATTCCATCTAGACGCGACTTTTCTGTAGCTGCTAGTAATGCCAGAAACGGCATACTTATGATTTGCAAGGTTCTATGATCCTCTGAGACCTCTATATTCTCACTGTTATATATATTTCTTGCATAATGTTTATTATTGTTTTCATTTAAGCCAACAACTATTTTTAAATAGCGTTCCGTATCTAAGATTAATGTTTTATACAACGAAAATGCAGAGTCAAAAGCGCGTATTTTTTCTAAAGTTAAGCCAAGTTTAAGCTGGTTTCTTAACCATATTAAAAACTGATGTCGTGTAATTTTTCTATCAGTTATAGCTCTTGGAAAACGTAATGATTGAATTGATTCTGAGTAATAAACAATTGCTTCATCATATTCTTTGTCATAAAAATGTAAGTCCCCTAAAATGGTTTGTACAAAACTTACAGAATGAATAAACTGATTATCATCTGCTATTGGAATATATTTTTCATATCGTTTTTCTAATTCGTGTAGCTTTTTTTTATAGTGTCTTTTGGTAAATAAAGATTCATCTAATGTAAAATTAAAAGCAGCAGAACTCAAATCAGATGTTTTAGAAAGGTATATTAATTCTCTCCTAACAATGCTCCTAAATTTATAATCAAAAATTCCACTAGTAGTATTCTCAATGTAATTTGAAGAATAAAAACGCATTAAATCTTCTATAAACTTTCGAAGGTTTGGTTCTCTGTTCACCAAAACTACTTCTGGAATTAATTCTAAATTACGCCATGAAAATCCAAATGAATGAAACTTAAATATATGGTCTATAATGAATGATGATGAGAATAATAATTTATCTCCTAAAGATTTTAAATGCCTACTATTACTAATTATATAAGGTCTATATAAACTTGCTGTTAAGCCAATTTCATATTGAAAATTAAAATTAAATTTCAAAAATAACCGATCTGTATTTTGATCTTTTTTATTTTTATTCTCTTTCGCATTTTTATCATTCTCTTGGAGAACAACTAAATTATCTTGCAGAAAATTTTCGGGGAATTTTTCATTTTCAAACGGTATAGAGACTATTATTTTCTCTGTAAGTGTTGTAAGTTTCTTAGGAGTTCCATTACTCCTGTATGTTAAATAAATAATATAATTTTGAAGTGTCGATATTATCTTAAAAATTTTTTTTCGTTCTTCTTCAGATGCATTACTAAATTGATCACTTAGTTCATTATATGCGATTTTTTTATCAGAATAACTAAGCATTAATAAATCGACAACATTTATTAATTTTCTATTTTCATCAAATTCGTTTATACTATGACTCTTAATACTTTGATATAATTTTTTTAGATTAGGTTTTGGACATAATTTCTCTTTATTTTCATTGCCTCCAAGATTATTCATAATAATATTACACAGGTATCTTTCTGTCATTTGAGTAACTCCTCCGCTACCCGGAATATCTCGAAAAGAATCTTTAAAAAAACTTTCTACGTAGATTACATCATTAAAAATGCTACTATAAAATGAATCTCTATCTGCTATATCTGCTAAATAAGCATCATACATTTCTCTTCCTCCAATAAAGAAAAACTTAACTCTTACTACATTTAAAAATCCTTTTAAATTAGCCAAAAGATTAGCAACTGCTGCTTGACGCTTACGTATTTTATTATCTTCTAATGAATTAAAATCTAATGTAGGGTTAGCAAATTCTTTCTCTTGAAGTACTATAGTACTTTGTGGTTCTACTTTATCTAACTCATCTATAATAAAAGCAAATTGACTAATTGTTTTGTGGGTTCTTTCTCTTAAGACATCAATGTCTTTGAATATCTCTATTAAGTAGTCTTCTATTTCTTTAGAATTAGCAACCGGGTAGGTAATGGCATTTCTATCCGAATATGAGCCTATAGGCATAGAAAAATTTGTTAACCAAGATGAGTTTGATGTTGATTCTGTACTTAACTTAAGTTCTTTATGAGAACTTACTTGACCACTCATACGATTAATCAGGTTATCTAACTTTTTTAGAACATTATTATAATTAACTTGAGATCTGTTTAAAACCCTATCATTGACCAAAAACATCAAAAACTTTATAGGTTGGTATATTTTTCTGCGAAAAATTTCAGTTCTTAAAAATTGTTCATTATTTTTCCAATATTCTCTTACGTTAATTGCTATTCGGCGCAATACATCAATTTCATTGAGACCTTCTTGCGATAAGTTAATTTCAAATTTTTCGTATTTAACTAATTGTTTTTTTTGTTGCTTCCTTCTTCTAAGTAAATATTTTAATAGATCAAAAAGTCCAAAAATAGAAATCAATATCAAATAGGAAACGATAATACTAAGAGTAAGTTTAAGCCATTCTATACTACTATATGATGTTACTGGCTCATAAATATCTACAAATTTTTCGCCTAGACTATATAATGCTTGAATATCTCCATTGAATAAGGTTCTACAGTATGCTTCTAAAATGGGAAAATGAAAAATGTCTAATTCGGAAATATAAAATTTAATCAGGTTGACTAAAAACACGAAACAAATAAAGAAAATAAAATATATTCGTTTCAATAGAGATAAAATTCTCTGTAATTTATAATTCTCTGATTTTTGCGACAAAAAGGTTAATGCTATTATAAGTACTATTGATGAAATTATAATAGCATAAAACACTGCTTGAGTTTCAAACTTAAATACTGAGCATATAAAAAATATAATTGTTAATGTAAAAAAAATGACTTTAAGAAATATGGATATGTATAAATGCCATTTATTTTCCTTTATGACTTCCTTTTCATTAAAATTAAAAATAGCTTCTCTAATTACACTTGTTTTTCCCATACCACGAAAACCTGTAATCAAGTAAGCTCCTGACTTAATTTTAGTATTCGCTAGTATAGATATGATTCGTTCTATAATTTTCTCCCTACCAATAAAGCGATTATTACAGTTCGCAGAATCTTTACTTTCTTTATCTTTATAAAAAGGACTATGAAAAAACTCATACCCTTTTAGTTCAATGTATACATCTTTAATTTTTGCGGAATACTTGGATAGACTAGAATTTGACATACTATATATTTACTTTAGTTAAATATAAAATATGTCAACATTAAAATCATGAGGATTCCCGTAATGAGAAGAAATTATTTTCACATAATCAACTTTTTATCAATCAATTATATTACTCGAAACTCCACAAAATTGTGTTTAATGGTACAAATAAGAGCATTATATTTCTATAAAAAATATAATTGCATATCTTGGCGGTATAGAGATTAAATATGGATATCGACTTTCTAATTTCCCTTGCTTTAGGACTCATAATGTTTGGCATAGGTTCTTCTTTAAAAATAGAAGATTTCAAAAATGTATTTAAAACCCCAAAAAGCCTAACAATTGGCTTATTATTACAAATTATAGCTTTACCAATATTGGCTTTGGTCATTGTTTCTTTTACAAATTTGAGTCCTGAATGGAAAATGGGAGTCTTTATAGTATCTATCTGTCCTGGTGGTACCACATCAAACTTCATAAGTTATTTATTGAAAACAGATGTGGCTTTATCAATTTCACTAACAGTGGTCAATTCTTTTATTATCTTATTTACCATTCCAACGTTAGTTTTTTTGGGATTGGACTATTTTGAATTGGAAAATAGTAATGATAATTTCAGTCTTGTAAATACGATTACACAAGTTTTTTTGACTTTAATTTTTCCAGTTTTAATCGGACTCTTTTTGAATGAAATGTATTCTAAAATCATTCAAAAAATACAAAGCTATCTAAAGTATTTCAACATTATTTTGTTGGCGTTTGTTTTTGGTGTAAAGTTTTTTGCATCTGAAACGAATGGAGGAAGCGGTATAAACACAGAAATAATTTACATTTTACTTCCTTCTTGCCTATTACTACATTTGATTTCAATGCTGGGCAGTTATTTTTTATCTTTAAAGTTAAAATTGAATAATCTACAATCAACTACCATTGGAATCGAAGTAGGTTTGCAAAATACTGGATTGGCATTGCTTGTAAGTACCACCATTGTTCAAAACGAAATTATGGCGCAACCTGCATTGGTTTTTGCTATTTTTTCCTTTTTTACAACCTTAGTTTTTGGTTATGCCATGAAAAATAGAGGTCAAATATTGAAGACAATTACTAAAAGAAAAGTCTCATAAACTAAATATAAAACCTTTGTTAGTTATATTTCAAATAAATAATATTCTCCTCTAAATTTCCACAAAACCATGTTGAAACGCATAGGTTACTAATTCTGAAACGGAATGAATATTGAGTTTGCTATATAAATTCTTTTTGTGCGATTGTACCGTGTTTACAGAGATGAACAGCATATCCGCGATTTCTTTTGTCTTTTTATTCTGTGCAATGAGTTTTAAAATATCTATTTCTCTTGGTGTGAGTTTTACAAGTTCTGTTTGCTTCTTTTGAGAAGCTTCTTGCGGATCATTGAGTAAGATGGTTGTCAATCGTGGATCATAGAAATTCTCTCCTTTGGCAACTTTTTCAATAGCATCTATCAGCATTGCTTTGCTGGTACTTTTTAAAACATATCCTTTGGCGCCTTTGGAAATGGCATCTTTGATAAATTTGACTTGATCATGCATGGTAAGCATCAATACATTTTGTGTTGTTTCTGCTGCTGTTAATGCATCTAAAACATCCAAACCGCTCATTTCTGGCATTGAAATATCTAAAATCAAAACGTCGACAACCTGTGTGTGAATGTATTGCAATGCTTGTTTTCCGGAAGTGACAATTTGTATTTCATAACGATTCTCGCTCTGCAACATGATGGCAATGCCTTCTGAAACCAAATTGTGATCATCACATATAAGTAATTGTAACTTTTTCATTTTTAATGTTTTATTAATTTCTTATTGGAATATCAATGTTTATAGTCGTTCCACGATTTGGGTTTGAATCGATATCGCAGCTTCCTTCCATGATGTGAATGTCTTTTCGGAGATTTTTCAATCCAATTCCGTTGGCTAATTGATCTTCATGAAAACCTTTTCCATCATCTTCTACCATGATATTGATAGCATCTCTATTTTTTGTAATGTAAATAGTCAATGTCGTTGCTTCTGCATGTTTGATGGTGTTGTTGACCAATTCTTGCAAGATTCGAAAGATAAAAATACTGATTTGCGAGTTTTGAAAATGCTCCAAACCATGAATTGTTGTATGTACTTTGAGTTGCTCATTCCCTACTTTTTCAGAGAAATTAGTAATTGCGGTTTTTAGGTCAAATTCTGGAATCGGATCTTGATCAAAACGATGCGAAATATTCCTGATTTCATACGTAATAGCCTGAATGATTTGCAAAGTTTTGTCATACAGTTTTTTAGTGTTTTTATGTGCAGAAAGCAGTTTTTGATCAAAAGCTTGGAAGTGAAAATTCATAGATGTCAACAAACTACCAATATTGTTATGCAATTCTTTCGAAATTTCCTCCTTCTCTTTGGTACGTGCTGTTAATGTTGCATTGATGATTTCAATTTCTTGATCGTTTACTAAATTCTGAATGCGTTCTTGCAGTAATAATTCTTGTTGTTTTGCGAGTTGACTCGTGGTTTTTTTCAATTTATAGAAATAGAAAGCAATGATCGATACTAAAATCACAATCACACCAAAAGCTATTAAAAAGGCATACAATTTTTCATTCTCTTCCTGCTTTCGCAACGCTTTTTCTTCTGCCAACGCATTGTCTTTTTCTAATAAAGATACTTCTGCTTTTTTTGCTTTTGCTTGTGAAGACCTTTGTATAGCCGCTATTTCCCAGAGTTTTTCTTCATTAAAAACTGCATCATTTAATTTTTCGTAAGCAATTCGATGTTTGTATGCTTCTTGAAAGTTTCCTTCTTTAAAAGCTATTTCTGCTTGCATTTTCGCAAAATATCTATTGACTGTATGCTTATTGATATCTTCAGAAAGTTGCATAGCTTGATTCAATTCGTTTTTAGCTTTTATCAATTGATCTTTTTCTAAATACATGGAGGCTTTCGAAAGGTGAACTTTAGCCAAATTGGTTGCCAATTTTTCTTCAGTCATATATCCTGTAGCTTTATTCAAATATTCAAAAGCTAGTTTTGTATTGCGTTCTGAATATAATTCGGCAATATTTAAATAGCTATCTACTAACGCGGAAGAGTCTTGTAATTTTTCTTTGAGATGAATGCTTTTTGTAAAATAATGTAATGAAATAGAATCTTCTCCTTTTTCATAGAATAAAGCGCCTAAGTTGTTATACAATTTGGCTATTCCTTCTTGATTTTTAGTGGTCTGATAATGTTGTAGTGCTTTTTGATAATACGATTCTGCCAGCTTATAATCGTATGAAAGACTATACACATTTCCTAAATTAGTATATGTTTGAATGGTTTGTCTGCTCAAAGAATCCTTTTTGTTGATCAATAAAGAGCGTTGTAAATGATATACTGCTGAATCATAGACACTTTTCTTCACATAAACATTACCCAAATTTACATGCGTATTACTGCGTTGTGCATTAGTAATGCTACTATCTTGAATCGTTAATGCTTTTTTATAGACTTCCAAAGCATCTTCATACAATTCATTTCGTTTGTACAGCAGCGCTTTGGTATTGTACACAGCCAACAAGCCTTTATAATGCATTGCTTTCTTTTCAATATCTTCTGCATGTTGTAATATGGAAAAAGCACTATCTAACCTTCCTTTTTGATTCCAATAATAGGATTGTATTCGAAAGCTTTTGCCTCTTCCTTTAGCGTAATTGATATGCGTAGCCAATGAATCTGCCCTTTTAGTTGTTTTAAAAGATAGTTCCCATTCTTTCTGTATCATAAATTTAAAAGCCTCAGCATTTAAACTATCAACTGCAACTTGAAACGTATTTTGTGTTGCTGATTTTTTCTTTTCACATTGTACACAGATGAGCGCAAAAAAAAGAATCGTACAAATTGAAAGGATTTTTTTTTCTCGCATGTATAATAGATTGTTAGAATTTGAATCGTAATTTTTAGTCTTCTGTTTGATCGATAACATCAGAATCTTCATAAGTTATTACCTTACGTTTTGTTCCTTCTGGTCTAATTCCAAGAATTCGGGTTTCTACCACTAATATAGAGTTATCATCATCGTTAAATTCAAACTTAGCTCCTTCTGCCTTGTCTATTTTTAACTTGTCTTTAAGTGGATCTCCTGGTTTTTCTGCTATTACAAGTTCTCCTTTAGGAATTAAGTTCACAAATAGTCGGACAATATTTAGCGGTTCTTTTCCATCAGTTTTAAGATTCTCTATGTCTTCCGCAGAAAATTCTGCTATTTTAAGGTTTTCAAATATGGTTTCTATCGCTACTTCCACATGAATTTTATTGGTAGATTTTTTATCTTTTTCTTTTGCTACTTTTACTAATTTTAATGATTTTACCGGATTGTCATCAGTTTTCATGGTATATATAGTTCGTGATTAATATACCATCAATTTAGTTAAAAATTCTTTCATGAAAAGATGAAAACAAACTACTTTTTTTGAAAAGAAAAAAACAGAGCAATATGTGTTTTATCACTCTGTTTGTTATTCTTCAGTATTTAGGCTGGAAGAAATTTTCCTGTAGGCGCATCGTAGGTTACAGAAAGTTCATTGATACCACCACCAAATTTTAAAGCAGTTTTCTTAGATGTCACCGTAGTTACTACAGAATTACTTTTTACTTGTGATTGCAACCAAATGTAAACCGTTGTGTACGGCGTCATCATTGCGGTACTTGCTAATAATACAGGTGCAGCAGATACGGCGTTTCCTTTGATATCGGTTCCATTTACATTAGCATCTTGAAACAATCCGACAGTCATAATTCGTTTGTTTGGATTGTCGGTTCCTGGAATGATTCCTCCAGAATAGCTATTAGTTAATGCATACGAATTTGCTTCTCCTCCACTTAAAGGTCCTGAAACGGTAGCATTGTCTTCTAAGACATACAATTTGTTCATTGAAGCTCCCACAGGAACACTTGATAATTGACTTAATTGCGCACCATTTTTCACTTCGCTCGTAGAAGCATAAATCCCGTATTCTTCTTTCCACGAGAGTGTATTGGCTTGAAATGGCTTGAACACTTGCCAAGCAACGTTTGGATCGTCACCGCCAATAGAAGGTTTGGCAATAATAACACTCGTTCCTGAATCGTAAATAGCTCTTAATTCATCGTCTGAAAAGGCGATTTCTAATTGAAATGTAGACATAATATATAGTTTTGATTTTTGTTCCTACTCTTTTATGGCTTTTCGGATACCGCCATTGTATATCAATTTTATTCTTGAGTTTTTGAATTTTCTCTATATGTAAAACCTTTGCTTGAGAATTGATCAAAATTTATCCATTTGTCTGGGAATGCTTTTCCCCATCCTAAAGACACTTTCATCATGTGTCCTTCTTGCTTGTAACCATACACCACGACTCCATGTCCTGCTTTATCGTCACTCCATTTTCCATGACCGTCAAAGAGAAAAGGTTCGTTGCCATCAATGATTTTTTGAAGAAAAGCGAAGTTCTCACCATCTTTATGAAGCATTTCCCAGGTAAGTCCGAAGTCTTTTAAGATTTCTTTTCCTTTGATGGTATTGCTATCTTTTGTACTGCCACTATCAGATGTTTCCATAAGCGTATGCAACTTCCATATGGTTTCTTCTACTTTGGCACATTGACTTGGATTGCTTGTACTGAAGTGACTTGGCCAATCGATGGTCCAACAAGTGTTTCCTTTCCAAATTTTATCATAGCCTGAAATTCGTGCACGTTTTAAGGCAGATAATAACATGACCCACGCCACAGGAACACAGCCTGAAATTTTTCTTGGATGACATGGTGTATTACCAGAACTTCTATCTACCGTACAGACTTCACCAAACGTATACGAACTGCAGTTTTGTTGGTATTTTGTAGGTTTTGAACTTAAGGTTTTACTTGGCAAACTTTCGGTGCGTACTTCATCTAGTTCTTTCCAGTATTTTGCAACGTTTTCAGAGGTGAATTCATCTGAAGGTTTTCTATCCAAATCTCTTCTAACATCGCTAGTTAGTATGAAAAAGTTTGGAAGATTTAGCAGGACTTCTTCTTTGCTACTTACATCTTCTAACGATACATACAACTCTGTAGAAGAAGCGAAATAGTACTTTTTGGGCATCACGTTCATTTGCGAAATTGCCAAAGTTGGTTGTAACATTTGATCAATTTGTTCTTTGAGTGATAGTCCTTCTGTGGCATATTCAACAACTGGCGGCAATTCTTTAGATTCAGAGACTAATAAATAACCTGCTCGTTCCATTGTTTCCTTGTTTTCAAGCGGAATATCATATAATCGAATCGTATGATTCCACCAGAATACATTTTGTATTTCATTAGATGATCCTGCGATTTTTAGATGATTCCATACTCTCGGGTCATCTTTTTTGTTCTGCTCTATAAATTTTACAGCAGTTTCAAACACATTTTCCATGATATTAATTTTTAAGGTTGATGATTATTTGCAATTGCATTTTTCGTATTGTTCAGCAATAAGAAGTAGCGCCAAATCGCCCGAACTGATATTGTAGTCTTGTTCTTCTTCAGCTAATGCAAGTGGCATGGGTAATTTTACAGGAAATGTTCGTTCAACACATTGTTTTCCTAAGAGTGGAACTTCCCCACAACCTTTTATGAAAAATTTAAATTCTATATGCTTATCGTTCTTTTTGAAATCTGTGATTTTTATTTCGATCGTAATATTTTTGATAGGCGCATATACAAAACTTGTTGCTGCATTGGTTGTAAAAACTTTGGCATAATTCTCTTTGGCAGTTTTGGCAATTACTTCTAAAACTACCGTTCCGCTTCCATCTGCGGTAAATCTGACACTTGGTTGAAACTTGTATTTTTCTGGTGTGCTTTTTTCCACATAACGGACATTATATCCTTCGTAGACAGCACCATTTTCAGCTTTTATTATTGTAGTATGAAATGACATAACACTTTAATTTTATAATTTGATTCTTACTCTGTTTAGGATTTTCAGATGCCTCCTTCACTTAAATGATCATTTAATTGTACCCTCCAAAAGTAGTGTTGAGACATAGGCAGCGAAACACACAGATATGTGATTTTAGTCTCACCTATTTATGTGATATTTTGGATTGAGAGGATTGGTTTTTGGATATAAAAAAAGACGCAATACCTTATTTTATTGGTATTGCGTCTTTGTACGCGTTCACAAGAAAAAAAATTCTCTTATGTCGATAGAAGTTCTTTTACAGATAAATGTTTTAAAAGAAACCCATCTATTTTTTAATGATTTTTACAGTTTGTATTCCAAAAGCTGTTTTTATCTTCACGAAATAAATTCCTGCAGTAAGACTGTTCATTTCGACTGTTTTTTGAGGTGATATTTTATTAAAATCTAACTCTTTTAATAATTTACCTTGAATATCATATATAGAAATCGTTTGGATAGGAGTCGTTCCATTTACAGTCAAATTATCTGAAACTGGATTTGGATATACCTCGAATTCATTATAATTTGTATTTTCTGTAACAGAGAGGACATTTGCAATTTCTGTTGATACCATGTTTGTGATTATTGGCGCATTATAATCAAAATAAATTTTAGCTTCTCCATTAATTATATCACCAATTACAACATCTGATTTTGGTTTTACTTTGAATGCAATATATCCATGCGAATTTGGTTCATCAGTAGTACTGTCTGGTAAATTAATATTTGGAAAACTAAATTCTAAAAAGTTACCATTAATAATTCGAGTGTTGTATGCATGACTTGCTGAAATTGGTTGTAATGTTACCCAATCTAACTTATCATCTAATTCATCAGTAACAACAACGTTTATGGCACTTGCTGTTCCCGTGTTTTGAAACCGTACTAAATAATGCAAATACTCGTCTGCTTGCTCCAATAAAATTTGTGATCCTTCTAAGACCTGTTTATCATTCGGATCAAATGAGTTTACTACTACTTCAGTCAATACATATTGATTATCTTCCAGATTAGCATCTGTAGCAGTTGGTGTAATTGTAGCAGTCAAACTTAGTATATCATCTCCATTTACTGTTGGTGGCGGATTGGTATTCATAACCAAATCAATAGTACGTGTTTCAAAAGGAAGTAAATCTGTAAAATTGAATGTTATTATGTTTCCAGAAACAGAACTTTCTGCTGGAGACGCACTGATAAAATTTTGACTTGCATCACTAAATTCAAATGTTATAGATCCATTTGTAGAAATGCTCCCTGCATTTTGATATACAATTTGATATTCAGCATCAAATCCAGGTCTTGTTTCAGATATTGGTAAAACTACAATGTTTACATCACTTGTATTTTCATTAGAACTTACACAGAAATCATTTCCTGTACTGTTTGCTCCTAATCCTGTAAAGTTTTGAGAAATATTATTTGGATTTACCATATAGCCAGAAGATCCTCCACTGAGTATTACAAAATAATTTCCTTCAGGTACTGCAAGTGCATATTCACCATTTGAATTGGTAAACGTAGATAAAGAATTATTACTTGTCAATGCTGTAACCATTACATTTTCCATTGAAATGTTTCCTGAACCACATCCATTGTTTGCTAAATCGTAATTTACATTACCAATAATAAGGTTTTGCGGTGTTGTAACTGCACTACAGTCATCAGTAAAGTACGCATTGGGTCCTTTATCAAGAAAGTTAGCCGTTGCATAGGCAATATCATCTACACAAATAGCTTGCAAACTTGGTGTATTGGTTAGGCGAAAGTTAACATTCGTAACTGCTGAGTTATTTCCGTTTCTAATGTTTAGACTTTCTAAAAAGTAATTGTCTTCAATTTCAAAAGCATTTAATGCTGTATTTTGACTAAGATCTAAAGTTGTTAATAATGTATTATTACTTTCTATGTATGTTAGATTTGACAGGTTGGTAACATCCAAGGTTGTGATAGGATTCATTGACACTCCAACAATCTGTAAAATAGGATTTTGTGAAAAGTCAAATACACTGATTTCATTGTCAATTGCATTTAAAAATTTTAAACTAGGATTTTGACTAATATCAATTGTTGTTAATTGATTACCTTGAAAAAATAAAGATTCTAGCAACGGGTTTTGAGAGATGTCAATAGTTATGAGTTGATTTAAACTTACACTCAGATTCTCAAGTAATGGATTTTGAGATACATCAATAGTAGTCAATTGACTCTCAATGCAACCTAAATATGTAAGCTGTGGATTTTGAGTAACATCGATATTTGTAAAATTATTCCTAGATATATCCAAATATTCTAACATAGATAATTGAGATACGTCTACAGATGAAAGGTTATTTCTCCACAATCTAATCTCTTTTAAATTTAAATTAAGGCTAAAATCTATTGCGCTCATTTGCGAATTTTCATGCCTAAGAGCTTCAAGCTGTAGATTATTTGAAATATCTAAAGTATTTAACTGACTATTTTCTTCTACTGAAGAGCTTAGTTTTTTTAAGATCGTATTTTGAGAAATATCTAAACTAGTCAAGTTTTCATGTCCACAGTGTAAAACAACTAGTTCTTCATTTTGAGAAAAATTTAAAGATGCTGGTAACGGATTTACTTCACAATCCAAAACTTGTAATTCAAAATTAGACAACATAGAAATATCTGAAATATTATTATTGCTAATATCTAAGTAATATAGATTTGAAAAAAACTCTAAACCTGAAAGATTTCCAATTGATCCGTATGAGATTCTTAATCCATTTATAACAGCAGCTTCATATGTTTGTATTTTACCATCATCATTTAAGTCAGCATCAAAAGGAGTATAAACTGGACTGCTTACACTCGATGAAAAGTTAACTTCATCTACATCGATATCTTGAACTACACAACTAGTATTGATAAGTACATTTTCCAATGAACTATCTTGAAATGTAATGTCATAATCTACATTAGCATCACTAAAAGTTATATTACTATTTACTGAATTATGGATAATGATGTAGTAAACATCACCTCCTATAAAGTCGTATTCAAACTCAGTTCTAAAAGCACAAATACTATCATCCTCTAAAAAAATATCATCGTAGGAAGTTGCGACATCTACATTGGATTTTGCCACCATAATAAAGGAATTGATATTTCCATTACTTAGCTCCATTTTTAAAGAAATATCATTTGTAGGAGCAAATCGATAATGTATGGTTGTAAATCCAAAAGTGGCAATAGTACAGCCAGTAAGGTCACCATTTGTCGCTACAGTGGCTTCTCCAGTTCTGGCAAAAAGCTCTACATAAGGTATTGAAGTAATATCTGTTGCATTTTCAATATTGTCATTTGCAGGAACTTGTGCTAAAGCTAAGACACAACAAAATAAAGTAAGTGGTAAGAGTAATCGTTTTTTCATAAAGTATATAGTTTATCGGTTTTCCGCAAAATATATACACTTTTTAAACTAAACAAATTCTTACAGTATACTATCTGAAAATTATCATAAATTTAACAAGTATGCACTAATATTACACCATTCTTCCTTCTTTGATAAACTCTCTTTGGATTGCATCTATCAAGATTTCGTTGGTTAATTGCATTCCTCCAGCTGCTAGCACTTGTAAACAAGCGTTACATAAAATACTCCTACCTCAAATGAATTCGCTTAGAATAAAATGAAGTAAAAATTGTGCTTCTAACTAACTAGTTTTCTTCTATATTAATTCAATTTGTATTACCTTAAAATCTAGCACTTTGCTGAAACTTGAAAATTTCAGAGGCGCATTTTTTTATGTAACAAACCTTTTACCTTTTAGACCTTCTGTTTTCAAAACTACAAAACAAGAAGATTGATACACTTTACGCATTCAAAAGGTTTGTTTACTCTTTTGTCATTTCGTTTACTTTAGGTAAGCCATATATTTGATTTATTAAAAAGATGCAACCATGTTTCCGAAATATTATATTGCTTTAGTATTCATCACTTTTTATACTGCTACAACATTTGCCCAGAAAGCATTTGAAGTTGACGCAAACGGATATATTTCAGATATTCGTTTTCATGAACTTATTAAAGAAAAAGGATATGAATTGATAGGAAATTTTTCAAAAGTCAAAAAACGATCAAAAATCTATTATGCTCCAGTTTTGCGAAACGATCTTTGGGGATTTATAGATTCCTACGGAAACGAAGTCATTAAGCCTGCGTATGCTTTTCCAAGTTATTTTAAAGATGGAATCGCTGTAGTTTCGTCTATTATATATAAAAATGCAGCGTTTATTGATCGATGTGGAACTACTGATTATACAATTAGTTATGAGTATAAACTTATAGACATTCATGGAAATACGATTGATACGTATGACAGAATAGCATCTTTGTATTTTGATACTGTCGTTGCATTTAAAAATGAAAAAGCAGGAATAACCAATTATAAAAGTGAAGTTCTCCTTCCTTTTGAATATGATGACATCAAACAATATACAACGTTTACGATGGTATCTAAAGACAAAAAATGGAGTCTTTTAAACTCAAAAGGAAAACCAGCTTCTGCTTTTATATATGATCGATTCGAAATTTACAACGGCTATTTATTAGGATATAGTGGTGAAAAGTTTGCTCTGCTAAACCATGAAACAGGAAAACAATTGACACCATTTATAACACGTACAGCGAACTTACAAGATTATAATATTACGAAGCATGAATCAAATGCTAAAGCAGAAACATTGGTTGTAAGATCTGAGGAAGGTTTTCTTGTATTCAATCAAAAAGGAGAAAAAATAACTTCAACACAGTATACAAGGGTAGAACAATTAACAGAGGAGTTTTTGTCAATTCGCGATGGTGATTGTTGGGGAATTATGAATTCTAAGGGCAAAATTATCGTTCCTACAAAATACGATTTGCCTTTATATTACTTGGGAGAAGGCATTTTTGGCGGGAAATTTAATTCCGAAAACAAATATGTAGACGCTAAATCTGGTAAGGAAGTATTAGCTCAGTATAAGCTTCTTGGAAATTTTGTAAGCGGACTTGCGCCACTTATAGATGAAGAAACAGGAAAACACGGATATATCAATAGAAAAGGAAAACTTAAAATTCCTATGATATACGATAATGTAAGTTATAGAATTGCAAAGAGTTCTCCACTTCGAAAAGATTCAAAATGGGGCGTTATCAATAAACGTGGAAAGACAATGATTCCTTTTATGTATCAAGAAATTAGAAAGTTAGGCAAAAATTACGCTGTCCGTTTAGATCATAAATGGGGATTGTTTGATAAAAAAGGGACTGTTCTAATATCTATTCAATATGAGAATATATCAAATTACTATCCGGCTAAAAATGAACACTATATTGTAAGTCTTCATAAAAAAGTTGGTATTGTAACCAAAACGAATCGTATCGTAATTCCTTTAAAATATGATGGAATTAGTAATCGATCTCATAATGGTTTTTTACAGGTTTCTTTGAATGGTTTGCAAGGCTTTATAGACGTTGTTACGGGTAAAGAAATGATTCCTCTATTATACACCAACATAGACGACTTTATCTATTTTTCTAAAAATGAAGGCTTTGCAAAAGCTTTTGATGCTGAAGGCAATGCGTTTATAGTGGATCGCTATCATAATAGAACTCAGTCTTATATTGGCTATTGACATTTTCGTAGTTGTTAGTTTTTATATATAAAACATACCACTACACCATTCTTCCTTCTTTGATGAATTCTCTTTGAATAGCATCGATTAGGATTTCGTTGGTTAATTGCGTTCCTCCTGCTGCTAGCACTTGTAAACAAGCGTATTGTACTATATTCACAACATTGGCTCCTGTTACTTCGTATTCTTCTGAGATTTCTTGGAGATCAATTTCATCATTCATAAACGCTTCTGGAATGTATTTTTGCCAGAGTCGCAAACGTTCAGGAACTCCTGGTGTTTCAAAATCGATGATGGATTGGAATCTTCGGGTAAAAGCTTTGTCAATATTACTGCGATAATTAGAAGCGAGAATGACCAAACCTGAATGTGATTCAATGCGTTGCAGTAAGTAGGATACTTCTTGGTTGGCATATTTATCATGCGCATCGCGAACGCCAGTACGTTTTCCAAAGATAGCATCTGCTTCGTCGAAAAATAGAATCCAGTCTTTGTTTTTGGCTTTGTTGAAGAGATTGGAGAGATTTTTTTCCGTTTCTCCAATGTATTTGGAAATCACAAGTGATAAATCGATTCGGTAGACATCTTTTCCTGTGTGTTTTCCCATCAAACTTGCCGTAAGTGTTTTTCCAACTCCTGGCGCTCCAAAAAACATGACTTTATAGCCTGGTTTTATTTTGTCTCGCATGTTGAAATCGTTTAGTAAGGTTTCATTGTGTTCCATCCAAACTAAGGTATTGTTGACTTCTTCGAGCGTATTTTCATTGAGTACCAAGTCGTCCCATTCCATTTGTGTTTCTAACAACTCGGCAGGGAAATCTTGACTTAGTTTTGGTTTAGAAACCGAACCGTATACAAACAGTTCTACATATTCAAAATCTAACAACAGCGTTCCGCTTATTTTTGGTTCGCCAATAGGCACATTTCCTAATCGTAAGATTGATTTTTTGGCAAAAGCATGTTCTTCATTAAATATAGAAATGATAAAGTTTCGCGCTCTGTAATTGTCTCCAACCACAATAAAGATAGCTGTTTCCCCTGTTGGTAAAATTCCTCGGTATTGTGTTCCTTTTACGCCTCCAAACTCTGGAAAGTCACTTCCGTTCGGGAAATATTCTGAGAGAATACTTGTTAAGAAACCAGGTGCAATATAGGGCAACATAGAGAGCAACAGAATGAGCGTTTCATAGATTTGGAAATTGTTTTCTGTTATGAATTTTGAAAACTCCGAATCGTCATTGGCAAAGTCGAAGGTAGGAAATTCAACAGTTTCGTCACTTCCTGAAATATCTGCCAATCGAAATCGTACAGCTTGTTTAATGTAGTCTATGAGTTCTGTAGTCATGGTTATCCTATGAATTTATATGGTAAAACACACTTTTTAGGTGCTGATTTCTAACATATAAATAAAAGGATACTTCTCGTTTTATAAAACCGTTGAAACACTTTTTTTTAGGGTGTTTTTCCCCTTTTCTTTCCTTACAATTTTAGTGCTTTCTTTATAAATTTGACTTTTTCTTGTATTTGACTAGTAGAATCCGATAATATTTTATCATAATATAAAAGCGTACTTGGACTTAAGTGTCTTGCCAAAGTAGGCTCGTACGTTTCCCATTCTGTTTTATGCAAGGTATCTTCTGTCATTGCATAAATTTCTTTGTTTTTTGTAGAGAGATAATCAATTAATTTAGCTTTGACTCCTATTTTTTTTCCTTCAGAATTTTTGATAGAATCTGCTACAACTCCACCAATAAAACTCTCTACATCTTTTATCGTGATGATTCTTGGCAAGTAGATTGGTAAGTGTTTCACGCGATACTTTTTAGAATTCGCCACAGCATCTAAAGAATCTTTTACTTGTGCAACAGGCTTTCTTCCACGTTTTTCAAGACGCTTGATTAAATCACTAAAATAGTCAGGATTTTTATCTAAGTTGGCGCCTGCACTGATGACTGCCGAGAGGTTTCCTTGCTCTTTCTCATTAAATACTATAAAATCTATCTCTGCTTTCTTTTTAAATTCTTCAACTAAATATTTGATGTAGTTAGATTTCCCATTGATGACTTCGACAAATATGACATTGGTTTCTGGTTTAATGACAAAATCATTCATATTCTTAAGTCGGTCATACCAATCTAAACTCGTGAGCAATCCGCTGTTATCAATGGCGCCTGCGTCAATATAATGTCCGTAACCTGTTATTTTTGCGGCGGGACTTAATCCCGGAAAACGATTGGTACAAGAAACTGCCTGATAAAACGAAATTACAGGTCTTTTTCCATCGGCTTCTATAGGTTGTAATTGTGCTAAATTGTCTGCATTCAAAAACAAATCTGTTTCCTTTTGATCGTAACGAACAGAACTAAAAACACCTCTTCGCCCATTGGTTTTAGCCGTGTTGACTAAGATTGCTGGAAAGTATTTATTTTCATCATAGATACTATCTTTCCAATAGTTTTGAAATGAAAACGTGTCTAATTTTCGATCATTTTTTCTGTTTTCTAATAAATTACGATACGAAACCATGGAATAATAAGATCTGTCTTTATGCTGACTAAAATATCTGAATAAGATTGCTTTACGAAGAAAATCCCAACCTAAAGTATAGGAAACATCCATAGAAGCATAATTTTTTAAAGCTACAGCATCTATCCTGTCAGCAATATTTTTATAACAATCTTCCGTATTTTTTGGAAATTTCCCTGCCAATACTGCATACATGGAAAGTCCCATCATTCCTCCTGAAGCACCTGAAAAGGAAGCCGTTTGATTTAAAAACTCACCATCCGTAACCTTCTGAATATGATTTAAGAGTTTCATAGTCCAAATATTGGCTTTTAAAGCTCCTCCATGTGATGCTACAAAAATGAGCGGTTTGTCTTTTTGTAGTTTTGTTTTAAGCGTGTTTATATAATCGTTCATGTGTAAAACCTCCGCATCAACGCGCGATTCACAGGTATCTAATTCATGCACTGGACTTTCTTTTATAAACATCGATATGCCAACAACAAGAATAAGCGCCGCTAAATAATACACGGTTTTCTTTTGCCCTTTTTTTACAAATTTTTCTTGCTCAGATAATTGAATGAGTCTAGAAATTCCGCCTTCTTGTAATCCTGAATAGGCTAAATATTCATCTTCATCAATATTTCCATTTGAATACGCTTCGCTCTGTCTTTTGATTGCTTGTACTACAAAGAGATATTTTAACACACAGGCCAATCCGTAGTAAATAATATAAAAGTAACTGAACAAAATGACCATTGCATTTGGCATGTGCCAATCATACGCTACTGCAATATTACTGTAGATAATTAATCCTAGAAGACATAGTGCAATGATGAAGAAGAAGACAACATAATTGAAGTTCACTTCTATATATTTTACCAATCGTATGGAAGCGTAGGTATCTAGTTTTGATCGAAAGAGTCGGAAACTAATATAGTTTAAGGATAATGAAAGCGTTAGAAATTGTAATAAGAAATAAGACGTTGTATTGAAACTTGCCCAAAACGCTATTAAGAGCAATAATATAATGGAAATTACTGTGATTGAGTAAAATGATATGACTCCAAACGTATAAAACTTTTCATAGGCTTTGGAATTTTCTCCATGTTCCTTTTTGTATAAAGCATTTTCTTTTTCCACTTTATGCTTTCGGGTAAGCATGTACGACATTGCTAAAAAAGGAAAACCGTAAAAAATTAAATTCCACCACCATATTCCATCTAAAGTATCATACGCGTAGAATAATTTAGGCTCATAGGTTTTGTAAATATAATACGTCCATATAGAGAATATGAGCAATCCCAAACTGTAACGGAAGTATTTTGCCATATAATCTTGCTTATATTCCTTCTTATCATCTTCATATTCGGACACTATCTGATGTTGAGGAGTTGGCTTTTTACTAAACGTAAAGATTTTGTAAAATTTTAACCAAACATGCGCATACCAATAGTTTTCATCTTTACTGTCATTGATATCTTTTGCATAATAAATGTAGATGGGATAATGCGAAATCACCAACGCAAACACAGAAATAATGACATAGCATAAAATCAGAGACCAAGAAGCATCGTCTTCAATCATATCAACCAAAAGCGTATATGCCTGATCGAGTCCTTTGATCAATAAAAACATTACAATAAGTATGATGATACTTAAAAAAGAAGAGCGTCGAAATTTATTGATTGATGTAAAGAAGTTGTAGAATCCGTTGCCAATTTTGACCATCATAGATTCTTTGGTTTTTTCTTCATTAGACAGATTGGTTTCCATACGAGTACGACTTTACTTTTGTTTTTTTTAAATATACAAAAATAGATTTGTACGACTTTTACCTATGTTTGGGTATTATTCCCTATACTGTTAAGGTTCCAAATTCGAGACATTACATTTTCCTTCTATTAAAAATGTAAGCAATCGGCTATCTTCTACTGTGATTTTCCATCCTTTGTCATGGGCTCTGCAGGCTAGCGCAATAATATCCCAAGGAATCCAATAATCTGAATTTGAGCATCTTCCTTTTGAATCGTCACTAAAAGCGCGATCTTTGTCTAATGCTATTTGTAATTTTTCATTAAACGAAGTTTCATCTCCCAAAAAGAAGGCATATTTTAACTCACTCAAAGGAATATAAATTCCTTGATACCAATCTTTCCATTCGTCTTCTCCTTCATAAAATTTTTCAGCCTTTTTATTTCCAATATCTAACTCTCTTTTTATGATTGATTCGTCAATTTTATGCAAGGATCGTTCTAAAAAAAAGTATTCATAGTAATACGATTTTACAGAATTTGGATTATCTAGAAAAGGACCTGTACCATCTTGTCTAAAGATAGCTTCTATTGCTTTTTCACAACGACAGATAGATGCAAAATTAAAGAAATTGATAAGAGTGTCTATCGATGTATCTGAACCTCTTCGCTCTTTTTTAAGCTGTACTTTCTTATCTGCTACCCAAATTTCTTGTGACTCACCTATATGTTCTTCAGTAATAATATGCCCATAAATACTTTGCATTGCATGTCTGAAATAGTTTTTCAGTTCTTCTATTGAAGTTTTATCTTCTATATATTTTAATGTGAACCAAAGCCTATTTCTGATAAATAAATTATGGAGTCGAGTTGCATTTCCTTGAACAACTCCAATAAATTTTTCTTTAAAACCTGTAAAGTTTTTTGATAACTTATATTCAAAGATTTCCTGATCCCAATTTTTAAAATCTATTTTATTACCCATCTTGTTCTTTTATATTAAAAACTCAGTAAGTACTGTACTTTGTGCTTGTCCTGCAGAGTTAATTGGTGTTTGTGCTTTATAAAATCTTACATTTCCTAAATCATACGCTGCCTCTAAATCATCTGCCATACGCATTTTTGCAGCATCACCAGAACCTCGCATTCTTCCAAGAACATAATCAAAATATTCTTTTGTTCCTTGTTCTACACGTTGTGTACCATGCTTAGCAGAACCTAAGGTAGAACTTCCTCCTTTTGCTTCTACTAAAATAAAGTCACCCGTATCTGTTTTATGAACTTGGTCAAATACACCTGGACCTTCAAAGGTATCTGTATGATTTATATTTCCATGTTTCTTTTTGATAGCATCTTCTGCTCCAATATCACCAATTTGTTCACTATTCTTAACTTTCTTATTAGTTACTTTAAAATGATCGTCTAATAATGCTTGCTCTTGCGGTGTTAAATCTTGTTTTGCTTTCTTTTTAGCTAAGGCTGCTTCTACTTCTGGTGTTTTACTTGTTGTTATTTCTGTATCAATTTGTGTACGTCTTGTTTCAGCATCTAGCATTTTTCTATCTAATTCTGGAAGTGCATCAACTTCTGCTTTGTTTTTAGGGTTTTGTGGTCTATTACGAGCAAATGAATCTTCTATGATGTTACCTTGAGCATCTGTTTTAAATTTAGCATTTACATCTATTTGATCATCGACTCTTTTAGCACTTTCCCAAGGAGAATTTGCATCTACTTTCACTTCATAGGTTCCATCAGTATTTCTTCTCCATTCTGGTTTATCTGCTTGCGCTTTAAACCTATTATCTGCATGTACTTCTACATTTTTCCCAGTATCAGGATCAGTTCTGGAGAGCATGAAATCAGGATTAAATTCAGCCCAAAGTTCAACCCACTTTCCTCTTTTTTGAAACCAAATTCTTTTGAATTTGAACTTCTCTAATATTTTCTGACGTAAGTTACTTAATTTCTTAGTTCCTTTTCCAACCATACCTTGGATTCGTATTCCTAAGCGTGTATTTTTTATTCTGGCAACTCCTTTTTTGATGACGTTTCCAGTTTTGGTAACTCCGCTACGAACAAAGTTGACACCTTTCATTACTTTTTGACCGATTCGAGTTGTTTTTGCTGCTGCCATGACACGCTTGAAGACTTTCCCCATTCCTAGTAGAATTTTATCTAATAAGAATTCCATCACAATGACAGCCATTGCCATCGCTAATGATTTACCTGCTCCAACAGCATCTCCTGCCCAGGCTTTTTTGACATAATCCCAAATATGTCCTAGTGCTTGGTAAACTGCATACGCTCCAAAAATAATCACCATTGCTTTTACAATTATGTCTACAGCGGCTACTAATCCTGCACCACCTGTAAAGAACGCTATGAGTCCTGCTGCAATTAATGCGGCTACTAAGGCAGCAATAATCCATACTTTGTTTTTATTCCAAAATACTTGCAGTCCGGTCATCATTTGACGTCCCATAAACGCTAAACGTGTTGCGATGTCTAAACGTCCCGTTTTTGTAATTAATGTTGCTGGATCATTGTCCATATTTGGTGTAGAAGGTGCTTTTCCTGGTTGTGGTTCTGCGTTTCCAACTTCTTCCGATTCTACCAACATCTGTGCGTTGTAATGATCTAGTTTTGCTGGATCGGTCATGTTAATCCAATCTGGTTTTGGCGGCTTTTCAGCGGCTTGGTCTACAGACTGACTTGCTGTTCCTGCGCTTTGTTCTGCCGTTTGCTCTACTTGTTGTGGCGGTAATGCATATCCTGCTGCATCTGCTGCAGACGCTTGGAAATCTTGTGCGGTTACAGCATCTGGACCTGCACCTCCGAGCTCAAACGGAACGCCTTCTTGTAATGGTGGCAAGCTAGATACCAACTCAGGTTCTAAGGTTACTGCTGGATTTGGCTCTATGGAAACATCGTCATTACTTAGTTCTGATTTTGTCAATACTGATTGTAATGCTTCTGGAATTGGTTGTGTAGCACTTGCTGCATCTGCTGTTTGTTCTCCCGCATTTTTACCCATAGCTGCTGCCCAAGCTTCTTCTTGTCCGAGCGGAACTTCAAAATTCTTTAATGGTTCTGCAGGATTTCCTCCTAAAGCAACTTCTGCCAATGCTCCAAAGAATTGTCCTGGCGCATACCACGCTCCTACTTGTAAATTCCATAAGAAACGTATGATTTGAATTAAACCAGACACTAAGAACTTCATTGCATCCAACAATAAATTGTATAAAGCTTGATATGCTGCGAGTATGGCGTCGAGCACGGCGCCGAGTGCATCGAGTAAAGCACTTACTGCTTTTTTGAGTCCTTCTGCCAATGTATTTACCACTTTTACAGCGGCATTTACGGCACTATCAATAGCTGCATTAAATTTGTCTCGAAGTTTCGGGAAAGCTGCCAAAGCAACGTTTACAAGAGCTTTTAAAGCTTCTCCAAAGGCTTTGATCATTCCCACAATAGCATCTCGCGCAAGATCAATGAGTTTGTTGGCCAATTTTTTCGCAGCTTCAATTAGTCCTTTGACGAGTTTTCGTAAACCATCAAAAAGCTTGTTGAGTCCTTCTTTTAGCTTGTCAAAGAAGCTACTTACGGCATCAATAGCTCTGTCCCACCAACTTTTCTTTTCAGAATCTTTTTTCGCTTGTGCTTTTTTCGCTGCTGCTTCTTGGTCTGTTTTGGCTACTTCTTTGTCTGCTTCTTTTTTAGCTTTATCGTATTCAGTAGTGATTTTGGTATCTGCATCTTTTACTTGTGTATCAATATCACCATCTACTTTTTTCTTTTCAGCTTCTGATTTTTCGCTGTATTCTTTTTTGACATTTTCATTTTCTTGCTGCCATTCCGTACGCTGTGCTTCAACATCCGATTTTGCATCACTTTGCGCTGTCTCTTGCTCTTGCTTTACGCGTTGTGTTTCTGCATCAATGTCTTGTTCAGATTGTATGCGTTCTTTTTCCTGATCTGCTTGCATTTTATCATACTCCTCATTTTGCTTTTGCATATCAGGTTCCAATTCTTGGTCGATGTATGATTTTGCTTGCGTATCAAAACTACTTTTTACTTCTGCAGATACGTTTGGTATTTCTTCTGAAAGTGCTGCCGTTTCTGGCGGTGCAGTCAATTCGACTGTTGGCGATAACATTTCCAATTCCATTTCTGGATAGATATCATCTTCTCCTTTGTAGAGCTTACTTTCCGCAAGATTTTTTTCTTGTTCTTTATTGGTTGTTGCAGCAGATTCGTCTAAATTATCTTTGTTTTTGTTTGGATCTGCCTGTCCGGTTAAATCAACCGTTGGCTTTTCTCCAGGATTGGTACTTACACTTTCTGAAGTTGGTAATTTATTGATACTACTTTTTATTTCCGACTTGCGATCTTCTTCGCTTCCGCTTTTTCCAATACTAAAGAAGCTTTTTATTTTGGCCAATACAGAGCTTGCAGGTTGTACACTTTCGGTAGGAATTTGAGCGCCTTCTGCTTTTCCTGTCGGTGTTAAATCGCCCAGAATTGACTTGTCTCCTTGTATTTCTGCTCCAACTTGATCGGAAGCTGCTTTCGCTTTTTCTTTTAGTGCGGCAGATTTCGTTGGAACTCCTGTAGGTTGTTCTATTTCTGGAAGTGAATCTGTAAGTGTTGTTTGTTCATTTTTTCGAACTTCCGATAAGGTTGTATTTGATTCTTTAACGCCACGCATGAAGTTTGTTGGTGATTGACTCACCAATCCGTCAGCATATACTTTTCCATTTTCTGTTGGTAGTGCTAGCGGCGCATCGTCTTCTTTGACGGTTTCTATTTCTGGAATACCTGCTTGTGCTGCTCCTGGAACGGAATATCCTTTTCCGCCTCCTGCTGCACCTTTTCCTTTACCTTTGGTACCTTTTCCATTCGGTCCTGCTTTCGATTCTCCTTTGCCTTCCGTCTGTGTTTTTGCAGTTCCATTTACTTCTGCAGTTGCTGTTTTTTCTGCGATTGTTTCTGCTTTTGGAGCTACAGCTTCCGTTTTTTCTTGAGTTTGCGTTTCTACACTTTCTTCTTTTTGTTCTTCTATCGCAGTAGGATTCGCTACAGCAGTGGTTTGTGGTTGTGCAGTTTTATTTATAAAAGAAGTACTTCCCATCTCAGACATTTGAGAAGTTTCTTGTGTTCCCTGCATTTCTTGTTGAAGTGAAGGAACAATAAATAAGTCTGGACTTTCGTTTTCAGTAGATTTTTCGTTCGTTTTCTTTAATTGAGTTGGCGCAATAAACAAGCTTGATCCAGAGGAATTTCCTTTGGATTTTTCAGTTGTATTTTTTTGAACGCGCGCTGTATTCATTGTTATTTATAGTTATTTTGTAGTTATATTACCATTCTACATGCATCATTTTTTCCATCCATTTTAAGCGGATTAAACTAATGTTCCACGGGACTCTTTCTAGTAAAATGTCTTGTGCTGCTCTTTCTATTTTGAGCTTTATATTGCTTTCTGAAACAGTGAGGTTTCCTTCTCGCTTTAAAAACATATCTCGCAACGTATTGATCGTACTTTTTTTGAGTACAACCCAATGTTCTAATACTGCTAATAACAGTTCTTCACAAAGATTTTTGTCTTTTTCCGTAAGTGGTGTTTGATAGTTTATGATGGTTTCTAATGGAATTCCTAGAAGTATTTTTTCGAGTGTCAACTCAATATCTGTCACTTCTTCTGTTTCGGTTGCTAGGAAATGTAAGAGCATACATGCTTTGCCAATATCGGTGATTTGCTTGTCTTCTGAGAGCAATCCGACACCCTCAAAAAACCTTAATAGGAACGGATGTAGCAAAATTAGTCCTGCTTTTTCTGTGGTTAATGCCATATCTTTTGCCGTTGATTTTCGAGTTACTGTCGTTTCTGAAAACTCTTTTGCTTTTTGTTGTAGTAAATGCGCTTTCGCGAGATTGGACTCTGCCGCTTTCTTAGCCTGATCGTTACCTATTTCAGTCGTTTCAGCCGTTTCTTTGGTAGTTTTTGTTGGATGTTCTTTTGCTTCGTCGTTTAGATTTTGCGTTGTTTGAAACTCCTTTGTTGTTGCTTTTTCTGCGTTGTTGCTTTCTTGAATTTTATGTTTATCCTCACTATTTTGCGATTTACTTTCCGTGTTTTTTGCTGTTTCTTTGGAACTCGTGTTTTTAGTAGATGTTGTTATCGTTGGTACATTGCCTGCTTCCGCTTTTCCTTTGTCATCATTGACAATTGTTGCTATTTTTGAAGCCTTTATTGTGATACTTTCTCCTTGCTCATATTGTGTAATGGCTTGTAAAACCAATACTGTTAGTTGTAGTTCATCAATTTGTTTGAAACGTTTGTTTTCCGCTTGTGCTTTTGGCGTAAGCAACTGCATGAATGTTTTTGAGAATTGTGGCAAAGAACTACTAAATCCTAAAGTTTTAAACCAAATTTCAACTTCTTCTGGTTTGTAAGTCAGTTTGAATTGCGTGCAGATAACCTTCAAGAATTGTTGAAAGAATGTGGTTTCTAGTTTTATAAATTGAGACGTGATTTCTTGCTTGCTTTCGATGAGTTTTGAAAATTTCTCATAATCATTCCGCAATAGCGACAACATACGTTCTATAGCATCTTTTTTGTTGGCAAATAGTGTCGTTAATTTGTTTTTTTCCACGGAAGTGAACTCAATAATAGTTCCCAACCATTCTTTAAAAACTTTTACAGAAATGTATCCCGGAAGGATTCCATCATGCAAATAACTTATCAAAGCATCAAACGGAGAAGCTTCTTTGGTAATCGTTGCTATTATGTTTCCATCGGAACTATTTCCATCCGCTTGTATGCTGTTTAATTGTTGACTTATTTGCTGAATGATTTCTTTTTGCAAGGTTTCTAAATCTAAATCATTTACCTCAACATCAATATCAATTTCATCGATTATACATCTCGTATTTGGATGTTTTTTATCCCAATCATCGCACATACGTTCTACCCGCGGCAATAATCGTTCTTGAAAAAAATCGACATAGTATTGTTCCCAAGAAACCAACGAATTGTCGTAGTTGACATCTACTTCAAACGCTATGTTATGGATTGTATGCATATTATCTTACACTTCCTCCTTTGACAAATGTATTGCTGATCGTTGTTTTAAATGTATCATCTTTGGTGTCAAAACTATCTAGATATTCTTGTGTGATTTTTGATCGTGAATTGTCTCCATAATCAGCTTCTCTAGTATTGGAAACGTTAATCATTTCATTGTAAATCGTTCTTAATTCAGCATTATTTTCATCTACACAACGCAGTAATTCTAATGACATGATTTCCAAGAGTTCGTCTAATTCTAAGATGGATTTTTTATCACCCGTGAATCCTGAACTTCGCAAATATTTATTATTTAATTCTTGACGCAATCCATTAATTTGACTGATTGCTCCAATACTATCATTGTTTACGTCTGTAGATTCTTGTATTTGCTTGACTACATTTCTCATTGGGTTTATGACATTGCCCGTAATAGCATTACTAAATGGCTCAGAGAAGAATTTGTTTTCTAAGTCTTGTATGCCCGTATTTACTCCTAATTCGTTCAACCTGTCAACATAAGGCGTCCCACAATTGAGTGTTCTAAAGCCTGTTGTTGGATTTGTAGGTTCTGTTGGTTCTGTTGGTTCGGTGAGCCTTATATCAGAAACCGTTACAGTAACAACTTCTGTTGTACATAAATTTGGAATAGATATTCTAACACTACATCTTACATTAACAGAATTGTCTGCAGATATTTTAAAGACACCTGGCGCTACTTGACCAATTTGTTGTCCTGTTTGTATTTCTATAACTTCATATTCAAAATAGTCTTTGTCATCAAAAGTATGACTGAATCTAAATTCATAGCTTCCATTTTGAAATTGTGAGTTTGATCGATCATGTGCAATCGTATTTTCTGCTGGCAATTTGTATACTGTTGTTGAATCGATTGGCGTTGTTCCAATTCTAAATTCAATAAGTTCTCCAGCGAGCGTATTTGAAATTGCCGAAGCTCTGAATGTATGTGAAGCTGCATTTTGTCTTAATATACTAGTTCCTACTTGTGGTGACGTAATCACAAAATCGGTTGGTGATACAGCAATAGGAATGCTGAATGCAGGATCTCCTTCTTTCCAACAATATCTATCTAGTAAACCTAAATCGGTTGGTAGATCTGGTGTTGGTGCGTCTTCACTAATTGTCACATTAATTGGAATTGTTTCACAAGGATCTGCATCCATTAAGCTAGATTGTACACAAATAACTATTGTATATGTTAAGTTTACGTCATTTCCACCTGCAAGAATTCTATGATTTGTAGTGGTTGCGATTGGGTTTCCATTTTCATCAAACCATTTTGCTTCTAAATAGTTTTCAGGATTAGCGATATTTGGTATTCGTATATCATGTCCAAGATCTATGATTAAATCACCTCCATCCCAACGATCCAATTGATAACCTCTATCAATATTGCCATCTGTTGGAAGTTTGTATACTCTTGTTATTCCTACTGGCGAGCCGTTTATAAAAATTTGTATTTCTTGATCTATATCTGCGTCTAATACAAATCCTGATTCAAAAGTAATGATCCCATCATTGTTTTCTATTACGTTATTGCTTAATGAAGTAGTGACTACATCACCTGCGTTTACACCTAATTCTATCGATTGTCCGAAACAAATACCTCGTGGTATTTCTAGACTAGGTCTGTTAATCGTAAAATTAATATTGAACGTTTCTGTACAAGAATCTTCCAACCCAATAACACTCATCACAAGTCTGTAATTTACGGTTACTGTGGCTTCTCCTCCGTTTTCAATTCTAAAATTCGGGAGGTTTCTTGTAGTTCCAATTTCTGTGTTATCATTGTTTAAATCAATCCAACGATATTGAATATAGTTTTCTGATTGGAATGTGTGTTCAGCTCTAATATTTATATTCACACCTGTTTCATCCCATGCTATCACATCAAAAGTTGGTATGTCTGTATTTATAGTACTTGGCAATTTAGCGACACGTGTTGATACGCCATCTACAATTTCTCCATTTATAGCAAATGTAATTGGATTACCTGCTAGTTCATTTAGTACTTTTGCTGGATCAATGAAGTAGTTTCCATCATTGTTTTGTTCTATAAAGCTTGGCGAAGCATCTTCTGGAGACGTTAATGTTGCATCAGAAGGTGTTATGATAATTTGTGTCCACGCAGGCGTTGTTTCTATGAGTCGGTGACAGATAATTGGCGGTACCGTTACACTGTTGCCTACAGGTCTTGAGAAATCTAATTCTAAATCAGTTGTTACGGTACATGGCACTGGATTTCCTGTGATACTGATTGTTACCGTAAACGTTTCCTGGAAAGTGTCTCCCGGATTTGCAAAGAATGCTGCTATGACCTCTTTTGTAATTGCTATTTCTGATCCGTCAGCACGATTCCAAATGTATGAATAATAGGTTTGTGTGTCTAAATCGTGACTTAGCAATAAATCTAAGTTGATTCCTGTTTCATCCCACGATAAAAATTCTACGCTTGGCGTAATATCTGTAGGCAATTTGAATACACAAAGTTCTAATGGTACTAATGGTGTTGTTCCATTTACTAAGAACGTTAACGGTTGCCCTAATAAATCGTCTGGCACTGCTGTAGGATCAAAAGCGTACCCTGAGTCTGTTGCCACAATGAATGCATCTCCTTGTGGAGAAGTTATAATGCCATCCGCTGGACCGATGATAAAGTCTACTTGTCCTTCGTCTGTTGGTAAACAGTATTTTGTTTTTGAAATGGTCAGTGTAATGTCTGGTTCCGCATTGTACACAATGGTTTCTGGCGGACAGTCTGAACAGCACATGTATGGTAATGCAAAGTCAAATTGTACAATTCCATTAAACTGACTTAATCTGGTTTCATCTTCTAGTAATTCTTCTGTTCCCCCAAGATATACCATTAAGAATGTTCCTCCTTTTGGTACACCTGCCATGTGTTCAATTCCTGGATGTTTTTCTATGAGTCTTGATAAAATGAGTTCTCTGTATAGATTGTCTCTTATTTCATCTATTTGCGCTTTTAGCCACGCTAATTTTTCTTTTAGACAACAGATTTTAGACAATTCATAGATAAAGAATTCATACATTTTATCATGCGTCTTTGTTCCATACGTAGCGTCGTCTGTAGCTTCTGATATGGCAAATAATACTTGATCAACATGCGTGCATAGTCCGTCAATAGCATTGTTGAGTGCTGTCCATTTTTCAGTAACATACACTTCATCCAATGATTTTAAGAAGTTACGCTTGATATCTGCTAATCCTGCAATGATTTTGATTGGCGCTTCCGTGTAGAAGAAATAATCGCTTCCTCTATCTACCGTTCCTTGTGCTTGATCGATGATTCCTAAAGCTACAGTAGCTAGGTATAATCCTGCCACATTTTGCGTTCCTACATACGAGTATGCTTCATCAATGGCATATTGAAGTGATTGACTGTAGCGAGCTGATTCCGTTCGTTGTCCAGCGTCTACTTCTAACGCATCTACATTTGTATTGATGGTTCTTCCTTCTATTTTTTCTGGATTCGTTGTTTCTCCCGTAGCGCTTCTTCTTCCTAGTAATTGTAATACTTGCTGCTGATCTTGGGTAGCAAGCGCGTAGATGGAAGTGCTAGTATCGTTGTTTCCTAAATCGTCAAATTGATATTTTGAAAAGAATTCCGTCGCGCTTTCTGCTACACAGCAAAATTCTTGTTCCCATGTTTGTAGTAAGATGGAATAATCTTTTGTATTGCAGGTATCATCTTCCAAAGAAACTTTGTTTACAGGAAATCCGATACTAACTGTTTTTACATCAAATGCTAAGTTATATTTTGCTTTTAGACTGTTGATTTTACGCAATGCAGAACGGAAATCTTTTCCAATATGTCCTTCAATTCGATAAAAATCTTTGTCTAAATGACTGTATTCTAATGGTTTTTGCACACATGGAATGTTCTGTAGGTTTGCTACATGATATCCTAAATGCTTTTTTAGTTTTCGCAATTGAATCGCCAATGGATTCCAGTTGGAAATCAGCGAATTTTTTGTTTCGTAATAGTACGGAATGGAACGCTCACTGAGTTTGAATTCGTAATTCTTTGATGGCGTTATTTTGATGGCAGCCGAACTTGTGTTTGGTATTCTGTATTCTTTTAATTGATTGAAAAATTTGATACACAACGCTCTGATTGCCATTAAATTTTCATCATTTTCAGAAACTGTCGGTGAAGGATAAAATTCGTGGCGTGTTTGTAAACGTGTTGCTTCTTCTAGTGTTCCTAAGAGTAAGTGTTTTGGAAACGCATTTATGTTGGCTACACATTCAAAACGAGTGAATAGTATTAAGTCTCTAATTTCACGATAGGTATCTATTAAGTCTTTTAATAAATCGTATTTGTATTGAATGTATGGTTCATCCTGAACTACAAAAATATCATCAAAATAGGCTGTGATTTGTGGAATGGTAACTCCAAATTTTGCAAAGTTGATACGATGACTGAAACGATCAATAATCGTAGTAATTCCGTTGTATAAATCTGTTTTTAGTGAAAAGCTTGTGGTAAACTGATCGTGAATAGAGATTCCGGAAGTTGTATTGTCTTTAGTCAGTAATAAACGTGGCATACACAATTCAGGAAGTGTGTCATAGTACGAGAGTACATCGTGACTGTTGTATATGGTATCCTCAGCAACAAGCGCACTTTTATTACTTTTATGAACTAAGAGAAACTTTAGATTGCTGTATACTTTATTCCCTGTTTCATCACAACCTGAACCTCCACACAAACCTTCATCTTCTGTGTAATCTTCTACATATGCAACTAAAATATAATCTTTGAGCGCACCGGATTCATTACTTGTAAAAGAGGAGAGCGGAAGCTCGCCGTTTGGGCGTCCCGCTCCCTCTTGTTCGTAGATCTCATATACCTGTAGTCCATCAAATAGTTCGTAAGACGCTCTATCAGTCAGTACCGAATAGTAGTGAAATCTACGTGTTTCTGATTTTATAATGTCGCCATCGGTCGTTACACCGACACCTTGACCAATTTCTATGTATGAATTTGAGTATGAAACAATGTTTAATCCGCATCCAACTCCAACACCAATTAAGTACACACGACCTAACCGATCTTGATCTTCGAAGTAATTTACAACTTTATTTAGATTTTTATGTGTTAAAACTTGATCTGGCAAAAATTCTTCATAGATATTGCCGCGTGTGTTCAAGGTGTGTAAATACGGTTCTCTTTTCTCTATTGTTTTCATCTCTGTTTATTTTTTACTGGTTTTGGATCTTGGGTCTTGGTTTTTTGGTGAGTCCTAAGACCTTACAGCCAATACCTAATACCTAGTATATAATTTATACTACTTACAGTGAGCCTAACGCGCTTCTGTTAAGTATGATTCTGTTTTTATTTTCGCCGTCATCGTCATTACAATCATGTAGTGTTCCTGTGGCGTAAATAGTGTTCATTTGGTTGATCGCGCAGAGTAATGCTTTGGTTGTTTTGTGCGATGCCATATAGTCTGGTGCTTCTTTTTTAGATTCTAAAAATTGTTTCCAGGCTTTTTGAATGTGCTTCATGTCATAGTCTTCATCATTGTCAATAATTTGGTATAAATCGGCCTCCGTGAGTTCTTCTGCTATTTCAAATACGGATGCTTCTGCAGCTTCTATTTCGGATGCTACTTCTACGGGTTCCGCAATAATTTCCATGTTTGGTATACCATCAGTTGGATTGGTTATAACTTCTATCTTTTCTACACGTGTCAATGCGCCGTCAATGTGTCCTACCCAACAAATACGTGGTAATATGTGTGCTGGTAATTCTCTACGAATTAAATCTTCCATGAAAATGCGGAAATCAATATTAGAGAATCGCGGCGTATAACCTGGAAATATAATGGTTACTTGATACGAGAATGGATCTATTTTTTTACAGGTATTACATCCATCTAAACATAAAGGCAAGCAGTCATTTAAATCGTCTATTTTTTTGGTGTGATATGGTAAGGTTAAAATGTTTTCTATTAAGTAAAACCCTTCATCAAATACTAAACTATTGATGTATGCAATGGTTTCTCCTAGTCTTTCCTGAGCCGTTTCTAGCGTAGCATAGTAGTGATTGTACTGTCTTCCAACAACTTCTCCTTCTTCATCCACTAATGCGATATAGTATCGTTGCGATTTTGTTTCCGTTTGGCGTAATACGTAATTGTTTTGATTGGTTGCCAATTTCAATACTTCCAACAACTCGTTGATTGCTTGTTGTTTTGATACAAAGTCTTTTTGCGATGATAGAAATACTTTCGAATCACTTTTAATTAACCATCGGTATTCGAAATGAACGCCATCTTTTTCGGTATCACGTTTCAATGTTTCTATACTGATATGATCATTGAATAAATCGCGTCGAGAATAATCGTCTAATCCAGATAAGAGTGCAATTCGTTTTTGAAACCCTGATACATTTTCTGTATCCCATTGTTCTGCACCTCTGTAATTGAAAGCCAATCCACGTTCCGAACTGATTTTGTCATACTCTTTGATGAATCTGTTTTTTGTACTGATGATGTTTGCTTCCACACTGTCTTTGTCTTTCCCAAAGAGTTTGTGCATCGTGTTGGTGTAGTCTTCAAAAACTTCTGCAAAACGCGCAATTAAGTGATTTAAGAGTTCATTTCTGCGCTCGTTGAAATCTTCCAATTTGTCAATGATACTTTCTACATTGTTTTGATACTTTGAATAGTTGTCAAGCAATGTTTCTATTCCGTTGATGCCTTCTACCGCTTTGAAAAAATACGTTTGTTGCAAGTTTTCATCTGCTGCTAAAAGTGTTTTTACATGTTCTAAATGCGAGAAATATGTACTTAATATTTGATCAAAAAAGAGCAAATATCCTTGCAATTGTTTTGCATGTACTTTGCGTTCGTCTGCCACTGTATTGGACAATCCGTATTTAGAAATTCCGTAGTTTTCTGGCAAATGATGTTGTACCGTATTGTATTTGATTTGACTGTACACACCTAATGGCATTGGTAAATCGTCAAATGATTTTTCTGTACTTGCTTTTTCTTCTGCTTCTAATTCTTCTGTGAATTGTGCAACCATTTCTTGGTTCAATCCAACTGGCAAGAAGCCTTTTTTGTATTTGAATGTACTTTGATCGCAAAGTATTGGCAAGTGATTTGGTTCTACACAAATGAGCCAAGGATCACTTTTTGCTGTTATGTTTTGATTGCAATCGCCATCTTCACCGTTTATTTTTGGCGGACAATTGTCAATACTGATGTCTTCTATTAGTTTTACGCCCTCAATTTTCATGATGATGTTCATGATGTCTGATAAGCGTACTTGCGTTCGCAGCTCTGACTTTTGTAATGCTTCTGGCGTTAAGAAACCATTTTCTAAGATTGGACCTTCAAATATTTCATCTGGCGAAAGCCCGCTATCTAACATTTCTGTCAGCGAGTTTGCTTTTACACTTGGTGATAGATACTGCCCTACTTCCCAATTAATGGTAGCGTGTACTTTTTCTTCATTTGCATCATTTTCCAATTGAACTTCTGCACATACACGAATGCATTGTTTTGATATCTTTTTTACCTCTACTAAGTCTTCACAAAGGTTTCTGTTTTCATGATATTTTGTAAAGATGGCAGCAATAATGTCTTCTTCTATATATTCCTCATCATCATCAAAATCGACTAAAATGGTGTATAATCCTTTGATATTGATGGTTTCTGTAGTGTATGCTGAACCTACAAATGGTTCGAAACTGATGCGCGGATTTTCTTCATTACATTCTGCATGCAGTGGTAATGCGTGAATTGCTAACCAACAGTTTTTTACACCTTTGATATCGATGAATAATTTTCTGTAATCTAAAGCTGTTACAGGTCTGCAGGTTAAAATGTTTTTAGCCGATTTGAATTGCTCGTGCATTTTTTCGAAGTTATCTTCTTCGGATGCTACCAAATTTTCAATTGGCTGATCCATGCGCAATCCTAAATCTGTAATGGCATAGCATAACAATTCCATGATCGTAATTCCTGGATCTGTGATGTTGTAATCTGTCCAGATTTTTCGACTGAGATTTTCAATGTATTGCTGTCCCGCATCTCTTAGATGTTGAAAATCCAAGTCGTTTTGATAGCTTACATTGCTCGGTATGGTGATATGTTCGTCTACGTTTAACATTCTACAGTTGTAATAGCGTTAACAGCGTGTGTTTCTGGCACTACTGAGGTTAATATACTTTTTTGATCTGTTGGTATGATTTCATCTTTTTCGTCTCCATCGTGCAACATTTTGAAATCTTTTATATAGTCTACATAGTCTAAATTTTCAATGTAAAAGATGACTTCACTTGCGTATAGTGCATTTCCGAACGAGATCGGTTGATTTTTGTCAAATGCCCAAGGTGACAAGTATTGTGCTAGGTCTTCTTTTAGTTTTTTCGCATAGAAATTAGCGTCTAATCCTTCATAGAATCGTGCATCTAACATAATTTTAACGGGTTCATATACTGGCGACACTACTTTTGCTTTTACATGCAAAGTGTTTAGCTCGTTAATGTAGGTTTCGATAGCATTGAGTTTCGTTTGGCTCAATTTCGGCTTGTATATGTCATATACATTTTGATCGATGATGTTTGGAATGGCAACCAATAATACTTCTCCTGGAGCTTTAAAGCTAGTGCTTGTACTGTGATTAAGACATTTGATTTTGTGTAAATAATTAAACTCTTGGAGTACGAGGTGTTCATAATCCCAAAGTGTAATGGCTCTGTTTTTATGACGTAATCGTTCGCTAACTCTTCGATAAAAATCCAAGTCACTTTCTTTTGGAAAACCATCAAAAGAAGCATACGGTTGCGTTACTTTTTTTACAGTTGCCAAACGGTCTTCTAGTTTGGAAATGGTTTCGGCTGGCATTCCTTTTTCCAAATGTTCTAGGGTATTTTCTTTATTTACAAATTTAACTTCTACTGCTTGCGCATGAATGTTTGTAAATTTTGATACCGTATCATAAGGTTTGGAAATCGTAGCGCGAATCCATAAATAATCTTCTGCAAAGAGCGTATTGTCTCCAAATTGCTTTGGCACTGTAAAGGCTACCAATCCAGCTTTTAAAAAATTGTCCGTTTGGTCTTTGAGTAAATATGCTGGCTTTAGGTTATTCCATGTATTGTTGTGTAAGTATTGCCAAATAACGGTTGCTTTGCTATAGGTTTCAATCGCATCTGGATTTTCAGAACCTTCTTCTATTTGACATAACAGTTGTATGTTTTGATCTGGTATAGCTTTGTCTATTCCAATATATAATTGTCCTCCATCTTCTGGCAAGGCCATTAGTGATAGGTTAGAACGTTTTACTTTGTTGATTCCGAAAGGCAATTCGTGGTATAATTGAACTTCATTTTTAGTCGCTCCAATTTTTTCTACCGTTGTAATTTTTACTGATAGATCTTCCGCAAATGGTGTATACGCCGCATTTGGTAATGCCAATTCGTTTAAGGCATGATAGGTATATATTTTTGGAAACGCATCGTGTAAAAAACTGTTTTGTAAAGACAATTTTATAAAATGATCGTCTGTCTTTTTAGGTACGTATGTTGCGTTTGTCGGTAAAAAATTCTTGAATGTTACACTTGAAAATCCGTTAAACATACGTTGTCCTAATCCGCCTGAAGCTGTCGTTGCTGCTGCTGCATCTGTACCACCACTCGTCGTTTTATCATCAGAATGTGTGTGACGCATTGCGCGCGATTCTTCTTCGGTATGTCTTTTTGATCTTTTATCTCTTCTTCCGTACCATCTTCGATCTCTACTACGTCTGCTTCTTCTTTCGCGATCTGCTATTTCTTTTAACTTTCTTCTGCGTGCAGCTTCTGCTTCATCGGCTTCTTCTTTTGCTACTGCATCTGCCACACTTTCTGTGCGTGTTTTTACTTTTCCAATATAAGTTGCATCTACTTTGAAACGATTTTCTCCATCAATTCCTGTTACTAATTTTGTAGCTGTTCTTGTTTCATCCTTGATTTCATCGTAAACAACTTTGAACGTTTCTGTTGGTTTTAGTTCAATATATTCTTTGATGTATTGTTGATAATGCTTTTGGAAACTATCTGGACGATCTTTCCAACTTAAAGTCAATTCGATATCACTGATACGTTTTCCAATCCATTCATCAGAAGATACTTTAAGACTGGCACGTTTTTTTGCTTGAATTCCAAATGGATAAAATGGATTGTCTGTTTTTACCTTTCCAAGATCGTTTTTTATGGTTAGGTTTTCAGCATAAGATCCTGTCGTTGTAATTGTAATTTCCTTTAATACGGCATTTGCTAGCAATAAGTAGGTATCGTAGGTATCTTCCGAAGTATCTTCTTGCGAGAATAACACACGTACAATTGGATGTGCTGTGTTGTAAGCACCTTCGTGTATTTCTGCATCGTAGTTTGTTATTTTTTCATCGTCTTCAGTCAGTTCAATAACAATTTCTACAGCATTGGTGAGTGTTTGTGCTTTTGTAACGGCCGTAAACGGAAGTGCTACCCAACCTTTTTCTCCTGTATGTTCTATTTTTAAGATGTTGCGTAATTCTTCTCCACTTGGCAATGACGTAAATGCTGCGTTGATTGTAATGGTTCTAACACCTTCTGATAGTAGTAATGATGGTGCACTGAGCGAGAATCCTTTTTTCGCCAAATTGCGTTTATCATCACCAAAAGGCAACCAAGATTTTCCTCCATCTTCAGCTTCTCCTCCTTCTCCATCGGCAGAATCTGCAATGTCAGAAGCATGCCAATTTGATTCGTCTTGATAAGCATAGGTATTGCGCAACTTTGCAATGGTAGCTTTGTTGATTACAATTTCGTCTTCCAGTTTGTAATGAATCGTATTTCCATTACTATCTTTTCCAGCATCTACCTGCGTTTCTTTATCTAAATGTTGTTCGTTTGCGTTTTTAGCTAATTCAAAAATGATGTATGCATGATCTGCTTTTTCGTCGTTTTTCTTGAGTTGTAATACTTCTTTGTAGTAAAAATCAAGATGACGTTGTGTAATTTGATTGAATCGTTCTTTGCTCTTGTTTAATAGTTTTAAGAACGCTATAAATAATGCCAATTGTGGCGTAATGTCTCCTTCTGTATAGGTTTCAATAACTTCTTTAATTTCCTCAGAAGCATTGTGAAACGGTTCCCAAGTTCCGCTTGGAGTTTTGTAATTTTTTTGGTCGAATAATTGTACGTGCTTCGAAAACTCTTCCGCAAAGTTCATCCAATCTTTTACTTCGAATCCCATGAGTTTTACATTCTCAGGATCGAGCAAAGAAAGGTAACGCTCTTGCTGCGTAGTGCCTTCGCGTAACTTTATTAGTGTATTTTCTGTACAATCGCTCATGATTATATGTCTGTTGCTTCAGTTATATAGTAAGGGAATACAATGTTTCTCCTCGTGTTTGTTGCTCGTATTAGATATTCTATTTTGATTAGAAACTTTCCTTCTAAGAAATTTTGTGTGTCTAATGCTATTTTTATGACCTCAACTCTTGGCTCATACAGTATGATGGCTTCTTCAATTCTATTCTTCATAATGGTCATTTGCGTCGCGCTTAGGTTCTCAAATATTTGATCTGTGAGATCGCAACCAAATTTTGGACGCATGACACGTTCGCCACGACGTGTCGTAATGATGGTGTGTAAGCTTTTTTCAATGTCTTCTATATCGGAGATGATTTTTACTTCTCCTTGATTTTTTAGAAACTTTGGCGGAAAATCCCATCCTTTTCCTAAGTATGCTGCTATTGATGAATCCATAGTTTTATCCTATTATTACGGTTGGTTCTCCTAGTATTATACTTCCTCCGTGCGCTGTTGAATCGCCCATTCTTGCGGCTGGCATTCCTTCTATCATTACTGTTCCTGAACCCGCAGCAATGGTGTCTGGTGGACCCGTACATACACACATATCTCCTACTTTTGCGGCTGGCAATCCTCCAATGAGTACTGTTGGTGCTCCTGGTGGCAAAATAGGTCCGCCTACGTGTGGCACAACTCCTGTGACCATTGGACATACATGCATATCTGTTATTCTAGCTGCTGGTGGCATTGTGTTGTTGTTTTAATTTATTTGTACGATTCCGCCTTTTATGGTTGTGCTGGCTGAACCTTCTAAAGTAGCCGTTGCTCCTTCTGCTTTAAATTCTGCGGAAGCGGCCAATTCTATATTAATAGCTTCCATGGTGATGTTTCCTTGCGCTGCTGACATGATGATGTCTTTTGCAGATTCAATCGTAATTCCGTCTGCATTCATCGTAATTATATTACCGTTTTCATCTTGAAGCATGATTACTCCTTCGTCATCGTCAATATTGATGAATTTTTCAGCAGGCGTTTCCAGTTTGATGCTTTTTAGTTCATCGTTCATCGTGATTTTAATCTCACTTTTCGTCTTGATGACTTTTTCAAAATTATCATCCGAATATTCTACAGGTGATACATTGGTATTACTGAATAATGAACCTAATACAACAGCTTGATTTGGATCGTCGTTTAAGAAACCTACCAAGACTTCATTTCCTATTTCTGGTAAAAAGTGTACGCCATATTCTTCTCCTGCATGCATGGTTAATACACGTGCCCAAACGCCTTCTTCATCAGGACTTATGATTGGTAATTTGACTTGTATTCTGTGTTCTTCTTTTGGATCGCCTTCTAAGGCTGAAACTACTCCTATTTGTAAACCGCCAATGGCTGGTAACATTCCTGAAGCTGGTAGTTGACTTACTTCGTAGGTTTCGGCAAACCATTCTGGATTTAATCCAAATTCTATGGTTGTGAGCCAGTTTCCATCCGTAATTGTGCTGTGTACACCACATACAAATACATCTCCATTGAAGCGATCGCTCATTCCTGCAAGTGTGATTACCGAACCTGGCAGAACTAATTCAGTTCCTTGCACTTTTACAGTTCCGCATATTTTAGCCAACTGTTGATACATACTTTTAGATTCTGCCCACGATGTCAATATTTCATCTGGAATGTCTCCCGTATGTGTGAGTGTAACCGTATTTGCTCCTGCGGCTTCTGCCAATGCTCCTGAGTCAAGATTTCCTGCTGTGTTTAGTCCGCTATTGCTTGCCGTTTTGGTCACTAATTCTTGATTTGAATAGTTCCAAGCAGATGCTTCAAATGCATCATACTGATTTCGGGCATCAATTTCTGCTTCAAAAGAGAATACATTGTCTCCAAATGTTGCTGTAAATACACTTCCGCTTAGCGTTGGTGCTTCTATCGTGATTTCTCCATCTTGCACAAAACACAACATGTTATTGACTTGCGCTCTGCACTGAATAAAATCCCAATCCGTAGCTTGGTATTGTACAATTTCATGATGCGTATGTGAGGTCGAAGTCATGGAACCACTGAGTCCATTTTCGCTAATAATATCACTTACAACATCACTTTCTGTAGCTTCATAAAAGATTTTGTTTTTACGTGCTTGCGTCATTTTGAAGGCTTCATCTTTGCATTCAATAATCAGATAGTTTGTTGTATTATTTGATTTGATTGAATGTTTGGTGATGATTCCTTTGAAAAGCGTTTTATCATCAAAATCGTAACCTCCTTTTATATGAATTTTTTCTCCTGGCGCAAATGATGCAGCGTTGCTTGCTTCAAATTCTTGTGTTACGCTGTCTCCATCTACAATTACTAAGGTTGCTGTTGGAATGCGATTGCAAGTACGTTCTACCGTAATGGTTTTTACGCCATATGTTGCACTTACTTCTTCTTCCGCATCTCCGATAAGTACCGTAAACGTGACTAAGTTTTGTTGATCTGTCGATATGTCGCCGACTAAACTCATGCGCTTTGCGTTTTATTTAATGGTGGAAAAAATAATTCAGTTCCTGGTTCTATATTTCTAAAATTGAGCAAGTTGTTTACTCTCGCTACTTCTAAATAGTATTTTGGATCTCCGTAGATTCGATAGCTCATTAGTGGCAACGTATCACCTTCTTGCACACGTCGTATGTGTGTTAAATCGGGCGATTGTTTGTTTACTGCTGCTTCACGAAGTACATCTGCCGTACTATCTTTACACGTAAGTGTGGCAACTGCGCGAATTGGATATCCTTTGGTGTTGAATAGTTTGTAATCGATATCTAGTTTTATGAGAAAGCATTTAAGATTTAATGATCCCCATGCAACTTCTAGCTCATACGGTTTATGCATTTCGCCTTTGTATGTGACTAGTTCTTTTATTTTATCGATTTCGGTTACAACATTCTTTTCACTGGCTTCATCATCTTGAAATGGATTGAATCCTGCAATGTCATCCGCAATACTGTTGAGCGTATCTGTTAGGTTTAAGTCTACAATTTCAAAGATTCCGGTAGCATCAAATAGTAATTTGAACGTAAAATCGCCTGGTTTTACTTTGACAAATTTTGGTGTTTTACCACTTGAGTTTGCTTCTTGATCTTGATTATACTCAACAGAGAATGTTTCCTTGTATCCTTCAGGATTGATCGCTACTTTAATGGGATCACCAACTCTGTTGCTTTTGTCATCAAGCTTGTATATGAGCATTTTTTCTAATTCTCCAAGTATAGACATAGTTAGCGTTCTTTTTTGTTAGTGATCATTTTTGAAACTGTTGTCATGATTTCATGAGACGTCCAATTGGAGCGTTCTTCTTTGACCAATGACATTTCTTCCTCTTTTTGAGCGTTGACATTTACTTTGATTCGCAAATTTTTTATTTCGATTCCCATTATATTAGATCTCCTACTGATAAAAGTTTAAAATAATCATACTTCAACTCTAAGGTTTCTATAAGTATGCTTTGCGTTTCTGCGTTAAATTCTCCCAATTCATATTTGATAGGATAGGCTCCAACAACATTCCAAGTTTTGATAGGAATGTGATTTTCGCTTAGCAATACAACGATTAGATTTAAGCGTTTGAATTCGAATTTTTCATACGCATCTTCACACCATTTTGCTATGGACGATGGTACACTTTTGAGTCCTCTTTTGAGCGTAAGCGTGCTAAATTTTAATCCTTTTGGTATTTCGTGAACATATCTGTTTTCTCCACCTTCTGCGTAGCTTTCTGTTTCTACAGTAACACTTAGACCTGATACTGACTGAAAACTCATGTCAACAGGATTTGGTAAGAGTCCATTGAAATAGACTACAAAGTGAAAACCAGAAACTGGATATTTAAAACTGTCAAAAAGTGCCATAGTTTGGATTATCCTTCGTTGCTAATTTCTATACGCTCGTGTGCTAAGGTCAATGTTTCGATAGCGACTTCGTTTGATTCCCCTTTTAAGTCGGTAGATTGAATTTTTTTCGCCCAAGCGTTCAATACTTTCCAAACAACTACTGGTGCGTGTTCTTCATCTAGTAAACTGATGGTGATATCGCGACGCTCTGCTTTGTTAAGCTTGTTCGTTTTCATCCACTCGTAAAATTCGTTATCGCCTTTAAACACACCTCTTTTGAGTACAATATCTGTGTATTTTACCATTCCTGGCATGTTGAGTTTGCTATATTCTGGACTTGATCCTTCTCGGTATTCTAACATTTCGAATTCCATATCGAGTCCTGATACTTCTTGAAAACCGATTTTAGTTCCTCCCCATTCTACTTGGAAGTGAAACTTTGGTAATGGATATGACATAGTTTTATGTTTTTAATGAGTTATTTCTTCTTGTTTTGTTGTAATAATCAATTATGATTCTTGCATTTTGTGAGAGAACTTCAATACGATGAATTCTGCTGGACGTACTACTGCCATTCCTATTTCTACATTCATGATACCGTTTAAAATATCGTCTGCCGTCATGGTTTGATTCAATCCAACTTTTACATAGTATGCATCGTCTGTAGTTGCTCCTGCTAATGCTCCAGCTTTCCATTGATTGGTTAAGAAGTTTTCAATCATTGATCGGATACGAACCCATGTGTTAGCGTCATTTGCTTCAAATACAAATTGATCACTTGCTTTTTTCACAGATTCTTCTACCATGTTGAAGAAGCGTCTTACTGAAATATATCTCCATTCGTTGTCATTTCCGGCCAACGTTCTTGCTCCCCAAATTAGGATTCCTTTTCCTGTGAACGAACGAATTGCATTGATTGATTTTCCTGCAGTTGTATCGACATTTAAACCATCTTGAATATCGTTTGTAATGCGAACTGTTGGTTTCACTACATAGTTTAATCCTTCATTCGCTGGCGCTTTCCATACACCTCTAGTACTATCTACTCTAGCGTATACTCCGGCAGCAGCTGAACTTGGCGGCAATTCCATTGGTAAGTTATTGATAGCCGTTTTTATTTTATTATAGGTAGCATTGTCAAGCGTTTCTACTTCTGCTAATGTTTTTCCGTTTAAGATTCCTGCGCTTCCTCCTGCAGTTACAATTGTATCAATTGCTGTGATGATTGCTGCGATTCTGGCATCTATTTCTGTTGCAATATCAAGAGTATCTACGCTTGCATTTGCACTTGTTCCTGCTGCATCTGCCTCCGTTTGATCTGCTGCTGCGCTTAAGCTATCTTTATTTCCTTCTAAGCTTACAATTCCACTACGAACATGCGATGTAATTACCGTGTCTAAAGCATTTACAGCGGCATTTACTGCTGCAGTATCTGCTGGAACCGAAGAAGCATCTGCAGCATCTCTACCTGCATCTACTAGTTTTTCAGCTTCTGAAATTACATTTTCTAAATGAGCAATAATAGCATCGACTCCATTGATTACATCTGGCACTAATGCTAATGCTCCTGAATCATCTGAAGCTCCTGCTACTGCTGTAATGGCAGCTTCCATGGTAGCTTCTAAAGCAGCTAAAACTCCATCTGTTGTATATCCTTCTAACACATCTTTAGCAGCATTTGCTTTTGCTTGTGCAATTGGCGCTGGTGAACTTCCTCCAGTATGTACTACTGAAATTCCTGTTTCGCTAATTACATAGTTTAGAATGGTTTCTAAGTGTGGATAGTAAGCAGCTCCATATTTTACGAAGTCTTTTCCTAAGCTGATTCCACTACGTAATGCTGCAACATTTGGATCTGTTGATGTAGAACCGTCATAGCTTAATGTATCGATGATGGTAAATCTGTCTTGTAGTTTGTTGCATTGTGTTAATGCATCGTTGTACAATCCGTAAAATGTATTTGTATCAATGCCATCTGCTCTAGTTAAATCAGGAAATAAAAGTAATGTTGGTTCGTCAACTTTTGCTACTTCATCCAATCCTGCTTTCAATGCTACTGTATCTGCAATAGTTGCTACTGCACTTTCAGCATCTGCCAATTCACTTCCATAACGTCCTACAGAAACAATGTAACATGGTCCTCCGCCATTGGCAAAGTATAATTGCATTGAATAGTACATTATAAAAGGTTGCTTTGCTGAAGGTTGTGTTACCGCAATTGTTTTGTTGTTATCTGAATCTTCTGTTACCGTTACACTGATGGTTGTTTCAGCTTTGGCACCACCAAAGAAACGTTCGTATTCTAGTAAAGATGTAATTCGTGTAGGAATGTTGTTTAGATCTCCTGGAAGCTTATTGGTTGCTTTTTCAGTATATCCAATAAATGCAGGTATAGCCGTTTCAACTTGCGCTACGGAAGGTGGAAATTTTACAATTTCCTCTACGTAAACTCCTGGTGTTTTTAATGTACTAGGCATAATATTTATGATTTAAAAGTTTTGTTAGTATTTAATTAAAATGTAATTCGACATTAACGCTATTGTTATGAGTATCTATGGATTAAGATTGACTTCAAACGCCAATGAAACTGGCGTCGTGATGTTTGTATCTTTTATGTTGAGTTGCAAAATTGCATCGGGTTGTATTCGTTCGTTTACCGTGGTATCTTCTGTTATGGTTCCTTGTAAATCGGTGGCACTGTATACTACAAAGTCGCGCAATGCTAAGTTGTTCCAATCGGTATCATTTTTATATTCTTTATCGGCGACAGCATAAAATTCCAAATCAAAATCAACTACATCTGGCAACCAGTTTGAATACGTAGGATTTGGAGTTGTTGACACATATCCGACAATTCGTTGATCAGTAACTTCATCTTCATCAATCATAAAAACTTCATCGACTGTTTGCGCTACAAACTCTTCTTGTTTTTTATAAAGAAGCACAAAACCTTCGGGAATCTTTTTCACCACAAGTTTGTATTTTTGGATGAGTGCTTCAGAAGTTTTACTTGGGTAGATTTTCACATAGTTTTGTGCTTCCAACTCGTTTTCATGGTTTAATCTCACCGTGGTTAATGGTACGTATATGTAGCTGAATCTACTCATAGTGTTTTTCTTCTCCTCCAATGGTTGTGATTACTGATGCTAGTTTTTCTATGTCTCTTTCGAGCGCAGATACTCTTGCTTTGTAGAGTATACTAGGTATTTGTTTCCCTCCTAACATTCCCCAAATATTATTGAGTTGTTCAAAACTTGGCGAACATAGTTCCATATTGAGTTCTATATCGTCTTCATCTGCTGTAAAAGCAAACTTTTTTAAATGCTGAAAATATTTGACTGTTTTGTATATGACTGCTACTGCTTTGTCATATTGTAATGTGCAAGAGAATAGTAAGTAATAGTTGAGATGAATTTTTGGAAAACGTTTGTCGAGTTTGAAAGTTCCTCCATTTTCTACCAATCGTTTGTTCGGAAAGTTTTTTAAGGTACTTTCTTCTTCTATACGCACAATGGTTATTAGTAAATTATCTCCTTCTATATCACTTTCGTCCGATTGAATATCGCCCACATTTTGTGCTCCTAATTTGACAGTGATTCCTGCCAAAGTATTAATATAGGTTACGAGCCCATCTGCGTTTAGCTTATCTACGAATTTATTAATCATTTTCCCCTTATTGATTACGAAAACAAATCTATGTATAGTAATGACGATTTAGTAGAGTCAATTCGCTAATTTGACACAGGAAAAACACGCTTTTAAATTCAGTGTAAAAAATTAAGTTATTAAGGAAAAACACCCTTTTAAGAATTTATAAGAAGTAATATTTAATGAGATATCAAAAAAAACCAAGCCGTAAAGCTTGGTTTTTTAATTCTTATGATGAACTAACTATCTTGGTCCGCCACCACATGGTTCGTATTTACAACATTCCCACCAAGAACCTTCACAATATTTCACACATTTTCTACACGGATCGCATTCTGTAGGACATGGGTGCGTAAAATCATAAGCTTTGCCTGCTGTAGAAGCATCTGTACTTTTATTTATGAGTAGATTTCCTTTTTTGTCTTTCCCAATAAATACAGTTGTCATTTTTTGCTTTTTGTTTTTTCCTAAAAACAACGCCAAAGAATGAATGTTATGAGTTGTTAACATGCGTTTTACTACCATCACGTCTAATCCGAAACGTTCTACACGTTGCCCTTCTTGATCTAACGCTGCTTCAAAGTTATCATACGCCTTTTCCATAGAAGTTATATATTCATAAGCATCTGTGTTTTCTAAGATATGATTGAATCCTTGTACATCATCTAATGGAATGTTTCCGATTTTATGGAATATTGATAAATCAGCTTTGTATGTATCTTTTCCTATAATTTGGGAAGATACCTGTGCTTTTATTTCTCCAGTTTCTCTTTGTTCTCCTGTAGCTGTAAATGTGATTTGATTGTTTTCATTGAGTCCAAGATCAAACCAAATATAGGTTACATCTTCTGTATGTATGAGTTTTTCTAATGCATTTACATCAAAATCATAATGGGAGATTTTCTTTTGATTTTGAACAATTTCCTTTGAGATTTTAGCTGCAACCCATTTTGATTTTTGAGTTTGAGCTAGCAATTCGGTTTTCAGAGTAGTTTCTGTCGTTTCTTTTAATTCTTCCGAACAAGCGTAGAAAAATAGTCCTGCTAGAAAAATCATGAAAAATCTTTTCTTCATAATGAATAATTTAAATTTATAAATCTTTTTTCAGCAAGTACAAGCTCACTGTGTTTTAAAGATCCTTTTTAATCTAAATATTCACAATACAGAATATATATACGTTTCGATAGAATTAAAATTTGTGGCTATCTTTTGTAAATTCGAATTTTAAGCCACTACGAATTGAATTTATTTTTTGATACTAATTTCTTTTTGAATGACTTCCCAAAGTGCTTCTGTTACTTTTTCGGGCGTTTCATCACCATTTACCGACACAATATTTTCTTCTTGCTTTAGTTTTTCAAACGCTCGCATGTATTGCGTTTGTACTGCTTTTAGATTGTCCAACGTTTCATAAATTTCAATTGTTTCTCTGTTGGCATTGATACGTTTCATGGCCACTTCTGGAGAAACATCGACAAATATGTTTACCGTAGGTTTTAAGATTTCTGCCGCCATTTTGTTGGACGAAATTACCCAATCCATATCTAAATGCGCTCCGTGATACGCGTAGGAAGAAAAGTAATAACGATCTGTAATAACAATATATCCTTCTGCTAGTTTTTTGAGAATTCCTTGTGTTTCATGTAGCAAATGATCCAACCTGTCCGCAGCAAATAAAGCCGCAATTACTTTTTCATCTGCTTTTTCTTTTCCGCCAAGAATCGAACGAATCATTTTACCAATACGCATGTCAGTTGGTTCAAATGTGAGATAGACTTTGTGTCCGTCTGCTTCTAATCGTTTGGCAATGTTTTTAGCTTGTGTACTTTTTCCACTTCCATCAATACCTTCTATAGCAATGAATATGTTGTTCTTCATGTAAATGTTACTTGTAGGCTTCAAAAGTAAAGATAATATTCTGGATATTCATAGCGTGTAGAAAATAACATCATGAATATATTTGTTATTTTCTATCGTGATAAGTTTATTACAAAATTGTCAATACGTAGCGATTAAAAATCAGGTGATAATTCTATGAGCTTTTTTTGAATTCCATAAATTACCAAACCTGCTACATTTTTAGATTCTGTTTTTAGTAATAAGTTATTTCGATGTCCTTCTACTGTTCGCGGACTGATAAAGAGTTTATCCGCTATTTCGTTGGTGGTATATTGATTGCAGATGAGTTCTAATATTTCTTTTTCACGCTTTGTGAGGAGATTGTTATCTAAGTCGCTTTTGATGCGTTTGCTTTTGGCAGATAATAGGTTTTCATGAATAATTTTTAACACACGTTCATCATAATAGAAGCCTTTGTCATACACTTCATTGATAGTATGTACTACTACTTTTGGGGATGTATTTTTGAGTAGATAAGAAGAAGCTCCAACATCTATCATGTTTGTAATAAATGATTTACCATCGTAACTTGTGACTGCTATGACTTTGATTTCGGGATACTCTTTTTGTAGAATTTTTGTGCTTTCAACACCATTGAGTAATGGCATTTTTAAGTCCATTAGTATTACATCTGGCTTTTCGGTTGCTACTTTTAACTTTTCTATTAAGTCCGCGCCATTTTCGGCTTCAAAAATAATTTCAAAGTTTTTTATACGTGTTAGTATAAACGACATTCCTGCCCTAAACAGAGCTTCGTCGTCAGCAATGGCTATTTTTATAATTGGTGTATCCATGATTTGGTGTATTTATATGGTAATTTCTACTTTTACTCCTTTTTGGTCTTCGCTATGATAGCTAATTTCTCCTTGTAGTAAAGATACTCTACTTTCTATGTTTCGCAACCCTAATCCTTTCTGTTCTCCAATTTTTTTGGTGTCAAATCCTAAACCATCATCTTTATAATATAAAAATAAGTTCGCTGCTTTCGGATTAAAATTTAATTCTATTTCTTTTGCTTTTCCATGACGCATGGAATTATTCATAAGTTCTTGCACTATTCTAAAGACATGCAATTCATTATCTTTTGCAAGTCTTCCTGCTTTGTAATCGATTTTTGAGAAGACTTTTACTTTTTTACTGTTGCTAAATTCATCACACAATTCTTCTAAAGCTGCGCCAAGTCCAAACTTTTCGAGAATTGGTGGTAATAAGTTATGTGCAATTTTACGCGAACTTTCAATCGTTTTATTGGTTACATTTAGCACATGCGTAATAATTTCATCGGTTTCTTGCTCTGTAACATTTTCTTCTTCTAGTAAAAAATTTGCACTTAATGCTACCACATTTAATTTGGCACTAATAGCATCGTGTAGATCTTGCGCAATACGATTACGTTCCACCTCTTGCGCTACAATTGTAGCTTTGAGCATTTCTTTTTGATGATTGAGTTCTAATGTTTTCTTTTCGAGTTCTTTTTGAATAATTTTTTTTCGTGACAAATAGAAAAACAGAATCAGTGTTAATCCCATAACCAACAGAAGAATTACGCCAAAAATAACGACTGTAATGACTCCAATATCTTCTAAAAAAGGTGAATCCATTAAAATTGTTTTAAACTATTTTTCTTCTTTTTTCTATCCACAAACCATTGTATCAATATGATAATTTGAAAGACTAAAAATATTATTGCATTAAGTATCCATAAAGCACTCTCTATCTTTGGATCTAACTTTAAGCCAACATTTGCAATTGAAAATATTAATATGGTACCCAAAAGGTAAATCAATATTCCGCTATTGACTAAATACAACTTAAGCTCCTTATCTCCAATATGATAGAAAAAATAGGTAATTGCATATGATATAAGGATCGTTGATGTAGCAATAATTCCTATAGTATTGTAATTAAAAAATAAATCAGGAGTCCGAGTATATTGGACTCCTAATATTATTGATACAATTAATAATATTATTAAAATATATTTTCTTTGATTTTGCGTTTCAAATATTGCATGATAAAATAGACTCAACATTATAAACTGCGCAATCATATATGTATGCGCCAAAAAAGTATTATCTATTTCTAATTCAAAAAAAATAGTAACAATACTTTGGTTTATTGCCATTAACAATAAATAAATGGCAAAATACTTGTACGCCAAATCTTTTGATATCGCATGCTTTGAATACAGTATTGCATTCAATAGTAAAACTATTGTAGAGCCATCAGAAAATATATCTAATAATGACATAAATTATTTTCTCCCGTTTAATCCATTATTATTTCCACATTGTTGAGGACATGGTTTGGTATAATCGTATACAAATTGACCAGCAGCTTCATCAATCATATCATTTCCTTTTGCGTCTACGCCTACAAGAAGAAGATGGCAAACTCCAGTTCCATCAATTCCTAAATATCCTCTCATATTTTCTATTCCTAGTTCCGCACGAGCTTCATTAATATCTGCCATAGGTATAAAGAAACCATCAATATCTTGAATCGATGTTCTATTTCTCCAAGCTTTTGTCCAGTCTTCTGCTGTGGATAAAGGAATTGCATTTGTTGGGTAAACGATTCCTTTTTTTTGTTCTCCGAATTTTGAATCCATAATTATTAAATTTTGTAGTTAGTATGGTTTAAAAATAGTAAAATATATGGTTCTACTTTCTACAATTCTTACTTAAAAGAATAATTTTTATTTAGAATTACGTACTTCTACGTGTTTTTATTTTTAAGTGATTTGACCTCTGTAATCATAACATAATAGATATAATTTTGAAACACTGGTATTTAATAAAAAATGCTATCTTTATTTTTTTAACCTTATAAACTATATTATTATGGATCCATTTATCGGAGAAATTGTTATGTTCGGAGGAAATTTTGCACCAAGAGGTTGGGCATTATGTAACGGACAATTATTAGCTATCTCATCAAACTCGGCTTTGTTTTCTATTTTAGGAACAACTTATGGAGGAGATGGTAGAACTACATTTGCTTTACCTGATTTACGTGGTAGAAGTGCTATTCACCCAGGAACAGGACCAGGTTTGTCTACAATTAAGCTAGGACAAAGAGGTGGTGCTGAGTACCATACGTTAAATGTATTAGAAATGCCTAATCACTCACATAGTGGAGCTACGTTAAAAGGTAGTATTATGGTAAATGATGAAGACGCAACTACAGATGATCCTGCTAATGCAAATTTTGGTGTAGCACAGGCAAGTGAAGGAGATGTAAGTCCATACAATGCTATAAATAATAATGCAGCAATGGCAGCTAACTCTGTTTCTGTTACAGGAAACACATTAGCGACAGGAGGTAATCAATCTTTCTATATTAGAAATCCATTTGAAGGTGTAAACTTTATCATTGCAATGCTTGGAGTATATCCATCAAGAAGCTAAAATTTGGGCTTTTATAAAATCGAATTAATTAACATTAAAAAAATATATTATGAATCCATTTTTAGCGCAAATAGTAATGTTTGCCGGAAATTTTGCTCCAAGAGGTTGGGCATTATGTGACGGACAATTACTGCCAATAGCATCTAACCAAGCGCTTTTTTCACTTTTGGGTACTACGTACGGAGGTGATGGAAGAACAACGTTTGCTTTGCCAGATTTAAGAAGTAGAAATCCAATCCATGCAGGTCGTGGTCCAGGATTGTCTGACATCAAATTAGGACAAAGAGGTGGTATTGAAACAAAAACACTAACTCTTCTAGAGTTACCTAATCACTTCCATAATGCTGGAAATATGAAAGGTAGCATTGGTGTAAACGATGAAGATGCTACTACTGACGATCCTGCTGCTGGCAATTTAGGGGTAGCACAAGCTAGTAACGGAGATATTAGTCTGTACAATACGGGTATAACTGCTACTACAGCAATGGCACCTAACTCTGTTCAAATAACTGGTAATACTGGGGCTTCTGGTAATAATCAACCATTTAATATAAGAAATCCTTTCTTAGGTATTAACTATATTATTGCAATGCAAGGAACTTTTCCTTCAAGAAGCTAATTAAAAATTATACTCCTCTCTGAAATTCAATTTTTAGAGAGGAATTTTAACTTAACATTAATTATTCCCTAGCAGTTTGTAGGTATCTTTTTTAATTTACTATCTTTACTGTTTAAAAATCCTAAACAATATGAAAACAAAATTACTTTCTTTATTGGTTTTAATACCAATTTTTTTATTTAGTACCGGTGCGTTAGCACAAACAACTTTAGCTCCTGGAGATATTGTTGTTATTCAATTACAAGGAGATGATCCCGATTCTTTTGCATTTGTAACTTTTGTAGACATAGATGCTGGAACTGGAATTTTCTTTACAGATTGTGGAGTAAGTTCTGTAACAGATCAATTTAGATCACCTGCATGTACAGAAGGTGCTAGAAAATATACTGCTCCTGCTGGAGGTCTAGATGCTGGTGATATCATAAAGTATTCTGGTGGAGGAACTGATTTTACAAATTATTCTGATAGTAGAATAACTGGAACTAACTTTTTATTATCAACTGGTGGAGATCAAATTGTAGTATTTCAAGATACTGGAAATCCTGTTGGTGGAACAAATGCTGCTAGCAATCCTACTTTTATATATATTTTAAGTTCTGCTTCAACTCTTTTTACAGGAGATCCTACTGATAGTAATGAAACTTCATTACCTTCTACATTAAGCAGTCCTGTTAGCGCTTTAGCTTTAGGAGCAAACACTGGAGTTGATAATGAGTTTGACAATGTAATTTACAACGCTTCATATGATTTTTCTGGTTTTACTACAGAAGCTGAAGCTATTAATTCTGCCAAAGCTTCTTTTCAAAACCCTAGTAATTACCTGCAAGTTAACACATTAGACGCTAATCATAGTAATGCTGTTTTAGCAATGCCAGATCAATTAAATTTAATGGTTTTATCAACTGAAGAGGTTTTAAGTAATTCATTTGCAGTATATCCAAATCCATCTGATGGAAATATTACAATTCGTAACTCAGGTGTAGCATTACAAAATGTTACAATTACTGACTTGAATGGTCGTACAATGGGATCATTTGAAATGAATGGAATTACTACAAATACAGATTTAAGTTTAAACTTAAATACTGGAATGTATTTCATGAAGTTAACAACGAATGATGCTTCTACAACTAAGAAATTAATTATCAAGTAATTCTTGATTTTAATATAGCATAAAAAAACGGATACATTTTGTATCCGTTTTTTTATATCATACTTATAAAGGCTTGGAGTTCTTCTTATACACTAAATTTTTCATTTTGAATGTATCTCGACTGCGCTCGATATGACACGCTCGGAGTGATCACTATTTATTCCATCATGAATGAGAATATGATTTTTTATAGCTAACTCGCTTTCTTTAGATTTTTTTCTAATAGCAAATTCTTTCATTTAATATTACTGAGTTGCTTCAAACCTTACGAAAACAAAGAGAATGGCTGTACTTTTTGCTATTTTTATTTCCTGATTACTGACTTTTATTTGAAACGTGTACAATCCCACGAAAGTGTGAAGAATAGGGATTAGGGATAAAAAAAACGAGCACTAAAAGCACTCGTTTTTCTATATTTTATATGAGATTGAATTACTTTTTACTGTCAATCCACTCGTCTACTAAATCGCTTAGTACATTTAACGGCACTGCTCCATTGCTTAACACAACTTCGTGAAACTCGCGAATATCAAACTTCTCTCCTAACTTTTCCTTTGCATTTTTTCTGAGGTCAATGATTTTGTTCATTCCAACTTTATAAGCCGTTGCCTGACTTGGCATTACAATATGTCGCTCTACCATTTTTATAGCATCCGACTCTGCATTTGGCGTATGTGAAGTGTAATAGTTGATTCCTTCCTGACGTGTCCATTTGCGTGCGTGAATTCCCGTATCTACTACCAATCTACATGCGCGCCACAATTCCATTGCCAATCGTCCAAAGTCTGAATACGGATCGCTATAGAAGCCCATTTCTTTTGGAATGAACTCAGAGTATAATCCCCAACCTTCAATATACGCTGTATAACGCCCAAATTTTCTGAACATTGGTACGTTTTCTAATTCTTGTGCAATGGCAATTTGCATGTGATGTCCTGGAATTCCTTCGTGATAGGCTAATGCTTCCATTTGGTAACTTGGCATAGCTTCCATAGCGTACATGTTTGCATAATATGTTCCTGGTCGTGAACCGTCTAATGCTGGTTGTTGATAGAATGCTTTTCCTGCAGATTTTTCGCGGAAAGCTTCTACGACCTTTACCTGAATATCCGCTTTTGGTTTGGTAATGAACAATTCGTTTAAGCGAGATTTCATAGTGTTAATCATCGCTGTAGCTTTGTCCATATATGCTTTTCGCCCTTCATCTGTAGCTGGGTAATAAAATTGTTTGTCGTTTTTCATGAAGACAAAAAACTCATTTAAGTTTCCTTTGAAACCAACTTGATGCATGATTTTTTTCATTTCGCTATGAATACGATCTACTTCGCGCAATCCAAGCTCATGAATTTCATCGGCAGTCATATTTGTCGTTGTCGTACGTTGTAAGGCTGTGTTGTAAAACTCCATTCCGTTTGGAAATTTCCATGTACCATCTTCATCGGTTGCACGTTTTCTTTGTTCTTCTAGTAATAGAATTAAAGAACCGTACGCTGGACGTACTGAGTTTAACAAAGCATCTTTAGCCAGCATTTCTAACTTTTTACGATCGGCATCTTCTAAGGCTAAAGCAGCTATTTTAGATGTAAAATCATTCCAAAGCGTACTGTTTTTATTGCTGTTGTCAAATGGTTTTCCTTTGATGATATTTTCACAATCACTAATGACATGATCAAATACAAATTTTGGAGGCATGATTCCAGCTTTTTCACGGCCTTTTAGGTTTCCTTCCAATTGTGTGAAAAGATTGTTCATTCCTATTAAACGTGAGATATAGGCTTTGGCATCTCCTTTATCTTTTATTTGATGCATATTGATTAAAAAGGCTGGAATTTCTGCTTGCATTCCATGCATCTGGTTCAATGGATAGTTATACAAACGATATTTATAATCATTGATTTGATTTTCAACATCTTGCTTGTATAATTTATAACTCAATGCTGCATCTTTATTTAAAGCAGCTACATCGATATTTTCATTGAGCCATTTTAAACGATCTTTGGCTACTTGCAGGCGCTTTTCTTCGGCTGCAGCTGAAATATCGTCCCATTTTCCATAATCGGTTTTATCTCCAATACGCGTTTGCATTTCTGGCGAATCTTTTAAGTCTTGCTTAAATTGTTCTTGAAACCAATTATTTAAACGTGTTGAATGTTCAGTAATTTCTGCTTCTGTGTATGTTTTTGTAGTTTCTTTTTTTTCACTTTCACAAGCAATAAAACTTGTAAAAACTAGAAGCATTACTAAACTTTTGGTGATCTTCTTCATATACTTATTCGAGTTGATTTATTTCTTTTTATTGAATTTATCAATACCATCTTGTAGCCACTTTTCATATTCTACTGGATTCGGTGTATAGGCAACAGGTTCTGTTAAATCATTTCCATTTACATCTTGAATCACATATAATGGTTGTGCATTGGTATTGTAGCGTGTTTGTTGAAATTCTTTCCACTTATCTCCTATCGTACGAACATTATTTCCTGTTAATTTTGATTCATATTGCTCTTCTTTTGGAAGCTTCGTTCTGTTATCTGCATATAAAGAGATTAAAACAACATCGTTTTTAATCATGCTCAAAATATTTCCTTCTGTCCACACTTGCTCTTCCATTTTTCTACAATTTACGCAAGTTACTCCAGTAAAATCAATCATTACTGGTTTGTTTACTTTTTTAGCGTATTCTAGTCCTTTTTCGTAATCTAAGAAGGCAATAATTCCATGTGGTCCTTCATGCGATACTTCTTCTTCTAGTTTAGGTTGATCTTTATGATTTGCATCAGAATAATTCACATTAGCCTGTACATTCTTTTTATAACCTACTCCGTATGGAGATTCACTAAATCCATTCATTGGTGGTGGAAAACCACTAATCATTTTTAATGGCGCTCCCCATAATCCTGGCAGCATGTATAGTGTAAATGCCAATACTAGCATTCCTAAAGAGGCTCTTCCCACTGATATTTTTTGCAATGGACTGTCGTGTGGCAATTGAATTTTTCCAAAAAGATATAAGGCAAGCGTTCCAAAAATAGCAATCCAAATCGCTAAGAATACTTCTCTGTCTAAGAAATGTGTTTCTAAAACGATATCTACCATTGATAGGAACTTGAACGCAAAAGCAAGTTCTAAGAAACCTAAGAATACTTTTACCGTATTTAACCAACCTCCTGATTTTGGTAAAGAATTCATCCATGCAGGGAAAATAGCAAATAATGCAAACGGAATTGCAATAGCACAAGAGAATCCTAACATACTAATAATTGGTGTGATTCCTCCTATTGTAGCTGCTTCTAATAAAGCTGTTCCTGCAATTGGAAATGTACATGAAAACGATACAATCGCCAATGCCAATGCCATAAAGAAGATTCCTATAATTCCTCCACGATTCGATTGTTGGTCTACTTTGTTCATCCAGGAATTAGGTAACATAATTTCAAATGCTCCCATAAACGAGAATGCAAAGATCATTAAGACTAAAAACATGATCAAGTTAAAGGTAACTCCTGTGGAAATGTCGTACATGACATTCGATCCAAATAGTGCAGAAATAGCGGTTCCTAAACCTGTATAAATTACGATAATGAATAATCCGTAAAGTATTGCATTTCTAATTCCTGTTGACCTATTTTTACTTTGCTTCGTAAAGAAACTTACGGTCATAGGAATCATAGGAAATACACATGGTGTTAGTAATACTCCAAATCCGAGTCCGAAAGCAATAAAGAATGTAGCCCACAAGCTTCTCTTAGAATCTCCTTTCCCAGATTTTTTAACGGCTTTCGCTGTCGTCAAGTTAAACTTAACTTCTTTAGCAGTTGGTGGTAAGCATTTTTCATCATCACATACCATGAATACTACTTCTGCAATGATATCCTTGATATTCTTATCTGTTACCTTTACTTTTTGAGTAAATGTTGCCTTTCCTTCGTAAAAAGAAATATTTTTATTGAAGACCTTATCAAATACTTCTTTGGTTTCTGATTCTTCTACGTTTCCTACAGTTTGATAACCTTTACCTGCATCGATAAAAGAAAACTCAGTTGGAAAAGGACCATCGTCTCCATAACTTTTTTGTGAGTATAAATGCCATTTGTCTTCTACAGTAGCATCCATGACTAGCTCATATTCGTCATCAGACAGTTTGTTTACAGAGCCTTTCCATTGTACTGGATCAAATATTTTTGATTGTTGATTTTGAAGTACATTTTCTCTTCCTGGAATTTCAAAGGTGAATTCTTTATCTCCTAAAACACATTTTTCATCGTCACAACTTTGATAAATCACTTCAGAAGTAATTGTAGTCAAATTGGGGTTTGTGACTTCTACTTTTTGTGTGAAGGTTGCAGTTCCGGTAAAATATGTAAGTTCTGCTTGAAATACTTTATCAAACTTGGTAATTCCTTTACTTTCCTCGTTTTTCCCTACCAGTTTAAAATCACTGACTTGTTGAATTGAGTCATACATAAACTCTGTTGGAAAACCACTTCCTTCTCCCAAATACTGAGAATACAAACGCCATTTTGTTTGAATTTCAGCTTTGTAAATTAGGTTGAATTCGGTGTCCGAAATTTGTTCAATCTCAGAAGTCCATTGTACAGGATCGTTCATTTGTGCATGTACCGCAAAGCTGGACACACATAAAAGTAAGAGCGTAATTAATTTTTTCATTGCAATGTTAGCTTAATAATTGTGTTAGTTGGTTTGGTTAATTTGTACCGATTATCGGAGCGTTTTCCAATAATCCATACAATGTTTTCTCCACTACAAAGCAACCATTGATTCTCCTTATCAATCAACGAATACTTTTCATCTTTGAAGTATTTGCTTAACTTTTTCTTTCCTTTCATACCGAATGGATAAAAATAGTCTCCATTTTGCCATTTTCTTACGATTAATGGAAACTTTAACATCTCTTTTTCAACATATAAGACGTTTTTTCCTGTATCAGTTATGCGCGTTACTTCTTCGATTTGTAGTCGAATAGGTGTTTTTATTATTGATTCCGAATCGTTAATTAGAATTTCGGAAGCAGTTTCTTCATTTGTGCGTTTTTGAATTAACAAATACGCTCTGTCTTTAATCAATCGATAGTTGGGTGAAAATAATTGTTTCCCACTCTGTCCTGTCAACAAATCTGAAATATCGTCCCAAGCATTAAATCCAAATTCTTTGAGCAATTCATAAGTATATGCTTTCGGATTTGCGAGTTTTTGTAATTCGTCAATTTCAATTCTATACTGACCGTCTGCAACATTTTCTACAAATTGTTCCCGAAGCTTTTGAACACTTTCGTGAAGAATGTCCTTGCTTTGACGCAGATATTCTTGTGTTTTTTCGAAATTGTCCATAAACGCTGGATTCAATTCTTTTAACAACGGTACAATATCATGTCTTATTTTATTGCGAATGTATTTTGTAGAAGCATTGCTGCTATCTTCTCGCCACTGCAAATTATGTGCTTCTGCATATGCTTTGATATCACTTCGCGTGAATGTTAATAGTGGACGTACAATATTTTCGTTTTGCTGAGGAATTCCAGTTAAACCTTCAATTCCTGTTCCGCGTGACAGATTGATTAAGAACGTTTCCAGTGCATCGTCTTTGTGATGCGCTGTTAAGATATAATCGTATTCATAGGTATTGGCAATTTCCTGAAACCACTCGTAACGCAATACTCGTGCAGCCATTTGAATGGAAATTTTTTGAGTATTTGCAAAATTTTCTGTTTCAAACTTCTTGGTAAATACTTTTACATTCCAGTTGGCGGCTAATTGCTTTACAAAACTTTCATCACCATCACTTTCTTCTCCTCTCAATTGAAAATTACAATGCGCAAAAGCAACTGAAAATTTCAAATCATAAAAAAGTTTTGCCAATACTACGCTGTCCAATCCTCCACTGATGGCAATCAATAATTTTGACGCCTTCAAAAATGATAAATGCTCAGCAATATGTTTCTCTATATTTCCTAGCAAACGAATAGATTAAACAGAGTAGAACCCTTATTATACTTACTGTTCCCAAAGATAATTAAATAGACGAATTAACCATGAAAACGACCTAGAAATGTTACCAAAGTGTTATGTTTCTCACAAGAATTTGAGAAAAAAGAGAATCGTTTTACTTCAAAAAATTAGATAAAAAGACCATTCTAATTTATGATTCTAAAGCTTCGCGCATGGCTTTTGCCTTTATTAAACATTCTTCGTATTCTTTTTCAGGAATAGATTTGGCAGTAATGGCACCGCCAACCGAATACGAAACGTATTTTTTTGTGCTGTTGTAAAGAATAGAACGAATGACCACATTGAAATCGAAATCATTGTTTGGTGTAAAATAACCAATGGCTCCAGAATAGATACCGCGTTTGGTTTCCTCTAAGTTTTCTATGATTTGCATCGCAGAAATTTTTGGAGCTCCAGTCATACTTCCCATTGGAAAGGTAGTTTTTAAGATTTCGATAGGATTTTGTGTTTCTGTAACTTCAGAAACTACTGTGGAAATCATTTGATGTACTTGATCAAAGGTATATATTTTGCAAAGCTCAGGCACTTGTACGCTTCCTTTGATGGCCGTTTTTGACAAATCGTTTCGTACCAAATCGACAATCATGATGTTTTCTGCACGTTCTTTTTCGTCGTTTCTTAGATTTTCTATGAATTGTTGATCTTCCTCCGCATCTTTTGAACGTTTTGCAGTTCCTTTGATGGGCTGCGAAATAATTTTTGTGCCTTTCTTTTTAATGTAACGTTCTGGCGAAGCCGACAGAATATACTTGTCTTCCAATCGCATATAGGTTGCAAAAGGCGGTTTTGAAATGGAATTTAAATGTGTATATGTGGAAAGCGGATCAATCTCAGCATTTTCTGCATAGAATTCCTGACAAAAATTTGCTTCATAAATATCACCACGATGAATATGCGCAAGCATTTTTGTTACTTTCTCATGATATTCATCTTTATGAATTCGAAGTTTTATTTTGGGACGATGTTCTTTGTTAGAATCCTCATGATTGAATACTTCTTGATCAATTTTTGTATTCAAAATTGTATGAACGTCACTTTGCAATTCATCATCAACCATTGATAAATAATGAACTTCAAGCATGTTCCCTTTCAGAAAGAATACTTTTTTAGGTTGAAAGAAATACAATTCTGGAAAGTCTAAACCATCATGATTTTGTGAAATTAAGTTTTCAACATCATTCTTTAAATCATACGATAAATACCCGAAAATCCAGTCGTTAGTTATTTTTTGATATTCTTCTAGTTTTTGAAAACCATTGACGGCATCTGTTTGTAAAAGCGTCAATGCATCTACCGCAAGTATCGCATCATATTCATTGCTTTGCGAGTGATACTTATTAGAATCGAGCCAAACCACTTCGTGATATTGTTGACTCCATAACAACAATTGTTGCTTTATAGATACTGAGTTTTCTAGGGAAAATTTTAACGTGACTCTCAAGAATTCAAGTTTAAGCTGCTAATTTCACAATTACTAAGCAGTTTGCCAAATCTTTATGGTTTGTTTGTGCATTTATGTGTGCTTTGTTAGTGTTTGGCGTTTGTATTTTTTTAATGAAAGACTTTTAAAAACAAAAAACCTTGAACATACATCCAAGGCTTTCCAAATGAAATAGTAGCAATACTATGACACTATAACGCCAGTTGTAAGTTATTTAGTATATACTATTTGTATTTTTCTTTAAAATTATTTCAAAAAAAAGCTCCAAACTTTCGTTCAGAGCTTTTGTATGATTAAAAACGTGCTTGTTTACTACTAAGCGTTGTTTTCTTTTTTGATTAAGTTTAAGGCAGAACCTTCATTGTACCAGTCAATCTGACTTTGGTTGTATGTATGATTCGCTAAGATTACGTCTTTGCTTCCATCTGCATGAACTGCTTCAATTGTTAATGGCTTTCCTGGCGCAAATTCGTTTAAGTCTAAGAAGTTGAACGTGTCATCTTCTTGAATTAAATCGTAATCATTTTCATTTGCAAAAGTTAATCCTAACATTCCTTGTTTTTTCAAGTTTGTTTCGTGGATACGTGCAAATGATTTTACAATTACTGCTGCCACACCTAAGTGTCTTGGCTGCATCGCTGCATGCTCACGAGAAGAACCTTCTCCGTAGTTGTGATCTCCAACAACTATTGTTTTGATTCCTGCTGCTTTGTATGCTCTTTGCGTTTTTGGAACAGCATCATATTCTCCATCTAACTGACTTTTTACAAAGTTCGTTTTCATGTTGAATGCATTGACAGCTCCAATTAACGTATTGTTTGCAATATTATCTAAGTGCCCGCGGAAACGTAACCATGGTCCAGCCATAGAAATATGGTCAGTTGTACATTTCCCGTGTGCTTTGATCAATAGTTTTGCTCCTGTAATAGCATCTCCAAGTGGTACAAAAGGAGTTAATAGTTGTAAACGTTCAGAATCATCCGCTACGGTTACGACTACGCCACTTCCGTCTTCTTCTGGTGCTAAGTATCCGTTATCTTTTACATCAAAACCTTTTGGAGGCAATTCCCATCCTGTTGGTTCGTCTAACATTACTTCTTCTCCATTTTCATTGATCAATGTATCAGTCATTGGATTGAAATCTAAACGACCTGCAATTGCGATTGCCGCAGTAATTTCAGGAGAAGCTACAAATGCATGTGTATTTGGGTTTCCATCTGCACGCTTAGCAAAGTTTCTGTTGAATGAGTGAACAATACTGTTTTTTGGTGCATTTTTAGGATCGCTATAACGTGCCCATTGTCCGATACAAGGTCCACAAGCGTTTGTAAATATTTTGGCGTCTAGTTTTTCGAATATATCTAAGATTCCGTCACGTTCTGCTGTGTAGCGTACTTGTTCTGATCCTGGATTGATTCCTAATTCAGACTTCATTTTTATTCCTTTGTCTAAAGCTTGTTGTGCAACAGAAGATGCTCTTGATAAATCTTCATACGAAGAGTTCGTACAAGAACCAATTAATCCCCATTCTACTTGAAGTGGCCAATCTTTTTCTTGTGCTCTACCTGTCATTTCTGAACCAACTGTTGTAGATAAATCTGGCGTAAATGGTCCGTTTAATAATGGGCCAAGTTCTGATAAGTTAATTTCAATAACTTGATCAAAATATTGCTCAGGATTTGCATACACTTCTGCATCTCCTGTTAAATAGTCTTTTACTTCGTTTGCTGCATCAGCTACATCTGCTCTATCGGTTGCACGTAAGTAACGTTCCATAGATTCATCGTATCCAAATGTTGAAGTTGTTGCTCCAATTTCAGCTCCCATGTTACAGATGGTTCCTTTACCTGTACAAGACATTGATACAGCTCCAGGTCCAAAATATTCTACGATAGCGCCTGTTCCTCCTTTTGCAGAAACAATTCCGGCTACTTTTAAGATGACATCTTTTGGTGCTGCCCAACCAGAAATTTTTCCAGTTAATTTTACACCTATTAATTTAGGAAATTTTAATTCCCAAGGCATTCCAGCCATTACGTCTACTGCATCAGCTCCACCTACTCCAATGGCAACCATTCCTAATCCACCAGCATTTACTGTATGCGAATCTGTTCCGATCATCATTCCGCCTGGAAAGGCATAATTTTCTAATACTACTTGGTGAATAATTCCTGCACCTGGCTTCCAGAATCCGATTCCGTATTTGTTTGATACTGACTCTAAGAAATTAAATACTTCACTACTGTTATTCATTGCAAACTGTAAATCGGTAGTTGCACCAACTTTTGCTTGAATTAAGTGATCACAGTGAACGGTTGTAGGAACTGCTACTTTGCTTTTCCCAGCTTGCATAAATTGCAATAATGCCATTTGTGCGGTTGCATCTTGACAAGCGATACGGTCTGGAGCAAAATCTACATAGTCTTTTCCTCTAACAAACGCTTTGTTTGCCGTTCCATCCCATAAATGTGAGTATAGTATTTTTTCTGAAAGTGTTAATGGTTTACCAGTAATTTCGCGTGCTTTGTCTACACGTTCCACTATTGTTTCGTAAACCTTTTTTATCATGTCAATATCAAAGGCCATATATTCGTTTTTTAGTGTTTTTGAAAGTCCAGCGAAATTACGAAATTATCTTGATTTTTAAAAATCAACAGTATAACATTATTTTGAGCGAATTATTTTTACCAAATATTCAATTTTGTTGAATTAAATTTAAAATTGGATAAAAAAAACACTTCAAATTACGAAATTCATAATTTAGGCGTTTAAAATTTCGATATCCTCAAAAATACACGAAATTGATATGTTTCTTTGATAGTATTTGAATGGTATTTTTGGCAGATTGCAGCTAGTTTTTTTGGTGCAGAAACTCTTAAAATTGCTAATTTTATTAAATTCAAACAAAATATGAGCATTTTTTGCGCTACTTTATATCATCACTTATTTGCATCAGTTTTTTATAAACAACCCGTAGGTTATATGTTCCGAACCGTCCGTAATCATAAATTTCTTTTATATCTCCATTTTTAAAAACAACTTTGAGATTTCCAGATGGATTGTCTGTTGCATTTACCGCATAGCGATCTTTTAGGCTTTTAACATCCATATATTCAATAAGTCCAAATAATTCTTCTAATTGCGTTGCGTCTAGTTTTAGTTTTTTTCGTCCTATAAAATTGGTAGATTGCTTTCCATGATATTCTAGATTTCCATCCGAAGTTATTTTTAATTCAAATACAGGACAGCTTCCGTAGCAAGGAGTTGCTTCAAAATGAATTTCTTTGATTTTGTTTTTTATTTTTTTCTTATTGGGATTAGATGCTACGAAATCTCCAAATTTGACTTCCAAAGTATCAACCCGAAACTTACGATCACGAATAACTTCAGTTGCTTTATTTGTTTTTCGATCATAAACAACGTCTTTTTGATTCTTCTTAATAATGATGTTTTTTGATTTCTCAGTAGTATAGGATGGCAACTTTATTTCGCGAATAAAAATAGTTTTGTTATCAATTTGTTTCATTACCATTGAGGTCAGTTCTTCACCTTCCCAAACTCTATTAACATCTAACATTTTTATTTCTTTGTAGACATTATGTCCTCTATCTAAAATAAAGATCGGATCACCAATATAATCAATGATTACATCCGTAGTTCCATTATTGTCTAAGTCTATTTTTTGAACAACTTCGTTAAAATCTTCTGTGTCAATTTCGTTTTCTCCTTCAAAAATTGCTTCAAAAGTATATTCCTTATTGATTTCTTTTTCAAGGAATGTTACTACTTCTTTGAATGTTTTCAAATTTTTAATTGTTTGAGCACATGCAATATTGGAAGTGAAAATTAGTAGTATTAATAGCATCAATCTCTTCATATGATTGTCTTTAATCGTAATATACAACGAACCGTTGCTTTTTTAAAATTTGATGGTGATATAAATTCGTATTAACAACTTGATATTATTTAAAACAAAAAAAATCACAAACAGTTGCTTGTGATTTTTTATATGATTTTAAAGTATGTTTTCTTTTAGAATAAACTTTCTATAATCTTTTCAATTGTGATTCCTTCAGCTTCAGCTTTGTAATTTCTAATGACTCTGTGCGATAAAATTCCTATGGCAACTGCTTGCACATCTTCAATATCTGGAGAAAATTTCCCATTGATTGCTGCATGTGCTTTTGCTGCTAAGATTAGGTTTTGCGAAGCTCTTGGTCCTGCTCCCCAATCTACATATTGTTTTACGATATCAATAGCACTTGCTTCTTTTGGACGTGTTTTAGACACCAAACGCACTGCATATTCAATTACATTATCCGCTACTGGAATTTTACGAATGAGTTGTTGAATTTTAATGATTTCCTGCGCATTGAATAATGGTTTTACAGAAGCTTCAACATCGGTAGTTGTTGCTTTTACAACTTCTACTTCTTCTGCAAACGTTGGATATGTTAAGTGAATGGCAAACATAAAACGGTCTAATTGTGCTTCCGGTAACGGATAGGTTCCTTCTTGCTCAATTGGGTTTTGTGTTGCCAATACAAAGTATGGTAAATCTAATTTGTAATGTTGACCAGCAACCGTTACAGCACGCTCCTGCATGGCTTCTAGTAAAGCAGCTTGCGTTTTTGGTGGCGTACGGTTGATCTCATCTGCTAAAATGATGTTTGCAAAGATCGGACCTTTGATGAATTTAAAATTTCTTGATTCATCTAAGATTTCACTTCCCAAGATATCACTCGGCATTAAATCTGGTGTAAACTGAATACGCTTAAAGTCTAATCCTAAAGTGGTAGCAATGGTATTTACCATTAACGTTTTTGCTAGTCCTGGAACACCAATCAATAAGGCATGTCCGCCAGAAAATATAGAAAGTAATATTTGATTTATTACTGTTTCTTGACCAACAATTATTTTAGAGATTTCATCCTTGAGTTCCTTGTGTTTTTTTACAAGGTTTTCAATAGCAGCAACGTCTGACATAGAATTATTATTTTTTTAACCAGTTATTTTGAAATTCGCAGTTGCGATTGTCTGAGTTTACATTAATGTAGGTATCTTCAATCTTTTGTTTGATCCACTTCCCAACTTCTTTCAGCTGTTTTTCTTTGAGTGCCAAACTTTTGATTTTAATGTAGTCTTTAGAATAGTCTGCTACGTGTTCATCGTAACGATTGGTTACTTTAAGTAGCTTGAATCTTTTTTGACCTGTACGAGTTTCATCAATTAAAGGAATTGAGATTTCGTCACCTTTTAATGGTTCGATTTGCGAATATTGCTCAGGATCCATTTTTGTCAATTCGAAGTGTGTATCAAACGTAGCAGGATTGATTAATTTCCCTCCATTGTTACGCGTTTCTTTATCATCTGAGAATGATCGAGCTGCTTCTTCAAAGGTAAGTTCTCCATCAATAATTCGTGTACGTAAGGTATCTATTTCTTTACGTGCTTCTTCTAATTTGTCTGCCGTTACTTCAGGAATTAATAGAATGTGACGTACATCTCTTTCCTGTCCACGAACTTTATCTACCATTACAATATGCCATCCAAATTCAGTTTCAAACGGATCTGAAATTTCACCTTGTTGCAATGAGAATGCCATGTCCTTGAATTCTTTTGCTAAAGACATTCTTTTGTTAATTGGCATTAAACCACCTTGACGACCAGAAGCTCTATCTTTAGAATATAAGATTGCTTTGGTTCCAAAACTAGAACCTGCTTCTACTTCCGCTTTGATGTCTTTTAGTTTTTTGATGACTTTGTCTACAGCTTCTTTTGAAGGTTCTGGTTCAATAAGAATCTGAGACACTTCTAATTCAACACCAATTACTGGACGTTGATCTACAGGAATTTTTTCAAAAAACTGACGTACTTCTTCTGGTGTAATTTCCACATCACGCACCACTTTTGACTGCATTCTGTTGGTTAAGAATTGTACTTTCGTGATTTCTGTTAAACGCTTACGAAGTGATGCTTCATCTTCCATTGCGTAGAACTTTAATAAGTTTTCCATTCCTCCAGTTTGTTGGCTGAAGTATTCTATAGATTGATTTACACGATCGTTAATTTCGCCATCAGAAACAGAGATACTATCTTGTATTGCGTGGTGTGCATACAATTTGTCTTCCATTAATTTCCCTAATAGACCACATTTTGTTAAGTCTGTAGAATTCACTCCTTGTTGTTTTAAATCCAACAAAAATTTATCTACATCAGAATCTAAAATGACAAAATCGCCCACTACTGCGGCCACACCATCAATTTTGACACGTTTTGTGTTTGATTTTGTAGAGTCTTTCACTTGTGTTTTCGCTTCCATCATGGTTTCAGAAACCACGGTTGCATCGTCCTTTTCTTGCGCTTGCATTCCAAATGCTACAAGCAGCATAAGTACATATATACTTCGCTTCATGTTAATTGTAAGTTTCAAACTGTTTTTGCTTAATTGCATCTTTTGTGATGTCTTTTTCTAATTTTCTGATATATTCAAGCTTGCGCTTGTTGAGAATGATTTGTCGAACTGTAGGACGAACATACGCGAGTGGCGCAATATCGTTTCTACCTATTTTATCTTCAATTCGCACCAAATATAGTTCTAATGAATCTTCTATCTGAGAAAATTGTGATTTTTTTAAGTATTTATCTTTGTTTTCGTTAGTTATGACAGGAATTTTATTGAAAATCTGTGTCTGTTTTACCCAAATAGAGTCGTTTAATGAGTAGTTATTGAATTGAATCGCTAAGGAATCTAATACCGTTTTATCTTCTACATCAAAGCGTTCAAAACGTTCTATGATTTCGTCAATATTCGAATTGTCTTTAGCAATATTAATATAACGCAACTTTAATAATTCTTCATTGAGTTTAAAGTTTTCTTTGTTCGTTGCATAATACGATGCTTCATCAAAACTTGTCACCATTGTATCAATCGATTGTTTTACAATAGCTTCTTTATACGCTTCAATGTATAAATCGTTTCGGTATTCTTCCACCAATTCTTCAAATGCATCTTGTTTTTCTTGCGGAAGATTGATTTTAGCTCTTTGGATGAAGAGTTCTTGCGTAGCCCAACGATCAATATAATTGCTGACAATAATAGCACTGTCTTGTGCATTTATATTGTCTGAAAGTAACGGTTCTAAATCGCTCTTGTACAAATAACTTTCTCCAACTCTAGCTACAGGTTCGCCCACATCTTTAGATTGGAAGTATTCACAAGAAATACATAGAAAGACCGCAATTATGACACTTAGTTTTCTCAATATGATTATTTTACGAGTTTTTCTAGTCTACGATAAGTTCGCTTGTTTATTTTTACTTTGTAATTGTTTTTTAAGGTTTTTATCCACTCTTTTTCGAGATGTACTTGGTAGTCACTGATCACTTTTCCTTTGATTTCAGAAAGCTTTTTGTAACTCACCGGCATGATTTCATTCACTTTTACAATGGTAAAATCTGTTTTTCCGTCGTTGAAAATTTTAGAAACACCATTTTCAAATTTGAAATCTTTAGGCAAGTTTCTGTGTCCTTCTTCATATACGCCAGGCGAAAAGATAACATCTACTTTGTTGTCTGTGTTGATCGCTTGTTTGATTTCATCTAATGATTTTCCTTCTTTTAAAAGTTGTTGTACTTTTTTAGCAGCCTCTTCTTTTGTACAAGAAGCAATAACGCCTTCTGCACGTTTTTTCCACTTGTAATCATCTTTTGCTGCATTGAAGAATTTTTCTAAGCCAATCGTATCTGTTTTTGCTTTTTCCCAGATTTCCGTTTCCATTAAATCAAATAATAATAAACCATCACGGTATTCTCCGTAGATTGCGGCAAATTCTTCATTGATGTTTTCTAAATCATTTTCATAAAAAGCCATCAATTTGCCATTCATGAATTCTGTGTAATAACGATTGATAAATCCTTTTCCATCTGGACTTTTAATCATCATACGTGCACGCGTTTTTAATAAATACGTCGCAAATTCATCATACGTTACTTTCGTATCTTTTACTTGGAATAAGGTTTTATTTAAGAATGATTCATCAGTTGGTTTTTTCCAGTTTTTACTGAAAAAGGTTGCATCTGCCAATTCATAAAAATCACTTCTTGCATTCTCGCCTTCTTCTATTTTATATAGATTTTTTATTTTCTTAAGAATTGAAGAGTTAATCACATTTGCTCTTTTGTCATTCTTTATTTTACGTTCTAGGTTTGCTTTTTCTTGCTCATAACTATTCATTGCATGTTTTGACACTAACTGTACAATATGCCATCCGAATTCAGATTTGAATGGTTTAGAGATTTCATTCGGCTCTTTTAATGAAAAAGCAATTTCTTCAAAAGCTTTTGAGCGCAAACGTCCACGTCCAAATTTTGGCAGTTTTCCATTGTTTACACCAGAGCTTCTGTCTTCAGAAAAACGCTTTGCCAATGTTCCGAAATCGCCACCAGCTTCAATTTGCGAGTAGATATCTTTTATTTTTTGTGCAGGATCTTCTTTGTTTTCACCTTCTTTTTTATCCAATAATAGAATATGAGCTACGGTTACCTCACCAACATTATCGCGAATATCTTCTGTTTTTATAATATGATATCCAAACTGCGTACGAATTGGCATTGAAATTTCTCCCACCTTCGTGTTGAATGCAGCAGATTCAAACGGATATACCATTCGGAATGCAGAAAAGTAGCCTAGATTCCCTTTATTTGCTGGAATATTTTTGTTTCCTTTTGCAGATGGATCGTCTGAATTTTTCATCGCAACTTCTCCAAAATCAGCACCATCAAGAATAGATGTACGAAGTTTCATGATTTTTTCATAGGCAGCCAATGTATCTTGAGGAGCCGCATCTAGTGATACTTTGATTAAAATATGACTCGCTTTCACTTCTTTTTGCAAACGATCGTATGCTTCCTTTGTCAATTTTTCAGTAGCCTTATTATCTGTAAGATAGTTTCTAGACAATTGCTTTCGGTATCCTGCCAATTCTTTCTTATACGAATCTTTTTCGTCAAGTTTTAAGCTTCTTGCCTCTTTCAACTTTAGCTTATATTCAAGAAACAAATCAAAGTATTCTTCAATCTCTTTCTGATCTTTCTTGTCAATAATATCAAGATTCTTTTTGTATACTCTTGAAAATTCTGAGACATACGTAGGCTCATCTTCGATCGTAAATAATACTTTGTCTTTTTTAGATTGTCCAAAACTTGTGAACGTTATAAAAAGAATGAGAAGTAATTGAATGCTCTTTTTCATGTATCTTTTTTTAGGTATTTCTGTCAAATATAATTTCTCTTTAATCAACATATATTATACAGTAAATTTCTTTAATCTGTTTTTTGAGAAAGACAAAAATAAGAATTCATCAATATTACACAACTAAATAGAAAGTCTATTATTATATGCTTTTTCACTTTTTGGCTTAATTATTGAATATTTACAATAAAAAAACATAATATTACAACTTTGAACTTTGGTGTTTTTAACCTAATTTTATCTAAAAATTAACTCATATGAAGAAAATTTACTTTTTATTATTTTTTATACTACAGACAACAGTAGGTTTTTCTCAAGAAGTGTTGAGTTTTGTAGGCTATGATGGTGCAACTAATTCAGTAACGGCAACTACTTCCACGATTAATGATGAAATTACAATCCGATTTGAAGATACAGACATCATCAATAATTTTTATTCTGAGAATCAAAATTCTATTTATATGTATTTAGGATTGCAAACAAGTAGTGGCGTTTTTCAAGCCGTTCCAGGAGATTTTAATGATTTAACTTGGCAACCAGTGTTGAATTTGACAGACGGAGATGCTTCTGCTCCATCAAATACTTATGAAATTACGTTCACACCAGGAATGATGTTTCCTTCTTTAGAAAATGAAAACATCTTAGGAATCAATTTTTTATTCCAAAATCAATTTGGCGGCGGCGGAAATAATCAAACTGTTGATTTGTTTATAGATTTGGTTGATGATACTTTAAATAGTAGTACGTTGAGTACCAATGATCGTTCTAAAACAAACGTATTAACACGCTATAATGGTGGAAAACTAGAAATTTCTGGAATTAATACGACTTCAAATATCGCAATCTATAACTTATTAGGTCGCAAAGTAGTTGATTTAAAAAATGTAGCGATTAATGGCACTTTCACTAAATATTTAGATTTACCAAAGAATAATATTTACATCGTAAAAATTTCTTCTCCGACATTTTCGAAAACATTTAAGATTGTTGCGAAGTGATTTTAGATCAATTTAGATACAACAATTACAACAACATATAATATACAAAGCGGATGATTTTCATTCGCTTTTTTTATGTTTTACATATTTTTTCATGTTAGATGGTTATTTTTGCAAAAAATATTTGAATGGGAAAAGTAAAATTGATTTGGGATTTTAGAGGTCCATCCGGAAAACGAACTGCCGAGCATCATTGCATTCACTTACGTGATTTTATTAAAATGGAAAATATCCATGGAGAATCGATCGAAGTAGTAGAATTTTCAGAAATGCACGCTGCAGCTATTATGATTATTAATGAAGAAGATGTTCCATTTATGCGAGAAAAGTTAAAACCACATAGAGGACAACGAGTTGAAGCATAGTTTTTCGTGAAAAAAGCATGTTAAAAACGTTAATTTTGTACAACTTTGTTTTTTTGGTATGATGTTTTCATTACATTAGCCAACTTTGAAAATTAAAAAATATAATCTAATGAAAATTAAACATTTACTTTACACATTCGCTATCGTATTTTGTTCATACACAGTTACTGCGCAAACAAAAGTAGGAACGGTTAATATTAACATTCTTGTTTCTAAATTACCAGAAATTGCTAGTGTTAAATCAGGAATGGAATCGTATGAAAAAGAATTACAAGCTGATTTAAAAGCTAAATTAGACGCTTACGGAAAGGAAGTTGAAGAAGCTAATAAAGCTTTTGCAACTATGACGGAGGAAAATAAAAAGAAAAAGCAAAAAGAAATTTTCGATTTAGAAAATGATATTCAAAAATTCAGACAAAACGCAGTACAGTTAGTACAGTTACGTCAAGATGAATTGATGCGTCCGTTGTATAAAAAGGTAGGTGATGCTGTTGCAGCAGTTGCAAAAACTGAAAAGTATACACAAGTTTTTACACTTGATGGAAACGAATTGGCGTATGTGGATCCAGCGTTTGATCTTACATTAAAAACCGCGACAAAACTCGGTCTTAAATTAGAAACTAAGAAGTAAATTCTTCTTTAAAACATACAAAGCCTTGTATTTCATGTAAGTACAAGGCTTTTTTTATGCTCATCACTGATCTCAAATTCTTGAATTTGAGGCAGTACTTCCTGTTTATTCTCCTGATTTTCTTCACAAAACATTGATGATTTAATATCTTGAGATCAAATCAAAATCAATTAATCATGAAAAAAAGAAATTTAAAAAACGGATTAACCTTAAAGAAGAGAACTATTTCTTCACTTTCTGATAAAGCTGCTAAAGGAGGAACTGGAACGACACTTTTCACAACTATTTTTGCAGATTTATGTTATGGAGTACAGACAAGTAATTTCTTGAAGTGTGCAGCACAATGCCCACCAACAGATACGAATCCTTAAGAAGGAAACCTTAGTATGAAAAAAAGGCTGTCTTACATTGAGCGAAATCGAAATGTAAACAGCCTTTTGTATTTTATGTAAAATATATAATTATCTTCTTGAATAGTTTGGTGCTTCTTTGGTAATAGCAACATCATGTGGATGACTTTCGTTGATTCCACTTGCCGTAATACGCACAAACTGTCCTGTTTCTTTGAGTGTTTCAATATCTTTTGCTCCACAATATCCCATTCCAGCACGTAATCCTCCGATAAATTGGTGAATACTTTCGTCTAAGTTTCCTTTGTACGGTACACGACCTACAATTCCTTCTGGAACTAATTTTTTGATATCTGCTTCAACATCTTGGAAGTAACGATCTTTTGATCCTTGTTTCATAGCTTCTACAGAACCCATTCCGCGGTATGATTTGAATTTTCTTCCTTCGTAAATGATCGTTTCTCCTGGAGATTCTTTGGTTCCTGCTAGTAATGATCCTAACATCACAGAATCTGCTCCTGCTGCAATAGCTTTTGGAATATCTCCTGTATAACGAATTCCTCCATCTGCAATAACAGGAACACCACTTCCTTTAATCGCTGCAGCAACTTCTAGTACCGCAGAAAATTGTGGAAATCCAACACCAGCGACAACTCTTGTTGTACAGATAGATCCTGGACCAATTCCTACTTTTACTGCATCGGCACCAGCTTCTACTAAGTAGCGAGCCGCAGCACCAGTAGCAATATTTCCAACAATGACTTCAAGATCAGGGAATTTTGCTTTTACGTCTTTTAGTACATTTACCACACCTTTGGTATGTCCGTGCGCTGTATCAATCACAACAGCATCTACACCTGCGTTTACTAAAGCTTCTGCTCTTTCTACTGCATCTGCCGTAACTCCTAATGCAGCTGCGACACGTAAACGTCCGTAAGAATCTTTATTTGCGATTGGTTTTTGCGTTACTTTCGTAATATCTCTAAAAGTAATGAGTCCTTTCAGTTTGTAATTTCCATCTACAATTAACAATTTTTCAATTTTGTTTTTTTGTAGAATTGCCTCAGCATCTTTTAACGAAGTTCCTTCAGAAGATGTAACTAAGTTTTCGCTGGTCATTACCTCAATAATTGGACGTTGATTGTTATGTTCGAAACGTAAATCTCTATTCGTTACAATACCTTTCAAAGTTCCTTCTTCATCTACAATTGGAATTCCTCCAATACTGTGTTCGCGCATGCTTGCTTTGGCATCTGCAACAATCGCTGTTAGTGGTAAAGTAACTGGATCGATGATCATTCCGCTTTCGGCACGTTTTACTTTGCGTACTTTTTGCGCTTGTCGCTCAATCGTCATGTTTTTGTGTAACACACCAATTCCACCTTCACGTGCCATCGCAATTGCCATCGCCGATTCTGTAACCGTATCCATCGCTGCCGATATGATAGGAACATTGATTGTTATATTTCTCGTAAATTTTGTTTGAATGCTAACTTCTCTTGGAAGTACTTCGGAGAACGCTGGAACTAATAAGACATCGTCATATGTTAAACCTTCGCCTAGAATTTTGTTGTTGTGTGCTGTCATTGTGCAATTAAAATATAATTGCGTGCAAATATACTACTTTTTCAATAATTAATACTATTTGCTACAGCAGATAACAATTTATTAATAACAGGGTTTACTTTCGCAGGTCTTCAATGCTAGCTATAGTTTATCAAACAGGTCTTGTAAGGTTTTAAAATCTCTTCGTTTGTATTTGGTTTTATCTCTTTTATTGATGTAGTTGATTAGGTCTTTTTTAGGTCCTGATGTCCAGAAATCATAGGTATTTGTAATGACTCCATTTTCCTTTACAAAGACTCCATAGCCCAAATGATTCTTAAAAGGTCTTTCGAAAGAATCATATACAGTAATGTTCTTTTTTTCGTTGTAAAAAATTTCTCTGTACAATTTATCTCCATGATCTAAAGCTTCAAATTTTGTCTCTATAATTACATCATCCTTTTCTTCATACATGATGACAGCATTGATTTTAGTATTTGGAATGTATTTACAAGAATCTTTCATTCTTACTACCGTAAAGTGTTCTCCATATCTTCGATCGTTAATGCTCACTCTTCCTTCTAAAACAGTGTTGTCTTTGAGATGAATTCTTCCATTATAAAAGTACATTTCATCATTGTTTTGAAGTTGTTGCGTTGTGACAGCAAGTATTTCTAAACCTGCATCTTGCGCGGTTAGCGAAAAAGAAAATAGACAGAAAATGAAAAGTGTTGCTTTTTTTATTACTGGGTAAAGGTAATTGATCATAATACGTAATTTTTTATGTTAATGCATAACACAAAAGCATCAATAATCATACCGTATTCAACAGTAAAACAGAACTTTAATGATAGTAGTTGAAGATTTTAGAAGCTTCATTATATGCCGATTCAAAACTCATGGCTTGAATATTTGCATTGGCTTTTGCCGTTGTAAAGTAGGATACCATTTTTTCGGTAGGCATGTTTCCTGTGAGTTCATCTTTTGCCATCGGACAACCGCCAAAACCTTGAATAGCGCCATCAAAACGTCTGCAACCTGCTTTGTAAGCTGCATCTACTTTTTCGTGCCATGAACTTGGTGTTGTGTGTAAATGAGCACCAAATTCGATCTCTGGATATTTTGGAATGAGATTCGAATATAAATAGTCAATCACTTCTGGTGTAGAAGAACCAATAGTATCCGAAAGCGATAGTATTTTTACGCCCATGTGAGAGAGTTTTTCTGTCCACTCTCCTACAATTTCTACATTCCAAGGATCTCCATACGGATTTCCAAATCCCATGGAAAGATACGCCACAACTTCTTTGTTGGTTTTATCGGCAATGTTTAAAATTTCTTGTAATGTTTCTATGGATTGCGCAATGGTTTTGTGTGTGTTACGCATTTGAAAGTTTTCTGAGATCGAAAACGGATAGCCTAAGTATTGAATTTCTGGATGTGTACTTGCGTCATTGGCACCACGAACATTGGCTACAATGGCAAGCAATTTACTTTCGGTCGTAGACAAATCTAATTTTGACAATACCTCAGCAGTATCTACCATTTGCGGAATAGCTTTTGGTGATACAAAACTCCCGAAATCAATCGTATCAAAGCCAACGCGAAGCAAGGATTGAATGTACTGTACTTTTTTTTCTGTTGGAATAAACATCTTGATACCTTGCATGGCATCACGTGGGCATTCTATTATTTTAATGTTCTCCATAGAATGCCAAAGATACACAACGAAAACGTTTTAGAAAATGTTTTTTATAACAGATTTTGTTAAGAAAATAACCATGGTCCTAAGTAATTGAACCACATAACAAAACCTAGTATGCTTCCAAAAAAACCTGCTAGCATAAAGGTAAATCGGTACTTTTTAGGCACAATCATAAAAATGACAAAACTTGCAATGATAGCTCCTAAAATAGCTGTCATAATGGGAATTGTCCATTTGCTGAATCCGAGATATATTGAAATTCCAAATTCATCTCCTCTAAAATTGTTGGTTCCATTGATAAAGTAGCTTCCGCCCGCCATCACTGTATTGAATACTTCGCGGAGAATAAAGAGCGACATAAACACTGCTAGCCAATCTACAAATTTGAAATTTTCTTGTCTGTTTGTGTTTCTATATGCCAAAATAAAGAGTCCAATAAAACATGTTAAAATGGTTTGTGCAGGTCCGCCAAGTGTCACATAAAAGTTATGCTTTTCGTTTATTGGATATTTTTCTTTTATTTTTTTATATAGTCTTCCTGTTTCCTCTTTTTGAGATTGTGTAAGTTCTTCATCTGATTTTATATTTTTAAAGATATTTCGCCAAGCAATCACATCTTCATCTTCAGCAAATCCCTTGTAGTTATGTGACATACTTCCATAACTCAATGTGGTTTCATAGCCTAAACTTTTTGCCACAGCAATATGTCCCAATTCATGTGTTTGTGTACCAATAATCGTTGCTAGAAAAAATCCTAACGAAAAGAGTAAAAAGTATTTTTTATTTATTACATACAGCATTTTAAAATTCTAATAATCAATGTTTTAAAAATTAATTCTCTCTCAAAAAAACAACTCTGTATTTTATAAATACGAGTTACAACTTTATGATAATGCTTTATTTACCAGTAACTTGATATATATTAATTTACATTAAAACATATTATCATGAAAAAAAAGAATTTAAAAAATTTGAAATTGAACAAAAAGTCTATTGCTAATCTTGATCAAATAAAAGCAGGTGAAGGTGCCACTTCTATTATTATAGGCGATCTTACTACGATTATTCCTTTTTGTCAAAAACCCACCACTTTGTCTTGCGTATTAATTTGTGTAACTAAATTGACATGTCCAGATGACTAAAAACGTACTAAGGCGGACTTTGGTTCGCCTTTTTAATCTGTTACCATAATATACACGGCAATTCCTATAAAAACTACTATTTGTAGCCACTTCATATATATTCCTATGTTTTTATTTTTTTTGATCGATTCTGAGATGGTTCCGCCAAAAACCGCAAAAGCTCCAAAAACAATGAAAGATACCAAGATAAAGATGAATCCAAGAATGTAGAATTGCAATACTTCACTCATCGTATCACTGAATAAGAATCCCGGAAATAGTGCCAAAAAGAATAAGGTTACTTTCGGATTTAGCACATTCATGATAAATCCTTGCTTGAATAATTCAAACATTGACTTTTTAGGCACAGCATCGCCTTCTAATTCAATCGTATTTGGACTTTTGAAAACTTTGTATGCCAGATATACTAAATACAATGCACCTAAAAGCTTTACAGCAAAGAATACTTTAGGATTCTGTTTTAATATCGTAGAAGCTCCAAATGCCACTAATGTGGTATGAATGATGCAACCTGTCATTAATCCTGCAACTGTTGCAATTCCGTATTTACGTCCATTTACAATACTCTGCATGAGTACATAAATATTATCAGGTCCTGGCGAAATGGCTAAGAGTGATGTTGCCGTGATAAATCCTATGAGTATTTCTATATTCAATACAATGATTTTTGAGTGTATAAAAATATATCTTTTTAATTTAACAACTCGCACTGTAATGAAATTCCTTTTTGCAACGACTGACTTAGAATAAACGATAGGATTAGACTATGAAAGCGATCAAAACACATATAAACACTAGTATTTTTATTTTATTTTTCACACTTGTCACACAGGCGCAAACCGCAACTGCAAATTATATAATTTCATTTCAAGGAACTTGGAGCGATGCTACACATCCGTATCCTAATTTTCCATCAAATGCGCATTGGTCTGATTTAGTAGGCGCGCTGCATAATAATATTATTGTTTTTGTGAGTCCGGGAACATTGGCCACTACAGGAATTGAAGATGTAGCAGAAAGAGGCGTGAATGATGCTTTTAGCAATGAAGTACAGAATGCAATTACTGCAGGAAATGCCAGTCTTTATATTCATCAGCCTTTTGATGCGTTTTCCCCAACAGCTAGCGCTTCTGTGAATGTAACTGCAAATAGTAATTTTCCGTTACTTTCCTTAGCTTCTATGATTGCGCCTAGTCCCGATTGGATGATTCAGGTGAATAGTTTGTCTTTGATAGATACTAATGGAGATTGGAAACCGTCTATTGTGATGGATTTGTTCCCGTATGATGCAGGCACCGAAGATGGAGATATGTATGAATTTATCAATCCAGAAAGTGATCCGCAAGAATTGATTCATCCGTTACAGAACATTGCTCCTTTTTCAAATGCAAAAGTGGGTACGTTGACCATTACGTTGGTTTCGTTAAGTACGGAAGACGTAGATGCGAAATCTCCAATTCAGATCATTACCAATTCAAATACGAAGTCTATTCAGATATACAATTCAAGTAGAAAAACCATTGAACAAATTGCTGTGTATGATGCTATCGGGAATCTCGTGAAACAATATGCAACGCCAACAAATGAAGCTGCTAAAACACTGACTTTTCCAACAGCAAAGAGTGGATTGTATTTTGTAAAACTACAATCAGAGAATGGAATTGTGACTAAAAAAGTATTGTTTTAATTTTCTTGTTTTAAGCTCTTTTCAACAACTCTTTATTGATGTTTTTGATCAGTTTTGGACCTTCGTAGATGAAACCTGTGTAAAGTTGAACCAAATCCGCTCCAGCATCTAGTTTTTCTAATGCATCTTTTGCAGAGTGAATTCCTCCTACTCCAATGATTGGAAATGCTTTGTTGCTTTTTTCAGCTAGGAAACGAATGACTTCTGTAGAACGATTGGTTAATGGTTTTCCGCTTAATCCGCCCTTTTCTCCTTTGTCTTCTGATTGCAAACCTTCTCTCGAAATAGTTGTGTTGGTAGCAATGACTCCTGCAATTTTAGTGTCTGCCACAATTTCGATGATATCTTCTAGTTGCTCGTTTGTTAAATCGGGAGCAATTTTGAGTAGAATTGGTTTCGGAGCATCTTTCTCCTTATTCATCGTTTGTAAGGTTGCAAGTAACTTAGTGAGCGGCTCTTTGTCCTGTAATTCTCGTAAACCTGGCGTATTTGGAGAACTTACATTCACCACAAAATAATCAACATGTGGAAATAAAGCTTCAAAACAGATTTTGTAATCTTCTACAGCTTCTTCATTTGGTGTGACTTTATTTTTCCCAATGTTTCCACCAATTAAAACGCCTTTGTTCTTTTTTAAACGTTCTACAGCTTCCGCTACTCCTCCATTATTGAATCCCATACGATTGATAATCGCTTCGTCTTCCTTCAAACGGAATAAACGTTTTTTAGGATTTCCTACTTGTGGTTTTGGCGTTAAGGTTCCGATTTCTATAAAACCAAATCCGAAGTTTGACAGTTCGTTGTACAACTTGGCATCTTTATCAAATCCGGCAGCTAAACCTACAGGATTTTTAAATTTTAAACCAAAAACAGTACGTTCTAAACGTTTGTCATTTACTGTGTAGATTCCTCTAAAAATACTAGAGACTCCGGGAATTTTGCACAGTGTTCGAATCAATGAAAAGGTAAAATGATGAACTTTTTCTGGATCGTATCGAAAAAGAATAGGTTTTACGAGGAATTGGTACATGTTGTTTTGTTTGTGCAAAAATATAGTCTATTCTTTAGATGTCAAATATTTTAACGCTGTAATTTTAGGAAATTATAGCTATGGCTATTTTTTCCCAATGATTGCAGTGTTTATATATTTTGAAACCACAACCGAAGTAATAATTACAATATAAAATTGTCCTATCAATCCAATTAAAACCACTGCTTTTTGTGCAATCGGTGTAACCGGAATGATATCTCCGTATCCAATAGTTAACAAAGTAATGTATGCGTAATACATGAGACTGTCTACCCGCACTTCAATATTTTGAGAATCTAATAGAATTCCTGTAAACGAATTTGGCGTCACCAATTCGATAGAAACCAACATAAAAAATGCTAGAAACCCTAGCGAGATATAACCACTCATTAAGCCAATAATAACCGTTTTATCAACTTCTTTTTCAATCCAAATTTGTTTGATGATGTGAATTGTAACGATGATGTAAAATAGAAAATATACAGATAATCGTGTAAGGATGAACTCGCTTCGCTCTACTTCTGTAAATAAACTGTTTCCAAACACGGATAAGGCAACAATGAATAAAATGATTAAAAACCACATGATTTTTCGCTGCTTAGATACTAACAAAACTCCACTGGCAATATTTAAGATAAATAATGCAGGTAATAAGGTATTTTGAAACAAAGCATCTGGAAAAAACAACGATCCGAACAGAATAAAGAACTGTGTTGCTATAAACAGTTCGAATCGATGTTTGTATAAATAGTTTACAATAGACTCCATATTAGTCTTCTAAAAGTTTTTCATTAAACTCGTAATTCTTGTAATTCACTCTAAATAAAGCACTGTATAATGCTGGAATGAAAAGTAAGGTAATTACCGTTCCAAAAAGCAGTCCTACCATGATACTAACAGCCATTCCTTCCCACATTTCTCCTCCACTTAAATATAAAGGAATCAATCCTAATACGGTCGTAAATGTAGCTAATAAAATTGGACGAAAACGTTGCAAACACGCCGCAATGACAGCATCTTCTTCGGTTCGTTTGAGTTCGTTTTGTTCTATTTCCATGCGATCTATGAGTACAATGGCATTGTTGATAACGATTCCCGCCAAGGAAATTACACCTAAAAACGGCATAAAACCAAAAGGTTCTTGAAAGACTAGCAATCCTATAACAACACCAATTACTCCTAGCGGAATAGTCAATACAACCATGATCATTTTACGGAACGAGTTGAATTGTATGATGAGTAACATAACGATGATGAATCCTGATAAAGGCAAATATGCTATTACAGATCCCATACTTTCTGCTGAACTTTTTGCATCTCCTCCAAATTCATACGTGTATTCTGCTGGCCAAGTTTTCATTTGTTCTTCCAACCAAGGCGTAATTTCTGCCGTAATTGCCGATGCGTTTCCACCTTCGCGTAATTCGCTCGAAATATTGATGGTTCTACTTAAATCCAAACGCTTTATTTTGGAATATTGCCATTGAGGAATGATCGAAGCTACTTGTAATAATGGAATACTTTTCCCTGAACTCTGCGCATATATATTTAACGTTTCTAACGACGCTAACGATTGTTGCTGACTCGCATTGCTACGCATTAAGATTGGAATTGATTTGTCTTCTTCTCGGTATTCTCCTGTTTGAAATCCGTCCAACACCGTTTTTAAGGAAGTAGCAATATCTTGACTCGAAACTCCAGCCGTTTGCGCTCTGTTTTGATCAATTTGAATTAAGAACTTTTTACTTTTTGGTCCCCAATCGTCTTTGATATTTTTAGTTCCGAAAATATTGAACAGTTTTGTTTTGATGCTTTCTGAAATTTTTGCCAATTCATCAGGACTTTTTCCCGATACTTTGATTTCTATTGGCGTTCCTCCGCCACCAGCTGCCAACGAACCTACTTTTATATCTGCATTCGGAAAGTTTTCAAAACCATAAGCATCCAATTTCGCTATAATTTCGTTGTTTTCATTGAATGAAGACGTGTTGACTAAGATATGCGCATAACTAGAATTAGCTTCGTCTTGAGAATATCCCAAATCGTACGATTCTGGTCCTTGACCAATATACGATGACCAATCTATAATTCCTTTGGTTCTGCTGTCGTTGACTTTTAAAGAATCGGTCATGTATTGTTCTAATTCTTTTACCAAGTCTGTTGTCACTTCAATTTTTGTCCCGGAAGGCAAATTAATATCTATCGTTACCATATTACGATCACTATCAGGGAAAAACAGAAATTCAATTTTTGTAAAACCATATAGCGACAAGAAAAATACTAGAAAAATACCGACGATGACTTTGTATTTATTCGCCAAAGCGGAAAGAATTAAGTTCTTATAATATTTTTTTAAGGTATTGATGATTCTATCTATAAAGCTCGGTTTCTTTTCTCCTTTTGGCTTTATTTTTAGGAATAAATAACAAAACATCGTAATCACTGTCAAGGCAATAATCCAAGAAGACATTAACGCAATGGTAATTACCACAAAAATAGGTCCTACGATATCTCCCATAGACGTTGGCGACATGTAAAATGCTAAGAATGCTGCCGAAGTGGTTAAGGTTGAAATTAGCAATGGCATCCACAATTCTGAAAATGCTTTGACGGCAGCCGTTTTTCGGTCAATTCCCTGTTCCATTTTTACCATAATGGTTTCGGCGACCACAATTGCATTATCTACCAACATTCCTAATGCCATAATTAACGCTGCCAGTGTTACCTGATTGAGCCCCATATTGATCACGCCCATGATCATTAATGTCATGATGGTTACGATAGGAATTAAACTGGCAATTACAAATCCTGTTCGCAATCCTAAGAAGATGAGCATTACTATTAACACAATTCCTATGGATTGCATTAAGTTACTGATGAAATTTTGCACTTTATCATCAATATACGTATCCAATGAAGATACACGTGTTAACTCCAAACCAACAGGAAGTTTTGCTTTCCATCGATTGACGACTTTGTCTACTTCTTCTCCGAGTTTTATGACATTGGAGTTTTCTTTTAGATTTACATGAATTGAAACCGCATCTTTTCCGTTGACACGTACTTTTTGATTCGGCGGATCAATATATCCTTTCTTGATGGTGGTAATGTCTCCCAATTTTACCAATTGAGTTCCATTGGCTCCTACGGGAATCAACATTTCTTTGATTTCTTCTACAGAGTTGAAGTTTCCTGTAGGTTCTAAAATTACACGTTCTTGTCCTGTATTTACTTGTCCTCCCGAACTTAAAATATTGGTTGCCGCGATTGTTTGTTGCAATTTGGAAGCGGACAAACCGTATTCTTTTAAACGTGCATTGTCAAACTCTACAAAGACACGTTCTTCTTGTGTTCCTCCTAAAACCACTTTTGCGGCATCTGGAAGCTTGATGAGATCGTCTTTGATATCATCTGCATATTCTTTCATTTCTGCATACGAGAAACCATCCGAAGTAATTCCAATCACAATTCCATATACATCACCAATTCCATCATCTTGCAAATCGGGAACTACACCTTCGGGCAATCCTTGCAATGCGTTTATTTTTCTACGCAAACGATCCCAAACAGCTTGTAATTTTTCTTCTTTTACTTCATCTTTCAACGTTACTGCCACAATCGACAATCCTGTTCTGGAAGTACTTGTCACTTCTTTTAATTCTGGAAGTTCTTGTGCTAGTTTTTCAATTTTATCGGACACTAATTGTTCTACACGTTCCGGACTTGCGCCAGGAAATGCTGAAACTACAGAAGCAACACGAATGGTGAAAGGCGGCATACTGTCTCGCGATAATCCTGAATACATCACTACTCCCATAAGGATGATTGTAATCAGTACCATCAGCGTAATTCTATTCTTTTCTATGGAAAATTTTGCTAAATTCATACCTTTTGTGTTGATCGATTAGTTAAGTTTTACTGCTTGACCGTTGAGTAAGGTTTGTAAACCTGCTGTTGCAATTCTTTGTCCTACAGTCAATCCAGATGTAATTTCAAAACCTTCTGGAGTTAAGGTACCGATCGTTATTTGTTGTTTTTTCACTTTCACATTGTCTCCTTCGCCTTCTATCAAAAAGACAAAACGTCCATTGCTATCTTCTCCAACAGCATTTGCTGGAACGACTAAAGTTTTATTATTCATCTTTTGATCGCCAAAATCGAAGGTAACATTTGCCGTCATTCCACTTTTTATTTTTTCGGATGGATTGTTTAAAGTAACACGAACAGGATAGGTTGCAGTATTGACATCTACTGCTGGCGATACTTCAGTAACTTTTCCTTGAAATTTTTCATTTGCTAGCGAAGAGAAATCTACAGAAACTTCCATACCGTTTTTAACTCCGTTGATGACACTTTCAGGAATTCCCAAAGTAATTTCCATGTCTGTTCCTGAGTTGAGTGTTGCAATCAATTGTCCTGTGCTTACATTTTCGTCTATTTCCACGTCTACTGTCGAAATGGTTCCATTTTCTGGTGCATATACATATCCGTAATTGATTTGTTCTTGCTGAATTGCCAAACCTCTTTTAGAAGATTTATAGCTTTCTAAAGCCGTTTTGTGTGAGTTTTTGGCAGCTTCAAAATCGCTTAAGGAAGCACTTCCTTTTTCGTATAAAGTACGGATTCTGTCTAAGCTTAACTTTGCAGTATTTACCTGTGATTCTGCACTATTTACTTGTGTAACTGCTTGTTCATACGCTAAACGAGAAGACACATTATCTAATTTTGCTAAAAGCTGTCCTTTTTTTACTTTTTGTCCTAGTTTTATACCAAACTGCGTTACAATACCTGAGTTTCGAAAACTTAGTTTTACGATTTTATCTGTTTGTGCTGTTCCGCTGAATGTTCGGATTTTTTCGCCTCCTAAATATCCTACTTTTTGATATTTTACTGGACGTTTGACTTGTACTTGTTCTTTTTCTTCTTCTCCACAAGAAGTAAACGAGAATAGTGTAATTACGATTAATATTTTATATAAATGCTTCATCTTTAAATGATTTTGCGTTGATGGTTAGTTTCTTTGATTTAAATAATCTACAAAGCGTTGTCTGAACGCCGTATTTGCTTGTTGTGTGTTTAATAAGAAATAATATCCTAAGTTGCGTTCTAGTTCTAAAATGCTGATTAAATAGTTGTATACTGCATTGGCACGCGCCAATTGTGCACTTAAATAATTGTTTTGTGCATCTAGTAATTGTACAACATTGACAGCGCCGCTAGCATAAGATGTTTGTGTTAATTCTAAAGATTCTTTTGCCGTTTCTTCAGAAATTTTAGAGAGCTCTAAGTTTGAAATTTGATTGACCAATGTCAATACGCTATTTCGAATGTTTGCAGAAATCGCCAATTCTGTATTGTCAATATTAATTCCTATTTGATCTTTTTGAATGGTTGCGATTTGCTTGTTGATGTTTGTTTGTGTTCTGTTAAATATTGGAATTGACACATTGACACCAACATTATAGTTTCCATCTGGTATTGTAGGGAATCCCGTAGGAAATGTGCTTCCTACGCCCGATCGACTGAAGGTACGATTGTATTGTCCTTCCAAGGAAACCGTTGGTAAAAAACGTCCATTTCCGTTTAGCTTTATGTTTCGTTCCGTTACATTTAGGTTATATCCTAATGCTTTTAATTCGGGTGCATTTCGCTGCGCTTCTTCTACTAAAAACTCAATGAATGGTTCTCTTAATTTTGGATCGTCCAATAATTGCGTTAACTCATCGTAGTTGTAGGTTTTAAAAATTCCTTCGCCCAATTCTACATCTTCAATGTCAATTTCGGTTCCTGTAGGATTGTTTAGCAATTGATTTAAGGACACAAAAGATTGTTCCAATTGATTTACAGCTTCCACCATGGCTTGTGTGTTTTGTGCCATTTCACTTCGGAAACGTAACATGTCTGATTTCCCAGATTCTCCAACATCAAAGTTTTGCTCTGCCAATTCTAAGTTTTTCTTAGTCAATGCCAAGTTTTGCAATTGTATTTGTGCGTTTGCTTTTAGAATTAATGCTGTAAAGTAAGCATTGGAAGCATTAAATATCAAATCTAATTGTTCTGCATTAAAATTCTCTTTTTGTGCTTCCAATAAGTCTTTCTGAATGTCAATATTGGCATTTGCCGATTCTGAAAAGATTGTTTGTTGCAGTGTAATATTTCCAGAAGTTGAAAACTCAGGGTTTTGTCCATTGCTCACTTCTGCCAAATTCGGATCGACATACGCGCCCGTTGCAGAAGCTGTAAGACTAGGTAAATAGTTACTTTTGGATGTTTTTACATCTTGCTCTACAAGATCAATATCTTTTTGTGATGATTGTAGCGATAAGTTTTTACCAATAACATCTTCAATCACAGAAAGTAAATTGTATTGCTTTTCAGATAATACGTTTTTAAACTCGCCGACAAAGTCTGTATCGTTGATCAAACTATATTTTATAGATACATCTACCAATTCAGCTGTATTGTAATTCATCGTTAATCGCGAATTATAATCTATAAATACGGGCATTTCTGAAAGCGGCGTTCCATTCACATAGGATTCTACCGTAAGTGAGATTCTTCTGGAGAATTGCTCAAAATTATTTTCAGCTTGATTCGTCGCCATAAATCCTAACTTCACTTGATTGGTTCCGTTATTCGTAAATGATGGTATTTTTTTCTCTATAAACGTTTTTGCCAACGCTTTTACTTCTTCGCTAGTCAAGAAAAATCCGCCTGCAAGATATACTGCATCCAAACCGTTTAAGTTATCTACAATATCTGCCAAAGACGTAAACGGAATTACTTTGAATTCGGCTTCCAACTCTTTTACAATGGGCGCAAATGTTTCTTCTATTGATAGTACATCTACCAATTGTTTCTCCATAATTACGCCTACTTTTTTGAAATTGGTCAACTCTTTTAGCTTTTGCAAGTCGCCTCTAAAAGTTTTTGATTCAATAAGGTACGTGAAGTTTTGAATTCCTGAGGTTTTCTTAGCAATATCAATTCCGCTGATATCTTGATTTACGGCACCAAATAAAATCGTAGGTTTTTTGTGTGTACTTTGTTTGCTTACGATAAAATTATTGATGACTCCAAACGCCAAAATGATATCTGTTTCACCTGCTATCAGCTTTTCGTAATGCGTTCTTGCCTTCTCTAAATCATAATTATTAACCAGAATGTTTTGTGCTGGGAAATTAATGATGGCATCTTCTCCTACAACTGCTTTGATTTGATTTTCGAGCTGTTGTAGTAGTGGCTCTAGTTCTTGAGTTCTGTTATCTAACAGAATCCCAATGTCGTATGACTTTTTTACTTGTGAAAAAGCCAATGTTGTACATAAAATAAGTACGATTGAAAAAATATTCCTCATGATGGTTTGTTAGTTCGCTTTTAAAATATCTTTGAAATGATGTTCTAGTTTTTCTTGTACAAAACCTAAAATATCTTGACTAAATAGGATGCTTTTGTCTATATAATTGTTCAATAATTCATTCTCTTTACTCCTGATTTCCAGTACTTCCTCAAATAATTTCGTTTGTTCATTATAGGCTTCTAATACCAGACTAATTCTTTTAACGAGTCCTTCAATATTTACATAAAAAAGGCGCAAACGCTTGTTATTTTCATCGTATGTAAAACCTACCTCTTCAATATTATGCAAAAATGATAAAGCTTTACTCGTTGCACTTTTGCTTATGTTCAGTTCTTCTTTGATCTCCTCAAAGGTGAAATACTTTTGATCTGACGTATAAAATAACCCTAATATTCTCCCAGCGATTGGTGGATAATTGTCTTTTACCAATAGCTCTCCGAAAGTATTAATGATATCTTTTTTTCTTTTTTCTTTGGTTTCCATGATGCGAAACTACAACAAAGTTTCCAGACTAGGAAACTAAAATGAATATTTTTTTAAAATTCATCTTCAATAAGTTACAAATTAATCCTTCATAAAATATGTATCATTTTGAAAATGCATTATTTTTGACAAAAACATAACACATGCAACATATTATAGATAGATTCATAAGTTACGTTACTATTGATACGGAATCTGACCCAACTTCTGAAACTACGCCAAGTACTGAGAAACAGTGGAATTTAGCTAATTTATTAGTTGATGAATTGAGACGAATTGGCATGCAAGACGTTACTATTGACGAAAACGCATATATTATGGCTACATTACCAAGTAATGTAGCTCATGAAGTACCAACCATCGGATTTGTTTCACATTTTGATACTTCGCCAGATTTTACTGGTGCCAATGTAAAACCGCAAATTGTACCCAATTATGACGGAAAAGATATTGTATTGAACGCTGAACAAAACATTGTACTTTCTCCAGATTATTTTGATGATTTATTATTATACAAAGGAAATACATTGATTACTACTGATGGTACTACTCTACTCGGTGCCGATGATAAAGCAGGAATTTGTGAAATTGTTTCTGCGATGGAATATTTGATCAATCATCCTGAAATTAAGCATGGAAAAATTCGTGTTGGTTTTACTCCAGATGAGGAAATTGGTCGTGGCGCTCATAAGTTTGATGTAGAAAAGTTTGGTGCAGATTGGGCATATACGATGGATGGAAGCCAAGTCGGAGAGTTAGAGTACGAAAATTTTAATGCTGCTGGAGCTGTTGTTACGATTAAAGGAAAAATTGTACATCCTGGATATGCAAAAGGGAAAATGATCAATTCAATGTTGATCGCCAATGAGTTTATTGCTGCATTGCCTTCAAATGAAATTCCGCAAGAAACAACTGGTCGTGAAGGATTTTATCATTTACATACTATGAATGGTAAAGTTGAAGAAACTACCTTACAATATATTATTAGGGATCACGATAAGGATAAATTTGAAGCGAGAAAAGTATTGATGCAACAAATTGCTACAGACATCAATGAAAAGCATGCAACTGATCCAATTTCTGTAGAAATTAAAGATCAATATTATAATATGAAAGAAAAGGTAGAGCCTGTATTTCATATTGTAGAAATTGCTGAAGAAGCAATGAAATCGTTAGGAATTACACCATTAATTAAACCAATTCGTGGCGGAACAGATGGTTCGCAATTGTCTTTCATGGGCTTACCATGTCCAAACATTTTTGCAGGTGGACATAATTTCCACGGACGTTATGAATACGTGCCTGTAGAAAGCATTCAAAGTGCCATTGATGTAATTGTAAAGATTACAGAGTTGACAGCTCTTAAATACGCTAAATAAATGAAAAAGTATACGTCTGTAGAAGATTTTATAAATGGTTTTCCGCAATGGGAAACTGCACTCAGAAAATTGCATGATATCGTCTTACAGCAAGATGAACTTGAGGAAACTATAAAATGGGGAGCACCGACGTATACTTTTAAAGGAAAAAATATTGTAGGTCTTGGAGCTTTTAAGTCTTATGTAGGATTGTGGTTTTTTCAAGGTGTTTTCTTAAAAGATGCTTCACAGGTATTGATGAATGCACAAGAAGGAAAAACCAAAGCAATGCGTCAGTGGCGTTTTAATTCTGAAGAAGATATCGTTCCTGATTTGGTGAGCAACTATATACAAGAAGCTATTCAGAATCAGCGTGACGGCAAAGAAGTAAAACCCGTACGAAAAAGCAAGACATTAGAAGTTCCAAAAGAACTACAAGAGGTGTTGACTTCAAATAATGATCTTGAAGCAGCGTTTTCAAAGCTATCACTTTCAAAGCGCAGAGAATATGCTGAATATATTGATACAGCAAAACGAGAAGCTACCAAACAAAGTCGCTTGGCAAAGATTATTCCGATGATTTTAGAAGGTGCTGGTTTGAATGATAAGTATCGATAACATACTGTTTCATAGACTCGTATTCAATTTCTTTTTTAAAAAATAATTAGCTAACTATCAATTCATGAAGAAAAAGTTCCCGTTCATGAAATAGATTCTTTCTCCATTAATTTCAATTCTATGTTTGTGTCAAAATTCACAAACATTATGAAAAAAACTGTACTTTCTTTACTTCTTTTTGGCTGTATTGCTAGTAGCCTATATGCACAACAGTTTACGGAATATTCCGTTCCTAGTCAGAACATTTTTAATCCTAGAGAGTTTGCCACTGGAGATATTGATGGCGATGGTCATATTGACATCATTGTTCCCGAAAACACCAATAGCAGCATTAGTGTTTTGTATGGTACTGGCGATTTATCTAGTTATACCATGGTTCGATATACACTCGTAGATCCGACAGTAAGTGGCAACATGAAACCTTGGGCAATTGTAATTATGGATATTGATGATGACAACTCGGACGATATTGTTTTTTCAAACTACGCCAATACTGCAAATGCTACCGATGGCGTGTATTGGATGCAAAATACAGGAAGTAGAACATTTGGAAGTGTTCAATTGATTCGTTTCCATGATAGATGTCGCGGCATTTATAAAGGGAATTTTGATACTGATGCACGCGATGAATTAGTCGTTGCAGGTGATAATAATTCCATTGGAAATCTGAAAATACTAAATATCACCACTTCAGGTGGCAGTATCGTTTTATTAAATTATTATGCCAATCGTAGACCATTGCATGTAACTTCGACTGATATCACAAATGATGGTATTCAAGATCTTATCTATTCTTCATTTGGTACAGGTTCAGAAGCTAACAACAGTACAAGTTCTACAAATGGAGTAAAAACATTGCAAAGTCCCTCATATAACTTTGGAATTAGTTTGATTACCAATGCAACACATACGGTAGCAGGCACTCGAAAGACTGTGATTGATGATTTTAATGAAAACGGTGTGAATGACTATATTGCTGTAAGTGCTGCGGGAACTACCACAAGTATCAAATCTTATAATCCGAGTCAAGGTGAAACTTCACATTTTTTCTCAACCGATGGAAGTCGAAATTTAATATCAATTGCTGCAGGTGATTTTAATGATGATAATGTACCAGATATTGCTGCCATTGATAATGTAACAAATGAAGTTTTATTATTCCCCAATAATGCTTCAAGTGGTATGGCCACAACAAACATCTCTTTTGGTACAACTTCCGTATTAAGTTCTACTACAAACGCTCCTACTTGGATTGATGCTGTAGATTTGGACAATGACGGAGATTTAGATATTCTTACCAGTAACAATGGCAGCGGAGCTAATTCTGGCGGATTTATTCAAATTTTGAGAAATGATGCCATCGTATTAAGTACACCAGAAGTTTCTACAAAAAACATAAAAGTAATTACTTCAGATTCAGAAATTATCATTTCAAACGTACCATCATCTGTCAAAAGTGGAGATTTATATGATATTAGTGGACGACTGATTCGCACACAAGAACTTAGTTCTCAAAATAATCGATTCCCAATAAACACACTACAATCAGGAGTTTATATTTTAAAATTATCACCCTCAAACACCAGCTTTAAAATCGTGAAACAATAAATTTTAGAAGCTATTTAAAAAACAAGGCAGCAAGGTAATTTGTTGTCTTGTTTTGTATCTATTACTTTTGATATACTTTGTAAATATTTTTTATAAACCTTCTTATATGAATACATTTTTTGTAAAATATCTTTTTTGGATATTTCTTTTTGTACTGACTACGGGTTATGCACAAGAAGTTGTTACTAAAAATGTAGCTGAACTTGCCAGTTTGCCTGACAATGAGTTTTACGATGTTTTACAAGATTCAAAGGGAAATTATTGGTTCTGTGCAGATTCTGGCTTGTATCGTTTTGATGGAATTTCGTTTATACATTATACAAATCCAGCGCAACGCAGTCAATCACTATTTAATTTAAAGGAAGACGATTTTGGGCGCATTTGGTGCAATAGCTTGAATGGTCAGTTTTTTGTGATCGATCCTGCTAAAGACAAGCTAGAGTTTTTTATTGATGTATCAGAGGAATTGATCGGTCGGTTGCCTGCATACGAACTTTATAAAAAACACCTCTTTGTAAAAATAGATAACAACAAACTATTTCAGTATCACTTTGACTCTAAAGAAAAAACCATACTCACCGATTCAGTTGGAGAATTTACAAATATTGTGAGGTTTCAGGATGATTTATTTTATCATAATCTGAATCGTCTCAACAAGAAAAACCTTAAGACAAATACCTTAGAAATCTTTCCGTTATCATTCAAAGGAACCAATCCGAAAATATATAATCTTCACGAAGATTTTTATATACTTCTGCATGATGAAAAATTTAAACTCACAAATTTATGTATCTTAAAAAATGGCAAACTCGTTAAACTTTCTGTTCCTAAAGCTCTATATCTTGAAGTGTATGATGTATCTAAAGATTCAAACGGATTGTTATACTTAGGTACAGAAAAAGGAGGCTTTGTCATGGAAGAAACCGAAGATGCATTGGTATCAAAATATACGTTTTTACAAAACTCAAAAGTATCAAAAATCTTAGAAGATGATTTTGGCAATTATATTTTCACGACGCTAAATAACGGTATTTATTATTGGGATGGACAAGAGAATTTTAAATATCAAGCGGAAACTTCTGGCTTGCAATCCAACAATTTAAACCATATTGTACAAACAGATGCTCAAAATTATGTTGTAACAGATTTTAGCAATAACATCTATGAATATGAACTAAACGGGCAATTACAACTAAAAAATCAATGGCAGAGTCCGAAGGAACTGAAAAGATTATTTGCTTTTGATAAAAAAGCCTATGTGATTGAGAATGAAAATTACATTATAAAAATCGATAGCGACTTGCAATCTTTAAAAGGTTTTAGCTTTTCTTCTATTAAAGATATTACGAAACATAAAGGCAAACTTTATATTGGACATTCATACAGTTTGGATCAAATTGATAACTTTCAAAGCACTACTAAAAAAAGAGCTATTAGACAAAAAAGATGTCTATCTGTAGCATCTTTTGCTGGCAAACTCTATGGTGCTTTTGCAGATGGTACTTTTAGCATACACAACAATAACTACACGCCTGTTACGTATCAAGATAAAATTTTATATACGGATCGTTTGTTTGCAGGAGCTGATTATTTATGGGCTTTCAAGAAGAATCAAGGGCTGTTTTATACAAAAAATAATACCTTTCAGCAACTTTCTAGATTGCAAGGAAAAAACGCAATTGTAAAAAAATCAAATCATAATATTTATGTTTTAGAGACTGGAAAACTATTTCAAATTAATGAAAAAGCACTTTCGTTAGATTTGGTAAAAGATATTTCTTCACAAATAAAAAATATAAAAGTTGTAGATTTCGAAGTCACTGACCAAACTTGTTTTTTGACCACCAATCAAGGTATTTTACAAATTTCTTTATATAAAGACAGTTTCAAAAATTCAGTTGCTTCAACTGTAATTCAGCAAATTTTAGTGAATGAAATTTCCAAGCAGAAAAATGAATTAACAGCACTTTCATACGATGAAAACTCTGTAAAAATATTTTTAAGGAACATAGATTTCTCAGGAAGGAATACGTATACATTTCGGTATAAATTAAATAATATTTCTAACAATTGGGAAACAATTTCAGATATCCAAAATCCTATCTATCTCAGCTATTTATCGCCTGCAAATTATACCCTAACCTATCAAACATTGCAAAATGATAAAGTCATTCATGAAGACAATATCCAATTTACCATCTTACATCCATACTGGAAAACATGGTGGTTTTTTACAACCATATTACTTTTAGTACTAAGCATTTCTTTCATTATTTTGCGTTTGTATTTAGGAAAAATAAGAACTAAACAACGTTTTGAATTGGAGCAATTAGATTTAGAGAAGAATCTGGCAGAAGCCAAATTGCAAAATCTAACGAGTCAGATGAATCCACATTTCACTTTCAATGCTTTAAATACAGTACAAGGACTCATTTTGGATGATAAGAAAGAAGATGCATATACGTATTTGGCACACTTTTCCAATCTATTTCGCAAAAGCATTGACTTCTCTTCCAAAACTTTTAATACGTTTAATGAAGAAATTACCTTTTTGGAAACCTATTTAAAAATTGAATCGAAACGTTTTAACAATCAACTCGATTACCAAATTGATGATACGGCTTTGGAAGATCGTTTTTATAAAATTCCAGCAATGATTATACAACCATTTGTAGAAAACGCCATTAAACACGGCTTACTTCACAAACAAGGAACAAAAAAACTGAGCATTCAATTTCAAACAGACGAAAATCATGTGCATTGCATCATTGTAGATAATGGAATTGGTAGAAAAGCTTCCGGATTACTTTCTCAAAACCGCAAAGATGCGCATTTAAATATGGCGACTTCTTCGGTACAAAAACGATTTGATTTGTATAAAAAACATCATGATATGGAGATGAAATATCTATATGAAGATTTGCTCGATTCAAATGACGAAAGTTTAGGTACTAAAGTGATAATTACAATTCCTTTAATGAAATAAATGATGATGTATACTATTGGAATTATTGAAGATGAATATTTTGCACAACGTGTGTTGATCAATTTGCTGGAAAAACATAAGTCACTTATACAAATTGCACACATTTCTAGCACGGTAGAGGAAGCTAAAAAAGATATTGCTACCTATACACCTGATTTTGTTTTTTTGGATATAGAATTGCCTGGTGGAAATGGTTTTGATATCATTGATTGTTTGAAGAAACACAAATCAAAAATAATTTTTACTACAGCTTATGAGAAATTTGCGGTAAAAGCTTTTGAAGCTTCTGCAGTTGATTATTTATTAAAACCTATTTTACCAGAACGTTTACTAGTTGCTATTGAACGTATGATTCAGCAGATAAAGACGGAAAAAGAAGCTTTAAATTACGAAGGGTTAAAGTCAAACCTAGCTACAAATGAAGTACAAACCATAACTATAAAATACAAGGACAGCTATAAAATACTTAATGTTTCCGATATTTTATACTTTAAAGCAGAAGGTGCTTATACACACATTCAAACCACTGAAGCATCTTATTTACAATCGCATAAACTCAATTTTTACGAAGGTATTTTTCAGCAACATGCTTCAATAATTCGCGTGCACAGAAGCTGGATGATTCATAGAAAGCATATTTCAACATTTTCAAAATCGAAACGCTCTGTTACGATTGCCAATCAAGAAATTCCAATTAGTAAAACCAATAGCAAAGCTGTTTTTGATCTTTTAGCATAAAACACGCTATTTCACAAAAATTTATACATAAAAAAAGCATCGTACATACGATGCTTTTTCTTTGTTGTACACTATAGTACATTTATTTTTTTTCAGAAGTCTTGTTAAGTCTTGCTGTTGCTTCTACTGAAAGCGCAGCTCGTTCAAACTTAATTTTCCCTGCTCCTGTTTCAATAACGCAGGTAAAATCTTTGTCGTTGAGCTCAACAATCTTTCCATGAATTCCGCTTTTGGTGATTACACGATCTCCTTTTTTAACGGATGCCATGAAGTTTTTCTCCTTTTTTTGTTTCTTTATTGATGGTGCTATGATTAAAAAATATAACACGGCAACCATTAATAATAGTGGTAATATCTGTTCCAATCTTTCTTAAATAAGTGATTAATGATTGTGTCCTTCGTGACCTGCTTGAGTCTTTGTTGCAGCTGCATTGTTAGCTCCTGCTGCTTTTTGAGCTGCTTGCTGTTGCTTCATTCTAGCTTCTCTTTCAGCTTTTGCTTTAGCTCTTTTTGCTTCCAACTCTGGGTTTGGATTTGCAAATGCTTGGATACGAACAATTTCTCTTCCTTTTTCAGTGTTAGCAGTAATTGTTACTGTATTCTTTTTAAGGTTTGGCTTGTTAGTAGAGTTGTACTTTACAGTAAATTGTCCACTTGCTCCAGGCGCGATAGGTTCTCTTGGCCAATCGTTAGGAACTGTACATCCACAGCTACCTTTAATTTGAGAAATTAACAATGGTGCTTTTCCAGTATTTTCAAACTTAAATACAGTTTCTACTTGGTCACCTTCGTTGATTGTTCCGAAGTCATGCTCCGTCTTGTCGAACTTCATTGCTGCAAAATTTGTTGGTTGTGCATCTCTTTTAGCTGCATCTTCAACTTTCGCTATATCTACTTTTTTTGTAGCATCGTCTTTACATGATGTGAATAAGACTAATGTCATTGCTCCTAATAGTAAAAATCCTTTTCTGATCATAGTATCTAAAATTTTAATGGGGTAAATTTAATAATTGTTTTCGTTACATCAAACCGCGACCGATTTTATTTAACTTATTTTCTTTTTTATATTCTTTAATTAACTTATCAAGAATTCCATTTACAAACATACTACTTTTTGATGTGGAATACTCTTTAGCGAGTTCAATATACTCGTTTATTGTGACTTTTGCAGGTATTGAAGGAAATTTTAAGAATTCGCAAATGGCCATTTTTAAGAGTATTAAATCTAAATTAGCAATTCGATCTTTATCCCAATTTGGTGTTTTTCCTTGAATTTCTGTCGTTAACATTTCATCGTTCAGTACTGTTTTTCGGAACAAATCTCTCACAAATGCCTTATCTTCATCGTCTTTATACAATTCTGATAGAAAAATACGTTCCTTTCCTTGCTTGGCTTGTTTGATTGATTTTAGAATCAACGTATTTACCACTGGCAAGTCATCAATCCACGTAAGTTTTTGGTCTTCGTAGAATTCATATAACTTTTCATTTGGCGCAATGATTTCTGAAAATAACTTTGCGGCAAAAGCTCTATCCTTTTCATATCCCGTTTCCGTGTCGGCCATATACTTTTTATACAAATCACTTTGTTGCATGGCTTCAAAAATCACACGAATGTACTCATCATTCAATTCCCAATCGTTCAAATTACGATCATGAACAGCATCTTTTAATGCTTCATTTTCTACCAAATGACAAATGATGGCATTTTGGATGAATTTTTTATTTGGATTTTTATCTGCGGAAGTGGCTAGATATTTTTTTTGAGATAATTCAATTTGATTTTGTGCATACTCACTCAATTTCACAAATAAATCAAGCGTAAGCACATGCAAATCATGCATATTCGCTATACTCATGTTGATGAATTTCAATTCTTTATCAACTTGATCACTGTGTGATTGTGACAATGCATAAATAGATTGCATTACTTTAACTCGAATATGTCTTCTTGTTAGCATCTGCGTAAGAACTTTAATTTTATAAAAATAAAAAACAAAAGGCGAAAGAAATTAATTCTTTCGCCCCGCAAAAATATAATTATTTTAAAAGAATGCTACTATTTGTTCGCTTCTTTTTTTCTAGTTTCTATTCTATCCAATGCAATACTTAATGCAGAGTTGTGTGTTGTGGAATTGTTGTTTTCAGAATGTTTGAATATTTCCAAAGTAGTATTGTAAATATTTTCTGTTTTACGCATAATTTCAGTTTTTCCGTAACCTTCTAATTCTGCGTATACATTTATAATTCCTCCTGCATTGATTAAAAAGTCTGGCGCATATGCAATGCCTTTATCTTTTAGCATTTCTCCGTGCTTAACTTCGTCTTTCAACTGATTGTTTGCCGCTCCAGCAATTACCTGTGCTTTCATTTTAAAGATACTATCATCATTAATAGTAGCTCCTAAAGCACATGGTGCATAAATATCCATATCTTCTGCATAGATATCAGCGCCACGGTAAATTTCGGCTCCGTATTTTTTACTTACTTCTTGCAAACGCTCTTCATTGATATCTGCAATGACAATTTTTGCACCTTCATTTGACAAATGCTCTACCAAAGCTTCACCAACATGTCCAATTCCTTGTACATATACAATACGATCTTCTAAAAGATTTGATCCAAATTTGTGCATTGCGGCAGCTTTCATTCCCATAAAAACACCGTATGCTGTAATTGGAGATGGATTTCCTGCGCCACCTCTTGATTCTGAAATTCCAGTTACATATGGAGTTACATCACGTACAAGATCCATATCACTAGTTTCCATTCCTACATCTTCAGCAGTAATATAACGTCCGCTTAAAGAATGTACAAATTCTCCAAACTTTTTCATTAACTCAGGTGTTTTCTGCGTCTTAGCATCTCCAATGATTACGGCTTTTCCACCACCTAAATTCAATCCTGTAATCGCTGATTTAAATGTCATTCCACGAGATAAACGAAGTACATCGTTTAAGGCTTCCCATTCATTTTTGTATTGCCACATTCGAGTTCCTCCGAGTGCAGGTCCTAAAACTGTGTTATGGATTCCTATTATTGCTTTTAATCCTGTATCTTTGTCATTACAAAAAACAACTTGTTCATGATTGTCAAAAGATAGCTGTCCAAAAACAGGATCAACCTTGTGTAATTCGCTTGTGTTTACGACATCTGAAACCATAGGCTACTGTATGTTAAATTATATATTATATAAAAAATAGACTGCAAAAATAGTGATAATTACAGTTTATGCAATAAACTTGTTGTTAAAATGAATATTTTTCAAAATAGAAACCAAATTTAAGAGCCTGATTTTTAGCTAATGAAAGAGTTACAATACTTAAATAAATACTTTCTAAAATATAAAGGAAGATTACTTTTAGGAATATTAATTACCATAATTGCACAAATTTTTGCGCTTTTTCCTCCAAAACTTATAGGAGATTCTCTCACAATCGTAGATAAATATAATAAAGGAGAAGTTACAGATATAGCGATTGTAGAAAGTGCCTTGCTAGAAAATATATTCTATATTATAGGTTACGCAATATTGGCAAGTTTCTTCACCTTTTTAATGAGACAAACAATTATTAAAATTTCTAGGTTTGTTGAATATGACTTAAAGAATGAGGTATATCAACAATATCAAGACTTGTCTACTAATTTTTATAAAAAAAATCGTACGGGTGATTTAATGAATCGTATTAGCGAAGATGTTGGAAAGGTGCGTATGTATGCAGGACCTGCTATTATGTACAGTATTCGTACCATTACCTTGTTTGCTTGCTTAGTGCCGTTAATGTTTATTACTGCACCAAAAGTTGCCATTTATACCTTAATTCCGCTACCAATTTTATCATTTCTAATTTATAAATTGAGTCGAGCTATTCAAAAGCGAAGTACTATTGTACAACAGTTTTTATCCAAACTTTCTACGTTTACACAAGAATCATTTTCGGGAGTTTCAGTTATTAAAGCCTACGGAATAGAGCCAGAAATCAAAAAAACTTTTGACGATATGGTTGTAGAAGGAAAGACTAAAAATATGGCCTTGGTTAAAGTAAATGCTTGGTTTTTTCCTATGATGATCTTATTAATTGGCGCCAGTAGTATTCTTGTTATCTATATTGGTGGATTGCAATATATCAATGGACAAATTGAATTTGGAGTACTGGCAGAATTCATTATGTATGTAGCCATGCTTACATGGCCCGTAGCAACAATTGGTTGGGTAACTTCTATTGTGCAACAAGCAGAAGTATCTCAAAAACGTATCAATGAATTTTTGAAGGTAGAACCTGAAATTCAAAACTTAGTTACCGAATCAACACCTATTCAAGGAAATATTGCATTTAAAAATGTATCGTTTACGTATGATGACACCAATATTACGGCATTAAAAAATATATCGTTTACGCTTCATACTGGAGAAACCCTAGCCATTGTTGGGAAAACAGGTTCTGGGAAAACGACAGTGTTAGATTTGATAAGTAGAATGTATGATACTGGTCAAGGTGTGATAGAAATCGACAATGTTCCAATTAAAGACCTCAACCTAAACAATTTACGAAGCGCAATTAGTATTGTACCGCAAGATGCATTCTTATTTTCGGAAACCATTCAGGACAATATTAAGTTTGGAAAAGAAGATGCTACTGAAGAAGAGGTCATTGCAGCTGCAAAATTTGCTTCTGTCCACAAAAATATTATCGGATTTAAGAAAGGATATGACACCATTCTTGGGGAACGTGGTATTACCTTAAGTGGTGGACAAAAACAACGTGTTTCTATCGCAAGAGCTATCATTAAAGATCCAAATATTTTATTGCTAGATGACTGTTTATCAGCTGTAGACACTGAGACAGAGGAAGAAATCTTATCTAACATTGAGCGAATGACTCAAAACAAAACGACTATCATTGTAAGTCACCGTATTTCATCTGCCAAAAATGCCGATAAGATTATTGTACTTGACGATGGAAACATTATTCAAAACGGTACGTATGACGATCTTATAGAGGAAGATGGTTACTTCAAAGAGCTCTATTTAAAACAGCTTTCCGAAAAAGATTTGTAAGATTTTGTTGTTCAGTTAATTTTTTTTTTACATTTTTGAGGGAGATTAACAAACAACTAAATTTTAGAAAAAAGGGATTATGAGTGACAAAGAATTGTTAGAGAAAGAAGAAATTTTCTCTAAAGTATTGCGGGCAGGAAGGAGAACTTATTTCTTTGATGTCAGAGCTACCAAGGCTGGCGACTATTACCTAACCATTACTGAAAGCAAAAAGTTTACGAACGACGATGGATCTTTCCATTACAAAAAACACAAAATCTATTTGTACAAAGAGGATTTCTCAGCATTTTCAGAAATTTTGAACGAAATGACTCAGTACATTGTGAACGAAAAAGGAGAAGAAGTCATCTCTGAACGTCACCAAAAAGATTTTAAAAGAGAATTCAATACAGAAGATGCAACCGCTTCAGTATTACCAAAAACAGATGTAGAAAGTTTTACGGATATCAATTTCGAAGATATATAACAAGCTACAACCAACCCAAAAACCAAAAAAAGAAAGCCACTAAACACAAGTTTGTTAGTGGCTTTTTAATTTTTATATATTTTATTGAGCATTAGTGATTTGCGTAAAATCACGCAGCTTTTTAAAGCAAATCCTATTCTTCAGGATGCATAAATGCTTGCTTTCCTAATAATTCTTCTTCTGTTTCTACAATATCTTCATCTGGCACACAGCAATCTACAGGACATACTGCAGCACATTGTGGCTCTTCATGAAATCCTTTACATTCAGTACATTTATCAGGAACTATATAATAAATTTCGTCCGAAATTGGTTCTTGTGCTTCATCAGCATTGGCTGCTGTCCCACTAGGAAGTACAACATCTCCCGTCAAAGCAGTTCCATCAGCATAACGCCAATCATCAGCGCCTTCATAAATTGCAGTGTTTGGGCACTCTGGTTCGCAAGCTCCACAATTGATACATTCGTCAGTTATAATTATTGCCATTATTTTTTCGTATTCGTTTACAATCTTTTTAGGTTCTACCACATATGCGGTAAAAGTTTTATAAATTCGCCAAAAATTAATGTTTGGCAACATTTATTGAATTACAAAAATAACGCCAAAACTATTCATAAACAAATTCAGATGGCTTTAGCAGAAAGAATTAACGCTTTTGTAAAATTAGGTGACTTTTTATCACAATTTTCCACAGAAAATCCACAACCCAATATGATGGTGCATCTTAACGATCCTTTTTTTGATGGAATGAAACATCAATTGAAGCTGGCTCAAGAAAATAATGGTTGGTTTACAAAAGAATCTCTGCGTTTTGCTATCAGAAATTGGGCAAAAGCATTGCAAAAAGATTCATTGGAACGTTGGACAGCTGAGTATGCAATTGATACGGTAACTCCTAAAAAAGTGGCCATTATTATGGCTGGAAACATTCCGCTAGTAGGTTTTCACGATTTTTTATCTGTGTTAATTGCTGGTCATGAAGTATTGGTAAAACAATCATCAAATGATAAGCACCTGCTACCCTATTTGGCAAAATTCTTAGAATATGCAGAACCTTCTTTTAAAGGTAAAATAACATTTACTGATGAAAAATTAACAGGTTTTGAAGCTGTCATCGCTACAGGAAGTAATAATACAGCGCGTTATTTTGAATACTATTTTAAAAACAAACCAAACATCATTCGTAAAAACAGAAATTCGGTTGCCATCTTAACAGGCAATGAAACGGAAGCACAAATGGTAGGATTAAGTGACGATATTTTTACGTATTTCGGATTGGGTTGTAGAAGCGTTTCTAAAATTTTTGTTCCGAAAGACTATAACTTCGACGCTTTTTTCAAAGGTATTTATGCCAAAAGTAATATTATGAACAGCGCCAAATACGCTAATAATTACGATTATAACAAAGCTGTTTATTTAATGAGTTTGTTCGACATTTTGGAAAATGGTTTTGTCATGATTAAAGAAGATGCACAATATGCTTCTCCCATTGCTACTGTTTTTTATGAGTATTATGAAGATTTGGATACACTTCAAGAAAAACTTCATACAGATGCTGAGCTAATTCAGTGTGTTGTAGCGGATATCAATATGAAAAATGAAGTCCAATTTGGACGCACACAACATCCAGAATTACACGATTATGCAGACGGTGTTGATACTTTGGAATTTTTGACCAATTTATCTTAAAATATTTAATAAAATCATAACAACAGTTTGTTCATAATTTAGCAACTTTGCACTCAAATTAACAGCATACGACAAATACATATACATAACAATGAAAAAACATAACTTTAGCGCAGGACCTTGTATTTTACCACAAGAAGTATTACAAAAAGCTTCTGAAGCAGTGATTAATTTTAATGATGACAACCTTTCATTAATTGAAATTTCGCACAGAAGTAAGCCATTTGTAAACGTTATGGAAAACGCGCGTAGTTTGGCTATAGAATTATTAGGTTTAGAAGGAAAAGGATACCAAGCACTTTTTTTACAAGGTGGCGCAAGCACACAGTTTCTAGCAGTTGTTTATAACTTATTAGACACAAAAGCTGCCTATTTAAATACAGGAACATGGAGTTCTAAAGCAGTAAAAGAAGCAAAAATGTTTGGAGATGTTGTAGAAGTTGCTTCTTCTAAAGATAAAAACTTCACGTATATTCCTAAAGGATATACAATCCCTACAGATGCAAACTACTTTCACTGTACAAGTAACAATACCATTTTTGGAACACAAATGAAGAGTTTCCCTGAAACTAATGTCCCTATGGTATGTGATATGAGTTCTGATATCTTTTCTCGTCAATTAGATTTCTCAAAATTTGATCTAATCTACGCAGGTGCACAAAAAAACATGGGACCTGCAGGAACTACTTTAGTTGTCATTAAAGAAGATATCTTAGGAAAAGTAAACAGAGTTATTCCATCAATGTTAAGCTACCAAGTACATCTTGGAAAAGACAGTATGTTTAATACACCACCTGTATTTCCAGTATATGTTTCTATGCTAACCTTAGAATGGTTGAAAAATTTAGGCGGAATTGCTGCGATTGAAAAAATCAACGAGCAAAAATCTGCTTTATTATATAATGAAATTGACAGAAATCCATTGTTTAATGGAGTTGTTGCCACAGAAGATAGAAGTCATATGAATGCTACATTTACATTGACAAATGAAGCGTTGAAAGAAACTTTTGATACAATGTGGACCGAAGCTGGCATTAATGGATTAAACGGGCACAGAAGTGTTGGTGGCTATCGTGCTTCTATGTACAATGCTTTGCCATTAGAAAGTGTACAAGTATTAGTAGATGTAATGCAAGCGCTTGAAAAGAAAGCCTAAGCTTTCAATTATTTTTAATTTTTGAATCAAATACACATGAAAATATTAGCAAACGACGGAATTTCTCAAAGCGGAGTTGACGCATTAACGAATGATGGTTTTGAAGTAATTACTACAAAAGTTGCACAGGAACAGTTAATCAATTACATCAATGAGCATCAAATTACAGCACTTTTAGTCCGTAGTGCTACCAAAGTGCGTAAAGATATTATTGATGCCTGTGAGAGCTTAAAAATCATTGGCCGCGGTGGTGTTGGTATGGATAATATCGATGTTGCATATGCTCGCGATAAAGGACTTCATGTCATCAATACGCCAGCAGCGTCTTCTAGCTCAGTAGCAGAATTGGTTTTTGGCCATTTATTTAGTGGTGTTCGTTTTTTACACGATGCCAACAGAAATATGCCTTTAGAAGGTGATTCTCGCTTTAAAGAATTGAAAAAATCATATGCAAAAGGTGTTGAGCTACGAGGAAAGACTTTAGGTATTATCGGTTTTGGTCGTATTGGACAAGCTACTGCAAAAATGGCGCTTGGTTTAGGCATGAAAGTTATTGCTACAGACAAGTTTATTGACAAAGCTACTATTACTGTAGATTTCTTCAACGGACAATCTATTGATATTGATATTGCAACTGAATCTATGGAAAGTGTTTTAAAAGATGCTGATTTTATCACTTTACACGTTCCTGCTCAGAAAGAATATATCATAGGAAAGAAAGAAATTGAATTGATGAAACAAGGTGTAGGAATTGTAAATGCATCTCGTGGCGGTACTATTGATGAAGTAGCTTTGATTGATGCTTTAGATGCACGAAAAATAAGTTTTGCCGGTTTGGATGTATTTGAAAACGAACCAACGCCAGCCATCAAAGTATTAATGAATCCGTATGTATCATTAACACCACATATTGGAGCAGCAACCAACGAAGCACAAGACCGAATTGGACTTGAATTGGCTTCACAAATCAATACTATTTTAAAAGGATAAGAAAACTTTTAACAATATAAAAGAGCACTCTTCGGAGTGCTTTTCGTGTTTTTAGACGAGAAAAAAATCCTTTCATCTGATATTTCTGCATTTCATACACTTCATCTAAAAAATAAGAACACATACTACAAGTCTTACAGAATATTACTATCTTGTTTTCATATTAACAATAAATATCGTTTTTAAAATGTCTGGAATTTTAGATTTATTAAATAGTGATTTGGGAAAACAAATCATTGGTGGAGTGAGTAATGAAGTTGGAGAAGATCAAAACAAAACTGCTTCTGTATTAAGTATGGCGCTACCTGTACTTATGGGAGCAATGAAAAGAAACGCAAATTCACCTGAAGGAGCTGAAGGATTAAATAGTGCTTTAGAGAAAAAACACGATGGTAGTATTTTAGATAATTTAGCTGGTCTTTTTGGCGGCGGAGTGGATCAAGAAGTAAAAGATGATGGAGATGGAATTCTTGGACATGTATTAGGAAATAGTAGACAGAATGTTGAAAATGCTATCAGTAAAAAATCTGGAGTAAATACTTCTTCTATCGGAAACATCTTAAAAGTAGCAGCTCCATTATTAATGGGAATGTTAGGAAAGCAAAAACGTCAACAAAATGTACAAAGCTCTAGCGGAATTGGAGATTTACTTGGCGGATTACTTGGTGGTGGAAACTCAGCAGCACAAGCACCTCAACAACAAAGTTTTATTGAGTCTATTTTAGATGGTGATAATGACGGAAGTGTTTTAGATGATATCGCTGGAATGTTTTTCGGCGGAGGAAATGACAAGAACGATAACAATAGCGGCGGCGGATTAGGCGGATTGCTAGGTGGTCTTTTTGGAGGAAAATAAGCGTTCTTACAAAACATACATTAAAAAAAGCATTGACGAAAGTTGATGCTTTTTTGCATTTTATAACTTAACAAATGAAACTTAATGTTTTGTTTTTTAAAAAGTGATCGTAAAGTTTCTGCTTTATGTTACAGCTTTGCTAGTATTATTTCTGCTCTTTTATATTTATATGCTTTCGCTTGAATAATCTCTTGTAAAACTTTTTTTGCTTTATCTTTTTGATCTATTTGTAAATACGCTAAAGCCAATGCCCAATTTGCTTCTTCTTGAATGGTTTTCGTTTTACGAGCTGCTTCTAAATTTGTAATGGCACTACTTGTTTCGGGAGGTGTTTTTTGTAAATAACACAATGCTAAATTATAATGGAAAGTTCCTCGTATTTTTTCGGAAGAAATCAATTTTTTCCATATCGCGATACTTTCGTCATATTTCTTATCTTCATAGGCATTGATAGCTGCTAAAACTTCTTCATTAACCAATTTGTTTCCACGTGTCACAACAGCGTGATTGTCTATCGTAATCAATTGTTCAATAGATTCATTGACAACCGAATCATAGCTTGGCGTCAAATATGAAACAACACTGTATGTTACAATCCCTGCAATACACATTAAAATTGCGGCAATTGCTAAGTTCGAAAAGGGAAATTTTTTCTTTTTAGGAGTAGATTCACGCGTTACTCCATATTCATCTCTAAGCCGATGCTCCCAGGCTTTTCGTTTCTCTCGATCAAACTTCGCTTGAATCAATTTCTCGCTAATTGCTTCAAGTTCATCTCCCGAAAGTTCTGTTCCTTCTGTATATTTTTTATGATCCATTATACTTTTTTCCCATTACATGCCTGCAATGGTAGTCATTAAGGTTTATACTGTTTTAGGAAAAAGGATCGCAATGCTTCTAAACATCGCTGTTTTTGCTTTCTTAATGCTACATCCGATTTGCCGAGTTTTTTTGCTATTTCTTTTAACGCTATTTTTTTGTAATAATAATTTTCTAATAATTTACTGCACTGTTCTCCTAATTGTTTCCAAGCAATGTCCAAATAATCAAGAATTGCATCATCTATCTTCTCCTCTTCTTCCTCTCCAACATCATCATTGACTGTTATTTCTACCGATTTATTATTCTCTTTCAATGAAGCAATCAAAAACTGCCCAGCGATTTGCGTAAACAAAAAACGCATATTGAAATACGCTATTTTCCCTTCTAACAATCGCTTTCTAAACTTTAACAACGCTTCCATAGTAGCGTCATACGCACTGGATTGGTTGACTTTATAACGGTACATTAAATAAGAAATCGTCTCTTCAAACTGCGCTAAAAATATCTTTTCAAACAAACCATCATCACCTTCTTTCATTTTTTGAAGCATCTCTTCAAAATCTGCTTCACTAAGCCCAAAGTTTTGGTGTGCATAAGTACGCTTTTCGTCTGTAATATTTTTGGCAGGTTGATGTTTCATAATTTCCTATAAAACTAAAGAAAAAAGTCTTCATCTCTAGTATAAATAAAAATTAAACGAAATGTGACTAAAAAAATTGTCACGTTTCTTTTTCGCGAAAGTTATATGACAAATAAAACTACAAATTATAAACATTTTTAAACAACGATCACCTCATTATCATCACAACATCATTCAAAAAATAGCACAAATAGTACATCAACCTAACCACTAATTAACAGAAAAAGCGTGATCCGAAAAGCTTTCAATAGAGTAGGAACAATTTTTAATCAATTTTTAATCATGAAAAAAAACCTTTTTAAGTATTTGGCAATGTTTGGTATCATAGCGATAGCCTTACTAGCATGTCAAAAAGAAAATGAACCACTTTCGGAATCCTCCAACGCAACACAAGTTGTACAAAAAGCACAATACGTAAACACTGATCGTATAAGGGAAGCGCTCAGAGAATTTCAAGGAAGACGTGTGCGAACAAACTTTATTGGTCGTGTAATAGGTCGTGGAGACCAACCAATTGCTGGTGCTACGGTTACTTTAGGCGGACAACAACAAGTAACTGATGATAATGGAATTGTTACTTTTATTGGTGCTGTGGTATATGAAAATTTTGCATACGCAACTGCAACTGCTTCAGGGTACACAGACGGTTCAAGAGTTATGGTGCCAAATTATGGAGATAATAATGAAAATACCTTTACTATAAAACTCTTTAGTTTAGAAAATGCACAAACTATTTCTTCTTCGGGAGGTGAAGTTTCAGTGAGAACAGAATTAGGAAGAGAAGTTATTATAGCTTTTGACGGAGGTTTTGTAGACGAAAACGGAAACCCATATTCAGGAAATGTAGCAGTAACCGTAAATCATTTAGATCCTTTATCTGAAGAAACTGCCAATACAATGCCTGGAGAATTATATGGACTTGACAGAAATTATCAAGAAGTTGCTTTAGGTTCGTACGGAATGGTACATGTTGAACTTCGAGGAAGTATGGGACAAAAATTACAAATTTCTAATCCTGCAACAATTTTAATGCCTATCCATCCTAACCAAATGGCATCGGCTCCAAGTCAAGTTCCATTTTGGTCATTCATTAAAGAAACAGGCACGTGGTTTGAAGAAACTGTTGCCTATAAAGATGGAGCATACTATAAAGCAGTTGTAAATCATTTTTCTTTTTGGAATTGTGATGCACCATTCCCAGTAGCCAACTTTAATGCTACCGTAGTTGATGCTGGAACATTAGTTCCTGTTTCTGGTCTTACAGTAACAATCAATTATAACAGTTTTTCACGTTATGCTATTACGGATAACAATGGAAACGTTAGTGGAAAAATTCCAACGAATCAAACAATGACCTTAACAATTACGGATCATTGTGGAACTGTTCTTTATAACGATCCTAATTTTGGTCCTTTCACAGGCGCTACGAGTATTACAATTCCAGTCTCCTTAGTATCCGTTTCTTCCATAAACGTATCGGGAACTGTATTGGATTGTAACGGACTTCCTGTAACAAATGGATATGTTACCTACTCTAGCGGTGGCGGTCAATTTTTTGGAACTACTTTAGTCACAGCTGGAACACATAGTTATAGTGCCGTATCATGTAGTATTCCTGCAACTATTAATGTTGAAGGTGCTGATGTAGGTACAGGACAAGTTATTGCTTCTACCACAGTAATTGCCAATCCAAACGCTACCGCAAATTTAACTGCTTGTGGCGGATTAGCTCCAGAGTATATTAGATATAGCATTAATGGAAACCCAGTGGTCTATGAAATTCAAAGTCCATGGGCAAATATTGAACAAGGAATGTACCTTTCTATGGGAACTACTTCTCCTATTGGAGGTGGCACAATGCTTATTGGGAATGCTACAACTTTAGGTACGTATCCTTTTGATAGCAATCCATTTGCTACAGGAACACCTTCAATGGCCATAAAACGTTTGGGAACTTCAACGGGTATTGATCCAGTTTCTTCTACAGGTATTACAGGAAGTATTGTATTTAACATCACAAGTATTGGTGGTGTAGGTGCCTATATTGATGTTAGTTTTTCAGGAACTTATATCGATCAGTTTGGCGGTACAAATACCATTACTGGAGATGCACACATTCTTAGAGACAACTAAACTAAATTGCTAACACTTTATATCACATAGCGATTCATCGCTATGTGATATTTTCTTACTGCTTTTATGTATATTTAAAAGCTACATAGTAAATTTTTAATCTCAAAAAAATAAAATATGAAAAACATAAGAAATTTTATCATAACATCCTTACTATGGACGTATTGCTGTTTTTCAGTACAGGCGCAAAATAATACTGGTATTGATTTTCTAACTGATGGAAACGGATACGTTAAGTATGAAATGAGAACTGACAATATCGAAGATGTATACACTTTTACCTTATTTGGAGATGGTACATTTAGTACACAAAAAAATCCTGGACACATATTTGAGCCAAGTACTACTGGATATACTACAGAAACATATTTTGCGCGTGCTTATGACCCCAATTTACCACCTAAAGAAACCATAGACGTTCCGCCTTTTACTGCTACAGGAACTCCAAACCCAACATCGTTTACAAACCCAACCATACAAATGACCAATGATATACATTTAATGACAAGTTGGGCAACTGCATATGGATATGAGAATTATTATATCATAGCATTTACAAATACGACTTCTCAAACTCCTATAGATGGTTGTATTGAATTTTATTATAACGATGCCGAAATTGACATTAATTTTCCAAACATAGAAGTGTATAATAATTGGGTGACACCAAATACAATTTCATCTGGAACTCCTACACTAAATAATAATATACACAACTATAAAATATCTTGGCAATTTACAGGACTACAATACAACGAAATGCGATATGTATACATCCCTGCAGTAACCAAAACTGCCATTGGAGAAGAATTAGACCTAAGAGTAAAATATAATATTCATTGCAAGGATAGAGGAAAAAATACAGATTTGAACTATGAATTCTTAACACGCAGATATCCACATGATCCAAATTTTAAGATCGTCAATAAGAGCTGTATAAAGGAAGGAATATCTGATAAACAAGAGTTAATTTATACCATCGGTTTTTTTAATGATGGAGAATACTTTGCACAAGATGTTTATGTAAAAGATCAACTTGCTAGTGCTTTTGATAAAGATAATATCAGACTCATTGATTATGAAGTACAGCCAACTTGGCTAGAAGATAATGGAATATTGTATTTTAATTTTTTAAACATCAATTTGCCTGGCACCAATCAAACAATTCCGTATATGTACACCTACGATGATGCCTCCACATATTTTTCATTTAAGATATGCACCAAATCGAATTTAGTTGATTGTATTAAAAATCAAGCGAGTATTGTATTTGACACACAACCTGTTTTTTACACCAATGTTTCAAAAATTTGCATCATGGGAGATTGTCCAGATTATGATGTATGTTCTATAGATCCTAATCAGCGAAATCAAGCAGAAGCTGCAACACAATTTGAAAAAACAGAAACCCAACAAGAATTTCAGTTTACTGCATTTCCTAATCCTGCAACAGATGCTTTAAATCTCAATATTAATTTCAGTACACAAGAAAGTTCAGATTTTACGATAAAATTACTTGATTTTTCAGGAAGAGTAATCAAAGAATTTGACCTTCAAAAAAACGATTCTTCAATTTTTACCAAAACAATTGACATAAAAAATCTTTCAAGCGGTTTGTATTTTATAACTTTAAAAACTTATAAGGGAATATATACAAAAAAAGTTATTAAAAATTGAGCCATTATTACAAGTTACGAAGTATAAAAAATATTATTATTCTGTGTGTCTTTGTTTTTTTAATACCAAAAACAACCGCACAAACTGTACAAAACGATACCATTTTTGCGAAAGACTTATTACAAAAAGTAAAAGTTTTAGCTAAAGAAAAAAAATATACAGAAGCCAATAAAGTAGCATTACAAGCAGCGACTATATTCCAAAAAGCAAAAAAATGGAATTTATGGTACAAAGCTTATAATGCTATTTTTTATAATGGCTATTATGCTAAAGATTATGAAACCAGTATTGATCTGATTGAAAAAAACATCTCACAGCTTCCAAAAACAGAACTATTTGTACATGGAAAAATTCAATTCATACTCGGATATTTAGCAAATGCATTAGGAAGTATTTCTGATGCTTTAACTCATTACAAACTGAGTCAAGCGTATTTTAAAGAGGCAAACGATTATAAACAAGCAGCTAAAATACTCGGAAATATTAGTCTAATTTATACACAGCAGGGCGATTATGGCAACGCACAACACTATTCAAAAATTGCAATTACCTATGCAAAAACTGATAAAGACACACTCACCATTTGGAAGAATACAAAAGCTTTAGGAGATGCCTATTTTTATGCTAGTGAATTTGAAAAAGCACAAAAAACATTCAAAAAAGCACAACAGATTATTGATGATAAAGATGGAACATTTGAACTTATTGATGCTGAAATTTTATATGAATTAAAAGCATATGAAAAGGCTTTACTAGTAACTAAAGAAACAATTCGCTTGACTAGTGATTGCAAAAAAGATGTTTCTAAAGATACGTATACATGTCAACGCAATTTCAACTCCGCAATTGAATTGCTTGGTCAAATTTATTTGCAACTTGGACAACCAGACAAAGCTCTTATTCAGTTTCAAAGCTGTCTAGGACACATAAAAAGTATTGGAAACCAACGAAGAATTGGTCAATTGCATATTGCTATTGGCGATGCTTATAAACAGCTCAAACAATTTGGTAAAGCTTTAAACAGTTACCAAAAAGCATTGCATTCATTTATTCCTGATTTTCAAGAACATGATCCGCTTCAAAATCCTTCAAAGGACATGTGGACATTGGAAATTTGGCTGATGGATATCTTTCGAAATAAAGGAGATTGTTATTTTTCTAAATACCAAGAATCTGGTAATGATACATGGTTGCAAGTTGCCGCTGAAAATTATGAATTTGCCGTAAATATTAGCGAAACGATACGTTTAAACTTTTCAGAGACAAAATCTAAATTGATTTTAGGTTCCTATACCAACGAGTTTTATGAAGAACTCATCAAAGTGAAATTGGCGTTATTTGAACGCACGAAAGATCAAAAATTTCAACGAGAAGCTTTTCAAATATCACAACATGCCAATGCATTTGTATTACGCGAATTGGTCAATGAACAACAAGCGTTGAGAGCTGCGAATATTCCTAAAGATACTTTTAACTTGTTTCAGGAATACCAAAAAAACATAGCAATTCTCAATCGGAAAGTAGAAGACTCTATCGATTTTAATGCTTCTCAGAAAAAACTCATCAGCACAAAAGAAGATTTTCAAAATCTCAAAAAAGCGATCGCTGAAAAATATCCAAAGTTCGACAAGCTTCGCAATGATCTCGAAGGTATTTTAGTAACCGATTTACAAAAAAATATTGCCGATCATACCGTATTAATTAAGTACTTTTTAGGCGCTAAAACCTTGTATATTTTCTCGATTACAAAACAAGATTTCCAGGTACATCAGATTGAACTCCCCGAAAATTTTCAAACGACTATTTTTCAATATCGAGAAGCATTAAGCGATATTGACTTTATAAACAATACGCCAGACCTTGCGGAACAACAATATTTACAGTCGGCACATTCCTTATATAAAACACTTTTAGAAAAACCATTACAATCTATTAAAAATGGTGATTTCAAGGAATTAGTGATCATTCCAGATGGTATTTTACATACCATTCCTTTTCAAGCATTGCTAATAGAAAAAAGTGATTCATGGACAACTTTAGAAAATACTGTGATCAAAAAGTACGCTATTGGCTATCATTATTTTTGTAAAATGATGCAAAATCCAACAGCAACAACTTCTTCAAAAGAAACGTTTGCTTCCTTTGGTTTAGAATTAGATGATTATACCTTAAATTATTTGCAAGGACTTACGCAGGATAGCATTAACAGCATGACTGCCAATGTAAACTTACGTGGAGAAGCCCTGAAAAAACTGACATATTCAGACGATGAAGCTTTGCTACTTGCAGAACTCATGCATGGAAACTCATGGACAAATTCAGCCGCAACAAAAACAAACTTTATCAAGCATGCTAAAAATGTTTCTGGAATTCACTTAGCAACACATTCGTTGATAAACACCAAAAATCCTAACTTTTCATCCTTAATTTTTACCAAAACACAGGATTCTATCAGTAATCTTTTACGATTAGATGAAATTTACAATCATACCTTCAATTCCAATATGATTACATTGAGCGCATGCAATACCGGATTTGGAAAATATCAAAAAGGAGAAGGTTTGCAAAGTCTTGCACGCGCGTTCAATTTTGCCAAAATACCAAGTGTTACGGCAACCTTATGGAGCATTCCAGATGCATCTTCGGCAACAATCATGAAACTGTACTACACTTATTTACAAGAAGGACATTCCAAAAGTATTGCTTTGCAAAAAGCACAAATTGAATATTTTGAAAACGATGAAATTAGCAGTCCAGCTTCTCGCCTACCATTTTATTGGTCTGCGTGGACACATATTGGAGCTAATACTACGATTACTTTTGAACAAAAAAGTAATTTCTCAAACTATCTCATTGCGGTATTAATTAGTTTGTTAGTACTTGGCGGATGGTTTTGGTATAAAAAATCACATTAATAAATGGTATTAAAGCCATGGTTTTTGCTGGTTTTCCTTTTGCATGTTTTCCTTATGCAAACCGTCCTTTTGTAATTTTACCTTTGTAATTTCAATCCAAACAATAGAAATAATACATGACATTGCAATAAAACCACAAGCAATAATAGCGCCTGCATATTCAGTAGAAATATATGATCTTTCTATAAACGCATACTCATTAAAATCCGTTGAATACGCTTTGGTATGAGGTCTATTTAATATACGATGTGATTATCTTTCACACTCTGTACAAGGTCCTATTTCTCCTGGATCTGTAGTATGGCAATCAATGTGTACAGATTTACAGTTTCGAACTGTTGGACACGAAAAAATTGAAATTGCTCCTCCTAATACGTTTCCACTTTGAAGATTAGAAATAGATTTTTTATTCAGTTTTAAAGATGTAAAATTTCTTTTTTTCATAATAACTATATTTTAGTGTTGAGCGAGCAATGTAAAGAAAGCAGCATAGAGATGAAATACACAATGTAAAAGCGTAGCAGATGAATTCATTTACGTATGCAAACCGTTGTAATTATGAAAATACTTGGCAAAAGAAAAGCGAACCGAAGTTCGCTAAAAAAGTTAAGATTGTGGACTGTGATCTAAAGGTACATCTTTTTTCTCCCAACAAACACGATGCATCCATGGACATTTTGTAAGCGGTGTGCTAGCAATCGCCGCAGCTCCACCAAAGATAGGAGCTTCATATTCGAATTGTGACACAACTTTTTTGTTAAGTTTTAATGATGTAAGATTTCTTTTTTTCATGATTTAATAATTTTTAAATGAATAATAACTGTAAGGCCAAAGAATAGTTCTGAGTTTATTGAATTAAAGACTAAAAAATAGCTTTAAAACAACGAGAAAAGCGAACCGAAGCTCACTAAAAAAATTAAGCCTGTGGACTGTGATCTAAAGGCACATCTTTTTTCTCCCTACAAACACGTTGCACCCATGGACATTTTGTAAGCGGTATACTTTGAATCGCCGCAGCACCACCAAAGATAGGAGCTTCATAATAGAATTGTGACACAACTTTTTTGTTGAGTTTTAATGATGTAAGATTTCTTTTTTTCATGATTTAATGATTTTTAAATGAATAATAACTGAAAGAGAAAACATAATTTTCTACAGAACTATGTTCGCTCATGTATCAATCGTTTTGTCCGGGTTTTTTTGGCTTACATATCGTTTTTGTTTGACACATATCAGTCATACAAAAACATACACTCCAAGATTCTTTTGCATCTACACGTCCTCCACTTATTTGTTCTAGAATTGAAATTGTTTTTTTATTCAGATCCAAGGTTTTAAGATTCCTTTTTTTCATGACAAATGATTTTAAAGTTAATAATCATTTAAAAATAAAAGATATTAAAGTCCATTACAAGTTCGTATGCTCGTGATTCATAAATTCCGAGGAAATAAAGAGATCGTATTATAAGCTTAGGCTTTTCTATTTTTTATTCTGAAAACCTCGATCCAAATAATGCCTATAATACTTGCTGCAGCAGTCAGACCAAAGCCAATCATTGCGCCTAAAAATTGTATTGCTCTTGAACTCTGTTCATTATAAATATTTTTTTCAGAAAAAATAAAAATCTGAGTAATCGCTGTAATTGTTAAAATAAGTAGTGAAAGTTGAAAAATGTCTAATCGTGTAATTTTTGATAACATAACAATAATAATATTTGGTTTATAGTGAATGGCTAGATCAACTATATTTTGGGAGAGACTTTATAAAGATAGTTTTTTTACTGAAATAAAAAATTCTGATATGCTAAAAAATAAAATCACTCAAAAGCTACGTTCACGAATTGAAACAAGCAGTTCGCTCCTTACCGCATGGCAACTATTGAAAAAATCGTACCTTTATGTAAAATGATTATTTTATGAAAAAAGTATTCTTATTAATGGCTTTGGCCGGAATTGTCGTCTATTCATGTGCAAGTCAAGAAAAAACAATCACCCAAAAAAAAGGCGAACCTCAAAAAGTATCTGATACCATTCGTATTGCTAGCGATGAGCTAGAGCACGAAATTATCATCTTTGAACCTGGTTTTAGTGCTTGGCTGCAAAGTTATGCAAGACCGAGAGAGTATTACTCTAAAAACTTCTTACAAAACAAGAACATTATTTATGTAACGGAGTGGAATCAGCGTGTTATTGAACCTTCTCGATATGACAATACGTTGTATCAGCAGCAAATCAATTACCGTTCAAATGTTGATTATGGGTATGAAGTAAACTACCAACTGTATTATTATTTTGTATTCTTTCAACAAAAATACAAGCAACAGTTAGCAGCTTTTCCTGCTCGGATATAAGGTAGAAGTTATGTATATTTGCTAGCGCAAAAAAATACACATGACTTCATTTAAAGAACGTTGGGAAATTAAACACAACTGGCAACTAATCTTTCCTTTTTTAGGAATCCTTTCGTTATTCTATACTGCATATCTTTTTTCAAAAAATATCATTCGTTCTTTTATTGATCGTCATGAAACCAAAATACTATATTACGCACTCGTAACAGTCGCTGTCATTTTGTTTTTTTACATCATGTTGCGTTTCTTTTTGTGGTGTTTTAAAAAATTGGAAGGCAAATGGATTACCAATTATCGTTGGGAAATCATCGCCATATTTTTGGTATTTGCCTTAACAGGAACAAGCTCAGTACGCATTGCAAAACCGTTGTTAGAATGGGTTGGATTTACACAAACTATCTTTCCAGAAGGCTTTTTTGGTGGTTTTTTATATTGGATGATTCGAATCATCATCATTCTACCAATTTATCAAGTACTATTGATTGTATTTGGAACGCTTCTAGGGCAATTTAAATTTTTCTGGGAATTTGAAAAGAAAATGCTCAAACGTATGCGTATCATCAAATAAGACTTCAAACTCAAAAGACATGAATTTTTTCAAATCACTATTTAACGGAAAAAAAGAACCCATAAATTCATATGCTGACTTTTGGGAATGGTTTGAAAAACACGAAAATAAATTCTATAAAGTTTTAAAAAACGATGGCGATATTCAAAGTGAATTCTTTCACAAGCTTGGTCCAAAACTAACTGAATTAAAAGAAGGTTTTTGGTATCTAGCAGGTATGTTTGACGATGATACAGCCGAACTTATTTTAACAGCTGATGGTATTACCAAAAACATTGTTTTTACAGAAGAATTAGTAGCTGCAGCTCCAAAAATGAAGCATTGGAAAATAACTGCGCTCAAACAACCTTCCAATATTTCAAAATATAGTCTTGAAATGAATGGACATGTATTTAGTGAAGATACGCTATTCTTCTATTCAAACGATCATCCGCATCTGCCTGATGAAATTGATATTACCATTACACATGAAGACTTTTCGGAAGCAACTAAAAACAATGTCGTTAATGGCGTATATCTTACCTTAGATAATTTCTTGGGAGAATTGAACACTGTCACCACTATTGATAACATACACATTATCAACACCAAAGATGCTACAAAAGAACTAGTTCCGATAAGAAAACTAAAAGACTTCTTAATCTGGAGAGAAAAAGAATTTATAGAAAAATACAAAGGCTTACGTCACGATACTGAAAACGACAGTTATGCAGGATTGGAAGCTTTTTTAGAAAATGGACTTCCATTATTTGCCGTCGTAAATACAGATGTATTGAATTGGGATAGCAAAGCTTCACATCCTTGGATCGCTGTCTTAGAAATAAAATACGATGGTAAAAACACCAACGGAATGCCTGATGAAAAAACCTATCAATTGCTTTCTGAAATAGAAGACAAAATAGTGACTGAATTGAAAGATGCTGATGGTTATATAAATATTGGAAGGCAAACGGCAGATTCTTCACGAGAAGTATATTTTGCCTGTATAGAATTCAGAAAACCTTCTAAAGTTCTTTATAACATTCAACAAGAATATCAAAACAGCATTAAAATAGACTTCGATATCTATAAAGACAAATACTGGCAATCTTTTGATCGTTTTATAGTGAATTAATAACAGATTTATCTCTTCAAATACCTACAAACTCTACCAACTTTGTTATAATTTGACAATTCTGTAAGCACTTATTTTTTTTACAAGAAAGCTTTTACTATTTTTGTGAGCGTTCATCATTCTATGAATTGGTGATAAACCCAATGAAAACCGTAAAAAACATAAAAGAAATATTGATTGCTTCATTGTTACTTGTAACATTGGTGCTTCCTTCTTATATACAGTTTTCACATCAATTAGAAGAAGATCACGCATACATTACGTGTCATGAACAAGAAGATCACGTTCATGAAAACAATGTGCATTGTGACTTGTGTAATTATCACTTTACGAATTTCTATTTTGAATTCACAAGTTACCCAGAATTAGAAGTATCTCCAATTATTTCAAAATCAACATTAGGCTCTACAACGCCTTTATGTTATTATTTACCGCTTACAAATACGCAACTTCGTGCACCGCCGGTATTTTCTTGAGTACAATCAAGATACATTTATTTTTAATTAAAGAATTTACATGCGAACATATTTATATATGTTAATGCTATGTAGTGCTATGGTTATGCAAAGTCAAAACTGTAACTATACACTATCTGGTAAGATTATCGATTTACATGACGACTCTGTACTTCCTGGCGCTACGCTAATTATAGCAGGGCTAGAGAAAGTAGTTGAATCTGACATCAATGGAATCTATACGTTTTCTAACTTATGCGAAGGAACGTACACCATACAAATATCACATCCTAATTGTGACACGCAGGCTTTTAAAGTAAAAGTTTCTAGTGATACGAAACGAAATTTCAAACTAGAACATCATTTAGAAGAACTGAATGCCATAACGTTACGCGCCTCGATTTTTGGCAATAAAACAAAGACAAACTTTGAACAAAAAGTAACGGAACAACAATTAGATCGTTTTAGTAACGGTTCTTTAGGAGATGTGTTAAATACCTTGAGTGGTGTTTCTTCGTTAAATACAGGAAATACATTAGTAAAACCAATGATTAATGGTTTGCATAGTAGCAGAGTTGTTATCATGAACAATGGTGTCCGTATGGAAGATCAAGAATGGGGAGCAGAACACGCACCTAGTATTGATGTAAATTCCATCGGAAATATCACACTTATTAAAGGTGCAGGAGCATTAAAATATAGTGGTGATGCTGTTGGAGGAATTATTGTAGCGGAAGCTGCCAAAGTTCCTGTAAAAGATACCATATATGGTAAAACACATGTAGCGGCTGCATCCAATGGTCGTGGAGGAGTAATTACCTCAACGCTCACAAAAAGTTATGTAAATGGTTGGTATGGTTCAATTCAAGGAAGTCTCAAACGATTTGGTGATTATGAAGCACCAGATTATGTGTTAAGCAACACAGGCATCTTTGGGCGCAGTATTGCTGCGAGAATTGGAATCAATCGTTTTGACTATGGTGTAGAAGCTTATTATTCTTTCTTTAAAAATGAAATCGGCATTTTGCGTGCATCACATATTGGTGGTGCCAGCGATCAGGTGCGTTCCATCAATAGTGGTATTCCACTTATAATTAGAGATTTCACGTATGACATTGACGCTCCAAAGCAGGATGTAACACATCACTTGTTTAAAGTACGTGGATTCAAAAATTTTAAAAATTTAGGAAAAGTAACGCTCCAATACGACTTTCAAAAAAATGAACGTCTCGAATTTGATGTTCGTAGAAGTAGCGATGATAACGATAGAGCATCTTTAGATTTAGCATTAAACTCACAAACCATTCGTTTGGATTTAGATACAAATAACTCCGATCTTTTCAACCTAAAAACTGGAATCTTGGCACAATATCAAAAAAATGTGGCAGACCCAAGTACAGGTGTACGAAGATTGATTCCTGATTATGAGCGATTCAATTTTGGAATCTATGGAGTTGCTGATTTTTCAATAACGGACAACTTTTTGGTCGAAGTTGGTGGTCGATTTGATTATTTTAATATTGACGCCCAAAAGTTTTATAGAAGTTCTTTCTGGGAAGATCGAAACTACGATGTACTGTTTCCAGAACTCGTAGTCGAAGTATTTGGTAATCAAATATTGACAAACCCGAAATTGGACTATTCAAACGTTTCAGCGACTGTGGGAACACGCTATACATTTAATGATGACTATAAATTATTTGCAAATTATTCATTGGCTTCGCGCGCTCCGAATCCATCCGAATTATTTAGTGAAGGATTGCATCATTCTGCATCTCGTATCGAATTAGGAGATTTGCGTTTTGACTCGGAAATTGCACACAAAGTGTCGGTTACCTTGCAAAAACAAGGAAATACATTTGGCTTTTCAGTGAATCCTTATATCAATTTTATCAATGATTTTATGCTCATTGAGCCAACAGAAATTCGTCAAACCATTCGTGGAAATTTCCAAGTTTGGGAATACAGACAAACCAACGCCACTCTCGTAGGAGTTGATGTTGACGCGTCGCTTACATTTAATGACAATTGGAATTTCTACCATCAATTTTCAATGGTAAAAGGATATGATGAAACACGAGACTTGCCATTAATAGATATGCCACCCGTAAGTACAATGAACGGATTGGTATATCAAAACAAGGAATTAAAAAACTTACGAGTTGAATTGCGAAGTGAATATACATTTAGACAAAATGAATTCCCAGACAACAACTTTGAGGCTTTTATTCCTGAAACAAGCACGTTAGAATTGGTAGATGTAAGTACGCCACCTGATGCGTATCATTTATTGCATTTACATACAAATGCTGACTTTTCTTTGAGTAAAAATTCAACGCTCAACATTGGATTGTCAGTCTCAAATATTTTCGATACTAACTATCGAAATTACTTAAACCGTTTGCGTTATTATGCAGATGATTTGGGTAGAAACTTTACAATAAATCTAAAAATTACTTATTAAAAATTCAAAAATGAAAAAATTTAAAATTTCAATCATAACAGCCATTGCAATCACAGGAACACTTTTTACTAGCTGTTCTAATGACGATGATGCGGCACCAGCGCCCGTAAATGAAGAAGAGGTTATTACTACACTAACTGTTACCTTAACACCTGCTGGTGGCGGAACTGCAGTTACTTTACAGTCTAGAGATTTAGACGGTGACGGATCGGATGCTCCTGTAATAACGGTTTCTGGAGATTTAGCAGCTGGTACAACATATAATGGAACAGTGGTTTTATTAAACGAAACAGAAACACCTGCTGAAAACATTACAACTGAAGTTGAAGAAGAAGATTTAGAACACCAATTTTTCTATACAGTTGGCGGAAGTTTAAATGTAACCACAGCAAACTTTAATTTAGATACAGCTGGTAATGTTTTAGGAACTTCATTTGATGTTACTACTGGTGCGGCAAGTACCGGTACATACACAGTAACTTTACGTCATGAGCCAACAAAACCAAATACTGGTTTAGGTGATGCAGGTGGAGAAACTGATATTTCTGCGACATTTGATGTAACTATTCAGTAAGGAAAAGTTAGAAAAAATATATTTAAAAAAGCCATTACACAATCGTTGTAATGGCTTTTTTAGTTTAATTTTTACAACAAGCAAAATGATAATATATATAATAATGAAAGTTTCAGGATTTTTTTCGACAGCCATAAGAGTTGTTTATATACAACCCCACTAATATATTATATATGAATTTAATTGATTGGATTGGCTTTATTGGCGTATTTCAAATACTACTCGCCTATTTTTTGAATATAACTGGAAAAGTTAAACACAACGATCTGTCTTCCATACTACTCAACTTAATTGGCGCAGGAATGGCATGCCTAGCTTCTGTACTCTTAAAATACATTCCATTTATAATTTTGGAAGGAATTTGGACTTTGATTTCATTATTCTCTCTTGTAAAATACTTACGAGTACAAAAAGTACATTAACCCATCCTAGAAAACTGTAACGTTTTTCAAAACGGGTCACTATGAAGTTGTAATAAAATCATTTTTTAGCAAACATCTCGCCAATTTGTAGTGTAAATGCAAATCCCTGAACAACAAATAGAAGGTATAGTATTGGTTGCAGTACAATCATGGCTGTCAACGCAAGGACCGCCAAAACCTTCTCCAACTGTTCCTCCTATTCCTCCAATTACTTTTTGACTTTTCTTCGTCAAGATTTCTGTTCCTTTTACGTTTAAAATGCTTTTTAACATGATTCTCGTGTTTTAATGGTTTATAGTCTATGAATGTAGCAACTATATTTTAAAAGAATAGTAATTACACAATATAAAAAGTAAGGTTTTTCTTTAAAATATATTTTATAAAGTCTAATCAGTAAAAAACTCATAATATTCATACCTTACATATACATTAAAACCTCGTATATGAAAAGCATTACCTATTGCATTTTTATTTCCCTTTTACTTTATAATTGCACACCAAAAAAGCAACAACAAATTCCATTACAAACCAAAATACAAGGCTCTTGGATTGACGCCAGATATGCAGAAACGGAACAGAGTACGGATACTGGTTTAATTATAAAGACTTACAATTCTTCGCCTTTTCAAATACCAATTGGAATAAACTTTCAAAAAAACAAACTAGAATATTTCAAGCAATTTATTGAATATAAGCTAGATACTATTACGCGCAAACGTAGTTATGACACTTTCGTGGGATTTGTTCCGTATCAATTAAAAGCCGATAGTCTATTTATACAGCATCCTTTAAAGGACAAACTTTTGTTTAAGTGCACGATAGATGCTTCTAAAAAAGATACACTCTTACTGAAAAAAAAGGACACTACCTATCTTACGCTTGTACCATTGGTCAAAAAACCAAAAGACTCGCTTCAGTTTGATCAAGTTGTATTGTCGCGTTCTGGTTGTTTTGGCTCCTGCCCTATTATGAATATTTCTATTCAGCGAGATGGAAGACTTGTGTACTATGGAGAAAAATTTACAGATCATATTGGAGTGTTTCAAGGGAAACTTTCACCAGAATTCACCAACTATATATTCAAAAAATTAGAAGACATTCAAATCTCAAAAGTAGATGAGTATTACAGTGTTGGTCATACAGACGATGAAACGATTTCTTCAACATTCCTAAAAAATGGGAACATCGTAAAAACCATCAGCGATTATGGGCAAGCAGGAACCAAAGAAATGTTGTGGGCATATTGCGCTACTTTAAATTTAGACAAGCAAATAAAACTCTCTTCAATTCCATTCAACACAAAGGTGCCTATATTAGATAGAGTCTATTTTGAAAAAGGCACAAAACGATTGTTTCTAGAGAAATCAGAGGGATTTTTATTATGGCAAGCGTTTCAAAACGCAACAATTACACCAGCGAATTTTGAAAAGAAATATACTTTTCATGGAGGTTATTTTAGGTCAAGCATAAAAAAAATAGAATCTGACGGTCAATTATACAAAGTGTACCTAAAAGACGGACATATGACAACCTATGATTTAGGCTATAATTTCATAGAAAAAAACTTTACAGAAACTGATTTCAAGAAATTGGAATAGACAGATGTTAGTTGTTACGTTTTAAAATCGTGTAAATCTCTTTTCCTGCTAATAAAATGGCGGCGTTTGTTTCTACGTCCAATTTTTTGAATTGATCATTTTCCAAAAGCTTTTCTTGGAGTTGTTTCCAAGTCTTTAGCACAATATCAGTATATTTCTTATCGACTAAACCATCATTCATTCCTGCTGCAAAACAGTAAATTACAAACGCTTTATTTTCAGGGATTTCATCTATGAATGATGCTGATTCAATTTCATTAATTAACAAAGCATCTACAATTCTAGTAAATTCTTTTTTTAAGGCTTCAATTGCTGTGATACTTTCATTAAAATTTCGAATCGCATATATCAAAGAAGCTGTTGGAAAATAAAGTGTTTTCAAAGAAAAGTCCTTAGGAATCAAATTTTCTATTTTCTGAAGCGCGACACGATCATTTCTTGCATTGTATGACCAAATTGTACCAAACACATCAAGTTCATCTTCATCAGAATCTTCACTTTCCTCCTGTTGATACTGTTGAATGTTTACCAATTCATTTTTATAACGTACTTCTTTAGTCATCTTGTAAAAAGCATCAATTCCAGCAAACATAATTCCGAAACGCCAATCGTTTTGAGCTATCTCATGATTTGGATTTTCAAGTAAGTATTCTGCAATTTGGCGCAATAATTCTTGTACACTTTCTTCAGTAAGCTCAGAATTTAGCGTTGGTTTCTCTAGATTCATTTTCACAGCCGTATGATAACGATCTTTAAAACTTAAGGTAGTTTCTTTTCCGCGTGTATCGTGTGCATAGTAGATATATTTTGTATTCTGCAACCATAATACTTGCAACGGATTTCCTTTTTTTGCACCGCGAACTGCAAACGGACGCACATTATTTTTGGTAGAATTCGATGTGATTTTCTTCGCATTCCAGGACTTTCCATTGTCATTCGTCGTCCACTGCTCTATTTCAAAAACTTCATCTTGTTTTACGGAAAGATATACTGTATTTGGTGTTTCATGATCTAGCACAATACCGCCAGCATAATGCGGTTCTAACTCTTTGGTTCCTTCTCTAGTTTTGGGAAACCATCCACCAGCATTGACCACATCATGACTTTTCCACTGTCCATTTTGAAACGTTGCATACGAATAGATATGTGTTTGCGCATCTGGAAACTTCGCATACGTCACAATCGGATTTCCTTCTGCATCTTGCGCAATATCCCAATTCCACGATTTTACACTATCAGATTCAAAAATTACATCAAGTTCCGATTGATACACAGGCAATTGCGAAACCTCTTTAATCTTTGTTCCATTGGCTTTGTAAAACGCTCCATTTTCATAATACATATAGTACAATCCATTGTTGGTTTCTTTGGTTGGATGTCCGTCTGTAAACGCAAAATGAATTTTAGAAACACCATCGGAATAGACTTTGGTATACGGAGCCTTTGCATTTTCTTTCTGAGTCGGCATGAATAAAATTTTTCCTTTTGACCATGTTTTTCCGCTATCCGAAGAAACAGCATACGAAGGTTTTAAAAATGTTCCGCGCCAAAACAAATAAATTTTACCGTCTTCGGCAGACAATCGCACAGGGTTTGTATATGTATGATGCATGGCGCTTGCATTCCGAAACTTTTCAGTGTCATTTAAAAATAATTCCTTAACGGGCGACCATTCTGTAATGTCTTCGGTATGTGTAGACGTTCGCATATACAACGGACTCGCTTCTTGCAAATGTGTATTAAAAAACACTAATAAACGTCCGTCATCATCCAATAAAATGGTAGGATTATCATGATCGTCAATTTCTAAATTATCATAAATAACTTTTGAAGCTACTTTTTTAGTATCATGATCGTAATAACCAATATGTACATCACCGTAATTGTCTATCCAACCTGCATACGTTCGTTTGAACTTTCCTTCATAATACACAGCTCTTGGATCGGAAAACCAACTCCAAACACCGTTAAACGTCATTGATTGATAAGCTTCTGAAGAAATAGCTTCGGATTCACTGTACGTATGTGTTGCTTGCTTTTGGGCAAATAACACACTACAGAAAAATAGCATTGCGTATTGAATGTACTTCATAACTACAAACCTAAGGAATATTCATGAATGACGCTCACCGTAAAATATACATTCTACTTAGGTTTTCTATAAGGTTTCTTGTAGTTTTAACTATCAATTGTAACGTATTTCAATATATCAATGCAAAATTTACTCCAGCAAATAAGTAATCGATGCTTTGTAAGTCCTGAGTTATTACAAAGGCTTCAGACAAGTTTTGAGCGAAAAGAAATTCCGCAAGGCGACATTATTTTATCGCAAGGAAATAAGGCAAATTACCTGTATTTTATAGAAAAAGGAGTTTTACACAACTACTATTATCACGATGGAAAAAAAGTATCTTCATGGTTTTATAAAGAAGAACAATTCATTACGTCGTGGCATAGTTTTTATGCACAAAAATCGGGTTTTGAAGAAATTGAAGCATTAGAAGATTGTTGTGTGTATCAAATTAGTTACGCCAATTATCAAAAGTTAATTGCCGATTTTCCTGCCTTTGGAAATTTTGCGCGACTGTTAGCCGAAGAAATGTTGATCTTTTTAGACGAATTCAATAAAGGTTGGTCCTTCTTTTCCGCAAAAGAAAAATACCAAACCTTGCTTTCTTTTTTTCCTGATATTGAATTGCGAGTCAAATTAGGCTATATCGCTTCTTTTTTAGGAATCTCTCAAGAAACGTTGAGCCGATTACGGACACAGAAATAATTTTTTGATCTAGATCAAAAAAACAATTTAAAAGTCGGTGAATCTTTGTGGTAAATATAAAAAAGATGAAAAATTCAACATTATTATTTAGAAGTTTATTGGTCATTATCCTCCTCGCTGGCGGTGCACATTTAGTGACCTATGCTGCTCAAAACAAAGATTCAATCACTACAAATGAAGTAATTCCTGACACTGAAAACACCGCTCCAAATTACGAAACAGACTATATCGTTGGTAAATGGATTGTAAACTATAACAGTGACGACTATAAAGGTGCTATCGTATATGACATCAAAAAAGAAGGCAACAAATTCAATGCCTATACTTATGAATATCAAGATGAAAAAGGATATGGTGAAAAAGCTGAAAAAACCAAAACTCTTACCATAAATTCATTTGACGGTTACAAAGGCAAAGGCACGTATAAAATTGAATATGAAGGAGAAACATATGATGTACAATGTAATATTGATATGGTTGATGAAAATTCATTTAAACTCAGCTATGATTATTATGGATATGGTGATGTAGAAACTTGGAAAAGATTTAAATCATGATAGAGTTTTTATCACAAAAAATCAGTTGGATTGATCTTGAATATTGGTTTTACATATTCAATGACCTAAGTCTACTCTACCTCATTGTTCCGTTTTTTGTATTGGAATTGATTCGATACGCCTATTTAAAACGCTTGAACGCAAACGTAATTTTTGATAGCCTTGCGAATATCATCACCTTCGGAGCCTTCTTTGCTATTGAAATTCTCTTAGGAATATTGGCCATTACAAAACTCTATTTTTGGATCTATCAAAATATAAGTTTACCACATTTAGACTTGAATTGGGCAACCATCATCGCTTGTATTATTTTGGCTGACTTTGCATATTACTGGGAACATCGCATGATGCATCGTATCGGAATTGGTTGGGCAACACATACTGTACATCACAGTTCGCCACACTTTAACATGTCGGTTGCATATCGTTTTGGGCCGTTTGACGCCATCATGCCTATTGTATTTTCATTGCCGTTAGTCATGTTAGGATTCGATCCTATTTTAGTATTGCTTTCAGAAGTATTTGTACAAGTATTTCAAACCTTATTGCACACAGAAATCATTGGGAAACTCATAAAACCTGTCGAATTTATTTTCAACACGCCATCGCATCACAGAGTGCATCATGGATCAAACCGACAGTATTGGGATAAAAATTATGCTGGTATTTTTATTATTTGGGATCGATTATTAGGTACGTTTGAACCTGAAGTGGAAAAAGTGGTTTATGGAATTTCGGAACCTTTGCAAAGTACGAATCCTATCAAAGTATTTTTTCATGGAATTACACGTTTCTTTAAAAAACTCAAGCAAATTGATGGCATACACAATAAATTATTAGCCTTTATAAAACCGCCAGATTGGATGCCTAGCAATCAAAAGATTCCCAAATCATGAATGCTGTTGGGCAAAATGCTACCAAAAAAGACTGGATTAAATTTACACTCGTGATGATCATCTTTATGATCGGAATGATTCTTATGATCATGTATAAAATCAAAAATATATGGTTATGGATTGGTTATATTACAGTATGGACTTGGGCAGAAATGAAAATAGCTAAAAAAATACAGCTAAAATGGTGGGTTTGGATGTTTATACTACTAATGCTTTCTGTAATAGATTTAATTATTATCAAACTGATACCTCATTAATAATGAAAACTAATAATTTTATATACGCCGATCTTTCTACATACACGCCAAAAGAAACGATATCTTTTTATGAAACTGTTTTTGGGTGGAAATACTATCAGTACGATGACTATTATACGGCGTTTATTAAAAATACTGAAGTTACCGGTTTGTATGAAACGCCAGATAAATTCAAACAAATGCGCATGCCGCACTTTTGGATGTCGTATATTCAAGTAGACAATGTTGCAGAAACAGTTGAAAAAGCGCGCGAATTAGGCGGAATTATCGAATTGCAATCTGAAATTGCTTCTAATACTAAAATTGCTTTGATTCGCGATCTTTCTGGTGCTGGATTCACGGTGTATGAAGGCGATCAATTAACCAATGTTCGAACAAAAAATACAGCAAATACGCTTATTTGGAACGAACTTCATGTTTCAGATGCTTCCAAAGCCATTCCGTTTTACGAAGGAATCTTTGATTGGAAAATCATTCAAAAAACTAGCGGATTGCATGCTGTTTACAATTCCAATAATGAATATATTGCTGATATTGTAGAAATTGACAATCAGTACAAAGGATCGTATGAATATTGGGTCTGTACTTTTGGTGTGAAAGATATTGAAATCACAAAAAAATTGATCCTAGAAAATGGCGGAACACAAATTGCCGTTGATGCAGATCGTATGCTATTTTCAGATCATTCGAACGAAGCGTTTTTTTATGTGAAAGAAGTATTTTAGTATGTTTTAATTTTAAAATTTATATTGTTTTGACTTTGAATAAGAATAATGTAGTTTTATCGCAATAACATTGTAACACTTTTCACAACTACAATACCTATAGAGTATTCTGAACTCAATATAAAATCAATAAAATGCATAAAAATTTATTTATAGTTTCACTTCTAGTATTATTTACAAATCTTGGATATGCTCAATCTGAAAAAATTAAAATAAAATCTGACAATCTTACGGAAGTAAATTACCTTAAAATGGACGATTTTTATTTAACACATTATCTATACATCGATGTGTTTTTGAGAGAAAATTTATTTCCTGAGGCGAGTCCAGAAGATGTTTCTTCAATATTAAAAGCAGTAAAAAAATATGTATCATTAGAAAACAGACTTGATATAGAAATTGAAAAACCTGGTGACAGAAACTATTTAATAAAATTTGCCATTCTAAAAAAAGAGGACGGAACAGAATTGCTAATTGCTTTTACAAACTGGAGCGTTAAAAAAAGAGTCTTTGAAAAAGAAATAAAAGTAGAGAATGATTCCTATACAAGATGGTATTTTCTGAATGGAAATAAAATGACGTATAGAAAAGATATGTCCAATCAGAACGATTATGCTAACATGAACAAATCTGATTTAGCCAATGCCTATCTATTTGATGAATTATCTAAAAATGATTCCAAAATAAAAACTACCATTGATGAGGCTTTAAAAGAAAAAGATGCAAGTATATCTGATCAGATTATGACCAATTTAATTCTTTTAAAATATCTAATGTTTAAAAGAGATACTGATAATGTTGAAAAACAAACGAAACATTTGAATGATTTATTTGAAATTGGCGCACTTGAATCTAACATTAAAGGTCTAGAAATGGCATTCAACGCTACAAAATTTCAAATAGAATTAATGAAATAAATATTGTGAAAATAGAATTAATCACAAAAGACAATAATCTTCTAGAAAAAGGAATTGCTTATTTCTGGAAACAATGGGGAAATGATAGCAATTTTGACTTTTACAGAGACTGTATTGAAAACTCAGTTTCTGATGACAATGCGTTACCAAAATTTTATGTTTTATTAGATCATAATGAAATCGTGGCGTGTTATGCATTGTTGCTTAATGATATTATTAGCCGACAAGACATTTTTCCTTGGTTTGCCTGTCTATTTGTAGATGAAAACTACAGAAACCAAGGCATTGCCAAAAAGTTGATGACACACGCTTTAAGCGAATGTAAAAACAAAGGATTTGAAACGGTTTATCTTTCCACAGATTTAGAAAACTTCTACGAAAAAAATGGTTGGAGTTATCACGCAAACGGATACACTATTTTTGGGGAAGAAATAAAAATTTATTCCATTTCTTTAACTTCATAAAGTGTGTTTTTTAGTCTTCTAATTAATTCCTGAATCTCAATTTCATCATACGAAGCAAAACCTATTCGAATACAATTGTGTTTTGAATTTGCCAAATCGTATCGCTGCCAATCACCAATTACTAATTGATGCTTTTTTGCGATTTCAGAAACGGTTGACCATGAATACGCAGTATTTAACTGTATCCAAACTGCCATGCCGCCTTTGGGAACTTCAAATTCGAGAAAATCGCCCAATTCGTCTTGTAAAAGACTGCAAAACAAATCGCGTCGTTGCTTGTAAATTTTCAACACTTTTCGAATGTGTCTATCCAAATCACCTGACTTTATAAAACTCGCAAAAGTCAATTCCAACAATGCATCTCCTTGCCTATCTACAAAACCTCGTAACTTAGCCGCTTCATCCACAAATTCTTTGGGTGCAATTAAATATCCTATTCGGAATACAGGCGCCACCGTTTTACAAACCGAACCGATATAAATTACATTTCCATTGGCATCATGACTCGCTAAAGGCAAAATTGGCGCTTGATTGTAATTAAAATCATAGTCATAATCGTCTTCTATGATGGCAAAGTTATAGCGCTTGGCAAGATTTAAAAGATGAATTCTTCTTTTTGCAGAAAGTGTCACCGTCGTTGGATGATGATGATGCGATGTCAGATATACAGCTTTTATTGGCTGTTGCTTACAAAGCGTTTCAATTTCATCTGTGACCAAGCCGTTTTCATCTACTGAAACACGTTTCAATCTTGCCTGTTGATTCAAAAAAGTAGAATCTGCAGATCCATAATTTGTAGCTCCAACTATGATAACTGCTTCTTTTTCAAGCAATAATTGAGAAGACAACCAAATGCCCATTTGACTGCCACGTGTAATTAAAATATTATCTTTTGTAATGTATAAACCTCTGGTTGCATTTAAATAATTGACCAAAACTTCACGCAAAGTCGCATTCCCAAAAGTAGTTCCATAAGATAAATGTTTAAATACATTCTTTTTAGCCGAAATTCTTCTGTACGTTCTGGCAATTTCATCCAATGGCGTGAGTCTTCCATCAGAAATACCATCATCCAAATACATAAAATCTGCTTTTCTTTCTGCGGGTTTTTGAGGTAAAATATCGTTTTTATAAAAAGAAAAGCCTGTGGTTATTTTTGAATCAACCATAATTTCGTCCTGCAATCTTTGCTGATCCAATTCGGGCAAATTGCGATGTACAAAAGTTCCCTTTTTCGGAATACTTTCTACCCAACCTTGTAACAGCAATTCTTCATAACAAGCGACAATCGTTTTTCTATGAACATGCAACTGTTCCGCGAGCGTTCTACTTCCTGGAAGCTTTGTATTTGGTGGAAGCTGCTGATTTTTGATGAATTGTATGATCTGATTTGACAATTGCAAATACAAAGGCTGATTGCTTTTTCGATCAAACTGAATACTGGTTTTATATGGAAACATCTGGACTACTTATTATATTAATTCTGGACGACTTTAGCAGTCCATAAATATAGTATTTTTGAAGTATAAAAAAAGAAATCATGACAAAATCAGACTTAAACACCTCAGAGTTTGACCATTATTATACTAGATATATTGATAAATTAACTGATGAAACTGAGCTACAAACTGGCTTTGAAACTGGAAAAAGTAAACTCATCAATTTCTTTAGTTCGATACCGAGTGACAAATTAACCTATCGATATCAACCAGAAAAATGGAGCATCAAAGAAGTATTGCAACACTTAATAGATACGGAACGAATTTTTATGTATCGCTGCTTTAGAATTGCCCGAAGAGACATAAGCGCTCTCACAGGATATGATCAGAATATATATGTTGAACCCTCGCGAGCTGATGAAAAATCTATTGAAAGTCTATTGAATGAATTCACGATCAATCGTAACAATTCAATTTCAATCCTTACTAGTTTAACGGACGAAGACTTATCGTTCATCGGAAACGCCAATGGAAGTCCTATGTCAGCAAGAGCGGCCGCTTTTATTATTATAGGTCATGATATTTGGCATATGGAAGTTATTAGAAATAAATACTTGTAGCCATGTTAGAAATAAGACCTAATTGCGAACACTGCAATAAAGAATTGCCCAATGCTTCTACGGAAGCGATGATTTGCTCTTTTGAATGTACTTATTGCCAAAAATGTGCACTGGAAATCTTTGAAAACGTATGTCCAAGTTGTGCTGGAAACTTCGTAGCACGTCCTATCAGACCTGAAAAAATGATTGAAAAATATCCAGCTTCCAGCAAACAAGTTTTTAAACCGAAAGACTTAGAAAAAGCCAAAATAAATTCAACAAAGTTTAAAAATATTCCTCCGGAAGAAAGATAAAAATACACTTACGTAATGATCGAAATAAAAATAGCAAATACAGCAGACGTGCATGTTTTAGCATTACTAGGAAGAGTCACCTATGTAGAATCTCACGGGCATTTTATTGAGAATAAAAACGACTTATCCAAATACTGTGACAATGCATTTTCAGTTGCCAAAACAACACAAGATTTACAAGATTCTAAAAACATATTCTATATCCTGTATTTAGATGATTTGCCTATTGGCTACGCGAAATTAGTCTTGAATGTCTTTCACGAAAGTATAGCTTCACAAAATAATTGCCGATTGGAACGAATTTATATTCTAAATGAATTTATTCCCTTAAAAATTGGACAACAATTGCTCAACTTTCTTGAAGAAAAAGCCACAGCATTAGACCTAGATACCATGTGGTTGTCTGTATATGTCAAAAACTACAGAGCAATCCGATTTTACGAAAGAAATGAATTTAAAAACGTTGGAGAATTAAATTTTCTAGTCAACGGAATTGAATATGAAAATACAGTCTTTTCAAAAAAATTATAAGCATGCAAGAATATTCAAAATCAAAAACGAACAGAATTAAACGTGGACAAATTAGAGCTACGTATGATGTGGAGAAAATCAACACCATTTTAGATGCAGGTTTTATAGGTTATGTGAGTTATATATACGAAGATCAAGCCATTAGTTTACCGATGGCGTATGGTAGAAACGGCAATAAAATTTACTTGCACGGTTCTCAAGCCAATAGAATGTTACTTGCACTCATAGAAGCTAAAAAAATGAGCATGACCGTTATGCATTTAGATGCGTTGGTATTGGCGCGTTCTGGTTTGCATCATTCAGTAAATTATCGTTCTGCCACCTTGTTTGGAACTGTTAGAAAAATGGAAGATCCTATAGAAAAAGATGCGGCACTTCTTTGTTTTATGGAACATATGATGAAAGGTCGTTGGGACGGAATTCGAGAAATGACAAAAGAAGAATTAGACAGAACACTTGTGGTAGAAATGACAATTGAAACCGCATCTGCAAAAATTAGAGATGTTGGTGTAAATGACGAACCAGAAGATTATGATTTAGACGTTTGGGCGGGATTAGTTCCGATAAAGCAAGTCGCTGAATATCCAATTCCTGATGAAGGCATACCACAACAAATGGAAATTCCGAAGCATGTTTTGGAGTATTATGAGGAAAATAGAATTTGATACTAACTAAAAATCTTATAGCTTTATAACTTGATATACTTGGATATCTTAAGTTTGATATTTCAAGTTATAGAAAGTACTAAAAGTTTATTATCATGTTTACTCCTTTCTCACGAGTCTTATTAATCATTTTATCAATAGTTTTTTCATTTTATCTTTATACAAAAGGTGAGTATGTAAGCGTAGGCATTACACTATTTTCATCACTCCTTTTTATATATGGTTATTATAGATATGGAACGGTTTACATTGCATTTAATGAGATCAAAAAAGGAAGGTTTGATAAGGCTGAAAAATTAATTTCAACAATTAAAAATCCAGCGCATCTCAGTAAAAGTCACAAAAGTTATTACCATTATACACTTGGATATATTTTCTCAAATAAACAAGAATGGGAAAAAAGTTATTCTGAATTCAATAAAGCTTTGGAAATTGGTTTACGAACAAAAAACGATACCTCAATAGTCTTGTTAAATTTAGCAAATACTTCATTTGAGCAAAAAAAAATTAAAGAAGCTAAAGAGTTTATTGCTAAGACTCGTACATATAATTTAAAACCTATGATAGCTTCTGAAGTAGCGAAACTAGAAAAAGAAATTAATGCGGTAGCACCATAATTTTGCACACATGCAAACTCGCTTAACTCACTCATAAATAGATAAATATTTGTTAAATTAATTATATCTTTTTGTTTTTAGTAATGGCTTCTATAGCTTTAGATGTATGAAGAAAGTATTAGTCATTATTGGTTTGATAACGTTGTTTCGACCAGAATCATCTGTAAAAACAATTCCAATTTCCGTGAAAGCCGTATTCGAATCCATTACTGATATTTCTGAAATCAAGGTTCTCGGTTATGTAAATGATTCAGTCATGACTTATGTTGATTTTAAAAAACAAGATACGCTCCAATTGGATTGTAAATGGAAGAAGTATAGTGAAGACTTCTTCAATATAATGAAAGATAGAGATCCAAATTATAATTCTTGGGAAGGAACATTTCCAAAAATAGGAGAAACTATTACCATGTTAACATATGAACATGGAAGAAATAGAATTTTGTTTGCTAGAGAGCTAGATACACATTATAGATTTTGGGATCCAAGATCAATTCCGTTTAGCAATTCAGTATTCTTTATCGCTAAGAAAGGAATTTATAAACCAACAGAAGTCTGTGAAAATAGTTATCAAACAGCTACCGAATTTCATTGTCCTGACGGATTCTTAATTTCGATTAAAGAGTTTGAAAAAGTAAAAAGGAAAACCGAGATTTATTCGTATTTCAATTTCCAAAAATCTGAGCGTCCATAACAGAAAACGGCAAAGCGCCGTGTTGTAAAATTTTAGTGTGAAAGGCTAACCAAGGAAATTCTTTTCCTTCTGGAAGTGTGGCTGCTAGTTGTGCTTTCCATTGCAAAATTTGATTCGCGCCATATTTATAGGTAATTACTTGTGCTGGCCAACGTTTCATACGCCCAATTTCACGTTGTGCAATATCATCTTGTCCCTGAATATGTTGTTGCCAGAATTCTAATGCTTTTGCATCACTCCAACCGTAGTAATTTAACCCAACATCCATCGCCACACGAACCGAACGAATAATGTCCCATTCCCATTTACCCAACTCGTCATACTTTGTTTTATACGCATCAAAATCGTTTCCTAATTCTTCTACATACGCTGCCCAACCTTCTCGATATCCGCTATAAAAGAAGAGTTTTTTTAGTTCCGATTTTTCAATGGTTTCTTCGTATTTAACTTGATAATGATGCCCTGGAATGGCTTCATGTAAATAAATCCAAGCTACTTGACGTTTGTTGAACGGCTTGTCAAAATAATTATAGTAAAATGTACTTCGTAATTCTGCATAATACGCAGGAACTTGTGCATATACTTTGTTTTTGCCTTGCTCAATATACACATCGGGCAATTCGTTTACTTTTGGAAATGCACCAATCAACTTTGGCATCAACTCTTTTTTATACGCTTCAAAACTTTGCTGAATTGTAGCAACATCAGTATAGAAAAACGCATCACTATTGATATATGATTGATATTCCAAGCTGTCCAATCCAGAAGCTTTTTCAATAGCCTTCATTGCTTTTTTAGCACGATCAATTTCAGACAAGCCAAACTGAAACAACGCATCTGGTGTAACTTCTGCATCGACCCATTTTTTTAAGAAATACGCATACCATTCTTTTCCCATAGGAACGTTTTGCAAACCTTCTTTAGAGATTTTTCGCGGTTTGTTTTCCAACCACTTTTTTTCAAGTGCAATGCGTTCTAAATGCAAGTCAATTTCATACGAAACCAATGCATAGTCTAATTGTTGTGCTTTAGATAGTTTTGCTGTATCGATGGATTGCAATGCGTTTTGATATTTCAAAAACACCCTTTCCTGCTTTTCTACATTTCGTTTACTCTGAATCAACTTTAAATTGTCTACATAGTAAATCTGTAAATCTGCAACATGCAAACGCTTAAAGTCTTTTATAAACGCTTTCTCAAAAGCATTCCAATCCGCAAATGACTCTTGTCCAAAGGAAAGATTGCTTATAAAAAACAATAGTAATATGTGCTTGTAGAACTTCAAAAGGAATACACTAAGATAAGTCTGAACTAATCAGTTTTAAAAACTCAGTTCGTGTTTCTATTTTTTCAAATGCACCTCTAAATCCAGAAGTTGTGGTCACAGAATTTTGTTTTTGTACACCGCGCATCATCATACACATATGAGACGCTTCAATCACAACAGCAACACCTTTAGGTTTTAAGGTATTGTTGATGCATTCTAAAATATCATGCGTTAAGCGTTCTTGCACTTGCAATCTTCTCGCAAAAACATCAACAATACGAGGCAATTTGCTCAATCCCACAATATGACCATTTGGAATATAGGCAATATGTGCTTTCCCAAAAAATGGTAAAATATGATGTTCACATAGCGAATACAATTCAATATCTTTTACAATGACCATATCATCATAATCTTCTGCAAACATGGCGCCTTTCAATATTTCGGCAGCATCCATTTCATATCCCTGCGTCAAAAACTGCATGGCTTTTGCGGCACGTTCTGGTGTTTTTAACAAACCTTCACGCGCAGTATCTTCTCCAAGTTCCTCAATGATAGTCTTATAACGATCTTTTACTTCATTGGTAACCTGCATATTATATTCTTCTAATTTTCTATAAGGCATTGTGCTATAATTTCATTTTCATTGTTGCTAAAGATACTTAAAAAAAGAACACTCAAAACATCGCAAACCGCTATAAATGTTAACAATTTTAAGGTAGATTTAACTTTTTTTTAGGATAAAAAAGTAAAGTATCCGAGTAGATTTGCGACAGTCTTACTGCTATTATCAATAATTCCCAGTGCTTTAAGGCGTCAATCAATCAAAAAATCAAAAATAATGCATCGTTTTTTAGTATTCGTACTACTTCTTTCTTTTACAGTAAGCAGTTTTGCACAAGATAGTATCCCCAAAAAAACATACAATATAAAGCGTACCACAACGCCTCCAAAAATTGATGGTATTTTAGATGATGAAGTATGGAAGAATGCAGATATTGCTACTGATTTTGTGCAGTTTCGTCCAGCTATTGGAAATACATTGCCTGAAGATCAGAAAACAATTGTCAAAATGGCGTATGACGATGAAGCCATTTATGTTGCAGCCTATTTACATGACAAACCCGAAAATATCATGCGTCAGTTTACAAGTCGTGATAATTTCGGAATTAATGATTTTTTCATCATTGCGATCAATCCAAATAATGATGGCCAAAACGATACCAACTTTGTAGTATTTCCGAACGGGAACCAAGCAGATGCTATTGCAAATCCGAGTGTTGGAGAAGATTTTAGTTGGAATGCTGTTTGGCAAAATGCAGCTAGAGTCGTGGATGACGGTTGGATTGCAGAAGTAAAAATTCCGTATCGAACACTTCGTTTTACCAACCAAAAAGAACCTACTTGGGGAATTCAATTTCACAGACAATTTAGAAAAACTAGAAAACAGTATACATGGAATCCATTCGATCCTACCAAAGGATATATTGGCTTGTATGCAGGAGAGTTAAAAGGTTTGCGCGATATACATCCGCCAACACGTTTGATTTTTTATCCGTTTGCTTCTACCGTAGTCCGTTCAAGAGATGGCCAAACGACTGATGAATATAATTTTGGAATGGACGTAAAGTATGGAATTACCGAAAATTTCACACTTGATGCGACCTTAGTTCCCGATTTCAGTCAAGCTGGATTTGACAATCTGCAATTAAACTTAGGACCTTTTGAACAAACATTTTCCGAACAACGGCAATTCTTTACCGAAGGTGTCGATTTGTTCAACAAAGGAAATCTATTCTTCTCGCGTCGTATTGGAAATTCACCTTCAGGAAGTGTTGAAACTGCCGATAATGAAGAATTGGTCGATTTTCCAAGTGAAGTAAAACTCATCAATGCAGTCAAAGTTTCTGGAAGAACTAAAAACGGATTGGGAATTGGCTTTTTTAATGCGATTACGGAAAAAACGAAAGCTTCTATCCGAAATACAGATACTGGCGAATTCCGTGAAGAAGTAGTAGAACCATTGACCAATTATAATATTATGGTTGTGGATCAGCAGTTTAACAAAAACTCTTCTATAAGTCTGATTAACACTAATGTAACCAGAAACGGAAGTAGATTTAGAGACGCCAATGTTACAGCGCTTGTGGCGGATATTGTCAATAAGAAAAATACCGTAAATATTGATGCTCAGTTAAAACTAAGCAATCGAAATTTAGCGACAGGAACCGAAACTGGTTTCAATTCGTTCTTTGCCATTCGTAAGATCAGCGGGAAATTTAGATATAGTTTTGATCACAGTTTTTCAAATACAAAATTTGATATCAACGATTTAGGATTGAACTTTCGAAACAACTTCAACAACTTCGGATTGGATGCTTCTTACCAAATATTTGAACCGACTGAAAAGCTAAATAACTTTAGAATAAATACGTGGGTAAATTACCGTCGTTTATACGATCCGGATGTGTATACAGGTGCTAATTTTGGAGTGAATATGTTTGCCGTACTCAAAAAGAGTTTGATGGCTTTTGGAGCAAATGCAAGTTTTGCTCCTGGAAAACAATTTGATTATTTTGAACCACGTGATTTTGATAACAGACGCTTTTTTATTACTGAAAATCGCTTTAATGTGAGAGGATTTATTTCTACCGATTATAATAAAGTTTTTGCTTTGGATTTAAATGCGCGATTCTCTACGCAATTTGAAGAAAATCAAGGATTTACTACGTATAGAATTAATTTTGAACCTAGAGTTCGTGTCAATGATAAGTTTATTTTAAGTTACAGTTCGTCTTTAAATGTTCAAAACAATCGTAGAGGATATGCAAACAACTCAAACGATCTTGAAAACGAAATTATCTTTGGGCAACGCGATCAGATTGAATTGGTGAATAGTATTTCTGGTAATTACAGCTTTAATCCTTTCCATTCATTAAATTTAACTTTTAGAAACTATTGGACAACGGTAGATTATGATGAGACTCCGTACTTTCTTCAAGACAATGGTCGTTTGGTGCAATCGCAAAATACCTTTGAAGATTTAAGTTTAGGAAACTCTAATATCAACTTCAGTACTTGGAATTTAGATTTTAGTTATACTTGGCAATTTGGTCCTGGAAGCTTTTTGACGGCGCTGTATAGAAACCAAATTTTCAATCAAACCGAAGAATCGGAAGCAACCTATTTTAATAGTTTAAACCGACTTTTTGACGAACCCATTGATCATACCTTATCGGTTCGTTTGGTATACTTCATCGATTACAACAACGTAAAAAACATCTTCAAAAGTAAAAAAAGAAGAGGGAAAATCAATTCATAATTGTATAGCACAGCTTTATATAGTACATTGTGAGCATTATTAGAAATTTTGCATGATTACAGCTAAGAATATACGCAAGCAATACGGAGATTTAGAAGTCTTAAAAGGTATTGATTTAAATATAAAAAAGGGAGAAATTGTTTCTATCATTGGTGCTTCTGGTGCTGGAAAAACAACCTTATTACAAATATTAGGGACTTTGGACAAAATGTCTCCAAAACAAGGAAGTTCGCTTGTAATCAATAATATAAAAACGGAAGAACTTTCCGAAAAAGAACTCGCAAAATTTCGTAACAATCACATCGGATTCATTTTTCAGTTTCATCAATTACTTCCTGAATTCACTGCGATTGAAAATGTGTGCATTCCTGCGTTTATAAAAAATACAGACAAAGTTGCTGCAGAAAAAAGAGCTAAGGAACTTTTAGACTTTTTAGGTTTGTCAAATCGTTACGATCACAAACCCAACGAACTTTCTGGTGGAGAACAACAACGTGTGGCAGTTGCTAGAGCTTTGATGAATAAACCTGCCATTATTTTTGCCGATGAACCTAGTGGAAACTTAGATTCGGAATCTGCAGAAAACTTACACAATCTTTTCTTTAAACTTCGTGAGGAATTTGGACAAACCTTTGTCATCGTCACACACAACAAAGAACTTGCAGATATGGCCGATAGAACCATTGAAATGCGCGATGGGAATATTGTGGATTAGGGATTGGGTTTTGGGTTTTAGGTTTTGGGAAAATCGTTTCTCTGAAATTAAAGAATAAACAAGCAGATTTCGATACAAAAAATGTGATCACATTTTCCACTCTATCAGATGATAGTGGAACATAGAATAATGCCGAGAAGTACTTCGTTTTTCAGTAATGAAAAAAACTCTCTATTCTCATCTTTAAAAAATTATAAAGAATCATTCTAAATTATACGCAACCTTTTCAGGCTTTCTACATCTAAAAAGAAAACTTAGATTATGAAAAATAAAATTCTCAAACTTTTTGGGTTTGTCCTTATTGCCCAAATTTCCCTGTTTGCTTGTTGCGGTGACGATTTTAATGTATTTATCACTTCTTATGATTTTTCAGCAAATGATGATGCTGATGATGATAGTTCTTCCGTCACCAATGCAGATTTCTTTTTAGAATTGAGTCCTTCCTATCAAGTAGAAATGGCTTCACTCCTATCTAAAGACTCAGGATTTATAAATACTGCCAATGCTACTTCCTGTGATGATGTGTATACAGTGATCAAACGTGTTGAAACTATTACGCTGACTGCCAATGTTTCTTTATTTGATATTCCTGCTGGAGAATCTTTAAACAATCATGTCATAGTAGAATACCAATATAATGAAGGAACACAAAATACTATGAACGATCTACTCTTAGCGTTGAATTCAAATTTATCCGATTTTGAATCCTATTTTACGTTTGACACTGAAATCCCAGCAGAAACAAATGTAAATTTCACTTTGACAATTGTTTTTGAAAATGATGAGCAATTGATGAACACAACCTCAACAGTTACTTTTGAATAGTAAACAGTCAAAAGTCCAGTAGCTAACTTTGATATTAGTTAGAATTCTGTTAGTTTTAAAAAATCAATCTTACTTCACTTAATGAAACGTTGGTTTCAAAAAACATGTACAATGAACAGAATTCTAATTCTAATACTTATGTTTTCACTTTTTGGATGTGGACACGACAAATCGGAAAAGTCAAATAACAATTTTAGAAAAAGCTATGAAGCAACGACAATTGAACTAAATATAGAAAATGAATCTGCTTTATTCATCTTACTTCACAAGGACGGAACCATCAACCGAAAAGGAAATGGAACTGAAGAAATTGATCGTAACTTTTATATGGGAATTCAACAGGACAGTATATTTTCAAAACTTACCGAAACAATTACACCTGATTTTGAATCTTTACTCAATAGAATTTATGATTATCCTGACAAAAAAGGAAAAACATGTATGCTTGAAATTACACTTTCTGATGGAAAAGAAACCAAAGGAGTTAAATATACTTATGGTTTTGACTCAACAGGTCCTCCAAAACCGATTGCAGACTATGTAATAAAAGCTATTGAATTGACCGATCCTTGGTTTAATGAGCAAATAAAAATGACGAAGGTTGAATAAATAAGTTATTCCAGATTCAAATCATTCATTATCAACAAATTTCAAACAAAACCATCTCTATAAAATAAAAAAAATCACACTCAAAAAACGACTTTACAGTAAGTTTATACAAATTTAAACTCGAAACGTTTCCTTAATATACTCGTAATCGTAAAACAATATTTGGCTAAAAATTCACTAACACTACATCGATAGTTTTGTGCAACTAAAAATTCGCAAACTAATAATCGATGAAAACCATTTCAAAAATTCTAGTATTAGCAGGACTGATCTCTTTCGCGTCTTGTAATAATGATGACAACAACGGTACTGTAACAATTCCGGGAGGAAACAGCAGCGTGATTGATCTTAAAAACCACTCTATGACGCCTGCTTTTGTAACAAAGCAAGCTGGTTTTGAAAATGTAGAAGTATACAGTATCTTAAGTTCAGAAGATGCATTACCAGAATCTCCTAACTTCGTTTACGGAAGTATGGCCGATGGTTGTGGTCTTTTAAAGAATGAGGACGGCACTTTTACATTAATCAACAATATTGAAGCAGACTACGCTATTGCTCGCATTACTTTAGATGCTACATTCAAGCCAATCAAAGGAGAATACATTTTAAACTCAGATGCTACTGGAAATACGGCACAATGTTCAGGAAGTTTAGCTACGCCAGAAGAACACGGCTACGGACCTGTATATTTAAGTGGTGGAGAATGGGGCGCAATGCCAACAAACAACGTATTTATGGTAGATCCTTATAAATCTGCTTCCGATGCTAGTGTTGCTGAAATTTTACCAGCTATGGGACAGTGGACTATTGAAAATGCAGTGCCACTTGGAAAAGATGCTTTCCCAGGAAAAACAATCGTAATGGTTGGAGATGATAGCCGTGGAGACGCTGGTGGACAATTAGCAATGTATGTTTCTAACACTGTTGGAGATTTACACGGAGGAAATTTATACGGATTAAAAGTTGGTGACGGAACGGTAACTGACAATGATTTAGTCGTTGGAAATGAATATGATATTGAATTTGTTCAATTAGACCAAACTACATATAACGAATTGAACAACGAAAGCATGGCAAAAGGTGTGATGGCTTTTAACCGTGTAGAAGATATTGATTACAGAAAAGGTTCTGCAGCAGCAAACAGAGAAATCTATTTCAACGCTACGGGACATTCTTCAAACTCAGACACGCGTACAAAATACGGACGTGTGTACAAACTAGTTTTAGACGAAGGAAATCCTTTAGCAGGAAAACTTACTTTAGTGTTAAACGGAGATGATTTAACAAGCAAAGCAAAAACTTTCCACAGTCCAGATAATATCTTAGTCACAGAAAACTACGCATACATCCAAGAAGATCCTAACGGATATGTAGATGATATGGTAAAACAACACGATGCATACTTATATCAGTACGACTTAAATACGGGAGCTTTAAAAGTGGTATTAGAATCTGCTCACAGAACTGTAGAAGCAGTAGACAACGGATACGCAAGCTTTGACGATCGTTGGGGAAAATGGGAATTGACAGGAATGATTGATATTTCAGATATCATCGGAGAACCAGATACGTTTTTGTTAATTCAACAAGCACACTCTTGGAAAAATGATGCTTTCTTAAATCCAGATGGTGCAGGAACTGACGCAAATAGTAGAGATGAAGGAAGTATTTTATTGGTTGTAAAAGGACTCGCTAGATAACTCATGCTACAAAAAATGAATCTACCGAAAGGGGCTTATTATAAGGTAAGCCTCTTTCTCGCATCTATAAGTTTACTGGTTTCTTGTAAAAATACAGTCGATACTGTTCCTATTCCAGTAAACGAGAATAAAGTCATTACGAATGCTTTTATAGCGCAGTTTGGAGACGATTTAAAAAACTGTATTGATGATGTAAATGCGTTACGAAAAGTCGCCACTAAAGATAGTATCCTGTATTATTTTAAGGCAGCTAGAATCGATTTTAAACGTATGGAACCTATCTTATCTTTTTATAATAGTGCGAATTATTATGGATTGAATAAAGCCAATTTACCTAAAGTAGACGAAGGTGATAATGCCGAAAAAGTGATTGAAGCTTCTGGTTTTCAAGCTTTAGAAGAAGCCATTGCTGCAACGGAAATTGATACAGTGGCGATTCACGGCTATGCAAATGATATTTACAGAAAACTGAAACTGGAACAAAAACACAATTCCATCTTAAAACATACTGACTATAAATTTTTATGGCTTACGCGCCAGGCACTTGTCAGAGTCATGTCGATGGGAATTTCAGGATTTGATTCGCCTATATTATTACTTTCAATTCCTGAAAATAAAGAAGTATTTGTTAGCTTAGAAAAGTATTTTAATATCTACAAAACACATTTTAAAAACGAACAACTTTACAAAAACTGGATTGTTGCATTGCAAGCAGCACAGCAAGCTTTTGATAAAGCAGAAAGTTTCAATGCTTTTGATCGTTACAGCTTCATTAAAAATCAGCTACAGCCGATGCTTTCTTTGTGGAATCAAACGGTAACTGATTGGCAAGTGGAATTTCCATTGAAGCAAAAGTTGAATTACGGAATAGACTCGTTTTATGATGCAACAACGTTCAATCCAAATGCATTTAAGCCAAGTTATAGTCCGAAAATATCTCCAGAAATTGCGCAATTGGGAAAAGATTTATTCTTTGATGCTTCACTTTCAAACTCAGGTACGATGAATTGTGCAAGTTGTCATCAACCTGAAAAAGCCTTTACAGATGGCATGCGTTTTTCTAAAGACAACAACGGAAACTTTGTACAGCGCAACTCACCTACACTACTCTATTCGAGCATTCAGCAATCACAATTTTATGATGCACGTGTCGAAAACTTAGAAAATCAAATCTTGGATGTCATCAATAATGAAAATGAATTTCACGCCAATACTGATGTGATCATTGAAAAATTGAAAAAATCTGAAACCTATACAAAGCGTTTTCAAAAGTTATACAAAAAAGGAATTGATCATAAATCGGTTCGTAATGCCATTGCAATGTACATTCGTACTTTGACGCCTTTCAATTCAAAATTTGACCGAAATATTTCTGGGCAAGAAAATACATTTACTTCAGAAGAAACCTTGGGTTTTAATCTTTTTATGGGAAAAGGAAAATGCGCTACTTGTCATTTTGCGCCAGTGTTCAATGGAACCGTTCCACCCTATTTTGCCGAAAGTGAATTGGAAGTTTTGGGTGTTCCCTCTACCAAAGTATGGAAAAATGCTACCATCGATGAAGATTTAGGTCGTTATAATGTGGCAAAAGCCGAATTGAAAAAGCATGCTTTTAAAACACCGACAGTTCGAAATGTTTCCAAAACCGCTCCATATATGCACAACGGCGTATACGATACGTTAGAAGAAGTCTTGAAGTTTTACAATCTTGGCGGCGGTGCTGGCACCGGAATTGAATTGGAAAACCAAACGCTTCCGCCAGATCCTTTAGAACTTTCTCCAGAAGAAATCAAAGCGATAATTGCATTCATGAATTCGCTTGAAGATCAACTGGAAGAAGACAATTTATAAGTTTATAAAAGTGTCTAATCGAGCGCAGTCGAGATTCAACCGAAGTACTATTTTTATAGCTTCTCAATAACTCAGTTAGGTATTTTCAATTAAAACATATTTTGATTTATAAATTATAATCCAACGGCAAAGTATTCGCAATACGCTTGTCTCCTAATACGCCTCCGAAGGAAATTTTTCTCGGAGGCGAATAATTTCCATACTTATCGATAATAAATTCTTTCTCAGTATCTAAAATTGTCAAAAATGATTTTTGAAAACGGTCGTACACAACTACCAAGCGATCTGCGGTGAGTTTTACTTTGGTATCTTCGCCCATAGGTGTAATTTGAAAATACTTATACGGCGGCACAATAAATCCTTTTCGAAAGATTTGAAAACCATTCTCTGTGAGTTGTTTTTTGGCTAAAGAACGCATAAAATATAAAACCGATTCTCCAAACTCTTTCTCTCTTGCTTTTCGATGCCTTCTGCGGACTCTTTTATTGCGTTCTGTATAAAAAGTAGCACCTTCTACATATACACTTCGGGTCAATACATCGCCTCTTGTGGTAAGTCGCAAATCGGCTTCAAACACTTCCATAGTATAAGAAACTGTATATCCCAAATACTTATTTTTAATGATAATCGGCTTGTCTGCATACGCATTGAGTTTTTGCGTCGTAGGATTGTATACCAATTCGATATCATCCAAATTCATAATTTGACATAGATACGGTTCTACAGTTTTGCCTATAAATTCACGTTTAAAAATTTCCATCTTTTTTCGGCGCGACCAAGGATCGTTTTCTAAATAAACCGTTCCTAAAGCTTGTGGTTTTAGCTTCATGTAAATCTTCGCGCCATTTTCTAACTTTCGAACATCAAACAATAAGGTTTCATATCCTATATAGCTAACTACGAGTGGCGATTTTGTTGAAGGTTTATAATCGATGGAGAATTTACCATTTTCATTCGTCGTCGTACCAATAGTAGTTCCATCAAAATAAATAGAAACACCTAACAAAGGTTCTTGTGTTTTTTGATCTAATACATATGCTTCTAAGGTTTGTGCATACGAAATAGCTGTGAAGAATAGACTTAAATAAAGAAAAAAGCTCGTGTAATTTTTTTTCATGCGTTTTTTGATTGATGGTTACTAAAAATAATAATTATTTTTGTCAAAAGATTGCTATATCTCATGAATTTAACTGAACTCAAATCCTTTCTAGATGAAAAAGTTGTAGAATACAACCAACCCAAATTTGTAGAAAGCGACCCGATCCAAATTCCACACAAATTTCACGCTAAAGAAGACATCGAAATCGCTGCTTTTTTAACGGCTACCATTGCGTGGGGTAATCGAAAAATGATCAATAATAATGCCAAGAAAATGATGGAATTGTTAGGGAATTCTCCCTACGATTTTGTGATGAATCATACAGAAGAAGACCTAGAATCTCTGGAATCGTTTGTACATCGAACGTTTAACGGAACGGACTTTGTTTTCTTTATAAGAGCTTTACAGAACATTTATAAAAATCATGGTGGATTAGAAGCCGTTTTTGCAAATACCAAAGAAGAACGTATGCAAGATGCCATTTCTGCGTTTAAAGACGTTTTCTTTAGCATTCCATATCCAGAACGTACACGAAAACACGTTTCTGATCCGAAAAAAGGAAGTGCTGCCAAACGTATCAATATGTTTCTTCGTTGGATGGTGCGCGATGATAATACTGGAGTAGATTTTGGAATTTGGAAAACCCTTTCGCCTTCGCAATTATCCTGTCCACTAGATGTACATTCAGGAAATGTAGCACGAAAATTAGGTTTATTAAAACGCAAACAGAATGACGCAAAAGCTTTGTTAGAATTGGATACTGCACTGCGAAAATTAGATCCGAATGATCCTGTAAAGTATGATTTTGCGCTGTTTGGATTAGGTGTTTTTGAGAAGTTCTAGGATAAACTAGTCGCATGTAAAAAAGTAAGCAAATACTTTAAAAATAGCGCATTTTTAAGCCTATCTCATTAAAAATGTGAGTTTATCATTTTTTTAAAAAATAATTCTATACATTGTAGTTTCACATCCCCTTTTTGTTATTAAAATACTCATAATATACAGAATTTCAATTGACTACTATGATAATAGAAGCGATGTAAAACTTGTCAAAAGCGAGAAAAAATGTACCAACTAAGAATTAAAAAATATAGGCATGCGAGATAAATTACTTTTCCTACTAATAATATTTATGTCCTATGATGGATATGCGCAGATTGGTTTTGAAGAAAACCAAATCACAAATGAGCTAGAATCTCCAAAAGGCATACATTCTGTTGATATTGATAACGATGGTGACATAGATTTAATTTCTGCAAGCCATGATATGATCGTCTGGTTTGAAAATTATGAGGGGCAAGGTGCTTTCGGAGCTCACAAAGTTATTAGTACATCAGTAAATAGTGCAAGTTCAGTATATGCTGCAGATATAGATGGTGATGGTGATATGGATGTGCTTTCTACTTCTGCTTGGGATAACAAAATCGCTTGGTATGAAAATACCGATGGGCTAGGTACTTTTGGTGCCCAACAAATAATATCAACAATGGTAGATAATCCACTATCAGTGTATACAGCAGATATAGATGGTGATGGTGATTTGGATGTACTTTCTGCATCAATTTATGATAATAAAATAGCTTGGTACGAAAATACAGATGGGCTAGGTACTTTTGGATCACAACAAACTATTACAACCAGCGCATACAGAGCAAGAGTTGTAAAAGCAAGTGATATAGATGGTGATGGTGATTTGGATGTAATCTCGGCATCGCGAAGTGATAATAAAATAGCTTGGTATGAAAATACAGATGGGCTAGGTACTTTTGGATCACCACAAATTATTACAACCAATGCAGTTCAAATTGCCCATTTATTCATACATGATGTAGATGGTGATGGTGATATGGATGTACTTTCTGACTTTGGCTACTCCATAGTTTGGTTCGAAAATACAGATGGGCTAGGTACTTTTGGAAGTCAACAAATTATCGGTTACACTTTTACTGCGACTACAAGTTCACTATTTGCTACAGATTTAGATAATGATGGTGATATAGATATACTTTCGCATCCCGCTAACCCTGATGATGAAATAACTTGGTTTGAAAATACAGACGGGCAAGGTACTTTTGGTGCTGAGCAATTAATTACAACAATAGTAGATGTTCAGGTAAGATCGCTTCATGCAACTGATCTAGACGGTGATGGTGATGAAGAAGTGTTTTTTGTATCTACTTGGGACGGAATAGCTTGGTTTGAAAATATAGATGGGCAAGGCACCGTAGGACCTCGACAAACAATTACACCATTAACAGTCTCTGCATGGTCAGTGCAAGCATGTGATATAGATAATGATGGTGATAAGGATGTGCTTTCCGCGTCACTAGATGGCAATATAGCTTGGTATAAAAACACAGATGGGCAGGGTACTTTTAAACAACAACTGGTCATTGCAACTGTAGAAGCTTCAAAATCAGTGTATGCTGTAGATTTAGACAATGATGGTGATAAGGATGTATTATGTTCTTCTCGTGATAATGATACCATAGCTTGGTATGAAAACACGGATGGGCAAGGTACTTTTGGAACGCAACAAACGATTACAACAATAGCAGATGGTGCAAACTCAGTGTATGCTGCAGATTTTGATAACGATGGCGACATGGATGTATTATGTTCTTCTGAAAATGATGATACTATAGCTTGGTTTGAAAACACGGATGGACAAGGTACTTTTGGATTGCGACAAATAATTTCAACAATGACTGATAGGCCATCGGGTGTTTATGCTGCTGATTTAGATGGCGATGGTGATATGGATGTGCTTTCTGCTTCTCGTTGGGATAATAAAATTGCTTGGTATGAAAATACCGATGGCTCAGGAACTTTTGGCGCCCAACAAATTATCACAACATCAATAAATTATCCAACATCGGTTCATGCAACTGACCTAGATGGCGATGGCGATATGGATGTTTTATCAGCCTCAGAGAGTGATGACAAAATAGCCTGGTACGAGAACACAGACGGTCAAGGCAGTTTTGGTACTCAACAAATCATTACAACATTGGCAGATCGTGCAAGCTCAGTGTATGCAGAAGATTTAGATGGCGATGGTGATATAGATGTATTGTCTTCTTCTCGTACTGATAACAAAATCGCTTGGTATGAAAATACCGATGGGCAAGGTACTTTTGGTACGCAACAGATTATTTCTACAATGGCAGATGAAGCAACCTCAGTATATGCCAGTGATATAAATGGTGATGGCAATATAGATGTACTTTCAACATCAGCTTTAGATGCTAAAGTAGCTTGGTATAAAAATTTAGGAAATGTTACAAATGAAATAAGCGGAGAAATTATCATGGATCTAAATGCAGATGGTTGTGATAACAACGACGCATCTATTGGAAATTTATTAGTAGAAACTACAGATGGAACTACGAGTTTCTCTACTTTTTCGCTTAACAATGGAGTGTATCAATTATTCCCAGAATTAGGGGATTTTACGACTTCCATCGTGACACCATTATCTGATTATTATACGGTAACTCCTGCGTCAGCAACATCAAACTTTACAGGAATAGGAAACGTAGATACTGTAGATTTTTGTTTGCAGCCCATAGGAACTCATAACGATTTAAATATCGCAATTTATCCATCTGTTAATGATCCTCGACCAGGTTTTGACACCACATATCAAATAGTTTACAATAATATTGGGAATACACAATTAAGCGGCGATATTACTTTTGAGTTTAACAATTCCAAAATGCAATTTTTAAATGCTAGCCAATTTGTAAGCTCACAAACTGCAAATACCTTAACTTTTAATTTTACAAATTTAAGTCCGTTTGAAACAAGAACTATAGATTTATTTTTTAACGTATTTCCGCCACCAACTACCAATATAGATGATATACTAACATCTACTGCTACTATAAATCCATTATCTGGAGACGAAACTCCGGGAGATAATGTATTCAGCTTACGCCAAACCGTTATAGGATCGTACGATCCAAATGATATTCGTGTATTAGAAGGTGATGAAATTCTATTAGAAGACATCGACAAATACTTGCATTATATTATCCGTTTTCAAAATACTGGAACAGCAAGTGCTATAAATGTAAGAGTTGAACATGTATTGGATAGCAAATTAGATTGGTCTACAATGCAGTTGCAGAGTCTAAGTCATTCAGGACGTGTAGAGATTACTAATGGAAATGATATTGAGTTCATTTTTGACAATATTAATTTGCCAGACAGTACAAACGATGAACCTAATTCTCATGGTTATATTACTTTTAAGATAAAACCAAAAAGCGATGTTGCTGTAGGAGATATCATCACTGGTGTAGCCGATATTTATTTTGATTTTAATCCGCCGATTATCACCAATACTGCTATGACAGAAATTGTACAACGCTTATCCGTTGGTGAGTTTGAAGCTAATAAGGCATCCATTTATCCTAACCCAACTAATGGTATTTTACAAATAAAGACCAAAAACAATATCAACACTATTTTGGTTTATGACTTGAATGGAAGATTACTTATAAATGAACAACTCTCTGTATACAAGCCAACTCATGAATTGAATGTTAAACATTTGTCTAATGGCTTTTATTTCTTGGAAGTAAAATCTGGTAATACCAATCAAATTGTTAAGTTTATTAAAAACTAATAAGGTTTAGACTTGCTTAGAAAATTGGATTTTTAGATTATGGAAATAAAACTATGATTAGAAGAAAACTCCTAACCATAGTTTAGACCAAAAATTTAATTTATAAATTTATTAAGCACACGCAGTAGCCGACTGACATTGAGTAAGTGCACAGTTTGACATGGCTACAGAATCTACGGTACAATTATACGCTTCCGTAGCATTTGGAACTCCACATCTTCCTCTTTGACTAAGTAGATTACAGTCTTTGTTACAAGTATGATCATCTTCTCTTGTAATAGTTAAATAGTCATCAGTTCCTCCTCCAGAAATCATACTACGTTGTAAATTAGAAATTGACGTTTTGTTTAATGCTAAATTGTTTAATTTTTGTTTTTTCATAATACAAGTTTTAAAAATTAATATTGAAGCAAACCTATCCTGAAAAAACAGACAAAACAACAAAAGCAATCTAGTATTCGACAATTCTAGATTAAAAAAATAATATTCAAATCATTAATTATCAGTAATTTAAATTAAATCAAAAAGTATATTCCATAAAAAAGCCTCATCTATTGATGAAGCTTCATTTTTATCTTTTTTTATATTTTTTCTAGTTATTTGACACGTTTAAAAACAATGGCATCTGTTGAAAAATCTGTTGGTCTACCTGTACCTCCACCAAAAGTCATGGCCATTTGCATTTCATCATTAGACTTCATTTTTATAATGCCTTTTAGTCTTCCTAACTCTTTTTTCGAACCATTATCAATGATAATAAAATCAATTCCTGTTGGCGTAACTCCATTGTTAATCGTATATTTCATTGCTGCATTGACACCTTGCATTGCATATGATCTTCCGCCAACAACTTGACCGCCAATTTCAAACGAAGCATATCCATCACTTGTTAAAGTTAAAAAACCTATTTCTCCTTTATCTTGCCCTTTCCATTTTCCTACATGATTCCCTTCTGGAGCTGCAAAAGAAAATAATAACATGAGTGTAACAAGTGCAAATGACAGTTTTTTCAAAATTTTCATAATCGGGATTTTTAATATTTTTTTCTGTCAACAATATATATCAATATTTTTTAATTGACTAATTATTTATTATTCTTTGATTTTATATGGACTTCATTGTAAACAATTTACAATCCAATAATAGCTGCTTCCGCACAACGTTCGCCGTCCATTGCAGCAGAGACAATTCCGCCAGCATATCCGCCACCTTCTCCACACGGAAATAAACCAGTTACTTCTGGATGTTCTAAATTTTCTTTTCTCGGAATGTTTACGGGCGAAGATGTACGCGATTCCACACCAATAATATTTGCCTGATCGGTATAATAACCGTTCATTTTTTGTCCGAATGCAGCAAATCCTTTTCGCAAACGTCCACCAATAGATTTCGGTAAGAGTGAATGTAATGGTGCCGATTTTAAACCTGGCTGGTACGATGTCGGATTCAAATCAGTTGATAATTTCCCTTCCACAAAATCCGTTAAACGTTGCGCTGGTGCTACTTGACTTCTTCCGCCTGCGGTAAACGCCAAACGTTCCAAATCTTTTTGAAATTCCAATCCTTTTAGTACGCCGTATTGTTCGTATTTGAATAAATCTTTCTCCGCATTGATTTCAACGACAATTCCAGAATTCGCAAATTTATTATTTCGTCGAGAAGGAGACATTCCATTCACCACAACTTCTCCATTTGCGGTTGCAGCTGGCACGATAAATCCGCCTGGACACATACAAAACGAATACACACCTCTATCGCGCACTTGATGCACCAAACTATACGCTGCAGCTGGTAATAACTCGTTGCGTTCGCCTGTACAATGGTATTGAATGTTGTCAATGATTTCCTGTGGATGTTCTACCCGAACGCCCATGGCAAACGATTTTGCTTTGAGTGCTACTTCTTTTTTGTGAAGCAACTCGTAAATATCTCTTGCCGAATGTCCTGTTGCCAGAATGACGCGATTTGCAATCATTTCACGGCCATCTAACAATTGAATGGCTTGTATTTTATGTTCTTTGATGATCAAATCGGTTACACGTGCTTCAAAATGGATTTCACCACCATATTTTAAGATCGTTTCGCGAATATTTTTAACAACATTGGGCAATTTATTTGTTCCAATATGTGGATGCGCATCTACCAATATTTGATCGGTTGCGCCATGATACACTAAATTTTCAAAGATTCTGCGCACATCACCACGTTTTAGACTTCGCGTATATAATTTTCCATCCGAATACGTTCCTGCGCCGCCTTCTCCAAAGCAATAATTGGAATCTTCATTTACAAAATGTTCTTGGTTGATGGCACGTAAATCGCGACGACGTTCTTTTACATTTTTTCCACGTTCCAACACTATCGGCTTAAAACCTAATTCAATACTACGCAAAGCAGCATACATTCCTGCAGGTCCAAACCCAACAATATGAATTTCTTTTGCGTTAGACACATCTTTATAATCAAATTGGTATTCGCTCGCTTCGGGAAGTGCTTCGTTGATGTAAACGGCAACTTTATAGTTAAAAACAATCAACGGTTTGCGCGCGTCAATTGATTTTCGCAATACTTTGATGCCTGTGATACCTGCTGCCAATTTCCCTAGCTTTTGCTTGGTTTTTTGCATCAAAATATCCTCTTGCGTTTCTTCCTCAATTGTAATGCGTAACTGAATTTCTTTGATCATGCTGCAAAGCTATTGTTTTTTGTTGAGAGTTTGTTTTTAGATTTCTCAGTAATTCAAAAGTTAATTTAAGAAGCTACTTTTGATTTTTCCACAATCTTAAGTAAATTACAGTAGAATTCTATCACATGAAAAAAATTAATTGGAAATATGCTTTAGGGGAAATTCTGCTGATTTTTATAGGTATTACACTTGCCATTACATTTCAAAACTGGAATGAAAACCGAAAACAAGCTCAATTAGAAAAAACCGTTTTAAAACAGTTAAAAGCTTCTTTACAAAATGACTTAAAAGATGTCAATGCCAACCTAGCTACACATCAACGAGTGCAACAAAGTTGTGGACGAATTCTGGAAGCGTTGCATAGTTCTGATCCAATTAATGATCAATTAGTGATCAGGGAAATGTCTCAGGCTTCCGATAATACATTTTTAGTCTCGGATGTTTCTACCTACGAATATTTAAAATCTATAGGCTTACATATCATTCAAGACGATGATTTACGAAAACAAATTTCCATTTTGTATGAAGTCGTTTACAAAGGAATTGAGGGACTTGAAGGCAACTCAAGTTTCGTCCAACAGAGTTTTATAGAAAGCATTAAAAAATACTATACATTCACTAATGGTAAGTTTGCAGGTCGAAAATCATTTGACTTGATACGAACGGATGATAATTTAAAATTTGAACTAGGAAGTTTGCAATATTTACATCAAATTATGATTAATAGGTATCAGAAAAAAGTGATTCCTGAGTTGGATAAACTGATCAAAATGGTGGAAGTTGCTTTATAAAAATCGACAATCTAAAAAACCGTAATCAAAATAGATTTTATATCTCATGAAAAAAATAGACAAAGTTTCTGTACGACTGGCTATGATTGGAGTTATTATTGGACTTATGATGACAATCGTTTTTCATAAATCACCTAATGTGTTAGCTGTAATTCCTGTGGCAGGAGCTATTGGAGGTTTAATCGGAACTATTATAGATAAAAAAAGAGCGCGAAATAAAAATTCAAACGAACAACAGTCTTAATTCAACTAATAACCTCAACAACAAAATTTTTCGTTTTCAGTATGCATAGTTTTTATGCTTTTTATTAATCATAGAAAATCGCATTGCACATGTATCATCTTTGTGTTACATTTATAGGAAATAAGAGGGATTTCATGTAAAATGACTGATATATATGATAAAAAACTATTCAACATTAAATGATAAGATACTTTAGAATATCAAAATGGCTTTTAATAATTGGAGGAATAATATATATTAGTTTGGTTCTTTTTTCAATAATTACGGTTGGTTCTGCTGGGCATAATACTGGAATAAATATCGTAACTGTATTCGCTTGTTTATTAATGATACTATTCTTGTTATTAACTCACAAATTTGAAAATTTTGGCAATAAAGTATTTGAAATATTGAATTGGCTGACAATCGGACTGATAATTTGGGTGATGTCAAATGTTATATATGGAAGTCTTACTGATTACAACAAAGGAGAAGAATTATTATTAATTTCATCGATCGCTTTGCCTATGATATTAGCGTCTATAGTAGTCATTGGATTGATGAAAAAATTGAATAAAAGAATCACCTAACACGCTGTATAATACATACAAAACATTGATATAAAACCTACCTTATGAAACTATTATTCACTTTTATAACTTGCTCCATGCTAACTACGCTGTGTCTAGCACAAGAAAACAGTTCCAAAATTACTGTTGGGACAAGTTATAGTATTGAATCAACTATATTAAACGAAAAACGGGTCATTCAGGTTTACACGCCTGATGGATACTCAGCATCAAAACAACAATATCCTGTATTGTATATATTAGACGGACAACAGTACTTTTTAAGTGGTGTAGGTTTGCTAAAATCCATCCGTAGTCCACGCGCTATTCCTGAAATGATTGTCGTAGGCATTACAGATAATGAATCATCAAGATGGACTTGGTTTGGAGATGAAAAAGAAAAATTCTCACGCTTTTTGATTGATGAAGTCATTCCATTTGTCAAAGCAAATTACAGCACAAATGAAGAACGTGTCATTTTCGGTTGGGAAGGTGGCGCTTATTATGCCAGTGAATTACTTTTAACACATCCCGAAATCTTCAATGGAGCCATTTTAAGTAATGGAGGGTATGCGTCTAAAGAAATGCTTAAAGATTTTACTACGGACAAAGCAACCTATTTGTACATGGCAAACTCTAAAAAAGATATTTATAATATCGATTATACCGAAGAATTTCATGAAATTTTAAAAGAAAATAGTCCCAAAAATCTTGTGTGGAACTATGATTTACACAATAATGAAGTACATGAAAGCTTAGCGCATTTGGCACTATACAAAGGATTGAAATTCTATTATCATAACTATAATTCGCTTGTTTTTGAAAGCATACAACAGTATATTGATTTGGGCGGAATGGAATATTTGACAAGTTATTTTAAAGGACGTTCAGAACGATTTGGTTTCGACAACACTATAGACAATAGCACAAAAAACGCATTAATTTGGCTGGCATGGAAAAGAGATCGTTTTGAATATTTTAAACTGTTCATGACCGAATTCAAAGATGTATTGACTACCAAAAGATATGATTCGGCGTATTGGCAACATCGTTTTGGACAATTCTACCTAAAACATAAAGATTATCCGAATGCAATTAAATATTTTAACACAGGACTTAGCAAATACCCAAACTCAAGATTTGAAAAGCAAATGAAGGAAGGACTTATGGAAGCAAAAAATAGAAAAAAGTAATTCCTGAGTTAGACAAATTGATCAAAAAGTTGGAAGCAAAGAAATAAAACATAAAAAATACAACCTATGAAAAGCTCTTTTAAATGTACGATCTCACTACTGTTTCTGGTGTTTTTAGGTGCTTGTACGCATAAAGAAAGTAAGTATACAATTAGTGTAAATGAAGTATCTCCTTGGTGTATTATAGGTTTTGATTCTCAAGATAGAACACCACAAGAACGAATTACCATGTTAAAGCAAATGGGATTGTCCAAATATGGTTTTAACAGAGGAAAAGGAGATTTGAGTACAATGAAGGAAGAATTCAAACTGGCGCAACAAAATGATATTGAAATTACTTCCATTTTTCTTTGGTTAAATGCTAAAAGAGATAGTATTGGTAAATTGAGTTCAAATAATCAAGAATTGTTGGTAAATTTGGCTGAAATGGATCACAAACCTACAGTATGGATAAGTTTTAGTGACAATTTCTTTGAAAAACTTTCGCAGGAAGAATCTATAGAATTCGCTATTGAAATGATCAAATTTATAAAGTCAAAAGCAGATGAATTGGGTTGCAAATTAGCGCTCTATAACCATCATGGTTGGTTTGGAAATCCTCATAATCAAGTTGAAATTTTAGAAAGATTGAATCAAAAATCAATCACAATGGTATATAATTTTCATCATGCACATGAATATGTAGATGAATTTCCCTCGATTGTCAAAAAGATCAAACCCTATTTATCTTATGTGAATTTGAATGGTGTGAAAAAGGAAGGTCCACAAATCTTAGCAATAGACCAAGGAGATCATGAATTTGAGATGATTAAGCAACTTATAGATGAAGGTTTTAAAGGACCTTGGGGAATTTTGGGACATATTAAGACAGAAGATGTTGAAAAAGTTTTACTTCAAAACATAAATGGATTAAAGTCAATAAATGCTAAATTGAAGCAAGAAGGCAGTTAAAACAACGTTTCCTATTTTACTCAAAAAACCGCTTCCAAAACTCCGATTTTTTCCAACGTAATTCCTGTCGGTACAAATTGTTTTTAGACTGTAAATATTGCTGAAAGATTTTCCGCATCGTTTCATTGTAGGCTGCAAACGCATCAGGATCGGCTTCTGTGAGTTTTTTATCAATAGTTTCTGAAGCTCTCGCTGCGGTAAAAATAGCATTGGTAATTCCGTGGGAAGACAACGGATCAAAGGACATCGCTGCATCTCCGAGTGCCAACCAATTACTTCCTGAAATCTGTTTGGCTACGGATGAATTTGCATTGCCTCCTTTTAATTTTACATTTTCAGTTGCTCCTAAAAAATCTTTGAAATAAACCGTTTCCGATAGTACCGATTTCCATTGAGACACGTCTTTAAGTTCTGCTAAAATCTCATGTCCTTTCTGTGTATAAATGGTACAGATATTTTCCGTTTCGTTCAACGCAGAGACAATTCCCCAACCTTGTGCAAAACTTTCCACATACACTTCATGCGTCAATTTTGGATGTTTGATTTTTGGTACATGACAACTCACCGCAACCAATTCGTCATGCGTTTCACTATCAATTTTAAGCTTTTGTAATACAGCACGATTTCTTCCCGTAGCATCAATTAATATTTTTCCTTGCACAATTTTAATACCATCGTTTTTGGCTAAAACTACGGTACTTCCATGTGCTTCATTGATAATTTCAAAACCTTTGGTATACGAAATCATATCTTCACGAATCAAATCTCGCATTTTCTCTAAAGTTTGATGCTTGTTTATTTTCAAACCATTCTTAAATGGATTTTGATGGTAAAAGTTGATATCTGTCACACGCGAACTTCCCCACATAGAATGATATCCGTAGGTTTTTCGATACGCATTTTCTTCAAACAAGGATAACAATTGCAATTGCTGTAATAAAGGCATTGCCGATGGCGGTAAAGTTTCGCCTAAACCAAAAGGTCGCTTCTCCCCTTTTCTATGCAACAATGCAAATGATATTCCTTTACGTTGCAAAAGCACTGCCAGCGTTACGCCAGCAATGCCATTGCCTATTATAATTACTTCTTTTTGCATGTAGTTTTATAATAATTGTTTGCTTCTTAGTACTTCTCGATCTTCAACTTAATTGGAGAATGACAACCTGTTTCATAAACAACAGATTATTTCGTCCAAAAACAAGTCTAAAAGCATCGCACGTCTAACAGACGAAGCCGGTACTAACAATCTAAAAGCAAAGCGCATCTAAAGATTTTCCTTCCTCACATCTTTAGAATCGTACGCTACATAGACTAACTTTGGAATTCCGTCAATATCTTCTTCCAGCCATCTTCCGGTAACGACTCCAATATCTTTCCATTGATATACCATATTGATCAAGCCGTTCATATAACCACCTTCTGCATGATATCCAATAAATCCAGTATCAGCAGTATGTAGCCAAGCCAAACGATTTGCATAAATATTACGCTTGGTATCCGGTAAAATACTTGGATCTTTTAGTTTTTCAAAACTTGCAGCTGGCAATACAAATACGGGTAAATTTGCTGCCCACCATGATGGCACAGGATATTGTTCTTCTACATATACTGCCTGACAACTTCCTGCATCCGATTGCCACGGAATTCCCATCCATTTGGTCATATCTCCTGGTGTAACTTTCCAAAACCAACTGTCTTTGCTTCCAGGTAGCATTGAATTACGAACATCATCTGAAGTCATTGAAAAACCAAAGTTATTATAGAATATTTGTGATTGTTCTTCTTCTGAAGCTGCATTTAATCGTACTTCGCGCAAACCATACGCTCCAATTCGGTAGTCAGCATTATCAATAATTAACTTATGCGTTTCTTTATTTTCAGCATACAATTGATTGTGACGCATTGGCCAAGTCAATTCTACTCCTGGATGGAATCCACCTCCATATAAAGTCTCTAAAACTGCTCTCGTCATAAGCAACGGCTTACGCGATTGATCGCTGGCAGATTCAATGAATTTTTCCTGATAAAATTTACCCATCTCATCCATATTCTTAAAATGAAAGCTTTCTGGCGTATAGAAATTTCCGTCTCGCCATTGTCTCAATTGTTCATAAATCATTGGTGGAATGGCAAACCATTGTGCTGGACTTCCAGGATAATCAATAGCATCACCTGGATAATATGGTAGTTTTAATTCTTCGGTTCCGCTTCCGCGATTGACCAAATCTGTTTTGTTTTTACTTGGAATGATAGGTTCATTCGACATATTATATGCAGGATTACGGAACATATTAAAAATGCGTTCACGTACGGCATCTGCTTCTGCTTTTGGTTCTTTTTGGTAGAGATATTTGAATTGATCCTTCGCGATAAGTTCATCAATCGTTTCCTTGAACGATGGCGCTAAAAAGTCACCTAAGTTTACCCATTGCATTCTGTACAAACGATACATCATTGGAAAAACCGTTGCCAATTCTGGTTGATGATACTCGTTAGCTGCTCCCGTAATGAGATCAAACATTGTAGAAAGTGGTTGAATTTGTGGCGCGTAATCTGGCGGAGCCGAAGCAACCCAAGCAGCAGATTGTGCATCATCTAATCTAAATACTTCTTTCGTATCTTTTTTTCGGATGGTTGCTGTAACACGTCCATCACAAATATCATCATACCAGTTAGAATTATCTGCGAAATCTGTATTTAAGTCGGATGGATTTAATGCAGCAGAAATTCCGTCTGCTCCATAAAATATCATCGTTCCATCGTCATCGTATTCTACAGTTCCTAAATTTACATCTTTAGCCTCTACATTCATGAGTTTTGCCAACATGCTCACACCATCTTTTGAAAATCTTGACGAAGGAAATTGTCCTCTAATTTCTGTACGTTTTTCTCCTTCGTGGACACGCACAGTTCCCGGATGATTTACCAAGTCTCTACGATAATTATAACCGTCTGGCACGCGCAATCCTTGATCTAATACGTTTGGGTTTCTGTATTCTGCACTGATGCCTGGTGCCAATTTGTCTTTTGCAAAGTTTGGTGATAAGTTTTGATGATCTTCAATCATCACCGATAAATCTAAACTGTTGTTGAAGTCGTACCAAAAAGGTTTTTTATTGGCTACTTCTACAAACCATTCGATTTCGTATTCGCTTGTATTAATTTGTTGCGTTGGATTTCCGCGTTCATCACATTCGTAAATGTAGAAACGTTGTGCTTGTTTCTTTAAACGACCATCTGCAGTTAGGTAGTTTTGTTCGGTTTCATATAAGTTTGCCCAAGGAATTTCTGGGCTAAAAATCACATCTTCTTTCCTTGCTGGACCATTACCAAGTCGCGCAATTCCGATAGAAGGATAAATTCTAAATTTTGGATTTGAGTTTGCCATAATATGGTTGATTTTTTAAGTTGTCTAAAGATAAATGGCGTTGTAATTTTATACTAGCGTGTTTTTACGTGATTTTATAAATCTTCAGAAAACACTTAGCATCCTAAACACTTGTAAGTTTTAAGAAAAAAACTCAAAACACACTAATATGTGAAAGAATGACGTTTACATAACTAACGCCAACCATTATGCTTGATTTCTTTTCGCATACAACTAGAATTTGTATTTACTTAAGTGTACTTTTCATTGCTTTATCATCTTGTGAAAAAAGTAAAAGTGAAGAATTGAAACTATTAGATTCATTTATAGAAACTAATTATGCTTTCAATAAGATTGTATTGAATAAACAGAAGGCTGCTTATTTTAAACAACAGAAAGAATTTCCAGAAATTAATATGGAACTACCTAACAATCTAGAGTCGTCATACAAAACATTGATCTCCAAGATTGATGATGCACTAACTTCAAAAGAATCAAATATTGATTCGCTTGCCCTAGAATACAATCAATTTCTTGTGACAGTTAAAAATCTTCTTGCGAAATATTACTATAAGAAACTAGAACAGTATACCACAACGGCAAATAATTTAAGTTTTAGCAATGAATACCGTTTAAAATCGATGAAAAATTGCCTTATACTTTCAATGAGGTATATATATGAATCTTTTCAAGGGAATTTAGTTCCAGGTTTTGGCTGTGGTTTTCGTCGTGTCCGCATTAATGCTGATGTTAACCAACAAGAAAGTCTAGCAAAAATCACACTGATTTCTAATTATATTATCCCTATAAAAGGTGAAGAAAATATTAAAATAAATAAAATTGTTTTGAATAATGTTGATCAAAAAATGAAATATAATATTTCTGAAATTCATGATTTTACAGACATTCTACTAGATTCTTTAAAGTCTGGCAACTATCAAATTGAAGGAAGTGTTCAATTTTTTGATAGAAATGGAAAAATAGACATTCCATTCCGTGAAACATTTGAAATTAACTAATTTAACAAAGCGAAGCTATGCAATCTATCTACAAATTGGTACTACCAGTTATCATATTACTTTTTAGCTTTTCATCTTGTCAAAAAGATACTTCGGAAGAATTAAAAAAGATAAATCTATTTCTAAATGAAAATTTTGAAACAAATGCTAACATCTTAAAATATCAACAAGAAGAATATCTTATAAAGATTCAAGAAAGACCGCGTACACGTATTAAAAAACTCGATAGTATTAATGAAACTTATACACAGCTTGTGTCAAAAATAAATACTGCTATTTTTGCTGAAAATTCTGAAATTAAATCTTTACAAACAGGATACAATCAATTGCTAAATGAAATTGAAAATTTTGTGAAAGCGGAACAAGCTTACACTGTTAATCGCTCTTTGAATACGAACACAGAATTACATCTTACTCCTAAATATCATTTAAATCTAATGCGAAATAACCTTGTCATTGCCATGAGTTATGCGCTTGAACATTCTAATAAACCTGCAAGCATTCGAAATGATATCAAATCGTTGAAACATATTGATACAAAAGTGACAACAAACGATCATCGTGCTATAGTCACATTATCATCACCAATTGCGAAAACTGCAGATCAAAATAGACATATAGTCATACATAAAATTCTTAGGAATGATGTAGATACAAAAGCAAAATATACCGTTATTGATAATTATTCTTTTGCTACAATTGCGCTTGATTCTCTAAAACATGGCAACTATTTCATAGAAGGAAAACTTCAATTCCTTGAAGATGGAAAAGAATTAATGATGCCATTTTCAAAAAAGTTTCACATAAAATAAAAGACTCTTATAAATCAGAACCTTTTTGATTTACAATACCATAAACCAAATGGATGATAAATGATAAAAAGATTATCATAAATAACACCCAAATTGGAGCATACAAAAGAAGCAGTATCAAACCTATCACGATAACAATGAAGAGTAAGTAATACGGAAGTACTTTTTTTAAAAACAATTTTGATTTCATATATAATATGTATGAAAAATTAAGCAAAAGTTACAAATCAACAAAACAGTATTCTCTGTAACTAAACAAACTTACACTTTTATCCTATTCCTTAAAATTTTATTAATTATTTGCATATAATTGATATATCAACTATTATTGTATCAAATATAATTTAATGGAATTAAAATCACCTTCAGAAACTATCTTTTACACTATAGAATCGACCATAAAGGAATATCGTAAATCTTCACAGAAAAATTTGTCTAGTTTGGTGAACGATGTGACTATTGATCAAGCGATGATTTTAGCATTTTTAGATAAATATCCTGATAAGACACAGAAAGAAATTGCGGCAATGGCCTTTAAAGACAATGCTTCCATGACACGTATGTTGGATTTGATGGAGAAGAAAAGTTATATCAAACGATCGATCAACGAAGAAAACAGAAGGCGATATAAAATTGAAATTACCGAAAAAGGAATACAAGTTTTAAAGACTTTAGCACCTATAATTATCACAAATAGAGAAAATGCACTTCATGGAATATCGGAAGAGGAAATTATTCAATTGGAACAAATATTATTAAAAGTTAGAACGAATTGTACTGCATAAAAGCGTCATTCATCAATCATCAAATCAATACAAAAAATGAAACAGTTTAAATTATCAATCCTTACATGCTTCCTCTTGTTGTGCTCTACTTCTTTGGTACGTTCGCAAAGTGAAACGAAGCTCAGTAAAGCGCAAATTACCAACGCGATAGAATCCATTGGAAATATTTTAGATTCCAATTATGTATTTCCAGAAGTCGCCAAAAAAATGACTTCTCTTATGAAAGCGAATCTTAAAAAAGGTGCATACAATGCTATGAGCGATCCACAAGCTTTGGCTTCTACATTGACCAAGGATTTACAGTCCATCAGTCATGACAAACATTTGCGTGTAATGTATAATCCGGAACAAATTGCAGCACAAGAACGTGTGGTTACGCCAGAAGATAGCATTGCATATGTAGAAAATCGTGTGAATCAAATGAAGTTTCAAAATTTTGGTTTCAAAGAAGTCAAAATCCTCGATGGAAATATTGGTTATTTAGATTTACGCGCTTTTATGGATACGCGTTATGCGAGTGAAACTGCGGTTGCTGCCATGAATTTCTTAAGTAGTGCGGATGTAATTATTGTTGATCTTCGTAACAACGGCGGCGGATCGCCAAGCATGATTCAATTGATTACGAGTTATTTATATCCTTCTGGACGCATTCATCTGAATAACTTTTACAATCGCCCTGCCGATTCACGCACACAAACTTGGACCTTGCCACATGTACCTGGTAATCGAAATCCAAATGCAAAAGTGTTTGTATTAACAAGCAGCAGTACATTTTCGGCTGCGGAAGAGTTCTCGTATAACTTGAAGCATTTAGAACGAGCTACGTTGATTGGAGAAACTACAGGCGGCGGCGCACATCCTGGCGGAACCATCAATGCTACTGAAGGTTTTATGGTATGGACGCCAACGGGAAGAGCTATCAATCCGATTACAAACACTAATTGGGAAGGAACTGGTGTTGTTCCGCATATTAAAGTTCCTGCAAACGAAGCCTTGGAAGTTGCAGAAATGCAAGCCTTGGAATATTTGGTAAAAAAGACAGATGACGAACAATTAAAGTACCGATATAATTGGGCATTGACTAGCAAGAAAGCGATGAAAAATCCGATGTCTGTTAAAAAATCAATCTTAAAAACCTATGTAGGAACCTACGATGAACGTAAAGTAACGATGGAAAATGGCACCTTATATTACCAAAGAGCTAATCGTGGAAAATATAAACTCGTTCCTATCAAAGAAAACGAATTTATGGTAGGCGACCTTTCCTTCTTTAGAGTCCGATTTATCAAAGAAAACAATAAAATAACTGCCATTCAAGGTGTCTATGATACTGGCAGAACCGACAAAAACTTAAAGACCAACTAAATCCTAACTAACCCAATTTTAATTTACTAGTTGAAAAGAGAATCTTATTGTGAGATTCTCTTTTTTTTTTGATTACAATATAAAATTTTCAGTTCGAGCATTATCGTAGATACCGAGCGTAGCTCATGGAAACAATTTGAAATCAAAGGCATCTCGACTGCGCTCGATGTGACACTTGGTATGACTTTAGGTTTATTTTGAATTCATAGTGGTATATAATTATACGAAACCTCATTGCGTATTTGTAATCTTTATCTTATTTTTAGAAAACTAATCTAAAACTACCATCATGAAGAATAACAGGCGTATTACTTTAGATCCTGATTTTTTAAGCAAACATAAATTATCAACTGCGCCACCGCCGCCAGATTCATTATTTTGGGAACTCTGGGAAAACAGTAAATCAATTGCAGAAGAAGCATTAAATACAGCATTTATACAAGGAATTCACACAGGAACTTTAGATCCTACGACCTACGGAGGTTTCAATGTCAGTGATGCCTATTATTGTTTTCACGGTGCAAAAGATTATGCAATAGCAGCTTCTAAAGCTGCAGATCATCCTGTATTACAAGCCTTTTTAGAGAAAAAGCAACATAGTTACGAATCATACAATGCAACATTCCCTAAAATTTGGCATGTAAAAGATGCAGATGGCATTGTTCCTACGCAAACGTGCAAAGAATATTCAGCATACGAATCTAGTGTTACAAATGAACAAGATCCAATTTACACTTTAATTGTCATGTTGCCTTGCGAATATTTATGGGCATGGTTGGGACAGCAATTATCACCTCCAAAAGCAGGAAACTTATATGCTTCATGGATTACAGGAAACGACGATCCCAGCGGTGCGTATGCCATGGGGAATTTTATCAATGCCTACGAAAAAATATATCCAATAAAGAGAGCCTTAGCCAATGAAATATACAAGCAAGCGATGACTTTTGAGTATTTGAATTTTGAGACGGCTTAGAGATCGTTTTTAGTTTGGAAATTTAGATTTTTTGAAAGCTTTACGGGAAACCTCGTTATGAATAGTAATTTTTATAGAAGTCAATTCTGTTATTCCTTAGGCTAGCACAAGTTTACAATTTGTGCTCACAACCAAACAAAAAATAAATTTACAAATTAGTTACGGCGCGAGTTACAAACTCGCGCTAACCATTGGTTATATATTTAGTAGAAAAAATAAAAACCAGCGCTAATACCAGTTTATAGCTTGTGCTAACAACCAACCAAAAAACAATAAATTCTTGACAAAATAACCATCTTCAAAATCTGCAACAGCGCGAGTTAAAAACTCGCGCTAACCATTTTTTTGATGATTAAAACGATTCTGACGATGATGTAGATTAAAATAGATTAGATTCTATATTGTACTTCAATAAATTCTGTGTAAAAGCTTAGAATGACAAAAACTCCTAAACAACTAAACTAATAAACTCGTAAACTATTAAACGAATAAACACAAAACTCCTTTTAACACATCTTTATAAATCTCAAAGTATGCTAAAATAAAATTAAACGTTTATATTTGACAAACGATTATTTAGGAATGCAATTCAAACACCCAGAAGTACTTTACGCCTTATTATTACTCCTCATTCCTATTCTAGTTCACTTATTTCAACTACGAAGATTTGAGAAGACAGCTTTTACGAATGTAAAGTTTCTTCAAAATGTGATTTTACAAACTCGAAAAAGTTCGCAATTAAAGAAATGGCTGATTCTATGCACGCGATTGTTAGCAATTGCAGGATTGGTGTTCGCCTTTGCGCAACCGTATTTTGCGAATCGTGATATTGTAAAAACGGAAAAGGAAACGGTGATTTATCTTGATAATTCGTTTAGCATGCAAAGTAAAGGTGAAAAAGGTGATTTGCTAAAACGTGCGGTTCAAGAACTTTTGAATACTGTTCCCGAAGATGAAGAAGTTTCTATTTTTACGAATACAGAAACGTTCAAGAATACCACGATTAAGAGTATTCGAAATGATTTATTGCGATTGGAATATTCACATAACCAAGAAGCCGTTCCTGCGGTATTGTTAAAAGGTCGCAAGTTGTTTTCGAAGCAACAGAATTCGGTAAAAAACCTGATTCTGATCTCAGATTTTCAACAAAACGAACAAATTTCGGTTCAAACAGATAGTACTTTCACAACGAATTATATTCAACTGAAACCTGCGAATGCCAATAATATTGCGCTCGACAGTCTATACATTGCGGAACAAGACGCAAATTCTGTAAAGATTTCGGTTGTCCTAAAAAATTCAGGCGTTCCTGTGCAAGATGTCCCCGTTTCTTTATACGATGGCGGAAGTTTGATTGCAAAATCATCCGTGAATGTAAATGCACAGAAAAGTTCGGAAGTTAGCTTCTCGATTCCTTCCAATAAAGTGATTCAAGGTGAAATTCGTATCGATGACAATGCACTGCAATTCGATAATAATTTGTTTTTCAACATCAATTCACCAGAGAAAATTAATGTACTTGCCATCAACGAAACCGATGATGAGTTCTTAAAGAAATTATACACTGAAGACGAATTCAACTTGATTTCAACTCCTTTGAATCAGCTGAATTATAACGATATTGCCACACAACAATTGATTGTCCTGAATGAACTGAAAACCATTCCGAATCCGTTGTTGACAGCTCTGAGAAGTTTCAAACAAAATGGAGGTTCACTCGTGATTATTCCCACAAAGGAAAGCAATCTTGCAAGCTATAATCAACTTACAAAGGCAAATGGTTTTAGCTTTTTTCAAGAAGTAAAAGACGTGCAAGAAAAGAAAATTACCAAAATCAACTTTTCGCATCCGTTGTTTACAAATGTATTTGAGAAAGAAGTGACTAATTTTCAATATCCAAAAGTGAATCACTACTTCGGAATTGTCAGTACAGCCGCTATTTTACGATTTGAAAATAATCTGCCGTTTTTGTTAGAAAATAACGAAACGTATGTGTTTACGGCAGCAATCAATAATGAAAATTCGAACTTTAAAAATTCGCCGCTCATTGTTCCAATTCTCTATAATATTGGGAAAAATAGTTTGCGATTAACGAATTTATATTACACACTTGGACGCGAAAACACCTTTGATGTGCAGACGTCATTAGGACAAGATGCCGTACTAACTGTTGCCAATGCTGATGATGAGTTTATTCCGCTACAGCGAACGACCAATAACAAAGTTCGTTTGACAACAGACGAGTTTCCATCAAAAGCTGGCATTTATAGCGTTAAAAATCAAAATACTGAATTACAGCAGATTAGCTATAATTTTGATCGAAAAGAAAGTACTTTACAATACCACAATATTGCCAATTTATTTCCTAAAAATACGCACACAACCGTCGCACAGTTTTTTGAAGATTTAAAAAATGAACAGTCCGTAGCTTCGCTTTGGAAATGGTTTATTATTTTTGCGCTAGTATTTTTAGGTATTGAAATTTTGATTTTAAAATTCGTTAAATGAACCTCATCATAAAATCCGCCACTATCATTGATGCAGCGAGTGAACATCATCTCGCAACAAAAGATATTTTGATAGAAAACGGAGTGATTACGCAGATTGCCACTTCCATTGAAAATTCGAACAATTACGACACTATTTCACAAGAAAACTTGCATGTTTCGCAAGGTTGGTTTGATAGTAGTGTGAGCTTGGGTGAACCTGGATTTGAAGAACGCGAGACGATTGAAAATGGTTTGAAAACAGCTGCAAAGAGTGGTTTTACAGCCATTGCGGTGAATCCGAATGCAAATCCGATTGCCGATACGAAAGCAGATATTGCTTTTTTAAAGACACAAGCTTTTGGAAATGCCGTCAACCTCTATCCTATTGGCGCGTTGACGAATGAAAGCAAAAGTGTAGATCTAGCCGAATTGTTTGATATGAAAAATGCTGGAGCAATTGCGTTTGGCGATTATCAACAAGCGATTAAGAATCCGAACTTATTAAAGATTGCATTGCTTTATGCAGATAATTTTGATGGTTTGGTATTGTCTTTTCCGCAAGAAAATAAAATTGTTGGGAAAGGAATTGTCAACGAAGGACCAAATAGTACGCGATTGGGCTTAAAAGGAATTCCTTCCTTGGCAGAAGAATTGCATATTGTACGCGATTTGTTTTTGTTAGAATATACCAAAGGAAAACTACATATTCCAACGATTTCTACTGCAAAATCGGTTCAATTAGTTCGTGAAGCCAAAGCAAAAGGCTTGAACGTAAGTTGTGCTGTGGCGATTCATAATTTGATCATGACGGATGACGAATTGGAAACTTTTGACACACAATATAAAGTATTGCCACCATTGCGTACCGAAAACGATCGCAAGGCTTTGATTGAAGGTTTACAGGATGGAACCATTGATATGGTCACTTCCGATCACAATCCGATTGATATAGAACATAAAAAAGTAGAATTTGACAATGCTATGTACGGAACCATTGGTTTGGAAAGTGCTTTTGGAGCCTTGCAAACTATTTTTGATACCGAAACAAGCATACAACTCATGACTTCAGGAAAAGAACGATTTGGCATTGAAACTGCTACAATTGCTGTGGGACAACAAGCAAATCTGTCACTTTTCAATCCTGAAGGAACCTATACATTTACCAAAGAACACATTCACAGTAGCTCTCAGAACAGTGCTTTTTTAGGCAAAGAATTGAAAGGAACTGTATATGGAATCATTCATAACCAACAAAAAGTAGTTTCGTAATGGATTCAAAAACCATAGAAGAAGGAAGACAAACAGCCATTATTTCGTATCTATTGACGATCGGATTGCTCATTGCATTTGTCATGAATATGGAACCGAAGAACAAATATGCTGCTATGCACATTCGTCAATCTTTAGGCTTAAATATTTTATTCTATTGCATTGCATTTCTTACGGGTTATTTCACGGGTTGGATGGTTGCAACTCCTTTTTATGTCTTTTTTATTGTCCTTTGGGCATTTGGACTTACCAATGCTATACAACGCGAATACGAACCAATTCCGCTTGTAGGCAATTATTTTCAAGATTGGTTTAAATCTATTTAATATTACTACCATGGATACTAAAAAATTATCATTACATCACTTAATAAGAACTCCAAAAGACGCAACTGAAAATGCGCCAGTCATCATTTTATTACACGGTTATGGAAGTAATGAAGAAGATTTATTTTCGTTTGCTGCAGAATTACCAGAACATTTATTTGTAGTATCGGCACGTGCGCCAAGAGATTTACAACCGTATGGATATTCGTGGTATGATATTCATTATACAGCAACCGAAAAAATAAGCAACGATGAACATGCCATTGAATCGCGAGATTTAGTCGCTACGTTTATTGATGAAGTAGTTGCTAATTATCCTGTAGATGCAAACAATGTGAGTTTGTTAGGATTCAGTCAAGGAACTATTTTGAGTTACTCGGTAGCATTTACGTATCCAGAAAAAGTTAAAAATGTAGTGGCGCTGAGTGGTTATTTGAATCATAAAATCTTTGAAGTAAGTGATGATAAAAGCTACGATCATTTAAACTTTTACTGTTCACACGGAAGTGTAGATCAAGTGATTCCTGTAGAAGCAGCACGTGAAATTACACCTTTTATGGAATTGAATAATTTAAATCATGTATACGAAGAATATCCTGTGGGACATGGAGTAGCTCCACAAAACTTCTATTCGTTTAAAGCTTGGTTGGAGAAGTTAATTTGATATGTATGATCATATCGATATTTCTGAATCTATCAGAAAACAATACTTAGTGTACATTCGAAAGAGAACCTTTTCAAATATATTAAATATTATATCCGAAAGTACTCTATTCATATTTAGTTTTATTTTCCCGCTTTTTCTTTGCTTTATTTTAATAAAGAATAATATCAAAGCGCAAGAATCTTTTTTGCTTCCTTTACTATTCTTTTTATTGTATCTTCCTTTTTCACTTCTGAGTATGAATACATATTTCTTCCCAGACAGATTGAAAAAAATTCGTGGATCTCATACGAGTATCAATAAAAAAATTAGTGAAGAAATTAGTGATGAATTGAATTGGGAATTGCATAAAAAAAGCACTAAAATAATCATCGCAAAAGAGTCTAAAACCTGGAATCATTACGGAAGACAATTTGTAATCATTTTTGATCAAAATAATGTATTCATAAAATGTATCACATTCAGTAAATACAGTATGCAGTCGCCTTTTCACTGGTATGGAAATTGGAAAAACGAAAAACGATTTAAAAAGTTATTTTTAAACAAATTAGCAAAAAACTAGTCCATTTTCATAAAAAATAGACTAGTTATACTATCAAACTACTATAAAGGATCTACTTTCAGTACATTCTTTATCATTGATGGTTTATAAATTACAAGTTTTCCATCATCCTGAATTGCTAAGTATGAGCCTTTATTGCCATACGTTCCTGTAGTCCATATTGGATTTCTACCTCCGTTGAGCACAACAAAATTTCCATCGTGTTGCATTACGCACTTATCTCCATTCTTTTTATCAGTTCTTGTACTCCATTTTTCTTTACCATTATCGTAAAATACAAGGTTTCCGTCATCTAATAACTCAAGTTTATATCTACTATTATTTGACATAAGTCTTTCTCCTTTGTTTAGTACTCCGTTTGAAAATAATCTACTTCTATTTGACATAATCTAAATTTTAAATTGGTTGTTCCTACTCTATATATAGCTTTTCGGATTTCGCTAGCAGAAAGCTTTTGAGACGTCTTTTTATTGCTTTTACAGTGTAAATGTACCTGTCAATGGACTTGATAAATGAATTATTTCGCAAGTGCAGGAAAATAGGTAATGAACGATTGAAAACTAGAAATGAAATAAATTTTGACTTTGAGTTTAGGGTAAAAAAGAAAAGAGATTGCTTTTGTATACAATCTCTATCCATAACCTAAAATAAAAATGTGGATCACATGTCGCTAAAAATGTAGTTTGTTTATCTATCACTTAATTACACTACAAATGTTGAAATTTTATGAGTTGATACTGATAAAAATTCCTTGAGTGTTCTCAATTTAGGTACAAGCGTAACAATCAAGCATAGGTATCAATATGTCTCGTCATGAAATAGCGTTACACTAGATTTGAAAACAAGATATGTAAAGCGAACTCGGAAAGATTATTCACTGTCTTTTAAACTTCAAGTAGGCCAAGAGATTGAGAAAAGAGAGCTCATACGCACGCATTATTTAAGAATGTTATCAATCTGGTTATACCATTATAGATTGGTTAACTTTGATTGGCATAATCAAGCTTCTAATTAAGCTTAAATCATGTTTAATATATATTTCTTACTTTTATAAAACATATTTTCTTAAAAAATAACATCTATTTATATTGTTAAAAAATGAAAGAATTACTTAATGACCTTGTAGTTTACTTTTGTGAATTATTTGGATGCCCAGAAGGCTATGAAAATAGTATTCTTTTCGGTATTACTTTACTTTTTATTTTATTTTTTATTATTTCTTATATATGCAAAGGGATATTAAAATTAGTTAAGTGGAGAAATAAACGATTACTTAACAAAAACTTAAAGCCTTATTTCACTCCGTTAGATGTTGAAAAATATACTAAATATTATATAACTCAATATTATCAAGGGACTTCACCTGCTAATGAAGAGGAACCAAATCCAAGGCATATTAGTATTCCTAGACAAAAAATAATAACCCTTTTTACAAATGAAGTTTTTAAACAAAAGTCTGCAAATAAATATTTTATAGTGCTTGCTGGTGCTGGAATGGGAAAAACTGCATTTATGATTAATTTATATTTGAAACACCTTAATGGTTTTAAAAATCCATTTACCAAACAAAAATTAGCCATTAAACTATTTCCTTTAGGAGCTAAAGATATCCTTAAAAAAGTTGAATTAGTTCCTGATAAGAATAATACTATTTTACTTCTTGATGCACTTGATGAAGATACCGAAGCATTAAAAGATTATGAAAAAAGAATATCTACTATTCTAAACATATGCAATGAATTTAACATTATCGTTATTACTTGTAGAACTCAATTTTTTTCTAGTGCGCTAGAAGAACCATATGAAACAGGAAAATTTTCTTACGGTGAAAATGGTCAATACTATTTTAAAAAGATTTATCTATCACCATTCAATTATATAGACATAAAAAAATACATTAATAAAAGATTCAAATATTATGAATTGAATAAAAAGAAAGAGGCAAAAAAAGTAATCAAAAAATCAGAAAGCTTATTAGTAAGACCTATGCTTCTATCTCATATAGAAGATTTAATAAAATTTTCTGCTGATAAACTAACAACACTGGAGATATATAATATTCTTGTTGATAAATGGCTAGAAAGAGAAGCAAAAAAACCTGGCATACAAGCTAAGTTTGGTTCTTATGAGAATTATAAAAAATTGTTAAAAAAATTTTCAATACAACTATCCAAAAAAATGTATCTAGATAAAGATGAAAAAAAAGGTCTTTTTATACATCATTCCTCAGATTTTAAAGTCAAAGGATTTAGTTTTTCTGAGTTAGAAAAAGAGTTTTTTGACAACAAAAGCAGTTACATCAAAAGTAAGTCACTTTTAAATAGAGATTCAACTGGAAATTATAAATTCTCACATAAATCCATTTTTGAATATTTCTTTGCGTTAAATTTAATAAATAATCCAAAACTTATTTTAAACGTTGATTATAAGTCTTTTGATATGACAAAGTTATTTTTATTAGACCTTTTTAAGTCAAACGTTAATGAATACTATCATGATGAGTTTGTAATTTTCTTAATTGTATATAATTCTCTGCATATCTCTGCACAACACTCAAGCAAAAATGATAATATACTTATTTTAGAATACAAAAAAGATAGTACTATTACATTACCTCTTCAATTTAGTGGTAATCGTTGTGTCATATACTGTAATTCTTTTAATATAATTTACTGCATTGATGAGGCTTTCCAATTTTTCAAAGATTCAAGTTTTCACTATAAAAAACTTTTTTTTTATGAAAAATTAAAATCACTAGGAATACATGATGAAGATTTTTTATACCTCGATAAATACTTTCGAAGAAATATGAAAAGAGAAATTCTCATAAGAACTCACTTTCTTGAAACAAAAACGTTTAAGCATATTTCTCTCGCTAAAGAAGTTATAAAATGTTTACCAGAGTTTAAGCTTTTTTTAGATCAGATTACACAACTTGAGTCACAGTTTCCACATATTCTCTTTATTTATTAAAATAGTTTTTTATTCAAAAATTTTGTGGTAGTTAACTATTTGTTATACTTCGGATACAACACTTCCGTAATCAATTCAAAAGTAAGTTCTTTGGTTGTACCATTTACTTCATAGCGCAACACCATTTCTCCCCAAAAATCACCATCTGTAAAACTGCATAAAACCCATTTATGGTTGATGACTTTTACTTTGTCTACAGACATAAATCTTCCGCCTGTACCATCAAAAGGAACTAAAGGATTGTTTGCTGAAGCTGAATTTTGATCGTAAATAGCATCCGTAATTATTTGCACAAGACTCTCTGTATCTACACCTGTACCTTCAAAATATTCTTTGGCTTCTCCATTATTTTCTAAAGAAAAATAGCGTAGATCTAAATTTTCATTATACAGCATATTGGTGGTATCTTTATAAGCAGTTATATCTTTTTCGTAAGTTTCCACCTTTCCGCGCAAGTCTTCTATTTTAGTATTTTGCTGCGCATACATTTTGTTCATACTCACATATTGATAAACGGCTAGTAAAATCAAAAAAATGACTGCATATAATAAGATTCTCTTTTTCATGTAATATTAATTTTTTAAATCGTGATTGTTAGGGTATCGTACGCCAAAAATACATTTTCTGGCAATTCTTTGGAAACTTCGGCATGAAAACCTAGCAAATGACTAATATGTGTTAAATATGCGCGCTTTGGCTGAATTTCCTCAATAAAATCTAAAGCTTCTTGCAATGAAAAATGCGATATATGTTCCTGAATTCGCAATGCATTGACTACTAGCACTTTTAAACCTTTCAATTTATCTTTTTCTGCTTGTTCCATTGTTTTTACATCTGTCAAATAAGCAAAATCGTTAAAGCGATAGCCAAAAACTTGTAATTTATAATGTAACGCATTAATAGGTGTTATTCGTACACCTTCCAACTCAAAAGAATGATTATTTTTTACTTCATGCTGAATTATGCCTGGCGCGCCTGGATATTTATTTTCTGTAGCAAAAATATAATCAAATCGTCGTGCCAATTCTCCAAACACACGTTTGTGTGCGTATGCGTGAATATCGCCTTGTCGGAAATAAAAAGGTCGTATATCGTCTAATCCTGCGGTATGATCGGCATGTTCATGTGTAAACAAAATTCCATCAATATGTCGGCAATTGGCGCGTAACATTTGTTGACGAAAATCGGGTCCACAATCAATTACATACGTAGCATTTTCCCAAGAAATCAAAATGGACACGCGCAAACGTTTATCACGCGAATCATCACTCAAACACACAGGATGATCACTTCCTATAATTGGAATGCCTTGAGAAGTTCCTGTTCCTAAAAAAGTTACTTGCATGGTAAACGTTGATAATTTGTTAAAAATTAGACAGTTTTGAATAGATGTCTATGTATTTTATCGATCATTCTTCAAATTTAACTGATTATTTAACAAAAAACCTCAAATATTTAGTTCAAAAAAAATAATGAATGTTTATTTTTGTAATAAACAAATTCATCAACGCATGGCTATTGTCTACAAAGGTGACAAGGTAATAGAGAACGTACCTTCCATCAAAGCGAAAGCATTACGAATTAATTTAAACAATCAAATCTACGGAACATTTGCAGAAATTGGTGCTGGGCAAGAGACTGTCCGTCATTTCTTTAGGTCTGGTGGTGCTTCTGGTACAATTGCAAAAGCAATGAGTGCGTATGATAAAGATTTTAGTGACGCTATTTACGGCGTTGAAAACGATCGGCGTTATGTGACAGAAGCTCGTTTGAAAAAGATGTTATCGCATGAAATGTCGCTAATAGAAGCGCGTATTTCTCGTGAGAAACATCCTGACAAAATGTTTTTCAGCTTCGCAAACACCGTAGCTACGATCGATTTCGCTAAGAAATACAAAGGCCACGGATGGATGGGAATTAAGTACCAAATTGATCCATCGCAAGAATATAACGAAATCGTTTTACATGTACGTTTTCAAGAGAACGATGCCAAGCTACAGCAAGAAACACTAGGAACTATGGGTGTAAACCTTATTCATGGTGCTTTTTACAAGTATGACAATCCGAAGCATTTATTAAAGAGTTTATACGATCATATTGATAAAGATAAAATTGAAATCGATACGATTAACTTTTCGGGACCTCAATTTGAAGAAGTTGATAACCGATTGATGAGTTTACAACTGCTTAAAAATAATATGACGGAAGCCGTAATCTTTGGCCCTGATGGAAACAATATTCTTCCTGCGCGTTTGTTATACAAAAAGAATGTATTGGCGCTTCGTGGAAGTTTTCGTCCTGTAACCAAGGTGAATATGGACATGTTCCAAAAGTCGTACGATATTTTTATTCGCGAAAATAAAGTAGAAGAAGAAAAAACAGTGGTGCTGTTTGAAATTACACTTTCCAATCTGCGTGCAGAAGGTGAAATTGACGAACAAGATTTCATGGACAGAGCACAATTACTCGGTTCACTTGGACAAACGGTGATGATTTCGAACTTTAAAGAATACTATCGCTTGGTTGATTACTTCTCTAACTATACGAAAGAACGTATGGCGTTGACCATGGGCGTAAATAACTTAGTAGATATCTTTGATGAAAAATACTATCGTCACGTGAGCGGAGGAATTCTAGAAGCATTTGGAAAACTATTCTACAAAGACTTAAAAGTATACTTATATCCAATGAAGCGTAAGGAAACTGGTGAATTGGTGAATAGTAACAACTTAAAAGTTCATCCACGTATGAAAGAATTGTACAAGTTCTTTAAGTACAACGGAAAAGTGGTTGATATTTTTGATTTTGATAATAAAATTCTTGATATTTTCTCTCGAAAAGTATTAAAAATGATTGCTGACAATGAAGAAGGCTGGGAAGAAATGTTACCAGACGGTGTTGCAGAAATCATTAAAGAGAAAAACTTGTTTGGGTATCTACAACAAAACGAACTGATAGAAAATAAATAATATATCATAAAGCTCCTTTTTTAGGAGCTTTTTTTATGTTTAAAATTTATCTTATTTATTACTGCTTAATAAGTCTTCTAATAACTATTTTTTCTTGTAGTGTTTGAATTTTCAACACATAAACACCTTTTTTTAGATGAGAAATGGCTACACTTGATTCTTGTTGTACGTTTTGAGTAAAGAGTAATTTCCCTTCTATTGAATACACAGCTACTTGTGCGAGTTGTTCTTTGCTATCAAAATAGATTTCTTTTGAAGCTGGATTTGGATAAATAACAAAATTATTATCTGTTAAAATATCTTCAACGCTTAATACAGGCTTAAACTCATATAAACGGACATGACCTGAGTCTTCAGCATTTTCATCGTTACTCACACCTGATATTGCTAAAAAAGTACCATCATCATTTAAACTCACTACATATCCAAATAAATCATCTGTTCCTTCTCCATTAATATCTGTTCCAATTTGTGTCCAAGTATTATTTTCGATTACATATACACGAACCAAACCAGATTCTAATACATCACTTCCATCTGCTTTAGCAACACCAACAGCTACAACAGTTCCATCATCATTTAAGCTAACAGAGTATCCAAATAAATCTCCTGCACTGTCTCCTGTAAGATTGTTTCCTAATTGTGTCCAAACCTGATTTATGTATTTATAGATATATACTTTTCCTGCGTTAGAACCTGTTTCATCATTAAGTCTGGCTCCAATAGCTAAGGTAGTTCCATCATTATTTAGACTTACTGCCCAGCCAAATTGGTCTTGAGGATTTTCTCCTTGAAGATCACTTCCAATTTGCGTCCAAGTATCATTTGAATATTGAAAAACACGCACATGTCCAGTATTGGAGCCATTGTCATCATTAAATGGTGCTGCAATAGCAACAATACCTCCATCTGAGCTTAGGCTTAATCTTCTCCCAAAACTATCAAAATTACCAACTCCATCAATATCATTTCCTACCTGTGTCCATGTATCATTTACATATTGATACATACGTACATGGCCGTTATCTGGACCACTTCCATCATTATAATTTGCTCCAATTGCAAGTATTTGACCATCTTGGCTGAGTCCTAAAGCAGATCCGCATCGGTCACCGCTTCCTTCTCCCAAAATATCGTTTCCTAGTTGCGTCCAATTCCCATTGATATATCCAAATACTTTTACTTTCCCTGCATTTTGTCCTCCGTCACTATTTCCTGTAGCACTAACCGCAATAATACTTCCGTCTGAATTTATAGCAACAGAATTTCCCATAAAATTATAAGAGTTTTCACCATCAATATCATTTCCGATTTGAGTCCAAGTAGCATTTGTTTTCTCATACACGCGAACATGTCCAGCTTGTTCTCCGTTTCCAAAATGTCGAATAGCTCCAACAACAACAACATTACCATCAGCACTTAGTGCCATGGACCAGCCAAAATTATCATTTATAGCTTCGCCGTTAATATCATCTCCAATTTGCTGAAAATCAAATTCTTCATCTTGTGCTTGCAATAGAAACACATTGAGTAATAGCAATAGTTTTAGAATAAGTAGGTTCAATTTCATAATTTGGTTTAATAGTAATATTGATCATGACATACGTCATCATCAACAATAAATGTTACATGAAAATTTATGAGGGAAAGGTTTGTTTTGAAAATTAACTATTTTTTTAGTGATTACAAACGAATTGATTGAAAAATAGTAGCATATTTGATAAAAAACAGACTTTGCTAAATGCAAAGCCTATTCGTATACCTTAGAACATCACTTCGAGTGATTTTTAATAGAAAATTGTGTCTAAAAGTACTTTGAAAGCATCGCGTTTCACAGTAGTTCTCTACACAACGAATCACAGATTCGCCACTCGAACGGACGATTAATGTATTGTAGTGATCTCGATCTGACAAATACAATATCAAATTGACAAATTATCAAATTGAAATATCATCAAATTATTCTACCAACGCCAATATCTGCGCAGCGTGATCTTTCGTTTTTACTTTGTCAATCACATGATCCACAACGCCTTCTCCATTTACTAAGAATGTTTTACGGTGGATTCCATCATAGATTTTCCCCATAAATTTCTTTTCGCCCCAAACACCAAAAGCTTCAATCACTTCTTTGTTTTCGTCGGCTAATAACGGAAAAGGAAACTCGTATTTATTCTTAAAATTTGTTTGTCTTTTTTCTGAATCGGCACTTACACCCAACAACTCAAAACCTTTGCTTTGCAATTCGGCATAATTGTCTCTTAAATTACAAGCTTCTACAGTACAACCAGGTGTACTTGCTTTTGGATAAAAGAAAACCACCAATTTTTTTCCTGCATAATCTGATAACGAAACAGCGTTTCCATCTTGATCATTTACTGTAAAATCAGGGACTTTATCTCCGCTTTTTAATGTATTCATAGCTTATGTTTTTATATTCCTTATTTTTACACAAAAATACTCATAAATGACGAAACAAGAAAAGGTTCAGTTTGTAATTGACACTTTAGAAGCATTCTATCCAGAAATTCCTATTCCGCTCGATCATAAAGATCCATATACCTTATTAATTGCCGTTTTAATGTCTGCTCAAAGTACGGATGTGCGCGTAAATCAAATCACGCCATTATTGTTTGAAAGAGCTGATAATCCGTACGATATGATCAAACTTTCGGTGGAAGAAATACGAGAAATCATCAAACCTGTTGGATTATCACCAATGAAATCGAAAGGAATTCACGGTTTATCACATATCTTAATAGATAAGCATAACGGAGAAGTTCCTAAAACCTTAGAAGAATTGGAAGAATTGCCTGCTGTTGGTCACAAAACGGCTAGTGTTGTTATAAGTCAAGCCTTTGGTATTCCAGCATTTCCAGTAGATACGCACATTCACAGATTGATGTATCGTTGGAATTTAAGCAACGGAAAAAATGTGGTTCAAACAGAAAGAGATGCCAAACGATTGTTTCCAAAAGAAATATGGAACGATTTACATTTACAAATAATATGGTACGGTAGAGAATATTCTCCTGCGCGTGGTTGGGATTTAGATAAAGATATCATTACCAAAACCATTGGTAGAAAAACGGTAATAAATGACTATTTAAAAGCGAAAAAGACTCGCAGCTAACGAGTCTTTTTTCCAAAGTTTAGTTGAGAAGCGTTTCAAACTTCATCCTTTTGTAATTAATAACACTTAAAGCTTTCGAATAGTTCAATAAGAAATTGATTGTTTCCTTTTTTGGAAGCATTTTTTTCATTTCAGGTGAACTCTTAGTGTAATTTTTTGCCATACGTCGGTGTTTATATTTAGAACAACAACGCATTATTTTATTTTTTATTGTATTAGTTTGTTAAAACTATGTTATGTTTTTCAATCACTTTTCGCAAATTGATTAACGCATAGCGCATTCTTCCCAAAGCAGTATTAATACTCACGCCTGTTTTCTCCGAAATTTCTTTGAAACTCAAGTCTTGATACATACGCATTAGCAATACTTCTTTCTGGTCTGCTGGCAATTCATCTACCAAACGACGTACATCATTTTCTACCTGCGTTTTGATAATTCTATTTTCCGCATTTAAGTTGGTATCGCTCAATACTGAGAAAATATTAAAATCACCATTGTTGTCATACTTTGGCATTCTATTATTTTTTCTAAAGTGATCAATGACCAAATTATGCGAAATACGCATTACCCAAGGCAAAAATTTTCCCTCTTCATTATAATTTCCTTTTTTCAACGTTCTAATAACCTTGATAAAAGTGTCTTGAAAAATGTCTTCTGTGATATCTCTATCTAATACTTTAGAGTATATAAAGCTATATATACGCTGTTTATGACGCTCTATTAACACGCCTAAAGCGCATTCGTCGCCTTTGATGTAATTAGATACCAATACTGAATCTTGCAGGATCTGTCCCATAACACTTACTTTTTTACATAATAATTATCGAGGCTGATAATATTTCCGAATTTTTAAAAAAGTATTTTTATGCTATACGCAGATTTTTTTTGTAGAATTTGATTAATGATTCTCAAATATAACAACATTCGTTAAAAAAATGCAAATAAATTCCAATATTTTAACATTTTCAATGAATTTATTGCGCTGAAGCTGTCATATATGTAACATTTTTTGCATAAAAAGCAAAATTTTTAAAAAGAGGCTTTAGTATAAAATCATTTTATTTCAAGGTGTAAAAGCAGTATCTTTGCAATTATTTTTTTTCCAATGACACAAGATCTCGCTACTGTAAATCCAAAAGAAAATATCATCATTAAAGGTGCAAAACTGCACAACCTTAAAAATATTGACGTGGTTATTCCGCGAAATAAATTGGTTGTGATTACCGGACTTTCAGGTTCTGGGAAATCTAGTTTGGCTTTTGACACCTTGTATGCTGAAGGTCAACGACGTTATGTAGAAAGTTTATCTTCGTATGCGCGACAGTTTTTGGGACGTTTACACAAGCCAAAAGTAGATTATATCAAAGGAATTGCACCTGCGATTGCCATTGAGCAAAAGGTAAACTCTACCAATCCACGTTCATCTGTGGGAACAACGACCGAGATTTATGATTATTTGAAGTTATTGTATGCGCGTATTGGAAAAACCTACTCTCCTATTTCGGGTGAAGAAGTAAAAAAGCATACCGTAACCGATGTTCTTAACTATGTAAAGACGTTTGAAGAACGTAGCAAGTTGCTATTATTAGCGCCTGTAACGATTCCTGAAGATCGCAGTGCGTTTCATACTATTAAAGTTTTGGCGCAGCAAGGATATGCCAGAATTAAAAAGAATGACGAAATTTTACGTATCGATGAAATCAACGAAGATTTTACAGAAGCATTCTCTTTGGTGATTGATCGTATTGTGGTTTCGCATGACGAAGATTTTTACAATCGTTTAGGAGACGCGATACAAACCGCGTTCTTTGAAGGAAAAGGCGAATGTTATATTGAAACGGTTAGCGATAAGAAAACAGTGCATTTCAGCAATAAGTTTGAGCTAGATGGCATGAAATTTCTCGAACCAAATATTCACTTGTTCAGCTTTAACAATCCATACGGCGCATGTCCAAAATGTGAAGGATATGGTGATGTGATTGGAATTGATGCAGATTTAGTCATTCCAAATACGGGGCTTTCCGTGTACGAAAATGCTATTTTCCCATGGCGTGGAGAAAGTATGAGTTGGTACAGAGACCAATTGGTTAACAATGCATATCATTTTGATTTTCCTATTCATAAACCTTGGTTTGAATTGACAGACGCACAAAAGAAACTTGTTTGGGACGGGAATTCTTATTTTGAAGGATTGCATCAGTTTTTTGCATTCTTGGAAGAGAAAAGTTATAAAATTCAAAATCGTGTGATGCTTTCACGTTACCGTGGAAAAACAAAATGTTCGGTTTGTGATGGGAAACGTTTGCGTCCAGAAACAAATCATGTGAAAATTGGCGGAAAAACGATTACGGATTTAGTCGTGTTGCCTTTGAAAGAGTTGGTTTCGTTTTTTGAGCAATTGCAATTGAGCGAACACGATGAACAAATTGCCACACGTTTATTAAAAGAAATAAAAAACCGTTTGCAGTTCTTAACCAATGTCGGATTGGATTATTTGACACTGAATCGTAAATCGAATTCGCTTTCTGGAGGAGAATCGCAACGTATCAACTTGGCAACTTCGTTAGGAAGTAGTTTGGTAGGTTCTATGTATATTTTGGATGAACCGAGTATTGGACTGCATCCGAAAGACAGCGAACGCTTGATTGAAGTATTACTATCATTGCGCGATTTAGGAAATACGGTAATTGTGGTAGAACATGACGAAGATATTATGCATGCAGCCGATGAAATCATTGATATTGGTCCAGAAGCAGGAACACACGGTGGAAATGTAGTTGCTTATGGAAACTATGAAACGATCTTAAAAGCAGATTCGCTTACCGCGAAATACCTCAACAAATCAATGAAAATTGAAGTTCCTCAAAAACGTAGAACTTCCAATCAGTATATTGAAATCATTGGTGCACGTGAGAATAATTTAAAGAATATTGACGTCACTTTTCCGTTAAACATGCTTACAGTCGTGACTGGAGTTTCTGGAAGCGGAAAAAGTTCGTTGGTCAAAAAGATACTATATCCTTCTATGTTGAAAGAAACTGGCGGTTATGGTGAAAAACCAGGTCAGTTTACCAAATTAGGAGGAAAATACAGTACCGTGAAACATATTGAATTCGTTGATCAGAATCCAATTGGACGTTCTTCGCGTTCCAATCCGGTAACCTATATCAAAGCATACGATGATATTAGAGCTTTGTATGCAAGTCAGAAATTGTCAAACATACGTGGTTATAAAACCAAGCACTTTTCTTTTAATGTGGATGGAGGACGTTGCGAAACCTGTAAAGGTGAAGGACAAGTGACCATAGAAATGCAGTTTATGGCAGATGTGCATTTGGAATGTGAAACTTGTGGCGGAAAACGCTTTAAGAAAGAAGTGTTGGAAGTAGCCTATGAAGGAAAGAATATCGATGATATTTTAACGATGACGATTGACGATGCCATGGATTTCTTTACAAAACATGAGCAGAAGAAGATCTATCGCAAGCTAAAACCCTTACAAGATGTTGGTTTGGGATATGTAACTTTAGGACAAAGTTCTTCTACCCTTTCTGGTGGAGAAGCACAACGTATCAAACTAGCATCGTTCTTAGTAAAAGGAAACACTAAAGAAAAAGCGCTGTTTATTTTTGATGAACCTACTACAGGTTTGCATTTTCATGATATTAAAAAGTTGCTGACTTCTTTTGATGCGTTGATTGAAAAAGGACATTCTATTATTGTGGTAGAACATAATATTGAACTCATTAAATGTGCCGATCATATCATTGATTTAGGTCCCGAAGGTGGAAAAAATGGTGGAACACTGATTGCTTCAGGCACTCCAGAAGAAATTGCAAAAAACAAAGCATCGTTTACAGGAAAGTATTTGAAGGAGAAATTGTAACGTTTTCAGTAGTTTGAGCGTCAGTTATAGTATGAATACTGAAGCAGTACTACAACAAATTTCCGATCAGCATGACGGCGAGCTATTTATAGAAGATGGCAAGGTGTCTAGCGGTATGGGTTCTTTTTTTCATTATCTACAATATTATCTAAGAATTCCTCATAATAATGCTACGATTCATATTTTCTATGATAATGGTATTTCTGCAACCGTAAATTTCAATATTGAGATTGATAATCTTTTCAATGTTTCGGAATTTCAACTCGAAACCATCAGTCATTTTACCAAGCTAATTTTATTCAAAAAATACAATTGGAAAGTCACCTGTAAAGATCTTTATTTAAATAGAGAGATTGAAAAACTATTACAAAAGCATACGTTAGATCAATTAATTCTAAACACTGGTTTCGAGCCAAATATGAAAGGTTTGCTCACTAAAACTGCATATAAAATTCATACAGTTTACTCTTTAACTTTTGAGCCAAATGTTACGAGCATGTATCCTATTGTTGAATTTCACAAAGAACTTATTGATATCTTAAAGGAACGCTATAAACGGTTTTAATACAAGAGAAACGACACTACAGATAGTATTGCAAATGTGAGTGGTATTACAAAAATTAAATAAATAAAGGTTAAAAATAGTGTTTTAAAGAATGTTTTAAAATAGCCTTGCTCATAGAAATGTTTTAAACTTAAGTATAGATATATCAGCATTGAAACAAGTAACGTAATATCAATCCAATCGGGAATTTCTACAATTAAATTTGTTGTAATAATAATACTTGAAGCCAAGAATATAAAGGCAAAAAAGTAAAAACTAAAGACCATATGATGCGCAAAACGTCCGCGTTTTCTGTAGAATAGCTTTAGTAATAACGCAAAAATTGGAATTAAGAAAAACATAGAGATGGGAATGGTATCCAAAAATACCTCTAAGATTCCGTCTCCCATTTTTTGTCGAAATTTAATGATTTGCTTCCTCAAAAATTTAGCAAACCATCCATCTGATTCTTTATGACCAACTGCTTTTAATTTTTCATCCATACTGGCTCCTGCCGCATGCAAAGAATCTATTTTAGTAGTATCAAATTCTAAACCGAAAATTTCATTTACTTCTTTTCCTTTAGAAGGTCTTTTTTGCTTTTTAACTTTCGTAGAATCCTTTGAAATGCTATCCTGTGTTGGTAACTGGCCATTTTTTAGATAGTATGTTAACTTTTGAATAGCCAAACTATCTTTCCCTTCTGTTTTCAACAAGTCTTGTTCAAGTACATCCCGAATAGAATCATAGATTTTTTGTGCCTTTGAACGTATTTTCTTCTCTCGTCCAATTGAAGCACGCAAGCCATCTTCAAATTCTTCTTTGGTAGCACTGATAGAAATTGAAAATATAAAGAAAAACACAATGGAAGCAAATAAGTAAAATTGTGCCGGATGCAAATACATAAGTCGTTTTCCGGATACAAACTTTTTGGCCAAATATCCTGGACGTGTTAGTAAAGGAATAAAACTTCTGAAAAAACGTGCATCTACCGAAAAATAGTTCATCACAGTATTGTGAAACAACACACGCATGTTGAGTTTATCATCTACTTTTTGCCCACAATTTGGACAATAGTTATGATAACGTGTTAATTGATAACTACAGTTAGGACAATGTTTATTTTTGACAGACATATATTATGGTTGGCTGTATTTTGCGATACAAATATGCTAAAATCTATTCACAATTATTCAATACTGCATCTATTGATTGATAATAATCTAGTAATAACTTCTGTTTCAAGAGCAATACTCTCCAATTATTGACAAAATCTTCTGTGCTTTTGGCGCTTCTGGCAAAACTCATTTGAAATAATTGATCTTTCCAAGTTTCTTTAATAGCATTGGCTTCTTTTTGCAATACATAAAATGCTTCTACATCTGTGATGCATTTAAAACTTGTAATTGATAAGAAATCCGTTTGTTTATAAGAATTCCACACCAAACTGGATAATTTTTTTGCCATCAAAGGAGATTCTATAAATACATTAAAATCGCCGTGCAATTGAATCAGCGTGTCATCTACAGCAGTGAAAGAAGCATAGTCAAAAATGATACTAGTTTGCTCTCTAAAAACCTGTAATGAATCTTTAGGAATCACCAAATTCATATTGGCATCTAAGGCAGATGCGATAATAGCAATTGGCTCGTATTTTTCTTCTACTTTCTGATGAAAATCTTTGAGCATACTATAATTATCGTGCAATTCTTGTTTGACTTGTATAAGCGCTTTTTCCTTAGCATCGTATAATTTATTTTCCTGAAAATAACTTGTAATATACAATCCGGCAATAATACCAATCATCGTAGAAATTAAGTTGACAAACAGCGGATTATTCAAGCTTATTTTTTTCTTTCCCATACAATTTCGATCTAATTATAATTATATACATCTGTGCTAAAAAAGTCAAAAAAGTTACAATTTTCAACTTTCATTGATGAAGATACTCAAAAAAAAGCAATCACAAATGCCATTTAAAAACCTAACAAACAAACACTTACATTTTTGGCACGAAATTGGTTTTACTATTGACAAATAGCGCTCGCCGAAAAGCTAAAGAGTAGGCATAACCCTAAAAGTACACATTATGAAAAACTTTTATCTTTTATTCGTAGGATTGTTACTTAGTGTAACTTCTACACAAGCAAATGTAATAAGCGACCAAACACACGGAAGCGAAAATGGGTTAACCAATCGCTATCGTTATGCACAACCAATTCAGTTTGTAGAGCGAGGTGTTGAATTTTTCGTTTTCCTAAATGGAGAATTCGATTTTAACACACATCCTGTCGACTACAGAAGAGGACGAAGAAGCACTGTAAATACAACACATGGTGCGCCAAGAGTTAGAACTAGAGCAAATCGTTACAACACCCGAAATATTGGTGTACGCGTAGAGCACGATTTTAACGGAAGAGTTCGAAGAATTGGAAATTTATTCATCAACTATGATCGTTTTGGTAGAGTCAAAAGAATTGGATCTATTTACATGCGTTACCACAACAGACATGGAAAAGTAAAACAAATTGGTGGATTGCGTTTAAAGTACAACCGTAGAGGAAGACTGATCAGACAGTTTGGAACGGTAAAACCACAAGTCAATAATGGTTCTTGGGGAGTTGGAAACGGAAATGTACACATAGACGACGATTATCAAACGGGACATGATGCTCCAGCAAATGATGAAGATTTATACTATTATAAAAAGAAAGGAGAACAAAAGAAGTTTACCAAAAAAGATTAATTCAATAGAATCTATATCTATATAAATACAAAACCTCGTGAATCTAAACAGAATCACGAGGTTGTTTTTTATAGTATAAAGAAAACGCTCCAATTATTTCTTCGCTGCGTTCGTAATATTGATAGACATAAAGAGCCAACTAAACTACAAAATTTATCATATCAAAACGATTATAACTAAATTCTTTATGTAATTATGTATACGGAAACAGCACTACTATATATTGGTGACTAAAGTAATTATTTACCACTACTTTACAGTATGGAAAAACCATACTTTACATGAGTTAATAAACTCGTCTTATATCACTATTTTTTTTTAACGAATCCTTATATTTTATTTTTTGGCACGCTGTTTGGTTACTATTAATTGAATATTAAAACCTTACGTTATGAAAAAAATACTCATTGCACTTACAGGATTGTTTTTCTTGGCAGCAAGCACTGTCGAAGCAAAACGGATGGACACAACAACAGCTGATTCTTTCCTATCAAACGAAGCTTTCTCTTTCGTTGAAAATGGAATCACGTTTTCAGTGTATAACGATGGAGAGTTTGATTTTTTCATCAATCGTTTACACTCAAACATAAATGCCAATGTAAATGTTGGTGGCTTACAAGTCTCTTTTAATTCAGGATACGATTATAATCCATATATTCAGTATGATGATTATGGAGCAATTATTCAAATAGAAAACACACCTATTTTCTACGATTATTATGGAAGAGTTTATAGAATTGGAAATATCAACTTTAATTACAATCATTTTGGAAACTTAACGCAAGTTGGCGGATTGTTCATTTACTATGATTCGTTTTCACGATTCTCACACACTAGAGGCTTTATAAACCCATACAATAGAATATACAGACGTACAGCATATTACAACACTGTATTCTTTCGTCCAAGAGTTGACTTTTGCTTGGTAAGCGTAAATCCATATAGAAGATTTTACACACCAATTCGCTACACATTCTGTAGTCCATACAGAAACAATTTCAGATATCGATATGCAAGAGCGAGAGTTGGTCATATTTACCACAGCACTGCTCGAGTGAATACGAATAGAAGAAGTGTTTATAGAAACGATCGTAGAGTATCGCGTAGAAATGATGCTTCAGTATACAACACACGTAGAACTACTACACGTACAAATACACGTAATACGCGTCAAGCAAACACACGTTCTACTAGAAATACACGAAACAATCAAACGACACGTTCTACACGTGATAATGTAAGAAGTTCTAATACCAGAACTACGCGCAACAACGATACAAGATTAGGTGGCGTTCGTGGTATCAATAACAACAATACACGAATTGAACGTGAAAACACAAGAACTACACGTAACAACAATGGTGTTCGTCAAAGTTCTACCAGAAATAACACAAGAACTACACGTAGCAACAATAGTGTTCGTCAAAGTTCTACAAGAAACAATACTAGAGCTACACGTAGCAACTCCAGAACATCTAACGATGTAAGATCAACGAGAAGCACGCGAAATAATAGTTCGGTACGAAACAACAGAAGTTCTAGCAGAAGAACTGTAGCAAAGCCACAAAGAAGTAATTCTTCTAGAGCTACAAGATCAAACCGTTCTTCTCAAAGAAAATCGGCAACTTCACGCTCAAACCGTTCTAACAGAAAGGCTACCAAGAGCAGACAAAGAAGTTCAAGAAGTAGAAACTAATATATAGTTGTTCAATTTCTACAAAGCCTTACTTGATGGCAACATTGAGTAAGGTTTTTTTATGCCATTAATTTTCTTTTCAATACTTCTTTATGATCATAATTTCCGTTATCAATGATCTTGCAAAGTCTTTCTTTAAACATCTCTAATTCCGAAAGTGCTTGCTGCAGTTCGTTTACAAACTCTCCTCTACTACAAATCATTTTTGTTTGAATATCTTCAGCGTTTGGAGTATCATCGTAATATTCAGAGAATTCAATATTGACGCCGTTGTAACGATAATATATCCACGGATGACCAATCCAAATTTGCTCCCATTGCTGTGATTTTTTAGAAATTACTTTCTCCCATTCGGTATAATCGCTCAAATCTGTACAGCATTGATACTCAATAACTGTATCGTCTTGCTCAATTCGCAAACCACCTTCAAAAGACATGAGTTCTTCTTCGTAATTCGTTGGCTCTGTATCTTCAATATGTGAATCAATAGTAGCCTTGACAAGTTCGTCAGTTACTTTCGACAACAAAAGCTCATTATTATATGAATTCACTGAAATCAATGCGCCAGATGCAATCGCTTTTTCATAAAGCGTTGTATCCTTAAATTCTTCTTGGATTGGATATGAATATAATACGAAGTGAATTTTTCTCAAGTGTTCTAATTTTAGGAATCAAAGCGAATGTAAGACTTCTGCTAATTTTTTAGTCAACGCTTTGCGCGAATACTTTTGCAATCCAATTGCTGAAACCTGCAATTTTTGTTGCTTATACGCTTCATAATACGCTACAACTTGTGTTTTGAGCTTCTCTTTTTCGGTATATAAAAAATAAGTACCTGTATTGGTCTCCTGAATGATCTTTGCGATGTCTGCATCTTTTGGTCCTAACCCAATAATTGGGCGTTCTGCTGCCATGTATTCAAATAGCTTTCCTGCAATGATTCCTTTGGTTTTCGCTGCATCAATTTCAATGACTACTAATAATTGTGATGCGCGTTGTAATTGCAAGGCTCTTTGATGAGAAACATAGCCAAAATACGTTGTATGCTTTTCCAAACCAGCTTCTCGGATGTCTCGTTGAATACGTTCGCTAACAACTCCAGCAAACTGCAATTGAAAATCTTTTGCAAAATCTGCATTTTCTTGTATCAATTCAGCCAAAACTTCCCATAAAACTAGCGGATTTCGTTCAGAAAGTAAGGAACCAATATGCGATAAGGTGAATTTTTCATCCATTGGAGCTGCTGGAAACTTTTCCACATCATATCCATTCGTAATCACTTCAATTGGTTGTTTGGTCAACACTGAAAACTCTTCTTTCGTAGTAAAACTTGTCGTCACAAGCTGATCTGCCGTTTGCAATACTTCCGATTCAAGTTTGATGTGTTTTTGCTGTGATTTTTTCGTCAATCGCAACTCATCATGATAGCCAATAGTTGTCCAAGGATCTCTAAAATCTGCCAACCATTTTATATCCATTTGTTTTCGGAGTTTCAGACCAATTAAATGCACACTATGCGGTGGACCTGTAGTAATAACGGTATCTATATTATTTTCTTTCAGGTACTTTTTCAGAAACTTCACAGAAGGTTTTACCCAAAATTTTCTAGCATCAGGAATAAAAAAATTTCCTCTAATGTACAGCATTAACTTTTCTACAAAAGATTGTTTTTCATTCGCTATAATCCCTTTGCTTATTGTTTTAGATTTTTTCTTAGAGAGGATTTCTGCAAATTTATAAGGCTCAAAAATAGGTTGTTTTACAATCGTAATATCCTTTGGGATTTCATCCGAAAAAGTTTCATCAACCATTGGATAACTAGGATTTTCAGGAATAAAAACGATGGGTTCGATATCAAAATGTTGTAAATATTTTACAAATTTCAACCAACGCTGCACGCCAGGTCCGCCGGCAGGTTCCCAATAGTAGGTAACAATTACTACTTTTTTAGCCATATTTTAAAAACTAATTAAGCTTTTGTCACTGTCTTTTTACGCCTAAATTCATAATAAATTCCTCCAAGAATCAATAGTACTAAAATGATCGTACTTGTTAATGACACGGTAACACCTTTGTCAACAATAGTAGGTTCAAACTTAAATCGTACTGTATGCTTTCCAGCAGGTACTTCCAAACCACGCAATACATAATTTACTCTGTAATGCGGAACAAGTTTTCCATCGACATAAGCATTCCAACCATGCGGATAGTGGATTTCTGAAAATACGGCAAATCCATTTTCTGAATTTTCTGTGGTATATGTTAAATCATCTGGCTTGTAATCCGTCAACTTGATGCTAGCCAATGAATCTTTTCCATACGTTTCTTTGATGTCATTTGCAGCTTCTTGAGTACTGCGAAATAGTGCTGTATTTTTCGTATCTAATCCAAACAGTGATAACAATTCGTCATCTGCTGTTTCTACAAAATTGATTTTTTTAACGAACCATGCATTGCCATTAGGATAAGGATTTTTAATATTCACAAGTCCTATAGTTCTTCCTTGCTCGTCTTTATTTTCGTCAATCGTATACTTTACATTCAACATATTTAAAATGTTGACGTTTCTTGCATTGAATTCAAACGTACGTCCATGATCCAAATAAAAGTCATACAACTCTTGAAATTGTCTTGGTTTTGCTGCATGATATCCACCAAGCGTATTGTGGAAATAAGCAGTACGTGCATGCGCTAAACGCAATCTTGGTTCAAATACTCGGTAATGTCCATCGTCCTCTAAGATCGCTTTATCAACCTCATACGTAGGATATGGATTTTCAAATTCAGCTTTCGTTACATATCTATCTGGATCATTATATACATAACGTTGTGCAATACCAACTAAATCAAATAATAACAATCCTCCCAAGATAAGAATGACAATATTTTGTTTGAGTTTTTCTTGAATAAAAGCCCATAAAACTCCTGCCGTTGCTAAAACTAACAATAATGAACGGATGGCGTCTTGTGTGAATATCGCTGATCGATCTTCTTTTAGAATTTCTAAAAATACAGGATTGGTTCCTTTATCTCCAGGTCCTTGGAAGTTAAAAAGTGTCGATTTAAACAACAGAAAGAACAGAATAAGACCTCCAATAATTCCCGTACTTATATACAGTGCTTTTAATTTTTCTTTGACTGGATCATTTTCATTTTTTAATGCGTCTTCTTTTTTAAACAACTGTGCTAATCCTAAAATTCCCAAAATAGGAATACATAATTCTAAGATCACTTGTATTGATGATACTGCTCTAAATTTGTTATAGAACGGGAAGTAATCAATCATAAAGTCTGTCAAGAAATTAAGATTTTTTCCCCAAGACAATAGTAGCGACAAAATAATTCCGCCAACTAACCACCATTTTGCTCGGCTTCTCACAAGGAACAAACCTAATAAAGCTAGAAAAATAATGATTGCTCCAACATAGGCTGGTGCAGCTACAATAGGCTGATCTCCCCAATATCCAGGCAATCGTTTAACAACCTCTTTTGCTTCGCTTACATTGTATCCGTTTTGCAATAAAAAATTGAATGTTTTTGAATTTACTCCTAAATTTTCGGCATCTCCTCCACCCATAAACCTAGGAATTAATAGGTTGAATGTTTCTGCTTTACCGTAACTGTATTCTGTTATATATTCTTTTGAAAGTCCTTCTTTTTCTTTCTTTGAACCATCAGGTTTTACAGTCAATTCACTTTTTCCTCTAATGCTCCAATCAGCATATTCTTTGGTTGTCATCAAACTTGCGCCATTGACACCAAGACTTAGAATTACTGCGATAATTAATATCCCAACAGATTTAAAAAAGTGTGGTAATTCTTTTTCTTTGTAAAACTGAATTAAATACACCAAACCAAGCACTAAAACCAATAGCATTAGGTAATACGTCATCTGCGGATGCGCCGTCATCACTTCTAAAGACATGGCGACAGCCGTTAACAAAAATCCCAAAATATATTTCCGCTGAAAGGTGAGTAAAATACCTGAAAGTACTAACGGAAAGTAAGCAATGGCATGTGCTTTGGCGTTGTGTCCAACGCCGAGAATTATTATAAAATATGTGGAAAAACCAAAGGCAATGGCGCCAAGTATAGACAATCGCCAATCGACTTTCATGATCAATAATAAGACATAAATACTTAAAAAGTATAGAAATAAATAATCTGCTGGACGCGGTAAAAATCGAAGTGTTCTATCCAGTGTTTTTATATATGAATGCGGATAGCGCGCACCTAAAAGATATGTAGGCATACCAGCAAAAGCACTATCGGTCCAATACAATTCTTTTCCAGTCTGTTCTCTATAATCGTTTTGCTTTTTTGCCATTCCTGTATACAACGTAATATCTTGTTGCAACATTTTTTTTCCTTGCGCTACAGGATAAAAGTATGCCAGCGACATTCCAATAAAAAGCACGAGTGCAATGGCATGCGGAATTAATTTTTTAATATCTAAATTCACTTGGTGTAATTTTTTAGCGTGTACAGATTGAAAGCAATATACTAAACCTTTTCGGAAAGATTTTTTTTAGTGTAGAAAATTGATCTAATATTAATCTACTTCTTCAAAATCTATATATTCTCCGACATCTTTAGAAGACTTTCTATCATTTGGCATGGTATCAATAGTCGTTTCTCCTTCTTTGTCACGTCGTTGTTGTTGAAACTGAGTTTCTTGCCTAAATTGTTCTGAAAAACGCTTTTCCGCTTTCTTGGCAACATAACGAATCATAACAGGTGCAAATAATCTGCCTATGATGCGTAATGCATACATAACCAGAATTATGATTGCTATTGTTCTTAGTACTCCCATATTGTGTTATAACCTATATTTTTTCAAAAATACAATTTATGCAGATTTAATATCGTTTTTACTAGATAAAAAACTATAATTTTATGTAGTTTTGGCTTAATCTGTTAAAATTTTAAGAGAAAACACGCGTTGTCACTTTTGCATCATATGTGCAATTTGTTTAGACAAATGTTTACTTAATAAAAAAAACAACCTTTATAATCATATGAAAACATCATCTTTCTTAGCAGTTATCGTTTTTTTATTTTCCGCTACTGCTGCCTTTGCTCAATATACAGAAGTAATCAATTCCAATCGTCCAGGAGCGTCAATAAGTGCCTATTCTGTTGGAAAAAATGTAATTCAGTTTGAAGGTGGAATGTTTGTTGACAGACAAGAACATAAGAAATTGAATACGGAGGTAAATGCATTCGGACTTGATTTTGCATTGCGTTATGGTTTGTTTAAAGAACAATTAGAGATTAGTTGGGAAGGTGCTTATCAGTTTGATACTTTTACAAGCAATGCTTCAAATCCTCCTTTAGAGTTTAATAGAAATGGTTTTTTATCGCATACAATTGGAGCAAAATACATGATTTATGATCCGTACTTAAACTCTGAATTAGAGAAACCAAATTTATATAGCTGGAAAGCAAATAATTCATTCCGTTGGAAAGATTTAATTCCTGCCATCGGTGTATATGCAGGTGCAAATTTTGTGTTTTCTGACAATCCATATTTTCCACGTACAGAACCGTCTATTAGTCCTAAAGTTACTGTTGCTACACAAAGTCACTTTGCAGGACGTTGGGTTTTTGTAACGAATATTACTTACGACCGTATTACTTCTGATTCTAAAGAATTGAGTTATATTATAACGTTAACACATGCGTTTGACAATCCAAAATGGTCTGCTTTTGTAGAGCATCAAGGAATTGACAGCGATTTGTATGCTGATGCTTTGTTTAGAGCTGGTGGCGCTTATTTATTAGGAGAAGATTTTCAGTTAGATGGATATCTTGGTGCTGGTGTAAAGAATACGCCAACACGTATTTTTGCTGGTTTTGGAATCTCGTACCGAATTGACGATTGGCATGAAGATGAGTTGATTCCTATTGAAGAGCAAGATCCTAACGGAGAAGATCCAAAGGATAAAAAGAAGAAGAAAAAAGATGAAAAAGAGTTGGAGAAGTTTGAAGACGACGGAGATAACGATAACGATAACTAATCTTTTGCCACCAAATTCCTAGTTAATGATTGAAGTACGAGAAGTAGCCAATAAAAAAGAGCTGAAAGCATTTATAAAATTCCCTTTTGGTCTTTACAAAGGTTCTAAATATTGGGTTCCACCAATTATAAAAGATGAATTAGAAACGTTTGATAAGGATAAAAACCCTGCTTTTTTAGATGCGGATGCACAGTTCTTTTTAGCTTTTAGAGATGGCAAAATTGTAGGTCGTGTCGCTGCTATTATCAATTGGATTGAAGTGAAAGAGCAAAAACTTTCCAAGATGCGATTTGGTTGGTTTGATATGATTGACGATTTGGAAGTTTCAGGTGCTTTACTCGATAAGGTAACAGAAATTGGTCGCTCACACAATTTGGAATATATGGAAGGTCCAGTAGGATTTTCTAATTTAGATAAAGTTGGTGTCCTTACAGAAGGTTTTGACCATATTGGCACCATGATTACTTGGTACAATCATCCGTATTATGAAAAACACTTGATTCATCACGGATTGGTAAAAGAAAAGGAATATTTAGAAAATAAGTTTCCTTTTGAAAATGTAAAGCCAAAATTCTTTGAGCGCGTCCAAAATTTGGTCAAAAAGCGTTATCAATTACGTCAGCTCAATTTTACAAAGACCAAAGACATCATGCCATATGTAGATGAAATGTTTGATCTATTTAATGCTTCTTATGCATCTTTGGCGTCTTTTGTTCCTATCAATGATATACAGAAGGAATATTTTAGAAATCGATATATCGGATTTATCAATCCTGAATTTATAAAGTTTGTAGTTGATAAAGATGACAAGCTTGTTGCTTTTGCAATTGTAATGCCTTCGTTTGCCAAAGCCTTACAAAAAGTCAATGGAAAGTTATTTCCATTTGGAATTTTTCACATGTTGAAAGCTCGTAAAAAGCCTGAAAATATTACGTTTTATTTGATCGGTGTACATCCGGAATACCAAAATAAAGGATTGACGGCTATTCTTTTTATGGAATACTACTTAACGTTTACAGAGAAAAATATTGTAGAATGCATTCGAACTCCTGAATTGATTGAAAACACTGCGATTCATCAACTTTGGAAACATTTCAAACCTGTAACACATAAGCGTCGTAAAACGTATAAGCGAAATCTTTGATTTAGATAGACTGCTTTGCTTTTAGATATTTAGATGTTAGATCGCGCTTTGCGCTGTTAGATTTGTTTCTCTTCACTTCACTTCGACTTCGCTTAGTGTGAACGCCTTTTGGTTGTGTTTTGTATTTTTTTGTTGATTTGTTTTTTTGCCTATTTGTTTTTTTACTTATAACTTTTCGGAGACTGTTGGCTGTTTGTTTTACGCAACTCATAACTCTTAACTTTTTTCGTCACGAATTCACGAATGTTTTTGGGTCTTGGGTCTTGGGTCTTGGGTCTTGGGTCTTGGGTCTTGGGTCTTGGGTCTTGGGTCTTGGGTCTTGGGTCTTAAAAAAGTAGCATTTCTTTTCAAATACAAAACGTCACTTCGAGTGAATTTGTACAACAAATTTGTATCGAGAAGTACTTTGAAACTAAATTCCTAGCACTTGAAAATACTTTTCCATTTCATATTCGAGTAATGCAAACCGTACTTTGAAACTTCTCAATACTAACCTCTCAATACTCAATACTAATTTCAAAAAGCTGTTAACACTTCATCAAAAGGAACTTCAAGTTGTGTTCCGTTTTTCATGTTTTTCACCACGCACGTATTGTTTTCAAGCTCGTTTCCTCCTATGATAATTACATATGGAATGTTGCGCTTGTTGGCGTAATTCATTTGTTTTTTCATGTTTTTATTGTCTGGAAATAACTCTGCGCTTTTTCCAGCTTCACGTAAAACTTTGATTAATTTTAAAGATGCCAACGCTTCTTTTTCACCAAAATTAACACACAATACATCTACCTTATCAGAAACTGTTTCTGGGAATAAATCCAATTCTTCCAATACGAGATAGATTCTATCTAAACCAAACGAAATTCCAACGCCACTTACATCTTTTAATCCGAAGATTCCAGTTAAGTCATCATAACGACCACCGCCGCCAATAGAACCCATTTTTACGCCTTCTGGTGCCGCAACTTCATAGATGGCTCCTGTATAGTAATTTAATCCTCTCGCAAGCGTAATATCTAAATCTAACGTTGCCGTTTCCAATCCTAAGATTTCTATTGCTTCAAACACAAATTCTAAATCTGAAATTCCTTCCGTTCCTTCAGCAGAATCCGCTAATAAGGCTTTTAATTGCTCCAATTTTTCATCTATGTTTCCAGAAAAACTGAATAACGGTTGTACTTTTTCAATCGCTTCCGCAGAAATGCCTTTGGTCAACATTTCGTTTTTCACGCCATCTTCACCAATCTTATCCAACTTATCTAAAGCAACTGTGAAATCGATTAACTTATCTTTAGCGCCAATCACTTCCGCAATTCCCGACAGGATTTTACGGTTGTTAATTTTGATTGTTACACCATTCAGACCTAATTCGGAAAAGACTTTGTCATACAACTGTACAAACTCCACTTCTTGCCATAACGACTTCGAACCCACGACATCAGCATCACATTGAAAGAATTCTTGAAAACGTCCGTGTTGTGGTCTATCTGCACGCCAAACTGGTTGAATTTGGTAGCGTTTAAACGGAAATGTAATATCATTTTGGTGTTGTACTACATAACGCGCAAACGGAACCGTTAAATCATAACGCAAGGCTTTTTCAGACAAAGAATTTGAAAATCGTGCTAACTTCCCTTCTTCTAACGCTTGTAAATCAGCTTTTTTTACTTTTTCACCCGAATTCAAGATTTTAAAAATCAAGCGATCTCCTTCTTCTCCATATTTCCCCAATAACGTAGTCGATTTTTCAAACGATGGTGTTTCAATAGGTTGAAATCCAAAACTTTGAAAAGCTGTTTTTATGATGTTAAAAATGTAGTTACGTTTTGCAACTTCTATTGAAGAAAAGTCTCTTGTTCCCTTTGGTATGCTTGGTTTTTGTGCCATGATTCTATATTGTGCCGCAAATATAAGTCTATTTTCGTTTTTGCGGAATGATCGTGTATAGATTATTTCAACTAATTGAAAAAGTACTTTTACGTACTATTTATTAAAGTTTGCTCATTGCTTTACATTTGCTGTTAAGTAATACGTAGATTTGATAAAAACAACAAAACAATGAAATATATAATTGGTATTCTTCTATTCTTTTTTTCATCTGTTAGCTTTTCGCAATCACCTGCTCAAATCAAAGAATTGTTAGACAATATCGCATCTGTAAAGAATTCTAAAGACATTGTAACATCTGAAGCAGCAAAAAAACTCATTTCGTACGATAAAAAAATTTTACTTGCGCTCGCTTTCCATTTTACTGATGATACAGAAACTAGCGTAGTTTCAGAATGTCAAAACAGAACACTTACAAAAGGAGAAATCGCAATGATTATTGCAGATCATATTGATAGCATGCCTTATTTTCAATTGACAGGAATTCAAAATTGCACACTTACCTTCTGTGAAAAGAATCCAAATTTGATTGAATACTATTTTTGGTTTTTCAAGACATCTTCCGAAAAGGTAATTTTTAGGAACAAATACATTACCTATATTGGCACTGGAAAAGTACCAATTACTAATAAACTTTAAACTGAATTTTCGTAGTATACAAAACGAAGAACAATATTTCGTTTACAAAATAAAAGATTGAGATCAGTTCTAGCTTCTAAGCTATTCTCGACTGCGCTCGAATTGACAATTTGAAAAATCAACGATCTACAATCAAAAATCTCAAATCATAAATCGTTTACGACATCATCGCTTCAAACCATTGGAATAATTGTCCTTTGGTAATGTTTGAACCTTGTTGTAATAATGCAAATTTGTCTGCGTTTCTGTCTTCTGAATACGCTTTATTTGCCGTTAAGATCTCGACTTCTTCAGTTGAATAGTTTTCTCGTAACCAAGCAAAACCTTCTTTCGTAGTAATGTTGATCGCTTCGTTTAAGATTTTAACTGCGATTAACTTCATTTCATCTTCACGCAAGTGAAATAAATACATGTGTTGCGCTGAGATATTTTCAAGATACGTTGCCTGCGTTAATACGCCTTCCCAAACCAAATCGCTAAACACATCTATTTCCTGTTCTGCTACTTCTGGTTTTTCTTCTTTTAACGTTGCCCATTCTTCTGCAGTGATGGATTGCGTTGCTAAAAAGTTGATGAATTCTTGGTGTAATTCTTCTAATTGTTCTTTCGTAAGTCTTGCGTATTTCATGCTTTTCAAAAATAAAGAGTGCAAATTTACAACTATTCAAAATGTTAGCATAAAAAAAGCCACTCAAATTGAGTGGCTTTCTACACAAACGCTAGGCGTTCTTATTTTGCTTCTGCAATAACTTCGAATGGCAAACCTACAACTACGCTTCTGTGTAATCTTACTTTTGCTTCGTACTTACCAGTTCTTTTTACATTACCACCAATCACTTTGATAAATTTCTTCTCAATTGTGTGACCTGCTTTACCTAATGCTTCTGCTAAATCGATGTTATTCACTGATCCGAATAATTTCGTTCCAGCTCCTGTTTTTGCAGTGATCTTAACTTCTAAGTCTAACAATGCTTTTGCAGTTGCGTTAGCCTCATCCACTAATTTTTGCTCTTTATATGCTTTTTGTTTCAAATTCTCTGCTAAAACTTTTTTAGCTGAACTTGTTGCTAATGTTGCAAATCCTTGAGGAATTAAATAGTTTCTTCCGTATCCGTTTTTTACAGTTACGACATCATCTTTAAATCCTAAATTTTCAACGTCTTGTCTTAAAATAAGTTCCATAATATCTGCCTATATTTTATTTTAACATATCGCCTACATATGGCATTAATGCTAAGTGACGCGCTCTTTTAACAGCTACAGACACTTTTCGTTGATACTTTAATGAAGTTCCTGTCAAACGACGTGGTAATAATTTTCCTTGTTCGTTTACAAATTTGATTAAGAAATCTGGATCTTTATAATCGATATACTTGATACCTGACTTCTTAAAACGGCAATATTTCTTTGCCTTCGTAGTTTCGATGTTTAAAGGAGTTAAATATCTAATTTCTCCTTCTTTCTTTCCTTTTGCTTGTTGTTCTATTGAAGACATATTTCTTAAGATTTAGCGGTTTTTCTATTTCTTCTTTTCTCTGCCCAAGCGATTGCATGTTTATCTAAACGTACTGTTAAATAACGCATGATACGCTCGTCACGTCTAAATTCTAACTCATACGGAGTAATTACTTCTCCTGGAGCTTGGAATTCGAATAAGTGATAGAAACCACTCTTTTTGTGTTGGATTGGATAGGCTAACTTTTTTAGTCCCCAATCTTCTTTTGAAATCATTTTGCCACCTCTAGAAACGATGAAATCTTCAAATTTCGCTACTGTTTCCTTTATCTGAGTTTCAGATAAAACGGGATTTAAAATGAAAACAGTTTCATAATGATTCATAAATACTATTTTTGATTAAAATTGGGCGCAAATGTACTGTTTATTTGTTGTAATACAAATAAAAATACTTCTTTTTTTTTGCTAAGTTTATTAATAAATCCGCGATTTTGTTGCGGTTTTGATTTATTTTTTATAACATTGCATGTACCCAAATTTTAAAAAATCGCTAATTACGCTTATGAAGCTTAACTGTATTATTGTTGATGATTCTTCTATACAACGAATGGCTGTTGCCAAGTTGATATTGAACCATCCTTCTTTAAATTTAATTGCAGAGTATAGTAACGCTATAGAGGCTAAAAATGGTCTCAAAACTAATAATGTCGATTTAATATTTTTGGATATTGAAATGCCTGTTTTGAATGGATTTGACTTGCTTGAGTCATTAAAAAATCCGCCACAGGTAATCATGGTAACAGGAAAAACTGAGTACGCTTTTAAAGCTTTTAATTACGATGTTACCGACTTTTTACACAAACCTTTAACGAAAGAACGTTTTGACAAAGCCATCACGCGAGCGCTTGACAAATCCAGCTATGGTGCGAAAAGCAACGAAGATGACGATCATATTTTTGTAAAAAGTAATTTAAAGAAGCGTAAAGTAATCTTAAATAGCATCAAGTGGATTGAAGCCTTAGGTGATTATGTAAAATTAGTCACTGACGAAAGTAATATTGTTGTACTTTCTACAATGAAAGCTTTTGAGAAGCAATTGCCTGAAAATAAATTCTTAAGAATTCATAAATCTTATATTGTGAATTTAGATAAAGTAGATCGTTTCAATAGTAAAAATGTAGAAATTGCTGGGCAGTTAATTCCTTTGAGTAGAAACAAGAAGGTTGAATTATCTGAAGCACTTTCTAACATTTAGCTCTCGACTTCACTCAAACTTCTCTATCTTTTTTAAAAAATTCTCCTACTTTTTTTGTTTAATTTTTCCGCAGAAAACATTCAACAGTATAATTTATAATCATTTACAGATCTTAAATTGTATCTACATCGATAATTATTCGGACACTTCTGTATTCTGAAATTGACAAGAAGCTTGTTTTTATTCTAGATATTACCTCTTTTGTCTTTCCTAACGATTGTTGTTTTGGAATTTTTAATAAGATATTTTTTAAATATAGGTTTCGAATGCGCGCAATTGGCGGGAATTCTGGTCCCAATACATTGTCTCCAAAACTATTGCGCAACGATTTTGCAAACCACGCTGCACTTTCATTCACACGATTGTATTCTTTGTGTTTTAATGTAATTTTTATCAACCTGTAAAAAGGTGGATAATGAAATTGTCGTCGATCGTTTAATTGATCTTTGAACATGTTTTCATAATCTCCAACCGAAACTTGCTGCAGTATTTGATGATACGGATTGTAGGTTTGAACAATTACTTTTCCGCGCTTTTTAGTTCTTCCGGCGCGACCGGCAACTTGTTGAATGAGTTGAAAACTACGTTCGTGTGCTCTAAAATCTGGAAAATTCAACATGCTATCTGCATTCATGATTCCAACTAGATTCACATTCCTAAAATCCAATCCTTTGGTCAACATTTGCGTTCCGACTAAGATTTGAATTTCCTGCTGTTCAAACGAAGAAATGATTTTTTGATATCCGTGTTTTCCGCGCGTAGTATCTAAATCCATACGCCCAACTTTTACCTCAGGCAATAATTCATTCAGCTCCTGCTCTATTTGCTGCGTACCAAAACCTTTGGTGTCCAATTCGTGACTTCCACATGCCAAACATTGTTGTTGCATAGCAATATGATGACTGCAATAATGGCAACGCAATTGATTTTTATATTGATGATATGTTAAGCTCACATCGCAATTGGGACATTGTGGCGAATGTCCACAAGTATTACACTCAATAATTGGCGCATATCCTCTACGATTTTGAAATAAAATGACTTGTTCACCATTTTCAAGCGTTTCTTCAATTTCTTCCAACAAACGATCTGAAAAATGACCTTTCATACGCTTTTTACGATGCTTTTCTTTGATATCGACTAATTCCATATCTGGCATTAAAACATCGCCGTAACGTCTTGTAATGGTGGCTAAAGCATATTTTTGAACCTTTGCATTGTGGTAACTTTCCACACTCGGCGTTGCTGAACCTAATACAATTTTCCCTTGATGTAGCTTTGCAAGTACTATAGCAGCATCACGTGCATGATAACGCGGTGCAGGATCGAATTGCTTAAATGAAGTTTCGTGTTCTTCATCCGCAATGATTAATCCTAAATTTGAAAACGGCAATAACAACGAAGAACGTGCTCCTAATACAATTTGCGCTTTCGGTTTGTTTTGCAATACATTATTCCAAACTTCAACACGTTCATGCACCGAATATTTTGAATGATATACCGCTACTTTTTCTCCAAAGTATTGCTGCAATCGTGTAATGAGTTGTGTTGTCAACGCAATTTCTGGCAACAGATATAAAACTTGTTTTCCAGACGCCAGCGTATCTTCTATCAGCTTTACATATACTTCCGTTTTTCCTGAAGATGTTACGCCGTATAATAAACATACATCTTGAGTTTGAAAAGCATTTTGTATGGTTTCATATGCTTCTTCTTGATATGCATTCAATCGTTTTGAAGCTTCGGTTTCGTCTCCGTTGTATTCTATTCTATCTTTTTGGATGTAATATTCTTCTAAGACACCTTTGTTGATCAACGCTTTTATCACAGATAAACTTGTGTTGCTTTGTTTTGTGAGATCTTTGACAGAAATCGGTCTTTTAGAGCTTGCAGAAATCGAAAATAATGTCAGAATGACTTCCCGTTGTTTTTTTGCTTTGTTGAGCGAATCTAGCAATTCTTGAAGACGTTTTTCACTTGTATACTCTGAATGAAGCTTTACATAGCGCACCAACTTTGGTTTGTACTGCTCATAGATTTCTTCATAGACTTGAATGACTTCTTTATCAATCAATCTTTTTAAAACGGGCAATACATTTTTCTTTCCTAGAATGCTACTAATTTCTTGAATTTTAAGCAATGATTGATGCTGCAAGGCTTCAAAAATTAAAAACTCATCGTCTTTTAATTGACTTTCATCAACTTCTGCATCCTCATATTTAGAAATGATCGTTTCACTTTCTAACAAAAAAGCGCTTGGGACTGCCGAACGAAATACTTCGCCCAAACTCGCCATATAATAACTTGCAATCCATTCCCAATGTTTTAATTGTTGTGGAGTAATGATTGGCTGCTCGTCCAAAATCTGATGAATTTCTTTAGCTTCATAGATTTCCGGCGCTTGTTGATGAATTCTATGGACTAAAGCTGTGTATACTTTACTTTTTCCAAAAGGCACTGCCACACGCATTCCTTGCTGTAGAAACTGTGCTTCGGCTTCCGAAATGCTATAGGTAAAAAGGCGCTGAAGCGGAATTGGCAATATGACATCTATAAAATTAGCCATGGTTTAAAGGTACATACTTTAAAGAAAAGATTTAGTTCTCTTTGATCATTTTCATAAGTGCATGATGATCTATTTTACTTATGATTCCTGTATTATATTTTATGTAAATCAATCCTTCTTTTATAAAAATTTGATAGTCTTTTGTTGGAAAAACTTTTAGGTATTCATTCACATTTGTATTTTTCTCGATAATTTTATTAGTTCCCCACACGCCTATTTTTTTATATTCCGCTATTAAAAATCCTGATTCATTATCTTTTTGCAAAGTATATACTCCCAAAAAATTATCAACTTCAATATTATCATATATAAGATCTAACGCTACTTCTCCATTCGCATTGAACAAACCGTATTTATCATTTTTTTTGACAATTATTTTTTGATTGTGATATAAACCATCTGAATATAATCCTGCATTTGAATCATTCCACAACTTGTTTTGTTTCTTACGATCATCTTCATAAGAATTCATTGATGTATCCATTTCCAGAGGTATTATGATTTCGTCATATTCCATAGGAAGCAAAAAGTTCCCATCTGACTTTACAATTCCCCATTGATATTTTCCTTGTTTCTTCTTCGCCACCAACATCATTGGTTTTTCGCAGCGCAGTAAATAAGGTTTGCCTATTGTATCAAATTTTGCAGAAATTATGTCTGCATCTAGTATCAAACCGTATTTTTTTCGGTATTTGTATACGAGATAGTTTTCATGGTAATGACGTTCTATATCATATTCATGTGATTTTGCTCTGTGATATTCATAACCAAAATTATATGGTAAAACATTTATACCATCCACATTTTTTACAGGAATAACTTCTATGGTTTCTTGAGCTTGTTTCGCTTCATTTTTAATGGAAACATAAATAATTTCATTTCCGTTTTGCACAAACTCATAACGAAAAGTATTGTATGAAGATGCTGGTCTTTTGGATTGTCTTTTTTTATCGTTCGAAGCATGTTTAGCATCAGCTTTTATTTCTTCTGCTGGCAACTCTTCAATTTCTTCAATAACAACAGGAGGTTTTTCTTGTCCGAAAGAAAGGTTTACAAAAACTATATATAGAAATAATAGTCCTATTTTTTTGGTAAATATCATAATTCAAAGGTACATACTTTGCATAAAAAAACCACTCCTTTTTCAGAGTGGTTTTTTTATGTATGTTTTATGTGATTAGTTCACGCGATACCAATTTTGAGTTCGGTAAAAAAACGCGACATAACCACGCACATATAGTTTATTTTTATCGTCAGTATCGAGCCAGATTTTACATTTATATTCTTTTCCTTTTTCAGGATCTAGAATTTTTCCATCTGAATATTCATCATCATCCTTGGTTAATCCATCGATAATCTTCATTCCTAAAACGGGTTTATTTTTTCGACTTCCTTTACATTTTTCGCAAAGTCCGTCACGTTTTGAAGCATCGATAATATCTACTACTTTTCCGTAAATCTTTCCATTTTGTTGGTAGATTTCTACAATTGATTTTGCTTCACCAGTTTCGTCGTCAATGGTTTTCCATTTACCAACAACACTTTGCGCAACACTCATTTGCAAACCAAAGAATAGTAATAGTATGTATATGTATACTGTTTTTTTGCTCATCAATAATTAGGATTAGTTATTTCCTAACATTCCGTTTTTAAGTTTTTTATCTGCTGGTTTCATTCCTAACCAGATTCCGAAAAGTGCTTTTTTGAATTCGTATCCAGGAATTACTCCTTTTTCAGTACCGTTTTTGTATACAATAACACCTTTGTCTTTTAAATATACAATATCAAAAATATCACCGTCATTAATTTCATCGCTAAAGAAACCTTTGAAAGTCTCTATTTTGTTAGCAATTGGTGCTGTATTTCCTTTTGTAGATTTATCGAAACCATCATTAACAGCATTGATCATTTTTTTACTAGAAATCATACCAGATGTAATGTGTAATTTAATAGCCATTGACTCATCTGCAGTTCTAATATCATACGCATTACTTGATTTTTGTTGCAAGTACAATCCTCCTGAATATAATTTAAACCATGCCTTTTTACGTACACCAGCGCCATTATACATAAGCTCTTGACCTTCAAATGTAACTGTATCTGGTAATGTTGCCGATCCTACTTCATGTTGCGCAGTTGCAGCACCGATTCCTACGATTAAAAAAGCGATAAACGCATAAATTGTCTTTTTCATTTTCTATTGGGTTTATTTATAATTTTCGTTCGTAATATACTACTTTTTATTATGCAAACATAATAAATTTAAGCAGCTTCATTTTTGTTCTTTAGCATATCTAGTGAAGCATTTAACTCAAATCCGAGCAATAAAATATTAGCATTCAACCAGATATACATCATTAAAATCAACAATGCTCCTATAGAACCATATAGTTGATTGTATTGAGAAAAATTAGCAATATAAATTCCAAATAAATACGATGTCAATATGATGAGTACGGTTGTAAATAAAGCACCTAGCGAAAAGAATCTTGCCACTTTTCCTCGAACTGTACCAAAATAATATAAGATTGCTATTCCCATATATATCATACTAATTAAGAATACGTATCGCAGAATATTGATACCAGTTCCTACATTTTCAAGCGATTCATTGCTCAAATGACTGATATATATTTCTAGATATCCCAATACGACTATGGTAAAAATCAACAACAATGCCAAAAGCAAACCGACACTTAAAGAATATAGATATTGCTTGAAGAAATTCCGTTTTTCATGCACATGATAAGAGTTTTCAAATCCACCAAAAATTGCTCCTACTCCATTTGCCATTAAGAATATGGAGAGAAAAAATGTGGAAGACAGCAATCCACCACGCTTGTTGTTTACAATATCTACAATAATTCCATCAAGAAATACTCCTGATTCTTCCGGAAGCACTGAAGTAATGGTTTCTACAAAGTTAGCTTGAAAATTATCGATTGGCACATACGGAAGTAGATTCAAAAAGAATAGCAACGATGGAAATATTGCCATAAAAAAACTAAAGGCAATGGCAGCTGCCCGCGCTGTTAATGTCCCGTTGATGATACCAACGATGTACATTTCTAACAAGTCATACAAAGACAAACCTTTGAGTCCAGGAAGTTTTACTTTCTTGAATAACATCACCAATACATTGATGATTGGAATTTTGTCAAGTTTGTCTTCGATGTCTTTAGACATTATTCAACGGCTTTTAAACTTAAATCTAAATTGTATACCGAATGCGTTAATGCACCCGAAGAAATATAATCTACACCACAAAGTGCATATTCGCGAATGGTTTTTTCGTTGATTCCACCAGAAGATTCCGTCAAACATTGATCGCCAATCATTTCTACAGCTTTTCGTGTATCTTCATAATTAAAGTTATCAATCAGAATTCTATACACACCATCCGTTTTTAATATTTCAGCAATTTCATCCAAATCACGTGCTTCCACAATGATTTTTAAATCCAATTCGTTTTCTTGTAAGTATGTTTTTGTTTGTGTGATTGCTTGTGTAATTCCACCACAAAAATCAATATGATTGTCTTTTAACATGACCATATCATACAGCGCAAAACGATGATTGACACCACCACCAATTTTTACAGCCCATTTTTCAAGCGCTCTAATTCCTGGTGTTGTTTTACGTGTATCCAAAATTTTTGTTCCTGTTCCTTCTAATAATTGCACAAACATATTTGTTTTGGTTGCAATGGCGCTCATACGCTGCATAGCATTCAACACCAAACGTTCCGCTTTTAAAATAGATTGTGATTTTCCAGTTACATAAAACGCGATATCACCATATTTTACAGTGCTTCCATCTTCAATAAGCGTTTCTACTTCCATTGCTGGATCGACATAGTTAAAGACCATTTTGGCAAACTCAATACCTGCAATAATACCTTCGTCTTTTACTAATAATTTTGCTTTTCCTGTCGCTGTATCGGGAATGCATGCTAGTGAACTGTGGTCGCCGTCGCCAACATCTTCTCTAATAGCGTTTGCTATAATTAATTCTAATTCTTTTTGAAATTGCGTCTCTGAAATCATGTTTTATGCTAAATAGTATTTATTTCAAAATTGCGAAGTTTATATTGTATATCCAAAATGTATGATAGAATTATTGAAAATAAATAAGCATTACCTAAGAAGATAATGCTTTTATACTCTTGAAAATTATGCTATCATCAAATAATAAACTAAGGAAGTTTATTTATGATCGTGACATTCCCATCCTAAACAATGTGACACACAATCTGATTGAGGAGCTGAAGGTCCTCCACCTCTTACTACAATAGCATTTGCTTTTGAGATTGTTTTTTTATTGAGTTTTAACGATTGTAATTTCTTTTTTTTCATGATTAAAAGTTTTTTGGTTATGAAAGAAAAGTAAGAAAATATTATGGTTTCGGTTTACGGCTAAACCTTTGTTTGTATACATATAAAGTATATTTTTCAGCTACTGATTTTTCACAAAAAAACATGCATGTATAATTTCTTAAAAATTCCTTTATTTTTGCGGCATGAATTTGAAGTTGCTCGCCATTGGAAGAACTGACGATAAACAATTGCAACAATTGATAGATCAGTATGTAAAGCGTTTATCGCATTATATTAAATTCGATTTGGAAATTATTCCCGATTTGAAAAACACCAAAAATTTAAGCGAAGCGCAACAAAAGGAAAAGGAAGGCGAATTGATTCTAAAAAAACTGTCTTCTTCCGATATGTTGGTGTTGTTAGATGAAAATGGAAAGCAGTTTTCTTCCGTAGAATTTTCAACTTATTTACAGAAGCGCATGAATTCAGGGATTAAAACCTTGGTATTCGTTATTGGTGGACCATATGGTTTCTCTGAGAACGTTTACGCGAAAGCTCAAGGTAAAATATCCTTATCCAAAATGACATTTTCACACCAAATGGTACGTTTGTTTGTCGTAGAGCAATTGTATAGAGCCTTTACTATTTTACGAAATGAACCGTATCATCATCGATAAAAAATAATATTACATGAAACTCGTATTTGCCACCAACAACCAAAATAAAGTCAACGAAGTACAGTCGTTATTACCAAGTCATATCACTATTTTAAGTTTGAAGGACATTCATTGTAATGAAGATATTCCTGAAACACAACCTACTATTGAAGGCAACGCTATTCAAAAAGCACAATACGTCAAAGAACATTACGGCTACGATTGCTTTGCAGACGATACAGGATTAGAAGTACATGCTTTGAATGGTGAACCAGGTGTTTTTTCTGCACGTTACGCAGGTCCGCAACGAAATGCCGATGATAATATGAATAAATTGCTAACTGGATTGGAAGATAAAGAAGATCGTTCTGCACAGTTTAAAACCGTAGTCGCATTAATTTTAAATGGAGAACAGCATACATTTCCAGGAATTTGCAAAGGAACTATTATCAAAGAAAAACGTGGTGACAAAGGTTTTGGATACGATCCAATTTTTATGGCGGACGGATTTACAGAAACATTTGCTCAAATATCTTTAGAAGAAAAAAATCGTGTGGGACATCGTGGAAAAGCGGTACAAAAATTGATTGGTTTTTTGAACACAAAAGTATAATCAATCTCAAAACTCTTGACGAACTCGAAATCTGGATTCCTTTCAACCAAAAAGACACCCTAAAAATTCCTTTTAAAAACGAAAAAGTATTTGGTATCGATTATCCACAGCTAAAAGTACAGCTAACAAATTCAAAGTAAGGATTCATTTTCACCAAAAACCATTAGAAATCAGCAAATTACAACAATAGTGATTTATTAAAAATAAAACACTACCTTTGCGCCTTGAAATCTCAGAGCGAGATGAAGTTATGCAGCGTCAGGGTATTTTATTATAGGTCGTAACGCTCCATGTAACTTCTCAACACAGCATGAAGCTGTACGAACCTTTTAAAATTACAGTATGACAAAATTTGAAGAATTAGGTCTTCAAGATTCGCTATTGCGCGCTATTCAAGACATGGGCTTTGAAACGCCAAGTGAAGTTCAAGAAAAAGCAATTCCAATTTTATTAAATGAAGAAACTGATATTGTGGCACTTGCCCAAACAGGAACTGGTAAAACAGCTGCCTTCGGTTTCCCATTAATCCAAAAAATAAATGCAGACAGTCGCACCACACAAGGATTGATTTTATCGCCTACGCGTGAATTATGTTTGCAAATTACAAACGAATTAAAAAACTATTCTAAATACGAGAACATCAATGTTGTCGCTATTTATGGAGGTGCAAGTATTACAGATCAAGCAAAACAAGTAAAGAAAGGTGCACAAATAGTTGTAGCAACACCTGGGCGTATGCAAGATATGATCAATCGTCGTATGGTTGACATTACAAAGATTGAATATTGTGTGCTTGATGAAGCTGATGAAATGTTGAACATGGGATTCTATGAAGATATTACTTCGATCCTATCGCACACACCAGACGATAAAAGTACTTGGTTATTCTCGGCTACTATGCCAAAAGAAGTTTCTGTGATTGCCAAGAAATTTATGCACAATCCACAGGAAATTACTGTCGGATCGCGTAACTCTGGTTCAGACACAGTTCGTCATGAATTCTATGCTGTAAGTGGTCGTGATCGTTATTTAGCGTTAAAACGTTTAGCTGATGCAAATCCAGATATCTTTTCAGTAGTTTTTTGTAGAACAAAACGTGATACGCAAAGTGTTGCAGAAAAGTTAATCGAAGATGGTTATAGCGCTGGTGCTTTACACGGAGATTTAAGTCAGAACCAACGTGATTTGGTGATGAAATCGTTCCGTACACGTCAAATTCAAATGCTTGTTGCAACCGATGTTGCTGCACGTGGAATTGATGTAGACGATATTACACACGTAATTAACTACCAACTTCCTGATGAAGTAGAAACCTATACACACCGAAGTGGTCGTACAGGTAGAGCTGGAAAATCGGGAGTTTCTATGGTCATTGTTACAAAAAGTGAAATGCGTAAAATCAAATCGGTTGAACGTAAAATTCAAAAGAAATTTGAACAAAAAAATATTCCAACAGGAATTGAAATTTGCCAAATTCAGTTGTTTCATTTAGCAAACAAAATTCACAATACACAAGCAAATGAGCAAGTAGATGAATATCTACCTAAAATCATGGAAATCTTTGAAGATACTTCTAAAGAAGATTTAATAAAGCGTATGGTTTCTGTAGAATTTAATAGATTCTATAATTATTATAGAAACAAGCGTGACCTAAATCAGCCAAAAGGTAGCAGTGAAGAAAGCTCATCTCGTGGCGGAAGTAACGAACATAGTACACGTTACTTTATCAATGTTGGATCGAAAGATGGATACGATTGGATGCGTTTAAAAGATTTCTTAAAAGAAACTTTAAGCTTAGGACGTGATGATGTATACAAAGTGGATGTTAAAGAAAGTTTTTCATTCTTCAACACTGATAATGATAAAAAAGAGAAAGTTTTAGCTCACTTTACCGATTTTAAAGTAGACGGACGTTTTGTAAATGTAGAAGAATCTACCAATACCGGTGGCGGTGGCGGTGGACGACGTCGTAGAGATGGCGGCGGCGGAAGAAGACGTAGAGATGGCGGAAACGGCGGAAACGGTGGCGGAGATCGCAGAAGAGGTCGTAGAAGCGAAAACAAATCTTCTTCAAATGATGGCGGAAGACGTCGTAGAAGCGATGGCGGAAACGACAAATTTAGAGGAAGATCTAGAAGAAAATAACCACAATATTGTTAATATTAAGTAAAAAGTGTGCTTCGGCGCACTTTTTATTGTTTTGTTTAGTACTTTTATACGACTATTAGTCAGAAGACTAAATTTTACAAAAATCGCATACATGAAAAAAGTATTTACTTTTCTACTTTTATTTTTAACAATTACAACTCTTTCCGCTCAGGAAATGAAAAAATTGTATGCTAAAGTTGTGAATGATGCAGACGATAAACCGATGAAAACGGTGCACGTTGTCAATCTAACAACTATTAAAGGTGTTATTACCAATGATAAAGGAGAATTTGAAATTGAAGCCAAAGCTGATGATCTATTATTCTTTTCTTTCTTAGGATTTAAATCGATCAAAGTCCGTGTTACTAATGACATGTTAAAATACAAAGGTTCTTCTACGATTAGATTGACCGAATTGGCGTATGCGCTGGAAAAAGTAATATTAACGCCGTATCAATTGACTGGATATTTGGATATTGATGCCAAAAATGTTCCAATTCGTCCTAACTATCGTTATCGTATTGCGGGACTTTCTACAGGATACGAAGCTGGAGAAAAAGCACCTGGAGCCATTTCTTCTGTATTAGGAGCTATTTTTAATCCGGCCGATTTCTTAAAAAATGTTTTCGGAAAAAAACCAAGACAAATGCGCAAATTGCGTCGTATGAAAGAAGATGATAAAATTAGAGAGTTATTAGCTTCTAAATTCGATCGACAAATGCTTCGTGAATTATTACAAGTAGAGCGTGTAGATATTGATGAAATTCTATCCTTATGTAATTACTCCAAAACATTCATTACCAATGCAAATGATCTACAAATATTGGATGCCATTAATGATTGTTACGAAGAGTACAAAATCTTAAGCAGGCAGAAGAAGTAATTTTTTTCAACTCAACTTATTTTTCAAATACATATAAATTCAAGTGCTTTGAAGTGACATACACAAAAGCATCTCTTCTTATATATTATTTACAACAATAACGTAAAAAGTATACCAAAAGAAAAGCGAACCGAAGTTCGCTTTCAATGATAATATTCCAATCTATTGAGATGGATTTAACTATCTTATTCCTATTTTGTCTTCTTAAAACAATCACTCAAAGGACATTTGGTATAGCGATCACCAACACTATTTATTGCTGCTGCTCCACCAAATAATATAGTGCTAGATTGAAGATTGGAAATACTTTTTTTGTTAAGTTTTAAAAAATTAAGACTTCTTTTTTTCATGTTTAAAAAATTTGTTAAGTTAATAATGCATTCAAAGTACGAAAATTAACTACGTTTCCCATCTTTTTAAATGATGAAAAAAAAATAAGTTATTAAGAAAATTGTCAACTCAATCGTTGTAGTAACACTTTTTTTATTCGATCCCTATTTTACGATATGAAAAAAGCCATATAACCTTTATATTGCAGGAATACTAACGTAAACTATCTCTCCGACATGAAGCAATTATTCACCATATTTTTACTTTCATTTCTTGTTTTTGGATGTAAATCAAAATCATCTGAAGCCACTGAAAAAACGACAGAAGCACAACCATTTGTATGGGAAGCTGCGAATGTATATTTTATGTTGACCGATCGTTTTTATAATGGAAACAAACAAAATGACCTCAACTACGATCGCACCAAAGAACCTGCAAAACTGAGAGGTTTTATGGGCGGCGATATGGCAGGAATTACACAAAAAATAAAAGAAGGATATTTTGACGATTTAGGCGTAAATGCTATTTGGTTTTCTCCAGTTTTAGAACAAATTCATGACAGCACAGATGAAGGTACTGGAAATACCTATGCGTTTCACGGATATTGGACCAAAGATTGGACGCAGTTTGATGCAAATTTTGGAACGGAAGCTGACTTTGCAGCATTGATAGAAACAGCACATGAACACGGAATTCGCATTTTAATGGACGTGGTAATGAATCATACAGGTCCGGTTACAGAAAATGATCCTGTTTGGAACAATACTTGGGTTCGTACGGAACCTGGTTGTACGTATCAAAACTACGATTCAGCCGTAAGTTGTACGCTGGTAAAAAATCTTCCGGATGTATTGACAAATAGTAACGAAGCGGTTGCCTTGCCTACTCCATTGGTTGAGAAATGGAAAGCGGAAGGTCGTTACGAACAAGAACTAAAAGAACTCGATGCTTTCTTTGAAAAAACAGGTTTGGTAAAAAGTCCGAAGAATTACATCATCAAATGGTTGACAGATTATGTACGTGAATATGGTGTAGATGGATATCGAGTTGACACGGTAAAACACGTAGAAGAAAGTGCTTGGAACGCATTAAACCAACAAGCACAGATTGCATTTTCTGATTGGAAAAAGGCACATCCTGAAGCTGTATTGGATGACAACAACTTTTTTATGTTGGGCGAATTGTATGGATATGGAATTGATTCAAAACGTTTTTACGATTTTGGAGATAAAAAAGTAGATTACTACGCCAATGGTTTTGACAATTTGATCAATTTTCAATTCAAATATGACGCAAAAAAAGATTATGAGAGCATCTTTTCAAAATACGACAACATTCTTCATAACGATTTAAAAGGAAAAAGTGTGATGAATTATATCAGTTCACACGATGATGGCGATCCTTTTGACAAAGCCAGAACAAAGCCATATGAATCGGCAACAAAGTTATTATTAACGCCTGGAATCTCTCAAATCTATTACGGAGATGAAACCAAACGTCCATTAATCATTGAAGGGACAAACGGAGATGCTACTTTGCGTTCGTTTATGAATTGGGACAAAATGAACGATGCTGAAACAAAAGCTTTACTACAACATTGGCAAAAACTTGGACAATTCCGCAAAGCACATCCTGCGGTTGGTGCTGGAAAACATACTATGATTTCACAAAGTCCGTATACATTTTCAAGAACGTATCATAACGATACTGTTGTTGTTGGATTAGATTTGGCGAAAGGAAAAAAAGTAATTCCTGTTGGTAAACAATTTGAAAATGGCGCAGAAATTACAGATCACTATTCAGGAAAAACTGCTACCGTAGAAAACGGAAAAATTACCATTGATTCTGAGTTTTCAATTGTACTTTTACATGAATAATCTTTATACATGAAAAAAGTTTTAGAGACAGAACGCACCTATTTACGAGAACTGTCAATCGCTGATGCGGAATCTTTTTACAACTTAAATCTAGATAAAGAAGTAATACGCTACACAGGAGATGTTGTTTTTGAAAGTATTAATCACGCCAAGAAATTTCTAGAAAACTACGATCAGTATCAAAAATACGGTGTTGGACGTTGGGCAGTAATTCACAAAGAAACTAATGACTTTTTGGGTTGGTGCGGATTAAAATATTCATCATCATCTGACGAATACGATATTGGTTTCCGTTTCTTTAGAAAATATTGGAATCTAGGATATGCCACAGAAACTGCCAAAGCTTGCATTGAATACGGTTTTCATACAATGCAAGTTAAATCTATTGTAGGTAGAGCCATGAAAGCTAACATAGCTTCTATAAAAGTGTTAGAAAAAATTGGTTTATCCTACAAATGTGATTTTGATTTTGATGGAAGCGCAGGTGTTATTTATACTATAACAGCAATTTTCTAAGAAAACATGCAAAGCTTACACTCTTGAAAACAAGGCAATTCTATTTCCTTCTGAATCAATAAATACTGCCATATAACCTGTATCAGGAGAAATCATCTTTTTTCCTTGGACAATAGTTCCACCAGCTTCCTCAATTATAGCGAGTTCATTGGCAACATCTTCTGAAGAAAAGTAAATCAATACGCCATCGGTTTTACTTGGTACATACGATTCATATTGTATTAGTGCTCCCGTACAGCTTTCTGCCGCTGGTTTTGGAGGAAACCAACCATATAATAAGCCGCCCAAATCTTGTACTTTTATAGAAACTTTAAACACAGTTTCATAAAACTTTTGTGCACGATTCATATCTGTCACAGGAATTTCAAACCAGTTTATCATAACTTTTTATTTTATTTTTCTAAATGTGCTTTTAAATCTGCCAATCCTTCTTCAAAATCTTTTCCAACGGCTTTGTCCATATTCATAAACAACATAAAAATATTGAATGGAATTTTGTTTTTTCCTGAAAATCCCCAAGTGACTCTTGTTTCCGTATCACTTAAACCTTCTGTCTGTAAAAAAGCATCTGCTTCAGATTTCCAAGGTTTGAAAAAGCGTAGTTTAGAAATCACTTTTTCATTCTCTACAATTTTTAAAATTTCCTGCTCTCCTTCTCCAACATCTTTATTTCCTTGCCAACGTGCTACAAAACCTACTTCTCCATCGGTTCCTTCATAGGATTGTGCCATATTCGGATCTTTCTTTTTCCAAGGCGACCATACGTCTTGATTCTTTATAGATTTCATAAATGCAAATGTATCTTCAAGCGATCTGTTTACAACAATACTTCTAGATACAGCAAAATTTTTGGGTGCGATTAAAGCTAAAAATATAATTAAAGCTAAAAGTCCGCCTACGATATACAATGCAATCATCATAATAATTAGGTTTTAGGTGTTTTTAGATTGTTTTTTATGCAAGAATTGACAATTTATACATAAAATTGAATTCTAAATTTAGGTTTTTATTTTGTGTATTCAAACGATACCTAAAAAATTCAATGATTGTTGACATTAGATCATAATAAAAAAAATAGTATTTTTAAATTCTTAAAAAACCAAACATCATGACATACGACGCAGACACAATTGATGATTATATCACACAACTTCCCGAAGAACGCCAAGAAGCAATTACTAAAATTAGAAGCATTCTTCAAAAGAATTTGCCTAGCGGTTTTACCGAAGCAATAAATTATAAAATGCCATCATTTGTAGTTGCTCATGATACGTATCCTGGCGGTTATCATTGCGATCCAAAGTTACCTTTGCCATTTATTAGTTATGCTTCTCAAAAGAATTTTGTCGCCTTATATCATATGGGAATTTATGCGAATAAAGAATTGATGGATTGGTTTGTAGCAGAATACCCAAAACATTGCAAACGTAAGTTAGACATGGGGAAAAGCTGTATTCGTTTCAAAAAAATGGACGACATTCCGTATGAATTGATTACTGAATTGGCCACAAAAATGTCTCCACAAGACTGGATTGATTTGTATGAAGCAAATGTGGTAAAAAAGTAGTTTTACTATAGCTTTAAAAAGATATTGATATACACTTCGTTGTTTCTAAAAAATTGTAGAACAACGAAGTTTTTTTATGAATGTGTTTCATGATAACGCTTCAAAATATCATCAACACTTTTAATTGTTTTTTTACACCAATCAAATCGTTTTTCTAAGATTTCTTGTTCTGTAAGTCGCCAAGCAATGTCAGAATTTCGCAATTGTGTCGTAGCATGTTGAATGGTAATGGCTGCAGAAACCGAAATATTCAGACTTTCCGTAAAACCAACCATTGGTATTTTTAAAAACTCGTCGGCTTGCGATAGTACTTCTTCACTCAAACCTTCGCGTTCTTTTCCAAAAAAGAAAGCTGCTTTTTCAGTAATATCAAAATCATGCAAGTATTGAGAATCTTCATGCGGCGTTGTGGCAATGATTCGATATCCTTGAGAGCGTAACCGTTCTATACAACTTTTGGTATCATTATAGCGATGAATATCAACCCACTTTTGTGCGCCCATTGCAATCTCTCTGTCCATCTTTTTTCCTAACTGTTCTTCAATTACATGCACATCTTGCAAGCCAAAAACATCACAACTACGCAATACAGCACTTGTATTATGCAATTGATACACATCTTCCACTGCTACTGTAAAATGTCGTGTGCGTTGCGCTAACACTTTGGAAAACAAGCCTTTTCTGCGCTCAGTGAGATATCCTTCTAAATGTTCTAATAAATCTTCATTAACCATGTTACAAAACTATCATAAAAACGCTAGGAAGCAAAAAAACAAGATGTTTGAAAAATCGCGTGAATACCAATAATAAATTGATTATTTTAGTACTTCTTAAAACATAACGAATGAAGTATATTTTCTCCTGTCTTCTCTGTTTTTTTTGCTGTATGATTGCTTTTTCGCAAGAAACCACTGAGATGTATGCTAAAAATGAGCAGCTAAATGATGAAAAGGTAATTGAATTTGGCCAACGTTTTGCAGATTCCTTTTACGAAAAAGATACTTCTTTTTTCATGGATAATTTTAATCTACAGAACTTTGCTGAAAAAGTTGTTTCCATCAATGAAAAGGCAAATGATGATAATGCAGTAGAAGAATTCAATGCTGTTTTTAAAAAAGGACTCTTTCTTGAAAAGTTTCATATGTTTCCCGAAAACATTCGTGCTGCCATATCAAGAGGCGCTTCCTATAGTTTGGTAAATTACTATTATCATTTGGATGAACGCAAGTATCATTTACTATTTCGTATGTACTCTGATAATGGTGGCTTAAATTATCACGATTATCAATTAGGTTATGAAAAGGATGAATTTTACTTAAATGATGTTTTTATCTACTCCATGGGGCAATATTTGAGCGATACTTACCGAGATTTATATGAATTGAGCATTCCAAGTAAAGATGTAAAAGATACCGAAACGAACAAAAATCGTTTAAAAGGAATGATTTATTTTATGCGTTTGGAAAGTTTGCTAAATACTCAAAAATATAAAGAAGCGCTTGAACTTACACATAAACTCGAAGGCAAATTTACCGAGAAGAAAATATATTATACGACGAAAATTAAAATTGCTTCAAAAATTAATACGGTTTTTCATTTAGAAGCGATCGATGAGTTATTGAAAAAATTTCCCAACGATCCGTACACCAAATTAATGGAGATTGACTATTATGTAATGTTGAAAGATTACAATGCAACGATGCAATTGTTAGATGAAATTCAACAAAACACCGAAGATTCTTTTATTGAATATGTACGTGGAAATGCTGCTTGGCAATTTGAAGATTATGAATTGGCAGAAAAAGCCTATGCAAATACCATTATTGAATATCCTGGATTTGCAGAAGCAAAAATCAACTTAATGTACTTGTATGATTTTTTAGAAAAGCATGAAGATAATATTGTCTTGCTAAATCGTATGATTGAAAACGAAGAATACAACAAAAAAGAATTAATCGATTTCATAGATGACAAATCCAATGATTTTGTAAACTTACCAAACGCTCGTATTTATAATAGATGGAAAAAGAAAAAATAGTCATACTTACAGGTGCAGGTATTAGTGCCGAAAGTGGTATTAAAACATTTCGTGATGCTGACGGATTATGGGAAGGACACGATATTATGGAAGTCGCTTCTCCAATTGGTTTTGAAAAGAATCCTGCATTGGTGTTAGATTTTTACAATCAACGAAGACGACAGTTGAAAGAAGTATCGCCTAATGATGGTCATAAAGCTTTGGTCACACTTGAATCAAAGTATGATGTTACGATTGTGACACAAAATGTAGATAATTTACACGAACGCGCAGGAAGTTCTAAAATCATGCATTTGCATGGCGAATTGTCCAAAATGCGCGGTGTACACTATCCGTACAAAACCTATGATTGTGAGGGTGATATTGCAGTTGGCGATATGTGTGAACGCGGTTCGCAATTACGTCCGCATATTGTTTGGTTTGGTGAAGATGTTCCAATGATTGAAACGGCTGTGACCGAATGTGAACAAGCAGATATTTTACTAATTATAGGAACCTCTATGCAAGTATATCCTGCGGCAAGTCTTATAAACTATGTGCCGCAACATATTCCAATATACTTTATTGATCCAAATCCTGCTGTAAATCAAAATTTGTATCAAAACTTAACCATCATTGCAGAAAAAGCTTCCGTTGGAGTCACTAAAGTTGTTGAGGAATTAATGTCATAGCATATAGCAAAACTAACACCTATCACCTAACAGCCAACAAACCTACTGCCCTTTCTCTATCTGTAAAGCTAAAAACGCTCTGGCTTCTTTTACCCAAGCATCAATCTCTTTAATTTGTGTTTCAGACAATTCTGCATCGGAATGTGTCCATAAGTAAGAAGGTAACGGCATATGTCCTTCTTCTATTTCTTCTATAATTTCTTCTAGCTTATGATCTTTGCGTTTTGCAGTGTATGAACTCCATTCAGAAAAGTTCAATTCATCTTTTCCATGTTCAATATGTTCAGCCATCCAATATGAAATTGGTTCTATATTGCTATACCAAGGATAACGTGTATTACTTGAATGACAATCATAGCAAGCCACTTTTAAAGTTGCTGCTACAGAACTTGGCATATTGGTTTCTTGAATAAAAGGTTCTAAGTCAGTAATATCACCTTCATTTCTCTCGGGACCAAAAAATTGTAAAATTACTAATACAATTAATGCTAAAACTGCTATCTTTTTAAGTATCTTCATGTCGTTATTCTTATTTCGTCTAAAATATAAAAAGTATGACATTTGAACAACTCTATTCGGAGCTAAATTATGTAAATCATTCTCGCGAAAAGCGAAACTACTATGCCAATATTGTATTAAACAATCCTGAATTGCTTCCAACATTGTTAGAAGTAGTGTTTACTGTTGATGATAAAATTTCGGCAAGAGCCGCATGGTTATATGAATTTGTAGCACGAGAACGTTTGGATGCCATATTGCCACACTTAGATACTTATGTAGAAAAAATGCACACCGTACATTTAGATCCTGCCGTGCGTCCTATGGCAAAAGTTGCTGAATATTTGATTGAAGCTTTTTATCACAAAAATGACAATGCTACAAAGCAACATCTTACCAAAAACCATCGAGAAAAAATTACAGAAGCTTGCTTTGATTGGATGATTAGCGATCAAAAAGTTGCCGTCAAAGCCTATTCTATGCGTTCTTTATACTTATTAGGAAGAGAATTTGATTGGATTCATGCAGAATTAATCATGATTTTAGAGCGCGATTATCTATCACAAAGCGCCGCATTTAAAGCCAGAGCACGAGACCTCATCAAACGAATGAAAAAAGCTTGAAAATGAAGTGCTAAAATTTTATTACAAACATTGTAACAAGTATATTTGTGTCCTTATAACAACAACACAATTACAATGACGCTTACTCCGCTTAACGCAATTTCTCCAATTGATGGAAGATATCGTAACAAAACCATCGCTCTAGCGAATTATTTTAGTGAAGAATCACTGATTAAATATCGTGTTTTAGTCGAAATTGAATATTTTATTGCTCTGTGCAATGTACCATTACCGCAATTAGAAAGTTTTGATGTTTCTCTTTTTGACGATTTACGTGCGATTTACGAGAACTTTTCAGCAGAAGATGCACAAGCCATCAAAGAAATTGAAAAAGTAACGAATCATGATGTAAAAGCAGTTGAGTACTTTATTAAAGAAAAGTTTGATCAACTACATATTTCATCATACAAAGAATTTATTCACTTCGGGTTAACGTCGCAAGACATTAATAATACGGCAATTCCGCTTTCTATCAAAGAAGCTATTCAACAAGTATACCTTCCAGAATTGGTCACCGTTTTAGAGAAACTAAAAGAATTGGCTAGCGAATGGGCAGAAATTCCTATGCTAGCAAGAACACATGGACAACCAGCTTCTCCAACCCGTTTAGGGAAAGAAATTGAAGTCTTTATTACACGTGTGGAAGCACAGGTAAAAACGATGTCTGTAATTCCACATGCTGCTAAATTTGGTGGCGCTACTGGAAACTTTAATGCACATAAAGTTGCTTATCCAACAATTGATTGGAAAGCATTTGGAAATAATTTTGTAGAACGTATTTTAGGTTTGCATCATTCATTCCCAACAACACAGATAGAACACTACGATCATGTTGCAGGAATTTTTGATGGAATGAAGCGTATCAATACTATTTTGATAGATTTAGATCGTGATTTTTGGACGTACATTTCAATGGATTACTTCAAGCAAAAAATTAAAAAAGGCGAAGTAGGTTCCTCAGCAATGCCACATAAAGTAAATCCGATTGATTTTGAAAATAGCGAAGGGAATTTAGGAATCGCCAATGCTATCTTTACACACTTAGCTGCCAAGTTACCTATTTCAAGATTACAACGTGATTTAACAGATTCTACAGTACTAAGAAATGTAGGCGTTCCATTTGGTCATACATTGATTGGATTTCAGTCTACGTTAAAAGGTTTGAACAAGTTATTATTAAACAAAACTAAGTTTGAAGAAGATTTAGAAAACAACTGGGCGGTTGTTGCGGAGGCAATTCAGACAATTCTTAGAAGAGAAAACTATCAAAACCCTTATGAAGCACTAAAAGGACTGACTAGGACCAATGAAAAGATCACTCAAGCGTCAATTGCCGATTTTATTGACACTTTAACGGTTTCTGAAGCTGTAAAATTGGAATTGAAGCAAATAAATCCTATGAATTATACAGGAATATAAGATTTCATTGCTCTTCGAATTGTTTTTTTGTTAATTTTGTACCGCCAAGAACTAACAAAAATAAATACTGTGACCATCAAACTCACAAATTCGAAAGACGAAAAAAGTTTGAATGCTTTACAGAACACCGGAAGACTCCAAATTAAAAAAGGTGTTTATAACAAAGCGTTTAAAACTTTTATAGTAGACAAGTACGGTTCTGGAATTCATTTTGGAAACATGAACAGTAACCTTGAAGAAATCCTAAAAAACTTGTCTTTAGATCATCTAATTGAGGGTAAAGTAAAACTCCCTAGAATAGATGTAAATACACTATCTGTTGTAAAAAATCATAAAAATGAGTTTTCTGATTTTGATTTATATGAAAATTTTGAATGTACTTTCTTAGCCAAAGAAGGTATAAGCTCAAAAGAATTCATGAAAGGAATCGAAATTTTACAAACTAATTTTTTAGAGAAATACAATCAAAAAGTTCATGAAGAAATTACAGAGATTGAACATAAGAACCGTATCCAAATAAAAAGAAGAGAAATCAAAGAAATCATCTTCTTTACGGTAATATTTATTATTGCGTTGACATTGATTTACTTTAGATCAAAGAGATAACGATATTATATATATTAAAAAATGGATAAATGTTTTGAGTAACATTTATCCATTTTTTTTAGTTTGATGACATCAAATTTGATAAGTTGCCCAAATCAAAATTGAGAGGCGTGTTTCGCTGTTCAGACATTTTATATAATTCCATAAATTTCTCCAGCGTCATATCATCTCCGATAATCCGTGTCACAGCAAAGCCCATTTCCTTATCGGATAAAAATACAATGATTTCATCAATAGAATCGTCTGTACCCACATATTTGATAACTCCGTTTCTTCCCATGTTAATGAGTTCTTCGTATTTTTTTTGTTTTAAAATTGCTTTGATGTTACTTTTTTCAGTCTCATATGTTTCTTGTTTTGTTTTATCAATTCTATAAAACAATAAGTTGACGCGATCTACTGCTTCAATGGCTTCTTCTTGCTTGTCCGTTAATTGCATGCCTTCTTGTTTTAAGAGACTTACGGGTATTGTACTCGAAGAAAATCCTGCTTGCTCAGCATGATCTAAAAAATAATTTCGTAAGCTATTCTTATCGGAACAGCTTGTCAAGCCCATGACGACTAACAGCAGTACTAAAAAAGGTGTAAACGTTTTCATAATTTTTGATTGTTGATTGTTTTTTGATGTGATGAATATATATAAAAATGCGTCAACGAACAACTAGTGCTCATTGACGCAAAACAGAGATATGTTTTTTAATTTTTCTTAACGTCTTTTAAATGCTCTCCTCCTGGAATGTTCATTTGACTTGTTAATTTAGAAACTTGTGTCAAATCGATGTCTCCTAGCAATGAAACGACTACAGTATTAATTTTCCTGTCTTTTAACTGTACTTTATCCTCAATACCAGTAATGTACATTAAAAGTTCTTTTACATGCGTTTCATCTTTTCCTTCTTTTACATAAAACTGAACACGAGCGTCTCCATCTCTTACTTCCATTAACTCTTCTAATTTAGAAGAACGTTTGTTTACCCATGATTTTAAGTCTGAAGCAATGCTTTTATTTTCAGTAGCTAATACTTGTAAACTTTTCATGCTCTTTACCATATCTAAAAACTCTTTTGCTTCCGGATCGTCGGTATCAACGCCAACAGTTGCAAGCATTTTAAACATTTTAGGCTTAATAGATACGTATGTTACGTTATCATTATCAGCATATTTTTCAAATATATTTTGTCCAAATGTAAGTACTGGCACGGCCAATAACATTACTAATATTACTATCTTCTTCATTTTTTAATTAATTGTTTCTTGTTATAAAAATTTTGTTCGTTGTTTCTTCAAATTGTGTTAAATAGTTGATATGACTTGCTCCTGTATTAAAGTTTTCTGACACAAGAGACATGGCCATTTTAAAATCAGAAAAAGCTTGTTTGGCTTCTTCCTGTTTTCTCCATTCATTAAAGAATAGACTTGTTGTGAGAATAAATACAGCGGCAACAGAAATCCATTTTAAATAATTTTTTCTAGGTTGTAATGGAACGTTACGAGTAGATTTCTCGGTTTTTAGATCGGTAAAATATTGAAACATTGGTAGGTATTCTTGCAAATGCGGCGCCACATTGTCTTGCGAAAAATACGCTTGTAACTCTTGTTCTTCTTGAACCGTTGTTGTTGCTTCAAAATACTTCTCTATTAATTGTTCTATGTTAGCTAACTCCATAGTTGTGTTTTTTTACAAGTTCTTGTCTAATATATTTTCTTGCTCTTGATAATGCTACTCGAATTGCTGTTGGATTCATGTTGACAACTTTGGCAATTTCTTCAAAATCATACTGCTCTACATCTCTCAATTGTATGATAATTTTTTGTTGCTCTGGCAGCTGTTCCATAATTTCATGAACAAAACTTACACTATCTTTTAATTCTACTTCGCGTTGTAATGAGGTATTTTCATCTTTATAATTACTATGAACTAATTTTAAATTGCTGGCTTGTTTTGATTTCAGTTTATCCAAGCAATAGTTTTTAGTCATCGTCATTGCAAAAGCTTCCACATTATTATACGCTTCTATTTTCGATTTCTTAGACCATAACTTCATCAATACTTCTTGTGTAGCGTCTTCTGCTTCTTCGTTTGAAACTAGTAAGCGCTTTGCCAAGCGGTATAATTTGTCTTTAAAAGGCAATACTGTACGTAAAAATTCTGCCTGTTTCATTTTTATGATCTATTAATTTCGGTTAGTTATAAGGAAGACGAGCTAGTTACGAATTTGTTACAAATAATTTTTATTTTACAATAATGTGGCTATTTTTAATGTTTATAAAAGTAAAACAAACTATGATAAAGAAAATTATGAATATAAAAAAGTTGCTATTTCTATTTGTCGCCGTTTCAGTAGCCACATCAAGTTGTACTGACCAAGATGATAATCTATTTAGTGTAGATGCAAATTTGGAAGTTCAGGACTTTGTTTGGAAAGGACTAAATCTATGGTATTTTTGGCAAGGTGACGTTGCCGATTTAGCCGATAGCAAGCTTGATGATAGTGCAGGATACGTTTCGTTTTTACAAGGCTTCCCAAATCCAGCAAATTTATTTGACCATTTACTTCACCCAGATGATCGTTTTAGTGTGATTGTAGATAATTATGATGATTTACAAAATTCACAACAAGGAACATCAGCAACCAATGGTGCCGACGTTCGCTATATCTTTTTAAATAGCGGAAGTTCTGAAGTTATTGGATATGTCCGTTATATCATTCCAGGATCTGATGCCGAAGGAAAAGATATTCGTCGTGGAGATATTGTATATGCCGTTGATGGACAGAGTTTATTTTTTAACTCTTCTACTGATAATAACTTGGATTTGTTAGATCCGACTTCGTATACATTCAACTTAGCAGATTTAACTATAACTGGTGGCGTTCGTTCTATTACACCAAATGGTAGAAATATTGCGCTTACAAAAACAAATATTACAGAAAATCCAATTTTAATAGCTTCTACTATTGATGTAGGTGCTAAAAAAGTAGGATATATTATGTACAATCAATTTATTTCAAATTTTGATACACAGTTAAATGGAGCATTTGCAGATTTTCAAGCGCAAGGTGTTACCGACTTGGTATTAGATTTCCGTTACAATCCAGGTGGATTTGTAAGCAGTGCTATCAATATAGGAAGCATGGTAACTGGTCAATTTGAAGGACAATTGTTTACAAAGTTCAGATATAATGATAAAATTCAGCCACAGCTTACAGACGCACAAGAAAATCGTTATTTTACAAATACGTTAAGTACTGGCGCTGGAATTAACAGTTTAGGATTGTCAAAAGTATACGTAATTACTACAGGAAGTACTGCTTCTGCGAGTGAATTGGTAATTAATTCGCTAGAACCATATATTGACGTAGTACAAGTAGGAACGACAACTACTGGAAAAAATGAAGCTTCTGTATCTTTATACGATTCTCCATCTTGGACTTTTGGAGATGCTCAGTTAAATCCAAATCACAAATGGGCAATGCAGCCGTTAATTTCTCGTTTGGAAAATAGTGCTGGATTTTCAAATTATACAGACGGATTGAATCCTGATATTGAAATCGCGGAAGATTTAACGAATCTTGGTGTTTTAGGAGATGAAACAGAACCTTTATTAGCTGCTGCTTTAGCAAATATCGCTGCCGCTGGAAGGCCTTTACAAGATCCAACGAAAATTGTTCCAATTGAAGGAGTTACAGAAACAAAACTGCGAAGAGTTACAGGAAATCGTATGTATATCGATTTAAAAGTTGGTGATAGCGATGATGCATTACAAAACCACAAATTGATTCTCAACGATTAAAATATTAGTACTTCATACTATATTTAGTAGTACTACTAATTCGTAAAACTATACCTCGAAAGTCACTCTTCATTGAGTGACTTTTTTTATGCGTACCATCTATCCTTTTCTAAATATGCTTTTCGCGAATTGAAACGATCCGTTGACTCAATGTTTCTTTTATATGATTTGAATTGACCTTAGTTTTAATAAAACCAATTCGTATCTAATGAAAAATAAGCTACTATTTATACTATGTATATGGAATATTATCTGTGTTTCTTCATGCATCACCACACAGCATATTCCTGAAAAGGAGATTAATTCTTATACGAGCGAAGAAATTAAGCAGTACATCCAAAAACGGTTTCTTTATGCAAGTGATAGCTTAAAAATTGGAGATGATTTTTTTGTAATTGACGGCATTCCTCGTGACGAAGAAGAAATTCATACTATTGATAAAAAGGATATTAGAAGTATTTATTTTGTAGATATTAGAAAAAACGCTTTAGGTTGTAATCCTGCTAAATATGATTTGTTTCCTATCATACGAACCAATAAAGCAGTTCAAAAACGAAAAGCAAAAAAAGAAACGTTGACTTGGATAAAAGATCTATATTTCGGTGAACATAGTACTGTAAATGAAAGACCATTAGTCATTTTCAACAGAAAACCATTGACTATAAAAACTGCTTTTCAATTGTTACAAACTCTAAAAGTTGGCCATATAGACTATATTCAAAAAAATGAGGAACCACAAGTAATTGCCGGTTTTGAACAAAACTCTAAATATGGCGTCGTAGAAATCTTCACAAAGTAAAACCAAAAATATCACCTAAATAGGTGAGTTAAAATGCCCAATTCATGTGTTTTTTGACAGTATAGTAGCTTCTAATTTTGAACTATTCAATAATCAGAACATTGCTACTACACAACTGCAATGCCATAAAAAACTATCATCATGAAATTTAAAAAAGATTTTATCATTGTTCATTTTCAGGAAGGTTTTTTTGATACTACAAATCAGCGTATCAGAAACACCGTCAAAAACACATTAGAACCTTTGATTGCTAATGCTCAAACAACAGATATACACGTAAGTTTTTGGGAAGATGACAAAGTAAAAGATACTACTTCTGTCATTCCCATTCCGCCATTGAGCGAAAGAGTAAGTCGATTTGTTGCTAGAAAAGGACTTATTGAAGACGAATATCCTTTAAAAGGAAAAGAAATCATACTTGTAGGTGGTTGGTTTGGCGCTTGTATCAATGGCGCTATTGAAAGTGTTATGACTGAATTCTTTAGAAGTCCATTATTGTTAGAAACTAGTGAATTAACAATCAGAATGCCCGAAACTGGCGTTTACAAAGAAACGGAACTACTTTCGGAGCTTGATGATGCAAACATTATCAGCGGAATTGTAAGTGCTTTTGACAACTCGGCAGCAGTCACAGAACCAATTGTAACAAATAGAGGTTTGCGTTTTAAAATTATTCGTACCAAAACACAAGAAACACTTACGGAACAAATGGTAGTTCCTGTACCAAACAACCCAAAAGAACGAATGTTTGATGTTGTTTTTCTTATTGATTAAGGTTAAAAAATAAGAAACGCTTCTAATTTCTTAGAAGCGTTTTTTTAGTGATAAGAAATACAAACTCCAAGACTAACAATTTCTTTTGTGAATTTGCAAATACGAAACGTAACAATATATTATTGCTTTAGTATTTTTCGTATGATTGTTTCCTTATCACTTTTCAACTCTAACAAATACATTCCAGTCTGAAGATTCGAGAAATTAATTGAAGTTTCTGTAAAAGAAGCTGTTTTTTGGTACATCACTCTTCCAGCCATATCAGATAGCTTAATTGAGTTAATACTTCTGTTACGCGTGCTTGAAATGGCTAAATAATCAATTATAGGGTTTGGATATACTACTATGGTATTGTTCAATGCTATATCTTTTGTGCTTAATAGCGAACTGTCTACAAAGACTCTGGCTATACCTGTATTATTATTACTATTGATTGGATTGTCGGCATTAAACGCTCCAATACTAAAAAATGCTCCATTATCACTTAAACTTACAGAACTACCCGCAAGGTCAGCTGCACTATTTGAGTTATTAAAAATTCCAGATACAGCACTCCATGTATTTCCAGAAGTATTTTCATATAAATATGCTTCTCCAGAGCTAGTTCCGTTACTATCATTAAAAGGAGCTCCAACAGCTAAGAAATTACCATCATCGCTTAGTGCAACGGAATTTCCAAATCGATCACTATTACTTTCTCCGGCAACACTAGCATTAAATACATATGTATTAGAAGTTCCATTGTATTTATATATTCTTACGAATCCTGAACCGTTTGCTGGATCATTTTGTTGTGGTGCGCCTGCAACTAAAACACTTCCATCATCACTTAGCGCAACTGTAGTTCCAAAAGCAAAGCTTTCACCTAAAATAGAAGCTGTAAAAATTTGGCTCCAGTTTGAGGTGTATTCATATACTTTTATTTGCCCAGAATTTGTTCCGCTTGGAGTACCATTTGCATCTGAAAATGGAATTCCGATTGCCAAAAATGTACCATCAGCATTGAAATTTACAGAATTACCAAATCGGTCGCCATTTACAATACCACTCATGGTACTCCCTAATTGTGACCATGAAGCACCGTTATATTCATACACTTTTACTTCTCCCTTTGCGGTACTCACTCCTGAAGCTCCGACTGCGATTTTTGTTCCGTCTGCGCTGAGATCTACAGCACTTCCTAGCGTATCAAAATCTGCTTGTCCAGTAAAGTCCGATCCTAGTTGCGTCCATGTTCCTGCAATATTTTCATAGACACGTACATATCCTCTTACTGAACCGCTTCCATCTGCTTGTGGAGCGCCAACAGCAATGATAGAACCATCTGCGCTTATAGCGATACTTCCACCAAAATTATCGCCTGTAGCGTCTCCAATTAAATCGTTTCCTACTTGCGTCCAACTGCCAGACATAAATTGATATACTTGTACTTTTCCTATATTGGAAGTGGTACCTGTAACTCCATCATATCCTATAGAACTTATGATGATAAAATCGCCTGTGGCACTTATTGCGGAATTATCTCCAAATCGGTCATTTGACATTCCGCCTGCATCTGCAATGATATTTCCTTGCAATGCGTATTGAGAAAATCCTAATAAAGGAATCATTAGGATATAAAAGAGTACTTTTTTTTTCATGAAATTTATTTTAATTGTTAGTAAAAAAATAGAGTCATCATATCATTTTAAATTTGAGATACGATCATCTGATATTCTTCCACAAAACAAGACTAAAATTGATTTCTTGAAAAGTTTTAAGCGTCTACAAATGGTCTACAGATGGCTAGAAACACCTGTAAATAGTAAGATTTAGTGTTTTCACCCTATCGTGTTAGTATTTTTACTACAGCGTAAATAAAAAGTTTTTTAAATCGTCTTCTTTGGTAAGTTCCAGTTTTTTCTTGAGTCTGTATCGATGCATTTTAACACTTTTGGGTTCTATGTTTGTTAAGATAGATACTTCTTTGCTCGACAAGTTCATACGTATGTATGCGCATGATTTTAAATCATTGTTTGTTAAGTTGGGAAATTTAGTATTGAGTACTTTAAAGAAGTTTGGATGTACATTATTAAAATGCTTTTGAAACGTTGACCAATTATTATCTAAATTCAATCCGTGTTTTACCAAGTCTTCAAGCTCTTTGATTACATTCGATTTTGGAATACCTGCATCTTTTAATTCATTTAGTTTGCTTCCTAAATTTAAGAGTAATTCATTTTTTTGAAAAGAATTCATCGTCACAGAACTCAATTCTACCGCTTTTAATTCTAATTCCTTTTTTTGTAGTTGGATATCTAAGTCGGCAGCCTTTTTTTCTTTTTTCAGTAAATCTTCTTTAAGTTGGAATCCTTTTCGCTTCATCTTATACCTATTGTATAACAATAACAACGTGATGATGAGTAATACCGAAAAAACAATTGCCCAGTTTCTATATAATTTTGAAACAGCAATATCTTTATCTTTTTGTATTGTTTCTGTTTTTAAAATTTGAATTTCTTTTGCTTTTTTCTCGGCTTCATACTGTTCTTGGTAAAAAGCAACTTTTTCAGAGACACCTTTATTAAACAAACTATCTTTTGTTGTTATATATGCATTGAAGTTTTCATGTGATAGTTCATAATTTTTAAGCTGAAAATACGTATCTGTCAATCCTCTATGTGCATCTACACGATATGCTAAGGAACCTGATTTTTCTGCGGCATCTTTGGCTTGTATATAATATTCATTGGCTTTTTTATATTCTTCTTGCTTGTAATAAAAGCCTCCTAAATTAATAAATGTCATCGCCGCATTTTCAATATCACCTATGCGCACAAATAAATCATTTGCTTTTGTATAATATTCAATAGCTTCTTCTATTTTTTTTTCCGAAGCACTTATATTTCCTAAGTTTGAATATACACCTGCAAGTCCTCTTTTGTCTCGAATTTTTAATGCATATTCTAAATAGTCTTGATAATATGTTTTAGCTTTTGCATAATCATCTGTTTCATAATAAATAGTAGCGATATTATTTATGGAACTAGCTATTAATCTTGGATTTTTAATCTCTTTTCGATATTCGTATGCTTCTTCAAGATATGACAGTGCTTTATCATAATTCTTTAAATTTTTATATAATAACCCTATACCATTTAACGCATCCGAAGTTTCTTTTTGGAGCTTGTTTGACTTGTATATTGGTAAAGCTTTAAAATAGAAGTCTAATGCTTTTTGATACGAACCGTTTTGCCTGTAAAATGAAGCTAAATTATTGTATGACTTTGCGATCGAAATAGAATCATTTGTTTGTATTCGATATTCTAACGACTTTGTATAATTTGCCAAACTCGAATCTACTTTTCCTAATCGTTGGTACAGAATGCCCATATTATTATGAGCATCTCCTTTCTTTTTATAATCAGCAGGAGAAATTAATTCCAAAGACTTTGACCAATACACTTTGGTACTGTCATATTTTCCAGTGTAGAAATACGCTGTACCCAAGTTTTTATAGGAATTTACAAGCCCTTTATTATAATTGAGTTGTTTACTTATCGTAATTGCTTGTGGTAAGTATTCAAATGCCAATCGGATGTTTTTACCAAAGTTCTTTCTACTAAGATCATTAAGAAATAGTACTTTGACAGTGTCATTTTTCATGGATTGCAACTTCAAATTGAGACTATCAACTTGGGCATGCATTTGAAATGATAAAAAGAAGATGAGTAAGGTAGTTTTTTTCATGTTATGAGTTCATATGGTTTGGTGAGTTAGAACTCATCTTTATAACAATTAAAAAAGAATTATTCTATTGTAACAAGATACAAAAAGAAGTTGTTTAAAAAGTATTTCGGACGTCATTTTGAACTTGATTCGGTTTGACGAAGTTTTAACTTTTTAAACAACTTATTTATTTGTTAGTCAATCTTCTGAATCGTTACAATAGCACCTGTTGCATTTTTATCTGCCAGTGTAGAATCGCTCTGTGTTACATCGTCAAAGGCAAATCCATAGTCATCACTATCAATCGCATTTTCATGAATATATTTTGAATACACATTGTAGCAATCTAACGTACTCCCATCTTTTAATGTCATTGTATTCGTATAAAAAACTTTTTCATCTTTATACGTTTTCCAATTTTTACTTTGAGTTTTCGTTGTTGGAGGCATTAAATATAATACGGGATCGGTTATGCTTGGATGTGCTAAAAGTCCAACATTAAAAGCGGCACCTAAATTTTTTGCAGGAACCGATTGTGGTGTATTATTTGGCGCTGCAAATAAATCTTCGCAACCAAAAACACTTCCTTTTATCTGATTACTTCCTGAAGGTTTCGTAAAAGTGATTTTAGGCAATTTTCCACTGCCGTCTTTTTCTGAAAACACAAACTTTCCACCGCTTACAACACCTTCAAAAACGACATCTTGATAGCCTGGATTGAATTTGGCAATCTCAGACATATCTACTTGAATTGATTTCCCTTTTCCTTCCGCATAATATTCCCAAACCGCATCTACATACGATTGAAAACTGGAAGCATCAAAATCATTATCCATTACATTGTTTGAAACCAATGCTTTATTAGGTGCAATAATCCTTAAAATTCCTTCTTTGTTTGGGTTTTGTATAATTTTTGCCCAATTGTCTTTCATTCCAGCTGAAAAAGAACTGAAAACATCCTTTCTACTCTTCGAAAAACCTTTAGGGCCGTTTGTACTTCCGTCTGACAATTTTTCTTGTAATTGTAACGGAACACAGAAGAAATCTACATTCGTAATGTCAATAAACGGGAAACCATCTGTTGGTAAAAACGAAATTTCAAACTTATCATATATCACATTAAAACTAGGATCGGAAGGATTTCCAACATTTGGTGGCGATATCCGATCTGCAAATTTTAAGGCTGCTCCAAAAGAAAGATATACAATTCCTGAGTTTATATTCGGAATGTTAATGACACTCTCTTTAGACGTTCCTATATTTATAGAAGTAGCATTATCACTCCAATCTTTAGTGGTTGGATTGTAAAACTGCTGTTTTTTATTCCCTTTAATGGACGCATTCATTCCTTTTATGGTTACATGTACATCTTCACTTGAACCTGAATTATTTACGATTGTAATTGGAAATGGATTTGGACTACTCATGCAATATGGTTTTAAAAATTAGTTTTTCACAAGTTAAACTAACTATCTCATATTCCGTAGCGTATTTATACGTAATTTAAATTCACAAAAAAAGCCATTGGTTTCCCAATGGCTTTCAACTTATGATAGGTATTAAATAAACTCTACAGGTTTAAAGAGAATCCAACACGAACGTTGGTACCTCTTGTTGTAAATCCTGTAATCTCTGTATATTCCTCATTGAATATATTTGATACTGTTAAGAATCCGCTCCAACGCTTGTTAAACTGGTGATTTACATTTGCTCCAATTAAGTTAAATGATTCCAATGTTACATCTTGGAATGTTGAAAAATCAGTGTCTAAACGCTCAGAAGTGAATTGGTAAGATAGACCTGCATTTGTCTTAGGAGAAAATGCATAGCCTACATTTAAGTTTGCTTTGTGCTTTGGTATACGCAATACTTTTACATCTTTTTTCTCAGTAAATGTATAGTTTGCATCAATCGTTAAGTTTTCAATTGGTGTTGCAGAAACTTCTATTTCCGCACCATTTACTGTAAACTCAGTATCTACATTTTGGTATTCTCCAGCAAATGTTGTGAAATCAGTTACTGTATATTGAATAAAGTTTTCTTCTTTTCTGTTGAAGTATACGGCACTTACGCGTAATTTTTCAGATAACTTTACTTCTACTCCACCTTCTAACGTAGTGTTTTCTTCTGGCTCTAAATTTGGATTTGGTCCAAAGTTTCCAAATAATTGAGATAATGATGGCGCAATAAATGACGTACTGTACGAACCAAATACCTTTGCATATCCTTCACCCAATGGCATACGATACGATGGATTTAAGTTGTATGTAAAGTGTGTTCCGTATTCACTGTGGTTGTTTAAACGTCCACCAGCATTGATATTCAATCCAAAATCAGAAACATATACAACATTAAGATATGGATCTACAATTGAAGAAGATTGCTCTTCTGCAAAAACCGTTTGGTTGTCAATATAGTTCAATCCAACAACGGTATAAAATTGATTGTTGAAATTGTATTTATTATAAATATCTACTGCAATTGTTTCTCCTTCTAACGTTGATGGGAAGTTAGAGAAAAACTCACGATCAATTGTTGTATATGCAGCATTCATGGTAACACTACCATTTTTGTAAGTATATTTTGGAGCAATTCCAAAACGATACTGATCACTTACACCAACAAATTCAGCATCTCCTCTTGGAGAAGAGTTGTCAAAATCGTTCTTAAATTTATCTTGCGAACCAAAAATGCTTACGTTGAATGCATCCGAAAATGTATATCCAACTCTTACATTGGCATTGGTACGAGAAAAACGGTCGCTTTCTGTTCCAATTACAGCCGATAAACCATCAGTGTTTTGGTGACCAAAACTCACCGCATATGTTAAATCATCCACAGTTCCATCAATACGTGCACTGTTTGAAAAATCGTTGATATTATAATCAGAATCATCTTGTGATTGGTTCGTTCCAAAAGAACTATTTACACGCAATGCAATGGTATCTTCAGAAGCTTTTTTAGTCGTAATGCTAATGACTGCAGTTGCTGCACCACTTCCGTATAAAGTACTTGAAGCTCCTTTAATAATTTCGATAGATTCAATTTGATCTAAAGCAACCAAACGTAAATCAAAGTCATTTGCAATAGAAGAAGGATCGTTTACCTGTACGCCATCGATCATAATTAAGACTTGACGGTTGTTTCCTCCACGAACAAAATAACTTAAGTTTTGTCCTGCATTACTTCTACTTCCTAAAATTTCAATTCCACTTTTGGTATTGATTACTTCGGCTACAGTTTTTCCTTGATTTCTTTTAATTTCTTCACTAGAAATGCTAATCACTGTTTTACCAGAGTTTTCACGTTTTAGGGCATGACGTGAATCAGAGATGACAACTTCATCTAATTGTTCAGTTTCGTCTTGTTGTTGTGCAAATACGCCAGTACATGCTAAAAACAAGGCACTAACAGATAGTACTGTTCTTTTCATTTAATTTTCTTTTTATGGGAATAAAGTATGGGTTTCCATACGCAAACTTTTATCCCGAAAGTTTGACATTAATTATGAAAACTGGCAGGTCTCCTGACTTACAATTTGCTATATACCTTCCCGAAAATTCAGTGGTCATGTAGTTATAGCAATTCATTTTGAAATGAAGTACTGAATAATACTCAGTACATGCTTACAGTTGCGGGAACAGTTCAAGACTGAAGGTGTGTTACCTTTTCACTTGATTCCCTTTTAATTCGAGAATAGTAATCTATGCTCGAAACCAAAATTCGGCGCAAAAATAAACATTCTTTTAGAATCTATCTACATAAAGATGAAAATAATAGTATTTTTGAAAAAATTAGCAACCACATTCATGCAATCATTCAAATCTATTTTTTGCCTTTTATTCACCGTATGCACACTTTGTTTTTCGTGTAAATCTGAAAAAAAGGAAACGCCAAAAGAAACACTTCCTACCGAACTAAATGCTGAAAATTCATCAAAAAGTTTAGTGTATGCAAAAAAGTTTTCTGTTGAAAAAACAGGCGATATTACCGTTGTAACAGTATTTTCTCCTTGGCCAGATGCTGAAAAAGATTTTAAATACGCACTTATTCCAAGAGAAAAAGCCGCTGCTATTACTTTAGATCGTACTGCGTATGATGCTATTGTATTAACTCCCATAGAACGTGTAATCGTCACCTCAACCACACATATTCCTACCTTAGAAATGTTGGGTGTTGAACATACCTTAGTAGGTTTTCCACAAACCAATTATATTTCTTCTGAAAAAACACGTGCTTTGATTGATGCTGGAAAAGTAAAAGATATCGGTCAAAATGAACAAATCAATATAGAGTTGCTGATCGATTTACAGCCTGAGCTTGTCATTGGGTTTTCTATCAACAATTCAAATCCGACTTATAAAACCATTCAAAAAGCCAATATTCCCGTAGTGTACAATGGCGATTGGACAGAAGGAACACCTTTGGGAAGAGCTGAATGGATTCACTTTTTTGCGCCTTTCTTTCAAAAAGAAGCCAAAGCCACAGAAGTTTTTAGCAAAATTGAAAAAAATTATTTAGAAGCCAAACAATTAGCGAAAAAAGCTACGACAAAACCTACGATTTTAGCAGGTGCTATGTACAAAGACATTTGGTATTTGCCTGCGGGCGAAAGTTTTCAAGCACAGTATTTAATTGATGCCAATGCTGATTATATTTGGGCAGATTCAGAAGGCACCGGAAGTTTGTCTTTAAGTATTGAAAGTGTATTGGACAAAGCGGCTGATGCAGATATTTGGATTGGTCCAGGACGTTTTAAAACCTATGAAGACATGAAGCAAGCTAGTCGATATTACGCTGAGTTTGCACCTTATAAGCATAAAAAGATTTACAGCACCGCGAATACCGTTGGAAAAACGGGCGGCACCATGTATTATGAATTGGCGCCAACGCGACCAGATATTGTGTTGAAAGATATTATCAAAGCCATTCATCCAGAAATTTTGCCTAACTATCAACCGTTCTTTTTTAAACCATTACTGTAATTGCCTGATCAGAAATCATATCGCGTTACGTTTATTGTGCTGATTCTTGTATTGATCGGTTGTTTTCTGATGAATATTAGTCTGGGTTCTGTTTCTATTTCCTTGGAAGGAATTTTTGCAGCATTTACAGGCGGCGAAATTGAAAAAGAAACTTGGCGAACTACAATTTTAACCATTCGATTGCCCAAAGCTATTGCCGCTATTTTGGTTGGTTTCGGATTGTCCTTAAGTGGTTTGTTGATGCAAACATTATTTCGAAATCCGCTTTCAGGACCTTTTGTTTTAGGATTGAGTTCGGGCGCCAGTTTAGGTGTTGCACTATTGATTATGGGCGCTTCTGCTTTTGGTGGTTTTTTCGGAACCTTATTATTATCCAGTTACAGTTTGGTGATTGCTGCAAGTTTAGGAAGTTTCTTGGTGTTACTTACGGTTATGATTGTTTCTACGCGTGTAAAAGATACCATGTCCATCTTAATTATCGGATTGATGTTTGGAAGTATTACTGCTGCGATTGTAAGCGTGTTAACGTATTTTAGTGATGCGGAAGAATTGAAACAATTTATGATGTGGACTTTAGGTTCATTAGGAAATTTGAGCTGGCAAGAACTGGGAATTTTAAGCGGTTTGATTGTTGGTGGAATTCTGTTAAGCATTGTTTCCATTAAATCATTAAACGCCTTTCTTTTGGGCGAAAATTACGCTCGTAGTTTGGGAATTGATATCAAAAAAGCACGATATACAGTAATTATTGCGACTAGTTTGATGGCAGGAAGTTGTACTGCTTTTGTGGGTCCGATTGCGTTTATCGGATTGGCAATTCCGCATATTACACGTTTGTTTTTTAATACTACGAATCACAAAATCTTAGTTCCGAGTGTCTGCTTAATTGGTGGAATTTTACTGCTGATTTGCGATAGTATTGCACAAGTTCCGTTTAGTGATATTACATTACCTATCAATGCGATTACTTCTATGGTTGGTGCGCCAGTAGTGATTTGGTTGTTGGTACGGAAGCGGAAGATGATTTTTTAATTAGATACGCGTTGCTGTTAGATCGCTTCGCTTTTTAGACTTGTTTCACTCTTAAATCGCTTCGCTTTTTAGACTTGTTTTACTCTTAGATTGCTTCGCTTTTAGACTTGTTTCACTCTTAGATTGCTTCGCTCTTAGACTCGCTGTTGTTTTTAGATGTATTGAATAAAATTATAGATTCAAACTTCTTTTTGAGTGATTTTTGTAAAAATGTATTTTTACTGCGTTCAATAGAACTATCTAGAAATGTTTATTGTTAGAATCGTCTTTGCCTTTAGACTTCCTTCATTCTATGAATTCCTTTTTCCATCTGTCAAAAATACTTTTAATTTCTCTTAAACGAAACTAGCGACCAATTAAGAAAACAGAAGATGATTTTCTGAAAACATCAATAAAATAAAGGGTTTCAAAGATCAAAGCTTTGTAGTAATTCGCGGAATTGTAGGATACATCCTTTTTTTTCTTCCTTTTCTTGTCTTTATTTTGAAGTATTACTAACATATAATAATGCGATAATGAAAACAACAATATCTACTTTACTTTCTGAAGAATTAGACAGCAACACATTAATGCATCTCTTTGGTGGAACAGATACAACTCCAGTAAGTACGAATCCGCACGATTTAATAACTCCAACAAGAAGCGCTAAACCTTATGATAATAATGATGTAGACGACTTATGAGGTGATTGTTAAAAATAAATAAACTCGAATTATGAAAAAACTAAAAACAACAGCATTTACGTTGCTTTCTGAAGAGTTAGACAGCCAAACATTAATGCATCTCGTGGGTGGAGCAAATGCAGCTCCAATTAATAATAATCCGCACGATTTACTAACTCCGACAAGCAGACTTGAACCTTATGGTCCTAGTGACGTAGACGACTTATGAGATAATTGTTAAAAATAAATAAACTCGAATTATGAAAAAACAAAAAACAACGGCATTTACCTTGCTTTCAGAAGAGTTAGACAGCCAAACATTAATGCATCTCGTTGGTGGAGCAAATGCAGCTCCAATAAGCACGAATCCGCATGACTTAATAACTCCTGCTAATAGAGCTAAACCTTATGATGAGGAAGTTATAGATGAATGATAAAACATAAATAAACTACAGATTATGAAAAAACTAAAAACAACGGCATTTACCTTGCTTTCTGAAGAGTTAGACAACCAAACATTAATGCATCTCGTTGGTGGAACAGATGCAACTCCAATATCTACTTTACCACACGATTTAATAACTCCATCACGTAACACTAAACCGTATACTCCTGGTGATCCAGATGAATTATAAAAAATAAAGAAATGAACGTATGAAAAGACAAAAAACAACTGTATTTACATTACTTTCCGAAGAATTGGACAGTCAAACATTAATGAATCTCTTTGGTGGAACAAATGCTGGTCCTGTAAATAACAATCCACATGATTTAATAACTCCGACAAGCAGTGCTAAACCTTATGAAGAAGTTGACGTAGATGATTGGTAAAAACAAATAAATTCAAATTATGAAAAAAGAAAAAACAACAGCATTCACCTTGCTTTCTGAAGAATTAGACAGCCAAACATTAATGAATCTCTTTGGTGGAGCAAACGCACATCCAATACCTACTTTTCCGCACGATTTAATAACTCCTTCTAGAAGTTCTGAACCTTACGATCTTGATGAACCAGAAGAATCTTAAAAACAAATAAGCTCGAATTATGAAAAAACTAAAAACAACAGCATTTACATTGCTTTCAGAAGAATTAGACAACCAAACATTAATGAATCTCGTTGGTGGAGCAAACGCTAGTCCAATTAATAATAATCCGCACGATTTGATTACTCCAACAAGTACATCTAGCCCTTATGAAGGTGGTGACGTAGATGAATGATAAAAATAAATAAACTCAAATTATGAAAACACAAAAAACAACAATATTTACCTTGCTTTCTGAAGAATTAGACAGCCAAACATTAATGAATCTCGTTGGTGGAACAGATGCAACTCCAATACCTACGAATCCGCACGATTTAATAACTCCAGCAAGTAGTTCTGATCCTTATGAAAATGATCCTCCAGAAAAACGTTAATAATAAATAAACTCAAATTATGAAAAAACTAAAAACAACAGCATTTACGTTGCTTTCTGAAGAATTAGACAGCCAAACATTAATGAATCTCATTGGCGGAACAAACGCGAGTCCTGTAAGCACGTATCCGCACGATTTAATCACTCCTTCTAGAAGTTCTGAACCCTACGATAATGATGATCCGGAAGAATCTTAAAACTAAATTAACAGTATGAAAAAGCGCAAAACAACAATATTTACGTTGCTTTCCGAAGAATTAGACAGCAAAAAATTAATGAATCTCTCTGGTGGAGCAAACGCACATCCAATACCAACTTTTCCACACGATTTAATAACTCCATCAAGTAGTTCTGATCCTTATAGTGATGATGATATAGATGAATAATAAAAAATGCTAAAAGAAAAAATTCCCTTATTAATGAATACAAATATTCCTTTCTTTTTAAACATATGTCCACAAAAAATAGCGCAATATCAACATACTATTAAAGTCTGGATTACAGGAAAAATACGCTTTAATTCTAAATTTGCCACGCAAGAAAATATTGAAAATATATACAAAACTAAAGGTTTATCATATCTTTTAGAACGTAGCGAAGGGGATTTTTCATTATGTATTATAGATGGACATACTAAAAAAATGCATCTTGCAACAGATGCATTTTCTACACAACCCATCTATTTCTTTTGGGATGAAACCAACATGGATTTTAGTTGTGCCAATACTATCAGAGCCATTACGCAACAGCATCGTAATTCTCTTCAACTTGATTGGGATCAATTACTGTATAAACGAAAGTCCAATGCTTCTTCAAATACTTTTCCAACGATAGTTGATGGCATCTTTCGAATTCAAGGAAATCGAATAGGAACATTAGATTTTACTAAAAAAACGTGGAACATCACATCTTACCAACGTGAAAACGACATTGATGATGAAGTTGCTGCAAATTATACTGCTTCAGATTTTATTTCGGCTTATCGTGAAAACATCGAACAGTCTGTTTATAAAAGAATAGAAGGACATTCAGAAGTTACGGTTACACTGAGCGGAGGATTCGATTCAAGTATTGTATATGCATTGGCTGCAAAACAAACAAACGTACGAGCCGCTTCTATTTGCACCACCACAAGCCTGCAAAATGAGGAAATAGACAGAGCTAGAGAATTGACATTGCGGGAAGGATCGGATCATTTAATTTTTCCTGTCGGATTTACTGATAAACCTAGTATTGAAGAGTGGATAAAACTAGTGTTTTCCAAAGAAACCATTAGTTGTGGATTTGAAGATTTAGTAAAATCGCAACTTATGCAACAAATGCATGCTGTTTACGGCTCGTCTCAATATGTGTTGAGTGGCATGGGAAGCGATCAATTTAATGGAGGAACTACAACATTAGATTATTCTGAAGAAGGCGAAAATGGTTCGTGGGAAGTGTTTATGAACAATATGTTGCGAAAAAAATGGAAAGATTACAGAGCATCTACATTCAATGATTTCTTTCAGTTTTCATATCATTTTTCAACAATGAATTTTCGGGAAGAACTTTGGCCATTTGGAGATGATGAATGGTTAAATTACTTAAACAAAAACCAAAAATCACTGCAACGAAGAGGTGTGTTTTTAGAAACAAAATTGAGTCAAGCAAATGGATTTCTGATAGGATTTCCTTTTCTAGATACTGCTTCGATTGAACTCCTAAAAAAAATTCCTCTCAAACTTAAAGGAGAATTGCTGTATGATAAGCAAATTTTAAGAGCTGCATTTAAAGATTTATTACCAGCTTCATTTCAAGGCAAACCAAAGTTTTATAGAACTTCAAACGTTGAAGAAAAAGTATTTAGCTACTTAAAAAATGTGATATATCACGATAATTATGCTTTGCTAAAAATAGCGTTTGATTCGTCTCCAGGTTTGCAAGAAAGGTTTACGCTAGCTAAAGTAATTGCGTTTTTAGATGAAACAAAATCAAGTTCGTATTTCCCTTCTTACATATATATTCTTGAACTGATAAATATCGGACTTTTGGAAGGATATTTTTTTGAAGGCAAAAGTTTTGAATTTAAAAAACCCAATCAAAAAACAATTGTATACGATGCTCATGACAAAAAGTTTAACAGAGAAGCTTTAGAATTGCATATTTTTTAGTTGGACTCGTTTTTTGAAATTAGACGTACTATCCTTTTAGATCACTTCGTTCTTAGAGCGCTGTCGCTTTTAGAACGCTTCGCTCTTAGAATGTTAGCGGGTAATCAATTAGAATTATACTTTCAAATTGGCAAACAATAATATTCAAGAGTTTGTAAAGGAAAAAGTTTATACTTAGAAGCAACCATAAAGTAAAAATCCCAACTGACAACAACACAAAGTGACAAACCCAAAAAAAACCGTACTTTTATCATCTCAAAAAATTAGCTTATTTCTAAAACAATTACATATCCAGTATTACAAGCAGCTTCACTAAGTATTGGTTATCAAGACAAAGGAAATACAAAAGTGATTGCAGAAGCGATTGATTTTAAGATTTCGAAAGGGAAATTAGTCGCATTGGTTGGTGCAAACGGAATTGGAAAATCTACGTTATTGCGAACTTTGGCAAAGATTCAGCAACCACTTTCGGGAGAAATTATGTTGCAAAATAAACCGCTTCACTCCTATTCAAATGCGGAATTGGCAAAGGAAATTAGTTTGGTGTTGACAGAACAGATTCCTTCCAAAAATTTAACCGTTATAGAATTGATTGCTTTAGGTCGTCAACCGTATACCAATTGGATTGGAAATCTTTCTAAGAACGATCACGCGATTGTGGAAAGTGCTTTGCAAAAAACAAATCTGCTCGAATTGAAACATCGAAAATGTTATACGTTGAGTGATGGACAATTGCAAAAAGTAATGATTGCTCGTGCGTTGGCGCAAGATACTTCTATGATTATTCTCGATGAGCCCACCACACATTTAGACATGTATCATAAAGCATATGTGTTGAATCTGCTGAAAAAATTAGCACACGATACACAAAAAACGATGTTGTTTTCTACACATGAAATTGATTTGGCGATTCAGTTGTGTGATGAAATGATTGTGATGCATAATGGATCTGTATTTTCGGGAACGCCCTGCAAATTGATTGCAAAAGGTGTTTTTGAACAATTGTTTCCTAACGATTTAATTGTATTTGATGCAAATTCGGGAAGTTTTAAAGTTCAAAATTAATCATCATGAGTACGATCGGCTTGATCAGTTTTTCCATCGCAATTGGTATCAATTCTATCTTTTTATACAATCGAAAAAAACGTTGGAACACATCTTATCTTCGTTGGCTTACAGGAATTATTTTATTTATCATTGCGTTAATTGCTATTTATTTTAAAATAATAGTAGATTCAGATGTTTCTATTTTCATAGGATCATTTAGTGCCGTGTTGATTTATAATACATTCGATGCCATTTTAAAGACAGTAAGCATGCGACTTCATGAAAGAGATTTTTATTTGTGGTTGCGTGGTTCCGATGAAATAAATGATAGTTTACACGGTAAAAATCCACATATTAAACTATCAGACAAAGTATTTTCATTCTTCCTATTAATTTTGATTTTCACAGCGCCGTTTCTAGGTTATTTCTTCAAGCTATAAAAAGAAAAACGCCTTATCAAGCGATAAGACGTTTTTTAAAAACTAACCAACCAAAAAATGTAATACGACTCTCTTTACTCAAGTAACCAGCTCTTTGTACTGTCATCATCGTAATACACAATATATAAGACAACTTCTGTGCCAAAACGTTACACTATTTCCTAAAAAGATTCCGTTTTCTGTTAAAGAAGTAAAAAATGCTGTTAAAGAAAAAACACCTCACAAGCGTGAAGTGTTTTTTTAAACTAAACTAACCAACCAAATGTACTATGACTCTCTTTACGCAAGTAACCAGCTCTTTGTACTGTCATCATCATGGTACATATATTATAATTCAACTTCCGTGCCAAAACGGTATATTATATCTTAAAAAGATGTTGTTTTCTGTTAAAGAATTAAAAAATGCTGTTAAAGAAAAAACACCTCACAAGCGTGAAGTGTTTTTTTAAACTAAACTAACCAACCAAATGTAC
>NZ_CANLEA010000004.1 GCF_947489565.1 uncultured Kordia sp. | reverse complement strand
TTGATGTTTCCGTAAGCCGTTTCATTCGGGATTTCATTCACATCATTGTCTGCATCTTCTGGTGTTTCGTGATAGGTGATGGAAATGTCTGTCAGCATGCCGCCAGTTACTTCATTTTCTACAGTAGTAAGATCAAGAATTCCAATACCATCGTTATCAGTATCGCAGTATTCTAAAGGAGTTGGAGTGAAAAGAGTAGGAGCTTCACTCACAATAATATCAAAGTTTGTTATATTAAAACAACCTGTGGTACCGTTTTCAATTCTAACATATATGGTTTGCGGATTGCTGATGTTTGTATATGGAGAAGCTAATGGATTTGTGTTGCTTTCGGCATCAGCCTGATTTAGATAATATTGAACAAACACATCAGTTTGAGTTCCTATAATCTGTGCACTTTGTGTGTTAAGATCGCTTGCAAATATTCCATCGAAAGGATCATTATCGCACACAATTAAGTCCGTTGGCATGTTTGCAGTAGGATTTTCATTGATCACTAAATCAAAGTTCATCGCAGTATTTATACAACCTGTTACAGTATTGATTGCACGTACATATATCGTTCTTGAAAAAGTTGTATATGGACTTATAATAGCACCTGTATTTGTGTCGGCATCTGCTTGCGATTCATGATAGGTAACATCAATATTGGCTTGTCCATTAATAACTTCAGGATCTTTTATTGTCAGATCGAATGTAAATTGATTGGGATCATCATTACACACAATATAGTCTGTAATTGCGTTTTGAGTTGGTAACGGATTTACTGTAAGTGTGATGTGTTCTCCTAAACCTAAACAAGCATTGTCAATATCACTATCTACACGAACAACTATATTTTGAACATTTGGAGAAGCGTCATTTCTATGGTTACTGATATCTGCAATTGCATTTTCTTCAGCCAAAGCATCTGCAACGTTTTCATAATAAGTAATGGTCAGTGTTTGACCTGTAGCTGTAAATAGTGCGTTAATTTGTGCATCCGCGTCACTAAAGTCAAATGAGGCAGCGCCGTTGGTATTGTCTCCATCTACTACATCATCATCACAGATTTCGTACGCTAATTGGAATGCATTTGGAATTTGTGTAGCAGCTACAATCAGGTTAATTTCTCCAATTCTAAAACATCCGTTTACAGTTTCAATTCGAACAAAAACTTGTCCACCATTTGCAGCAGTATAAGCTGTTGGAGTAGGAATGGCACTAGTTGCAGTCTGTGCATTGGTTAAATTAGTATAGTAGGAAAAAGTTTCATTAATGGAATCGATCGACAATAGCGAATTAGCTTCCATTAGATTAAAATCAGAAACACCATCCGTGTCATCATCACATTGACGTAAAGAAACAGGAGTAGTAATTACGGGTAACGGATGTACAACTACATTCAATGTTGTGGTACTGAAACAACTTGGATTGTCAACGTTTTCAATACGAACCGCTATTTCGTTTCCTCCAGCAGTTGTATTTATATAATTAGTTGACAGTACATTCATAGCATCATTAGCGTCTGTTAGTGTTTCATGATAGGTAATATTGAATTGCATATTGTCTTGTCCGCCTAAAACTTCAGTGTCTAAGGTAGAAAGATCGAATGTGGTAAAACCGTTGGTATCGTCGCCATCAGTAGTATCATCGCATAGTTCGTAATTTGCTATTGTATTTATTATAGGTTGATCAAATACGTCAAAGTCAAACGAAGTCGTATCAAAACAATTGGTATTGTCGTTATTTTCTATACGAACAAAAATAGTTTCCAACTCGTATGCAGTTGTATTTGTATATGGAGTTGTTAACGGATTCATATTCGTATCAGCGTCTTCTTGGCTTTCATGATACGTAACCGTAAATAGCATGGTATCTTGTGGACCTAAAACAGTAGTTGTTAAGTCATCCAAATCCAAACTCCACAGTCCGTCATTATCATCATCGCAAATGAATTGATCATTGACAACATTGGCAGTTGGAGATTCAAAAACTTGAATCGTGAATGAAGTGAAACCTACACAGCCTGAATCTGAAGTTAATCGTGCCCAAATTGTTTCTTCCGTATATGCATTTTGGTTTTGATACATGTTTGAAATAGGGTTTGTATCAGTTTGTGCATTCATCTCTGATAAGTAGAACGTAACTGTTGTGCTAGGAATTCCATTGGCAATTAAGACATTATTTTGTGTTAAGTCAAAAACAGAAACGCCATCGTTGTTATCATCGCAGATTGTTAAATCGTTTGGTATTCCCGTATCAAGATCTCCTGAAATGCTTAATTCAAACTCTTCTGTACTAAAGCAGCCTGTAACATCATCTTCTAAACGCATGTAAATTGTTTGCGGATTGGAAGCATTGAGGAAAGCCGTAGGATCAAAAATGGGTCCATTTCCTGTTTGTGCATTTGCATTTGAAGTGTGATAGGTGAGTGTAACACCTGTTTGACCGCCAATAGCAATAGCAGAGTTTACGGTTAAATCAAATGTAGTAGCTTCATCATTTGGATCGCCTACAACATCACATTCTTCCAAATCGATATTAGTTCCTTGCGGTATCATAATGTTTGGCGCAGCATTAAAAGTAGCGGTTCCTGTCCATTCCAAATCAAAACCACCAATTCCAAGTGGTCTGTCAATAACTATAAAGTAACGTTCTCCGGGACTTACCGTTAGCCACCTTACAAAACTATTTCCGTCGGGACCAGGACCTTCAGCGGTATCTGTTTCCGTTTCGTTCATTCCTGTAAGGTTGTTTGATAATCCAGCATTTATTGGATTTGTTGTAGAGCAACGAATGGACTGGCCTATACTGTTGCAAGTTGGATTGGGACCAAAAACAAAAAAGTCAAAGTCCTCACTAATGTCCGTAAGTGTTGGCGTTAGTACAAAGCCTAGAGTTCCTCCTGTATTTACAGTAAGATCTAGCCATAAAGAATTGGTTTCTTGGAGCCCACATGCATTGGAGTTTGCTAATTCTTGTGTTCCAAATCCTGAAACATCTAAATTTTCAAAACCAACGTTGCTACATACAACAATGGCATCAATACAATCATTTTGGGCAAAGAAAAAATTGGTGGTAAGTAGCAGTAAAGCTACGATAATCGGTTTCTTTTTCATTCTTAAATTTTCAAAATGAGAAACCAAGATATTAATTAGATTTCTGATTTTTATCTAAAACCGCTATTATTTTACCTATTATCTCTAGATTTTACGTTTAATTCGCACAATCGAATAATTTCTACAATACGCTTTTCTTTCATTGTTTCTCTTTTTGCCTGATTACATTTTTGTCATTATAATATCGGTTGGTGTACTATGATACGGCTTTCCAGTAGTTACAGGCTCATATTCCAAGCCTAATCCTGTTTTTTCAGTATAGAGTTTAAAATGTAAATCATAGCTTCCTGTATTGTTTGATATTAGATTTAAATATCCAGCATGTCCTGCATTTCGAGAAACATTAAGTACCGTATTTTTATAGGTACGTTCATAATCTATAAATGTGAGAAATAATTTTCCAAATTCACTAACAGCACCATCAGGATAGGAATTTATGGGAGACTGATAAATCATCAATCCATTTTCAAACTTTTTATAACTTATCAATAAACCATCTCTATAATAGTCAGTATTTGAGTCTGTATCAATTTCATGATACATAGTTATTTTTGTAAGGGTTATATGAAACTCTTTGTTGCCGTCTGTATATTTCCAAGTTCCGACATAAGGTTGAAATAAATTTTGAAGATCTTTCATATAAAAGATCCCATTTTTATAATGTTTCATTTCTACTTCTCCAGCAATATCAATAATGGTTTGTGCGGTTAGTTGATAAGAGCATAATACTGTAAATAGGATTAGTAATTTTTTCATATTTACATTTTCGTCATTATAATATCGGATGGTGTACTATGATATGGATTTCCAGTAGTTACAGGTTCATATTCTAAGCCTAACCCTGTTTTTTCAGTATAGAGTTTTAAATGCAAGTTATAGTTTCCAGCATTATTGGGTATTAGATTTAAATGTGCAGCATGTACCGCATTTCGAGATACATTGAGTACAGTATTTTTATAGATACGTTGGTAATCCACAAGTCCTAATCTTAGTTTTCCAAATTCTTTAATAGAGCCATCAGGATAGGAATCTATAGGAGACTGATAAATCATCAATCCGTTTTCATATTTTTGATATCTGACTGATATACCATCTGTATAGTAATCAGTATTTGAGTCTGCATCAATTTCATGATACATAGTTATTTTAGTTAAGGTAATTCGGAATTCTTTATTTCCATCTATATATTTCCAAGTCCCAAGATAGGGCTGAAATAGGTTTTGGATATCTTTCATATAGAAATCTCCATTTTTGTAATATTTACTTTCTCGTTCACCTGCAATGTCAATAACGGTTTGCGCAGTTAGTTGATAGGAACATAATAATGTAAATAATATATATATTGTATGTTTCATAATGTTGTACTATTAGCAAGGGTTTTCAATAATCGCACCACTTTTGTCAAGTATCAATTCTTTCCAATTTTGATAGTTGGCATCGGCTTCATAAAACCGAACTCCAATGTCTTCATCTTTTAATAATTTTAAAAAACCTTTATTTTGATCATTTTTTGTTTTCCCATGAGTAATATTATTGTCATTGTAAAACTTTTCTATTGTTCTTCTGTACTTAGCATTGGTTGCATATTTCAATGCAAAGTTATACAATTTTGTATCGTCTGATATTTTTAGAGCGTAATTTCCCTCATTACATACCAAATATGATACCAATTCATGTTTTTTTACATGTGAACTTTGTTGTATGGTCAAGCTGACTAAATTATTAAGAGTTTGCATGTCTTTAGGTGAAAATACACCAATATGCTTGTATATAGGATTGTTTAAATGATTGTGTGCAATTCCTTTTTGAAATGGATGATAGGGTATGTTTGGACCATTTTGTGTTGTTCCATTGAGTAGTACGCCTACTACAGGGTTGCTAGTAGCTGGAGTTGCATAACTTCCATTGTATATACCAAAGCCTTTCTCAATGCTACCTTCAGTGGCTGTCGATAGTTCTTGCATTCTGCCTGTAAAAGATGCATTACTGGCATTAAGCGCCAATTCTGCACAGTTTTTTTGATGGTCAGGATCAGGAATTTCAAATGGTATCGTAGGGAATTCAATAGGTTCTTCAGTTGGTGTGTTTGGATTGGGATTGCCACCACCAATTGTTCCAGTAGATCCGCCACCGCCAGTGCCACCAGCCGTATCACTTAAATATTGAACACAAAATGTATTTACCCACATACCTGTATTACAATAAATGTATGGTTGGTCACCAGGTTCAGCATTACAGGGTTGTCCAGGACTGTGTTGTCCATTTCCACTTCCCGATGCATTGCAGTTTACTTCGAAACATTCCCCTGCTTGCCATTCTTGTGCATAGGAGGCACATTCAATATTTTTTGTTAGTAAATTGCTATCGTTAATACTTGTTATGATACAATTTGATACATCAAAAGTAAGATCACCATTATTGCTTTCAATTTTAGGATAACGTATGAGAAACTGTGTATATCGATTGTTTGAATAATAGGTCAGTACGTAGTTTTCTAAGAAACTATTATCATTGTCTTCTCGCTGTACTGTAAAGGTGTAACTATCATACGAATCGGAACGTAAAAGTTGTACTTTGGTGGTGTCAATACTAAACCCTAATGTTTCAGAATGTAAGGTTTTGGTGTTTACGGTAGTATTTTGCCGAAATTTTTCGACAATTTGTTTTTTAAGTTTGGCGTTTTTTTGAAAAATGGAATCAGGAGATAGAATGTACCCTTTAAAGCCCCAAGTTTTTTATGGTAAGTTCTTTTTGTTTTTGTGAGGTTATATCATCATTAGTACAACTAAAGCAACATAATATAAAACATATTAATAATGCATTATAAACAATATTAGTTTTCTTCATAAGAATCTACTTGTAAGGTATTGGCTTTTTAAAAATAGAAAATTCTTACATGAATGGAAAATTATATCTTATTTTTTATTAACTATAATGTTTTTTAATTTTAATATTACCTACCGTACATCCCGACTTTTAATATTTTTTTTACACAATCGAATAATTTCTACAATACGCTTTTCTTTCGTTGCTTCTCTTTTTGCCTGATTTAACCAATATAAGTAGCTTTTTCTGTAGGACGGACTGAAATTTTGATAGTTTTTAAATGCTGTTGGATTTTTGTCGAATGCTTCTTGTAGAATTTTCGGAATCACTAAGTTTTCAACATCGTCCAACGCCGTCCACGAACCATCTTTCATAGCAGTAATCATTTTCAGAGAACCGCTTTCGTGCATTTTATTTTCCGCGATCAATTCAACTAAATAACTTTTGTTGAGTTTGCTCCAAACACTTTTGGGTTTTCGTGGGCAAAAATACTGTCGTCTGCGTTCGTGGTCTAGTCTTTTTACCGTACTATCAATCCAACCAAAACAGAGAGCAACTTTTACCGCTTCTTCCCAACGCATGCTTTCTGTAGCAGAACTTACTTTGTAGAAAATGAGGTATATACCTGTAGATGTATCGTGATTTTTTTCCAACCACGCACGCCATTCCTTGTCGTTTTTAAAATAGAGTTCTTCGCGTTCTTTCATAATTTATTGAATCTTATCCAAAAACGGTTTCATTTCTAACAGTTCAATATCGTCTCTTTTTCGAAGTTCTTTTAGAAACCAACCTTTGTGTCCAGCACCATAGGTAATTAGAATTCGTTTGTTTTGATAGCGATGTTTTTCAAGCGCTTTTTCAATATTCCAATAGTGGGCAATGTTGATATTGTCCCAACCGCCAAGACCTAATTCTACATTAAATAACTTGTTGTATACATTGAGACTTATGTTATAAATGCTGTCGTAAGTATTGGTATGAATAAAATACGGATCGTGCTCTTTGCCAATGGCTGTCATAAGTGAATCCGTTATTTTTCCAGCCTTCATATATTCCTGCCAATCTTCGGTACGTGTAGAATCTTCACGAATGGCACGTAATTTCTTTTGTCGTTCCATCGCCATTGGTCGCGTCCAGCCAGCCGTTGGAATAATTTCAAAGTCCATGGTTTTGGAGAGTGGAAATATAACATCGGTATATTCAGGAAAACGCATTACGCGCGGTTCAGAAATGCTATCATCTTTTTTGAAACCTTCCATAGCTGCTTCAAAACGATCTGGCGGAATTTCGGTGAGAATGATGTCTGGTTTTATTTCTTGAATAAGTTTGGTCAATTTTTCAATAGAATATTCTTTTTTTGTCAAATGACCACTGTGAATTGTTCCCAAGACCAATACTTCATTGTTGTTGTTTTCTTGCGTACACGAGATAAAACAACAGCAACAAAGAAATAGTAAGCTTATGTATAGCGTAGTTTTCATAAAGATTTATCTAAACGTTTTCGAAGGGAAAACAATCAAGCTTTCATGCCCATTTTTACTTACAGTAGCGATTCCGAAGTAATAATTATCAATCACAATTCCTTTCAAAGTATATTCGGTAACATCGCCCACAAAGCGCGAATGTTGCCATTGTGGAGCTGTAGTATCTCTCCAGTAGATTTTATAACCAATGACATTGTCATCGTCCGATTTTTTCCAACGAAATTTAGCACTTGGTTGAACAATTCCGCCAATTTGAACCTCTTTTGGAGGCAATGGCGACCACGCTAAACTCGCCAAATTGATTGCATTTACAGCAGTTAGTTTTTTAGCATATGGAAAGTTGACTCCTTCAATGACGTCACCATATTTGATACCGTTTTCTTCACGAATATCTTGATGTTGACGATTGTAGTTTTCATGCGCTTCCATAATTCTGATTCCTGCAAAACCAAGATCGTTAAATGGTCTGTGATGTCCACCACGACCAAATCTGTCCAAGCGATAAATCATCATCGGATTCATTTCTGGCATGTATGTTTTTACTTGTTTGTGCACGTATCTGGCTAATTGTCTTGAAATTCCATCTACTTCACCACCGTAAAAACGACGCGATCTGCGTTGACGTTCCGTTTCATTGGCAGGAACTGGTTCAGAGAAAATTCGGAACGAACGATTGTCAATTACACCATCAACACCTTCAATATTTCCGATCATATCGTTGTTAAGTACACCAATAATATCCCAACCTTTTTCCTTTGCATATTTCGCCAATCCTTGTCCGCCAAATAATCCTTGTTCTTCACCAGATAATCCCACATAAATAATGCTATTTTCAAACTTGTATTTCGATAAAACACGCGCAGCTTCAATGGTTCCAGCCATTCCGGAAGCATTGTCGTTTGCTCCAGGTGCATCCGTAGTATAATCCATCGTATCACTTGCACGCGAATCAATATCGCCACTCATAATAATATAACGATTTGGATATTTTGTCCCTTTTTGAACTGCAATTACATTTACAACCCACGCATCTTTCGGAACACGACGATTGCCTTCTTTCGTTACAAAATCTTTCTGGTAAAACACATTCAAACAGTTGTCACAATTGGTTGAAATATTATCAAATTCTTTTTTTATCCAGCGTCTAGCAGCGCCAATTCCACGTGTTTCAGAAACGGTGTCGCTAAAGGTATTTCGGGTACCAAAATTGGCCAATGTTCGAATGTCGTTTTCAATACGATCTGCTGAAACAGCATCAATGATATCGTACAAACGTTGATCGGTTTGAGACATTACAAAAGTTACAGTGAAGAGTAGGATCGAGGAGATTATTGTTTTCATATGTAGAACTATAAGTTTTCGTTTTTAATTAGTTGTGTTTTGTATAATGAAATGGGATGACTGATGTTGAACCATCTTTTTGCTTTATGGCAACATATACAATCATAGTGTTTTCATCGACGGATTCAAAGGTCATTCCTTCAAAAATAGCTTTGTTTTTGGTGACTTTTATCAACGGGAAATCAACGGTTTCATCTTTCGTTTCCCAACCTTTCAATTCGTTGTTAAAGTGCTTTAGACGAAGTAAAAGACTGTTGTTTACTTCCGAAATGGTTTCAATCTCATAAAAGTTGACTTTTCCATCCACAATCAATTTAAAAGTTGCCATCATAGAGCCGCCAGAAGGTTCGCTCCAGTTCTCTTCGGTAATTCCGCCAAAAGCTTCGCCTTTCCAATTGCCCGAAATCCAACGAATATTTTCCAATGTAGGTGCTAAAACCTTTTCAGATTCTGCTGCAATTGCCAGTTTTGTATTGGAAGCATTTGCAGTAACTCGTGTAATATTATCAAAGTTTTCCTTGTCGAATAATTTTATAATTTTCCATTCGGTATCTTTCTCAGGATGCAAACGATACAAGGCTTTTCCTTTTCCCATGATGATAGAACCGTCAGCCAGCCAACACATGTCTTCTACATTCGGAATTGTATTTGCTATTTTTTTGGTTTCATATGTTTTTACATTTAAAGAACGAATTTCCCAAACCTTGTTCTTTTTACTGATATAACTTACCAAATTTGTATTGGGAATATTGTGAAGCGATCGTCCAATATTGGTATCAACCGTGTAATGGGTATTGTTTTTTAAGTTAGAAGCAACCAATCGGTGCGGTTCGCCCAACACGAAAGAAACCAATTCATTTCTAGACTTCCACACGTGATAGCCAATTTTTAAGTCTTTTAGTAAGGCTTTGCTTTTCCCTTTTCGGTAGTAATATAAGTATTGCAAACCAGTTGTATCGAGTCGAATCGCAGAAATATACTTGCTTTTTGGAACTTGTGTTGGTGAATATTCACTTCCTTGTTTGGTGTCACTCAACCATTTTTTATCGCCTGTGATGCTATTGTATTGTAAAATGTCGGTTTGTTTGATGCGCGTTGACGCGAATAAAATGGTATGATCATTTTGAAATGAAGGTTGATTGTCATATCCAATGTTATTCGAAATGTTTTTTCCGTTTGTAATTTGTATTTGATTGTTTTCTGTTGATAGATCGAAAAGATATACTTCTGTATCCGGCTGACACAAAACGGCAAGCGGAATTATAATTACCAGCAATTGTAGTAATTTTTTCATATTTGGTTTGATTGATTAGTTGAGTGAAAGTTACACAATTTTGAAAATATGAGGCGTAACAGTGCGTTTTTTAACAAAAATGGTGCTTTTTGATAAGAATATTGTTAAAAATTGAAAAGCAGGTTGGACAAATTATAAATAAAAACACCAAAATCGATGTATATGAAATACTTGATTTTGGTGTCAATATTTTTTTAGCGTTCTATTACTTCCGCAATCCAAAGCCTTTAGGAGCTTTTAGCGGACTGGAATCATACATATTGATATAGATGGAAATCGTATCTTTTGATCCTTCCCAAACAACACGATAGCGATCGAGAATAGCATTGTCACCAAACATGGAGTTTTCGCTTGGTACAGGACAACAACTTCCAGCTCTATAATAAGAGATTTCTTCTCCGTTAGGTCCTGTTAATGCATTTAAATAACGACGTTCATTTATAGGACCTTCAGAGTCTTTTGCGCCACCAACTTCTACAGCATTCTCCGGTGTATATCCATAAGATTCATCGGTAGATATTTCTGTGACGACAAACATATATTGATCGCGTAAGGTTTGTTTAAAGTTTTTATTTTTTGCTTTTTTGATGGTTGCAACTTTCTTTTTAGAAGTCGATGCTGATTTTTTAGTTCCGCAAGCTACAATTACCGTGAAGGCTACTACTAAAAGTCCTAGTTTTTTCATACAAATCAGTTTTAATGGTTAGTGTACAGTTTTCAAGCTACTATCTTTTATGCTGGAAAGCAAATTTTCGTTGATAGTATTGAGTGAATATGCTTTGCGAATTAGGGAACTTATTTTTTGAATGAGAAGATAAAACTATTTATATAGGTTATGAATAATTAACTAACTTTACTGTTATGTCTACTTCAGCGCTTATTTCGTTATATGTCATGGCAGGGATGTATATTTTTGCAGGTATTTGTCATTTTTGGAAACCGAAAATCTTTTTGAGTATTACGCCAAAATGGGTTCCAAAACCCGCAATCGTTAATATTGTTGTTGGTATCATAGAAATTATACTTGGAATTGGCGTATTGTTTGAAACTACACGGATGTATGCAGCCATTGGAATTATGATGTTATTGATCGTTATTTTTCCTGCAAATGTGTATCATTATCAAAAAGCAAAACGCAAAGGAAAATTCGTCATTCAAACACTGATTCGTTTGCCAATTCAAGCACCATTGCTGTATTGGGCATATACGTTTATATGATTTTTTTGTACCCTAAAAGCATAAAAAATATATTGAATTAGGGTTTTAAACACTTGAAACAGTGATGTTCCTGCTTATATTTGGAATAAATCGATTATTACAGTTTGCAACCAATGAAAAAACTACTTTTATATAGTATCTTACTCTTAAATCTTAATCTTGCTTTTTCCCAATGGAATCAAATAGGACAAACATTGACAGGAGCTCGATTGTTATTTGGGAATTCAGTCTCTATAAGCGGAGACGGATTGCGAATAGCTACTATTGACAAGGATAATAATGGTTATGTAAATGTATATGAATTGCAAGGAACAAGTTGGCAAGCGCTTGGAAACCCTATTGGACCATTAACGATGGGATTTAATAATCCAGTAGATTTGGATTATGATGGAGATCGTTTGGTGGTCTCTGGAGTTGGTGGAAATCCTGATTCTTATGGTTTGTGTTTTTTAACATATAGTTTTAATGGAACAGATTGGGAACAGTTGGGGAATACACATATTTGTGGCGATTATATGAATTTGATCATAGAAAATTATTCAGGTGATGCAAAAATAAGTGATGATGGCGCTCGAATTATGGTTGCAGCTGCAGATGTTGGAAATTTGGATGTATGGAGACCAGGGGTTTTAGAAGTTTATGAACTTATTGGAGATGAATGGACGTTGATGGGAGATTCATTTATAATTGGCTATAACATATATGGAGATAGAGGTGTTAATATGGCAATGAACGCAGATGGTTCTAAAATAGCAATAGGTGATCCTAACTCGCCTACTATTCACTCATCAGATATGCCACCAATAGCCTACGAATTTGGATCTGCAAGAGTATATGAATGGCAAGGAAATACTTGGGTTTCTACGAGTACTAATTTAAACGATAGTTCTGCTAATTTTGGACGTAATTTTGGCTCCGCAGTTAGTTTTAATGCTGCCGCTACTCGAATCGCAATTGGAGCTGTAGGCGATGATACAGATATAACAGATGTAGGAATAGTAAAAGTATTTCAACAAAATGCTTCTGACGCGAGTTGGTCACAACTAGGAAATACTATTTACGGAGAAACTACGGGACACGAAATTGGACGAGATGTAACTTTAAATAGTACAGGGAATGTTCTTGCGATAGGTGCAGCTGGAGCAGATGCGGAAGGCAATTATAGTGTAAAAGTATATAGATTAATTGATGATGTTTGGACTTTAGTTGATACTCCAATTATCTTAGGAGATACTACCTTACCTTGGAATAATTTATTTTATCAACCCTACAATTCGTTTATAGAGTTTTCTGAAACTGGACGACTAGCGTTGGCATTTCCGTATGGTGAAACAGAAGGAAGAGTTCAGGTGTTTGAAAATCCGAGTTTATCAATAAAAGAAGCAGTAAGTTTACAATTGGAGTTATATCCGAATCCTTTTGCGAATACACTTTCAATAAAATTAAAAAAAATAGCGAAAGGCACTTGGAGCATTACATCTCTTCAAGGGCAACAAATATTACAAGGAGATTTTTCATCCAAACAGATTCAATTAGATGTATCAAAAATCAAAACAAAAGGTGTATATTTTCTGAAAGTTGAAACCGCTAAAGGAACTATCACAAAAAAAATCATAAAGACTTGATTTGTTGTTTAAAATCAAGCCTTTATTTTATGATGTCTTTATAAACGAGCTTCGCCAATAAAGAAATATAAATTCTTCAGAGAAGCATCTCTTTTTGGGAATAACGCTTGCATTCGCGCATCGGTTCCCATTTGCTGTAAACCTTCCATATCATCAAAGTAAAAACGGTGAATTTCATCAGGTTGTTGTATACTTCCTTTAGATTGGAAAGGCGCTATAAATCGTTCAAAATGCGTTCCGAATTCAGGCATAATCGCGCAAGCTTTATCATGGTATTCCTCAAAGAGCTTTTTATACTTTTCACCTTCATTAAAATAAATGAGCGCTATGCCATAGATTTTTGTGGCGTCACCATGTTCTTTTTTAAATTGAAAGTCTGTGTTCTTACAGGTAAAAATTGAAATGTCTCTCAATGCAGGAACAGCATAGGCATTTCTCACCTTTATAAATTCGGGATCATTATTAAATTTATGAAAAGTTTCCATATTAGGATACGTAGCAAAATGGATTTCATCAGGCAGTTCTATTTCTCCTTTCGCCAGCATGGTAGGTTTTACAATTCGTTCTATTTTTCCTCCGTACTTTTCTAAAATTGCGCCGCCTTTCTTTTTGTAGGTTGCAAAGCGTTTCTCTTCCCCTTTTTTTAAATATATCAAGGCAACATTTACAATTTCTTCATTTTCTGTTTTCATTTTTTGTGTGTTTTTAGTTGAATTTTGCGCCACTAAGTTGCTGGAACATAGTAGAAATACGCCTAACGCAATACTTGCGAGTGTTTTTAGATAGTTCATGTTTCGTGATTTAAATTAAGTGTTCCATTTGTAAAGCATCTTTTAGTAAACGCTCCTGAATAGGCGTAGTTTTACTATTCAACTCATTGGTATTATAATCAATACCAACAGCTTGTCGTATTGGTCTGCTGTTTTTTGGAGTTTCAATAACCTGCAAAATGGCATCAGGAATTTCTTGCGGATTTGGTGCTGCGTCACTTTTGTAAAACTGCTCAAAATTTTGAAGCATTGCTGCTGGAGTATTTTGCATTTCTCCATAACTGTTAAGTACTGCTTGATCATCTTCTTTTGGACCACTGTATAATAATCCTGATGGATACGGACCTGGTTCAATAATGGAGACATTGACACCTATGGGTTTTAGTTCATAAGCAAGTGCTTCTGAGTAGGCTTCTAAAGCAAATTTGCTGGCACAATAAATTCCGAAATAAGGAAAAACCAATCGTCCTGCTAGAGATGAGATATTGATGATGAGTCCATCAGATGATTTTTTTAACAAAGGCAGCAATGCTTTTGATGTTCTTATGATTCCAAAAAAGTTCGTGTCAAATTGTTCCTGTACTTGCTCCAAACTATAGGCTTCTGTAATGCCAACGTACATAACTCCTGCATTATTTACCAAAACATCAAGACTTCCATCTGTTGCCATAATTTTTTCTGCTAAGAGATTTACGGAAACATCACTAGTCACATCTAGTTCGGCAATTGAGATATGAATATTCTCTTTTCTTGCAATTTCTTCAAGTGCTTCTTTTTTACTTTTGTTTCTGCCGTGGGAATCTCGCATTGTTGCCCAAACTTTGTAACCATTTCTTGCCAATGTTAAGGCAGACAAATATCCGAAACCATTACTGGCTCCTGTAATTAATACTTTTTTCATCTTTTTTTATTTTGATCGTTAATGAATGATGCAAAGATGAAAACTAGCCTATGGAAACTGTGTTACAATTAGTTCAATGATTTGTGAAAATGGTTCATTTTATAAAGCGTTGGCGAAACCCCAAATTTAGATTTGAAGGTTTTAGAAAAATGAGAAACATCATTAAAACCACATTCATAAGCGATGTCAGTAGCTCTTAAATCGGTTGAAACTAGTAATTTTTCAGACTTCTCTAATTTCTTGTCTCTCAAATAAGCCGCTGGAGAAGTATTGTAATTTTTTTTAAACTCTCTTTTGAAAGTTGATAAGCTTTGATTGTTTAAAGTAGCGAGCTCTTCCAAAGAAATATTGGAATAATAATGCGCCTTTATAATTTCTCTGAATGAATAGGAAGTTGGATGGAATAAGTTTGATAGAATGGCGCGTATGGCTGGTGCGTTTTTAGTCTGATTGAGAAGAAGAATAATCTCTTTCAACTTTAAAATTAAGAGTTCTTCAGAAACCAATTCCGGATTCTCAAAATAAAACAAGATGCCTTCAATATATTTTCGAATTAAAACATCACTATTTAGTTTAGACATTCCGATCTCTAAAGGTTGTTGTTCTAAAAGAAAATTTGGAAGTTTATTTTCGTAGATTTTTAATAGAATATCTGGATAAAAATGCACAGCTAAAGCTTGATAGGTATTAGAAGTTTTGGAAGGAAGCATATTGCAAGTATAATTACCACACTTCATCAATAACGATTCTTCTGCTTCAATTTTTAGGCGATCTACTTCTGAAATAGAATCATATTCCCCTTTTAAAATATATAAAAAACACGCTTCATTTGGCATCAAATTAGGCTTCTTAAATGGAGGCGTAAGAATAATGGTTTCAAAAAGCAGTTTGCCAAATAAATCGATGGTTTTATAGTCTTCTATCATCTTTTTTTGTGAAAAATAGATTTTGTAAGCCTTTTTTTCTTGTATAATTGGTTCAAAAATTTGTCAATTTGGCTCACGTAATTTTTCGCTTGCTCATGGTATGTGTACTGTAAATTTAGAATAAAGATTCTATAATTACAATGTAAGTTTTGAAAAGGCACAGTATCATTGAAACTTATAATTTCGATCTTGATTTTATTGCTTGTCAACTTGTGTAGATATATCGTTTATACGTTTATGTGACTGATTCATAGTGTGTAAAACGCGGTTTAATTTGTTTAAATTTATGAATTTAAAGCAATTTGATGTATTATAAATTAGTATATTAATTGTAATAAAATATATTTGGCTGAGTAATTAAAAACACATCATGCTATGAAAAAACAACTACTTTACACAATCTTATTTTTAATACCAATATTACTAAACGCGCAAATTGACGCTTTTTTTGGGGATAATACATTTTACAATTGGACAAATACAGACGGTTCTACAACCATGCTGACCTATGAAATGCATCCAAATATAGATGATGGATACATACAAAAAGTATGTGATGGAACCAATACTGCTGTGGGAGAAATGGCTTTCAAAGTAATCCCCGCAGCAAATGAAAGCGCTTTTAACGGCGAATATGGAATGGACATCTTTTTTACCATCAAAAATGAAAATAGTTTTCCATTGTACATCAGATTTGGATTTAAAGGAGCCAATGATGCTGAAATTATTACCTTAGAACCTGTAGTTGTTCCTGCTTTTTCTGATTGGGTCGACTTAAATAGTACTTCTACAGGTGGAGGATTATATCCAGGGATATATGATAATTTTCATGTAGTTTCTTCTGGAAATTATGACCCAAATGTAGGCGTGCCAATTGTACAGCATACATTAGGAAATGTAGCTGAATTTCGAGTAATCCACAATCAAGCGTTAAGTTTTGATGGCGAAATTGTTACAGGAACTTTACAAATGGATTCTCTTTTTACCTTTATTCCACTATCTGTAAAAGAGAACTTTTTAAGTGAGATCAAAATATATCCAAATCCGGTAGCAGATCAATTATTTATTAACTTTCCGCATGCAGTCAAAGGAAAGCTGACAATAACTTCTATCGATGGGAAACAATTGCTAACTCAGGAATTAAAAGCGGAACAAATGCAATTAGATCTTTCAAACATCAAAAGTAAAGGCATTTATTTCTTAAAGATAGAAACGCCAAAAGGAACGATCACTAAAAAAATTATAAAAGCTTAATCTGATATTCATATACAAGCATATATTATTGGATACTGTTTTTAAGAACCTAAAAGCATAAAAAATATGTTGAATTAGGGTTCTAGATATTTGAAATAGAGTTGTTAAAACTTATATTTGGTATAAATCGATTATTAAAATTTTAGTCAATGAAAAAACAATTACTAGTATCAATACTATATTGCTTTCCCATATTTTTTTATGGTCAAATAAGTGGAATTGGAGAAGAGTTCGAAGACGGAATTTCTGATTGGACTAATACAGACGGTTCTACAACAATGCTTTCTCAGGAAATGCATTCGACTCCATATCAATCTAATCAATACTATTTGTTAAAAACCTGTGATGGCTCTAATACTGCTATAGGAGAAATGGCTGTTGTATATGGGTATGGTGGTAATTTTTATGATGATACATGGGGAATAGGTTTTGATTTTGATGTAAAAAATGATAATAACTTTCCGTTACATATGCGATTGGGATTTGAAGGATCCAATAATGTTGAATTAGCTACAATAAATTCCGTTGAAGTCCCTGCAATGAGTGATTGGACTCATGTAGTTTTTTGGGTAGAAGGTGGCTTTGATGTAGAAGTAACAGATGAAGGTGACTATGTTCCTAGTATGTTTGGTATTGTCTTTGATACCCTGTCTAATGTCGAAAAAATTCGAATTATACATAATGCAAATGTAAGTTTTGATGGAGAAATAGTGACAGGAACATTACAGGTAGATGATTTTAATATAGTTCTTCTACTTTCAACAGAAGAAAAGTTTTTAAATGATATCCAAATATTTCCAAATCCAGTAAACGATCTATTATTTATTAACTTTCCGCATGCAGTCAAAGGAAAGCTGACAATAACTTCTATTGATGGGAAACAATTGCTAACTAAGGAATTAAAAGCGGAACAAATGCAATTAGATCTTTCAAACATCAAAAGTAAAGGCATTTATTTCTTAAAGATAGAAACGCCAAAAGGAACAATCACTAAAAAAATTATAAAAGCTTAATTTGATAAACTAATCAAGCTTTTTTATACACTAAACTTACGTGAATTCGATATAACTTTACTTTAAGATAACTAGACCTTAAACATTTTATTAAAAATGTCAAATCGAGCGCAGTCGAGATTCTATAAAACAAAAAGTTTAGTAGTTTTTCGATTGCGCTCGAAATGATAATAGCGTATTTATAATATTTAAGAATACGTTCCTTGCTTATACTGAATGGTTTTAGTATTGGCATCAGCCCAAACAAGCGTGAGTGTTTTACCATCAGAAGCCATAGAAATTGGACCAGTTACATTAATAGCAACATCGGTCATTTCATCTTCTTTTGTCCAACCCGCTTGATCTAAGGTTCCATAACCGTTGCTTAGTTGACTTTCGGCAGCGTAAATTCCTGTAAGTCCAAATACTTCGGTATATACATTTGGCAAATCGTTATAACCGCCTCTGTGTACTAAATGCATTTCTCCAGAAGCAGTTGCCATGGCCATGTTTCCTAAGTTTTGATATTCATCTGCCAAAGCCGCCATTTTCTTTGAGAAGTGACCTACAGAGAAATCAGTAACCGACCATTGATGCAAGGTTGTATTGTTTTGCGGCGCAGGATTTCCTTGAAAATCTTGAGCTTCAAAAGCGTTGAATGGACCCGTATTGTAGGCAGTAATGCGCATTTTACGTGTATTTCTTTCTTTGTACACCAAGAATAAGGTTGCTCCTAATTGATACATGGTCATGGCGCCATCTGTGAGTTGATTGACAGCGACTGTGTTTCCAGAAAATCCTGTAGCGTCTCCTTCCATCGATTGAATGAATCCTTGATCGGAAACCCAGCATAACATTAATTTGTTACTGCCAGAAGCGATATCTTCATACGATGATAAAGCAATACTACCTTGCGGTTTTATATTTATAGATGAAGTGTCTGACCATTGTTTTGTGTCTGCATCATAAGTAGTAAGCATGAGTTCATCGCCAATACCTGTATACACTAAAAACGTTTTAGAATCTACAGAAGCCAAAGCAATTTGTCCTTGTGTGATAATGTCTAATTTGGTAGGATCACTCCAACCAGAGGTTTGCAAAATGCTGCTATATAATTGTCCATTAGCATTGGCGTATACCATATGTGTACCTTCGGCACCATTAGTCACAGCTAATTCATTACTCGCATCAATTTTTGTGTCAGTCGCTTCGTTCCAAGCAAATGATTCATCCCAAAGAAAGCGAAACCAGTTTGCTTTGTAATCGTTTTTATGTAAAGAATCTAATTGAAAGTTTTCTTGAACCGTTCTGATGAGGTTGTAATGATTGTAAGGTGTTTCAATAGAAGTTCCGGGTTTGATCATATCGCCCAATAATACCGTATAAATTTGATTTGGACCATCGTAATTGGTATCATAACCGTCAGCGTCATAATCGGCTTCATCAAAAGTAACTACAAGCAAGGTTCCTTTTGGAATGTTGGATTGTTCCCAAGCTTTTTCAGGATCGGTCAGTAATAAATCGACATCTAGATTCAATCCAACATTTTTAAGTCCAGTAGCAGCACTATCTTGAAGATTTGAAGTTTCAATATCTCCCAAAAATACATGTTCTAACCAAGCAGATAATTGCGGTACTAATTGCGTACGCGGATTGGTGTCAATATGTGTGTTGTATAAATAATGTCCGTCATTCCAAATATCGGGAGTAAACCAACTGTATTCTGGTAAATCATCATTCGCTACATCTTGCCAAAATTCATTTTCGCTGACAATTTTTTTCCATCTATCTTCATCTTTCTGTACGTTATGAAACGAAGCAAAAGCATTGTGTTTACGAAAATATCTAGAAAGATTTGCATTGTCGCCAGCAGGTGGAAATTGTGTAACTGGTTGTAATTTTTCATCATAGTTTGGATTTGCCCAAGCAGGATTCCAAGGTTCATTAGGATATGCTTCCATATACGCTTTCCAACTCACATTTTTAGCTTCTAAGATGTCTACTAACGTTTCTTGCATGAGCGGAGCAGCTGGAGGCGTATCATTGGTAACTCCGCAAATTTCACCAGCAAAAGATGCTAAGTAATTTGTTTGCGACGGATGAAAAGCGCCAAAATAATTGGTCATATCTGCACCAGCAGCGGCTAATTTTTTAAGAAATGGATTTTGAATTACATAACTACGGTATTGATTCTCAAACATTACAGTAATCACACGATCAAAGGGTTTGTTCATGGTTTCTTGATTAATAAGGTTAGATAATATGGTTTATAAATGTAAAACAAAGATTATGTAAATACAATGAGAAGCAATCCAAATCAAGCAAAAACAGGTATTAGTACGTGCCGCTATAGAAGTGAATTTTCGATAGCGTTTTTGTTTTTTGAATAAAAAGGACTCAGATAGATTCTAATGGAATAATCTACAGATTTTTAAAAACCAATATTTGGAATGTATGACTTTAAGGTATTAAGCAAAAAGCAATAATGTCGTAATTACTGAATAAAAAGCACCAATAACAGCAATAATCATCAAGATATTTCCAATTTTCTCGACATAATCGGTAGTGTTCGAAAAGTCACCTGAATTTTCACCTTTCGATTTTACGCCCAAGAAACTCCTTAATTGTTCGCTATCACTAAGTACTTTTCCAAAGAAGAATAAAGCCGCAGAATAAAGAATAGTTAATAGTAAAGTAATCAATGTAGAAAATGTTAACATATATCAGTATTTTAGTGAGTTAGTTTTTTAAATATAAGATAAAGATTATAATAAAAAAAAGCTACCTCATAAAGAGATAGCTTTTCTATAATTGATAGGCACTATGCTGTTTCTACACTTGGTACATCTGCTAAATTCCAATTATTTGGTCGTGTATACGTTTCTTCCATGTGAGCAGTAAGAATGGCATGTAGTTCTTTCCAAGTTTTTAATAAAGAATCTTCTACACTATCAGGATCTGCTAAAAGATTTTCAACTTCTATTTCTCCTTCATGAGTGCTATAGTCATACAATTCATATTGAATTTCTTCTGAAGCTGTACCATCATCATTTAATGAGATTTCACCATTATAATTGATCACACCATAATTTTGACTTCCGTAATCAGCAGCATAATACACTGCATATTTATATTTTTTGTTGATCAATCCTCGAATGCAGGTATATTGTGAGATAGAACAATCATCCGTAGCAAAATAGTTATACTCTTTACCGTTAGATTCTCCTTTTAATACTGCGTTGGCATAACTTTTTCCTTGCAATACATATTTATCAGCAACCTTAGCGCCCGTAATATCTATAATTGTTGGCATTAAATCGATGAGAGAAACCAAATCATCTTTAACGATATTCTGTGGCAAATTTGGATTGGAAAATATCATAGGAACATTAATGGTTTCTTTGTAAATGGTATTTTCTTTTTGACGTAATCCGCCTTGCGACATTGCCATTTCTCCATGATCTGACAAACGAATCACATATGTGTTTTGCTCTAACTGTTTTCCAACATGTATATTGGATCGCATTGCATTGATAATATCTCCAGTTAAATCATCGATAAGCGTTTGTAAATACGCATAGAATTTTAAATAATCTAAGGCTTCTTCATCACTGTCTAACTTTCCTCCTTGAAAACCTGCTAGAAATTCTTTTTGAGCATTTGGTTTGTTTTTTAAGGAGCTGAAATAACTCTCAGGCAATTTAAAATCATCATATGCCTTTCCTAACCATGCTTTGTCCGTATAACCTGCACTAATTGGTGTATATGGATATACCCAAATATCATGCGGATTTGCTAACGAAACGACCAAACAAAATGGTTTTTCTGCATTTGGATCATAGTTTTTAATAAAATCTACTGCCGATTCTTGACTGTCCAAAAACATAGGTCCATTTACAATTCTATTATCATTAGCTGCAGTTCCGCCTCCGAGGGAATTTAAAGGACTATTTTCATCAGGCGGTTGTTGTCCTCTTTCCGTAATATTCGTTTCGCATGTTCCCAAATCTGGAGAAGTCCATCCTGGAAACGCATAATGATTTTCCATAGCATCATCTTCAATCATCATACGATCCATATCCGAAGGACGCATATAACTAAAATTAGCAAATGAAGCATCTAAGTGCCATTTTCCTTTGTAGACCATTTGATAGCCTGAATCAGTCATTATTTGCCCTAAAGTAGCAATAGAACCGCCCATAGGTAAGGTACGACTCATATTAATGGTGTCATTTACTTTAAGCACACCATTGACCGTGGGATAAGTTCCAGAAAAAATGGTGGATCTACTCGGAGAACATGCCGTAGAACTACACATATTATTTGTAAACGTAACACCTGTCTTTTTCAAATGTGTTGTCCAAGGCAAATGCTCTTCAGCCCAACCATCAGGGAAGTGCTGTATGGTTCGTTGTTGATCGGTAATTAGAATAAGAATGTTTGGTTTTTTTTGTGTGTTTTTCATGGTGATTAGTTTTCTGAATTTTGATCTAGACAAATGTATATCAAAGATTTAGCTTATGCAGTTTCAGTAGAATCAAATTTTGAAAAACACGTATTATTACGTAACGATGATGAAGTGGTTATACGTTATAAATTATAAAAAAGCTACCTCATAAAGAGATAGCTTTCATTGATTGTTTTTTGATTGATGGTTGATTTCTACAACGTCTGTGGTATGGATTGATTCCAAATGCCAGTAGCTGCAGTTTTTGTAGCAAACTCTGTAAAACTGGTTGCTTTTCTTCCTAAAACTTTTTCAATGTCATGAGAAACCATTTGATTGTCTGTATTTGCAATTACGACTTCAAATAAATAGCCTAAAAGCCATACAAAATCTTCCGGAACACCCGCGTTTTTCATACCTTCTAAATAATCATTGAGTGAAATTTCTTGAAAGTTGATGGTTCTATTAGTTGCTTTGGCAATGGTTTGTACTGCTTCCTCGAAGGTTATCTTTTCAGGACCTGTAACGGTAATGATTTGTCCGTTGAGCGAATCATCGATCAATGCTTTTACTGCAACTTCTGCAATATCATCTGCATCTACAAACGGAATTTTTGCAGCTGCCATCGGTAAAGCAAGATGACCTGCTAAGACTGCATCTAAAAATACACTTTCGCTAAAGTTTTGATTGAACCAAGATGCTCTTACAACAGTATAGTTTAAGCCTGAGTTAGCCACAATTTCTTCGCAAGCTTCTGCTTCTTTTTCACCTTTCCCAGAAAGTAAAACTACTTTTTCTAATCCTTGTTTTAATGCCGTTTCTGTAAGTGTTTGAATGGCTTCTTTGGCACCCGGAATTGCCAAATCTGGATGATAAGAAATATAAGCACAATCCATTCCTTTTAGCGCATCTGCATAGGTTTTTGGATCATTCCAATTGAATGCTGGATTGCCATTTCTGGAACCGATACGTACGTTGTGACCTTGATTTTGTAAAATGTGAGCAATACGGCGACCAGTTTTTCCTGTGCCACCAAGTACTAAAATATTTGATTTCATAATGTTTACTGTATTTAAAATTTATATTGTGATACTTTGATAAGCGTGATGAGCAAGAGTCCAAAAGAAAGAACACTTGTAATAGTTCTGATGAGATGCAATCGATTCCATTTGACTTCAAACTGATTGCGCACTGTTTGTAAATCACTCACAGAAGCTTCTGCCAACTTGGTTTTGTCTAAGATTTCATTTAACGGAACATTTCCAAAAATGGTCACCAATACCAGTCCGAAAAAGTAGAGCAGAGTTGCCACTACAAGTAAGGAAATGATCGTAGTTGAGGTATTTTTCAATAAAAATATGCTTCCCATTTGTGCTACGAATGGACCGAAAAAGACCAGTATAAACGTCGGATTGATAATGGCGCGATTCATTTGCTGAAAAGCTTGTAAATAGCCCAAGTTGTCCAATCTACCAATTCCTGTGGTGACGGCATTTGTCCATGTAAAACACAATCCTGCGGAAAGTCCAGTGAGCAATGTTGCAATTGTGATTATTGTTAATTTAAGTGTCATCGATTAGTTGTTTTTGAAAGTAGTCCAAGTGAATAGTTCGCTTTTTTCTGTTGCTGTTGAATGCACTTCTAGCGTGATCGTTTCTTGCTTGACGGCAACAGCATCTGAGTTCATTTCCGCGGAAGCGAATAGCAATATAAGCTTCGAAATGATTGAAATTAAAATGATGTTTATAAGTCCCATAACTGATTGTTTTTGTTTGATGAGACAAAATTCAGAAAAGGAGTGAAGGGAAGATTGACCGTTTACGCCAATGTTTTGACAGTTTGCGCCAAAGCATTGATTTTCTTAGGATTTACGGAATTCAATAGGCGTTTTTCCTGTCCAACGTTTAAAAGCACGATTGAAAGCACTTTGTTCAGAAAAGCCAGTTTCAAAGGCAATTTGTGCCATATTTACAGTTACTTGTTTCAACAATATTTTTGCACGTTCTTCTTGTTTCTGTTGAATTAAATCGCGAAAAGTGACACCATGTTCGGAAAGTCTCCTTGTAAAAGTACGTGCACTCATTCCAAGAATTTCAGCCAATTGTGCCACACTCGGAATTCCGCTAGGCAAGGCATCTTCAATCAATTGTTGTATATCCGTAATGAGTTTATTGGTGTTGATTTCAATGCCTTTGGTTTCTTCTTCCACACGTTCTACCAAAAACTTATTGATACTGATATCGGCTTTGGCAGTACGTAGGTTTAAATCTTCAGTTTTATACGCAATGATATTGTGCGATTGATTGAACAGTATGGGACATCGAAACGCTTTGTGATAATCGTCTAATTTCTTTGGCGGATCATGCTTGAATGCTACTGAAACTGGGAAAATAGCTTTTTCACACATGGCCTGCAATACTACGACCGTTGCAGAAAAGGTGGCTTCGTTTGACAATTCCAATCCGCGGCGATGCGCATCTCTATATAAGTATACTTTGGAAATTTCGTTGCCTTTTTCAACCTTAAATACATACGTGTCTGATAGCAATTTGAAATAGCGTTCGCTTCGGTCAAATATTTCGCCAGCCCAAGAACAGGTTCTCCATGCCAAACCTAAAACACCATAATCTTCAATTTTCATTTCTTGTCCTACACGTACTGAAAAACCTGCACCTAGTTTTTCATCTAAAAATTCATGCAATTCAAAAAAGTGATCGGCAGGAACGGCGTTGATGTTGGGAATGGCTTCTATTGGTGTTTGTAAACTTTGGAATTCGTCTGTATGTAATCCTTCTGCTAGCGCATGATGGATCATCTTTTTGTAGAGGTTGATGGAAATATATTTCACGATACAGACTTTGTAACGAAAATACTAAAAAATGAAAGTAGTTTTTGTTTTAGATATTATTTTTAATGAATTCCGCAATCTTTTCCGCTTCGTTGATAACACAAATATGACTTCCCTTTTCAATGATAAAATCAGGTTTGCTGACGAGTTTGTACGGCAAGGTTTTGTCGTTGGTTCCATGAATCCGAATGATTTTAGTAGTTGCAGGAACTTTGGGTGCAGACCAAGAAGATAAAGCGCGCAATGCCCATTGTAAGTACGAATTGGTTTGTTTGCCAATCATACTTTTAAATAGTTGTGTTGTTTCTGCATTGAAACCGTGACTTTTGCCCCAGAACTTGATAGATTTCGTGCAGATTCCTTTGGTGAAAAATAGATCTAATCGTAATGGTTTGGCAATTTTGAAGGAAAGTGGTATTTCTTTTCTTGAGATAATGCTTGAAATTAGGATGATTTTTTCAATGGATTGCGTGCTTGCAATTTCCTGAGAGACAACTCCGCCAAGCGAATGTCCAATCAGAATAGTTTTTTCAGAAGTCTTAGGAATTGTAGCAAATAAACGTTGTGAATAGTCGTGAATATGCTCGTTTTTAAGCGGTTCAATCCAGTTTAGGTATTCAATTGTATATTCTGTTAAATTCAGATTGTGAAAAATACGATCGTCGTATCCCAATCCTGGAATTAAAATAAGTCTCATGCGATTTCAAAACGTTGTGTATCAACAAAGTTACGGCTTATTGATGGACTACAAACCAAACTGCGACAAATTCTTCTAAGCTAAGTTCGCCATCAAAGTTGAATAGAATATCGCCTCTAAAATTGGATCGTCCTTTGTATACTTTACCATCTTCAATCGTGGCAATAATATCAAAAGACGAAATGGAGTTTCCGTTGTAAATTACATTGTCTTGAATATTGAAGAGAATATCGCCTTGAAAAAAAGAATTTCCTCGGTACACTTTTCCATCTCTAATATTGGCAATAATATCTTTGATAAAGGTGAAATTTCCTTTGTAAATCTTGGAATCTTTTATGTTTACTATAATATCGAGTCTGAAGTTTGAATTGCCATCATACACTTTTCCATCTTCCACCGTACAAATAATATCATTCGTAAAATTTGAATTTCCATTGTACACAAAAGTTTGTGCTAGCATTATAGAATTAGCGAAGAGTAGAAGCGAAGTGAGTAACAGTTTTTTCATGGAATGAAGATAATCAATTCTGTCATTCTTGCGTAAGCAGAAATCTATTTTTAATGAAGCCAAAAATTTCCTATGGAGGAAATCCATTTACCTTTCGTTTTGGTAAAAACAATGGTCTTTCCATTTCCACACAATCCAGGACACAAATCTCTGATCATCATTACGGCTTTTGTTCTATCTTTTGAAAATAAAGGAATAGAAAAAACATACCAATTATCTTTATTTTCTTGATTAAAGCCTAGCTTGGAATTGTCCCATTGGAAATCATCCAATTTACTTTTTTGCTGTTTTATTTCTGAAATATCTTCTTCGGTAAATTTATCAAGATGATCAATGAGATTAAATGGTTCAATATAAAGTACAGTTTGGTTAGGAGACTCTTTTGTTAGTTCTTTTTTTTGCCCTTTATTTTGAATTTTTAAAATTAACTTATCGAGTGTTACACTATCTGCTTCTACTTGATTAAACCCAGATTCTGGAGTGATTCTGATGGCATAATTTTTATCTAGCTTTTGCTCTTTAATTACAATTTGCATAAAATCATAAATATCTTGATGGGAAGTGTCTTGCTGTTTACACCCAATAATTGTGAGTACTATTAAAATAAGTATACTATTAAAAGTTTTCATACTAAAATGTTTATATGGGATAATCATTAATCTTAAATATACTAATAATCCTACAAGTATTTTAAGTATTTAACATAAGATGTATATTCTATGATGTTGTATGTTATTGAATTTCAATATACACACACTTCAAATACGCACCTTCTTTAAAACCAATTGGATGATCAATATCGTGCAGTGTTTTTTGAAGAATGCTATAGTTAGCGTTGTTTCTGTGCAATGTTTCTTCTACCAAATCAAAAAAGATTTCAGCGGTAACTCTAGAACTACAAGAAGCCAATACAAGTGTTCCTTTTCGTTTTACTAATTGTAAGCCCAATTGTGTGAGTTTTTTGTAACTCGCCATGACTTTGTCTACTTCCGCAGCACTTTTGGCAAACGAAGGCCACAACTCTAATGTAATGAACGCTCTTCCCTTTTTAGAGGGAATTTCTGGAATTGGACTAGTTATATTAGATTATTTAGCTGATTATGATTCTAATTGGGATGAATGCTTGATGATAAATTAATAGTAGTTATAACTTATTTTGTATTGACGAAAAATTCTAATAGCCCACTAATTATTGTCAAAACTCCAGCAACCAACATTATATAACTCCATAATCTATTGGATATAAAAAATAAATGATGGTTCATTTCGATTCTTTGTTTTTCACCATGAACTTCTATGTAATCATAACTCGTCAAATATGTCCATATAAAAGAAATTAGAAGTCCAATACCTATTGAGATTTGAAAAACAACTTCTGATGAGATATTTTCTGCATAATAACTTCTTAGTGATGCAGCAATTATAAAAATTCCAAAACATGGAATTACTAAAAAGATCGGTATTAAGATTCCACGATTGTTATAAATTATAATCATCAGATTTTATATAAGATTGAAAATTAGTTAATGTATCTGCACATACACACACTTCAAATACGCACCTTCTTTAAAGCCAATTGGATGATCAATATCGTGCAGTGTTTTTTGAAGAATGCTATAGTTAGCGTTGTTTTTGTGCAATGTTTCTTCTACCAAATCAAAAAAGATTTCAGCAGTAACTCTAGAACTACAAGAAGCCAATACAAGTTTTCCTTTTCGTTTGACCAATTGTAAGCCCAATTGTGTGAGTTTTTTATAACTCGCCATGGCTTTGTCTACTTCTGCAGCGCTTTTGGCAAACGATGGTGGATCAATGACCACAATGTCAAATTTCGTGTTGACACGTGCTAGTTTACTTAATTCGTCAAAGGCATCGCCTACAATGATTTTATGTGTTCCTGTGTATGGATTGAGTTTGGCGTTACTTTTGGCAATTTCCAAAGCCGGAGCACTAATATCCAAACTTGTCACTTCTTTAGCGCCACCAACCAAAGCATGTACAGAGAATCCGCCAGCATAAGAGAATACATCTAAGACAGTTTTGTTTTTAGAAAGTTCGCCTACCTTTTTTCTGTTATTTCTATGATCTAAAAAATAGCCAGTTTTGTGTCCGTGAATGACGTTTGCAGAGAAATTAACGCCGTGTTCTTTAAAGATGATGACTTCATTTGCGAGTTCTCCATCTAAAATTTGTCCGTCAGTAAATTCAAATGCATTCTTTTCTTTTTGCACATTTCTACTGAGTCGCAATACAGTCGTTGTTGCTTTGCTAGTTTTGATCAATTCAGGCAAAATATCCTTTAGGTAATAAAACCAATACGAAGCGTATAACTTTACAACAAGCACATTATCATAGACATCGGCAACCAATGAAGGTAAGTTATCATTTTCGCCGTAAATCAGTCGGTAACTGTTTGTATCAGTTTGTAAAAGCGGTATTCTTTTGTTGTACGCTTCTTGCACTTTGTCAGCAAACCATGCTGCATTGATATTCGCAGGTTTGTTGGCTTGTAATATTTTGATGCGAATTGGAGAGTTGGGATCGTAAAATCCGCAAGCCAGAAACTTATTCCTTCGGTTGTCAAAAATAATGGCTAAATCACCAGATTTCCCTTCTTTGTTTTGCTTGACGATACTATTGTCAAAAACCCACGGATGTCCTTTTTTGACTAAAGTTTCCGCTGAAGGTTTCAGTTTTATAGCAATTTTGTTGGTGGATATTTCTGGTAATTTGATCAATTTTTCTGCTTTGCGATGAATTTGAGCAAAAGTACGGTTTTTGGTGTAGTATTGAGGTGTTAGTAGTGAGTATTGAGAAGTTTTGTTATGCTGAACTTGATTCAGTATTTTATTTTAAAGGTTTTTGGTCACGAATTCACGAATGTTTTTAGTTTGTTTATGGCATGACTTTGAAATTTGTGTTAATGCGTTGTTGGTCTTCGTTTTTCTATAACCTCCGAGCTTACCCAATACAAGTTTGATAATCCTTCTTCGTTTTCAGATCTAGTAAAAAACAAATATTTTCCATCTGGTGTGATACTTGGACATCCTTCGTTAAGATTAGAATTCACTTCATTTCCAAGATGAATAGGTTTTGTCCATGTTTCGTCTTTTTCCTTAAAACAGACATAAATATCAAAATCTTTTCTTTCTTCACTTTCTTTGTTTTGAGAATATACTAGCAAATAGTCTTGAGATGGAGATATAAACCCATGATGACCAAATTCAATATCAACTTCTTGTGCCTCGGGAAAATTTCCATTTTTATTCTGGGCATAGTACATTTTTCTTTTTGAAATATTTGTATAAAAAAGATCTCCGTTTTTAGCTTGATTTATATAAAAAACTAGATCCTCATTTAGAGGTGAATCAAGTTGTATAGCATCACTCCAAGAATCTTCTAAACGGTTTACATACCATATTTTCTCATCCGAAAAAATAGAATCCAAAGCCGTGAAATAAATTCTTTTGTTATCAAAGCTAACGAATGGATATAATTCCTCTTTTTTTCTTCCATTGGTGAAATTTGCTTTTTTAGCGGGCGTCCATGTATTGTCCTTAAGTTTTGAGAAAAAGATAGATACATCTCCTTCTTTTTCATTCACCGTAAAATAGACTTCTTCTAAATCAGGAGAAAACGAAATATTCGATTCATTCCTTCCATTGACTGAAATAATACCAGGAGCAAAAACTTCAGGCATTAAACTAGGTGGCTTTTGACCAAAATAAAAATTTTCTTTGGTTGAAGAATCCTCAACTTTTGTATTTGATTTATCAGTTTTGCATGCATTTAGAAGTATTATAAGTATCAGTGCAGAAAGTTTAATTATGTTATTTCTCATTACTTAATTTGTTATAGTTTCTGTGAACATTTCGTATAAAAATAGTAACGAATTTTTAGATACGTACTATTTCGTTTATTATTGACGTCTTATTTATAAAATTCTTTTTCGTTTTAGCGATTAAACTGCTGTTATTTCTATACACTGTTACCAAACGTGAGTATATTTATTATCCGATTTATTTGTTTCATAATTTATCAACTCTTGGGATCTGTTTAGTTAGCTATTTTAACCAAGCTGGTTTTGTTCCACCTTCTATAATTTTCTTTTCTGAAGAGCCATCACTGTTTATCGTGTAGATATCCCATCTTTCACCTAGTCTTACAAATATTACTTTAGAGCCATCAGGTGACCATGATGGATGCCAATCTTCAACAGTACTATGAGTCAACCGTTTTTGATTAGACCCATCGATATTCATTGTATAAATTTGATATATTCCGTCTCTATTAGACATAAAAGCGATTTTCGTAGCATCTGGTGAAACCTCTGGGTTCCATTCTTCAGCATCGTTATTTGTTAAATGAACAATGTTGCTACCATCAACGTTTGCGATACTTATCTCACTCTTTTTATCTTTGTATTCTGAATTATAGACAATTCTTCCATCCCGAGTAAAACAAGGAGCAGTACCTTTGAGTGACTTTATTTGAGTTTGATTACTACCGTCAGCATTCATAATCCAAATTTCTGCCTGAAAAACTCCTGTCGAATCTGTATATTCTCTTGCGTAAGCAATTTTTTTTCCATCAGGTGACCACGTTGGTGCGCTATCCCATTTATTTTTTTCATGAGTTAAGCGTTTTCTATTTGTACCATCGCTGTTTATTGTATGAATAGACCATGTTTTTTTTTCATCGTACTTTCCATAAAAAGCAATGCGTTTTCCATCTGGAGACCAGGCAGCATATCCTGCATTCTCAGTAATTTTTGTTTTACCCTCATTGGTGGCCACAATAATTCCGCCACTGCTATAAGCAATCGTATAGGGTGTTGGTTTGGATTTGTCGTTTTCTTTATTTTCTTGAGCAAAGACTATGTTTAGCGATAAAGCAAATGTCAATATTAATAACTTTGTTGTTTTCATGTTTTCTTCCTTTATTATAAATGTGTTGACTTCTCATTGTGTTAATTAAGAAAACAAATGTACTTCTTGAAAGAACTACAAGTCTTGTAAAATCTTGCTATTCTTTTTATAATCGCCAGGAGTTACTCCAACGTATTTTTTGAAGCTATGCGTAAAATGACTTTGGTCATAAAACCCTGATTCAAGGGCAATTTCTACCAAAGGGACATCCGTATAAAAAAACTTTTTTGAATTTTCTATTCTAATAGTAGTTAGATATTCCAAAGGTGTTAAACCAATACTCTTTTTAAAGCTTTTTTGTAGTTTAAATTTATTCACTTTAAACTTTTTTTGTAGCGTTTCTAAAGTGATTGATTGGTTATAATTTAAAGACAAATAATTTAGAATATCATCAAAAGGTTCATCAGCATTTTTTTGAAAATAAGATTGTTTTACATCATTCAAAGTATCCAAAAAAAGATTTTCAAGAACCTTAAAAACCGATGCTTCATTTATTTCAAAATCACTGCTACAGTAGGATAGAAAATAGGGAAAGCTTGCTAGGTGAGAATAATCGGTATTTATTTTTTTTGAAACACTTTTGATTACATCATCACTAATATAGAGGGCTTTGTAAGTCCAAGCACTATTTGTATTGCTCCAGTTTTTATGAATTGAGTAAGGGGGAATTAATTGCAAAGCATTTTTGCTAACCAAAAACTCCGAATTGTTAAACGCTATGTTTTCGCTTCCGTATTCGATAAAAACCATACTCCAACATTGATGGAAATGAAAAGGGAATTTTTTATCAATAAACGTTGCAGATTTAACTTCAATGCCGTCTAGTATCGGTAATTTTATTGTGCTTACTTTGTTTATTTCCATCATTTTAATTTGCAATTAAGTACTTGTATTTATTGAGCAAAGACAGCACCTAGCAATACGATTGTCAGTATTAGTAGTTTTATATTCCTTCTTTTGTCAATATGTTTGGTAACGTTTAGTATATGGCAAGTAGAGCAGTAGAAAACGATAAACTTTCGAGTTTGCACTGAGCCAAAACGTTGTATTTTGTTTTTAATTTATTCATTCTTAAAAGCCAAATTAAAAATTTGGCAGACTTTCCAGATATACATAAACCTTTCGGTTAAGTACTTATTAGCTATGTTTTATACGGCGTGTTATCAGACGTTATTTTTTTTGTATTTCTATTATTTGATTATAAACCTTTCTAACATTAGATATCAAATCGAGTTGCGGGTTGACTTTCATTCCAGGCCACCAATTCATTCCATTTCCCCATATCATCATAGGGTTTTTAGGTCCGATTGAAATAGTTCCGCTTCCATCATTTTTCTCATTGTATTGGATATCAGATAAAGTCCTAATATTTAAAGATTTTACATTTTTAGAAAATATTCCACTCTTTATAATTATTCTATCCTCTGTTAATCCGTAATAAGTATTTTCTCGTTGTTTTGAGTCAATTATAAACCTTCCGAATACAAATACTAATCCGACAATAACAAACGGAATTCCGAATAATGCAAATAATCCACCATCTTGTGAAGCCATAATTACCCAAAAAATCGCAAATCCGCACCACAAAATACTGAAAGGAATTAGAAAAATATCGGCAGTTCTAAATACGATTCCTTTTTTCGGTTGACCTGTCCAAAGTAAAGTTTCGTTATTGTCTAAATGTTGTCTTAATTCTGATTGTATTTCTCCTCTCATTTGTTTTTTCTAATGCGTGGTAACGTGTTTGTGTATGGTTAGTTGCGTGGTTTAAGCAATTAATTATACACGGTTTTAGGGTACGTTTTTTTTATAGTTTTCTATTAAATTACTCAATTCAGATGGCTTTTTTTCTAAACTATCAATAGATACTATAATTTCTTTTTCAAATGGCTTTTTTACAACTAAAAACTCATTTCTCATCCAAGAACTTTCTCTATCAGTATTCGCATATTTAGTCAAAATATAAGTAAAAGTATTATTCCAACTTATTAAGTCTTTGTTTTCAATTTTTAATCCATTTTTAGATAGAGCTATCTTTTCGGTTTGGTCAGCCATTTTAGCAAGCAAAATTCCAAAAATTGGAATTGAAAAGATTGTCAGAAAACCAAATATCTTTAAGAATTCAACATTCAGAATGTCCAGCGTGTCATTTATAAAATAATTGAAAAAATAAGCTCCGAAGAAATCTAAAAGGAACAGATAAACAAAATTAAAATCGAATTTTTTATTTCTCAAGATTAATTCATTCGGCAATTTTTTCTGCTCTTTAGTTAATAAGGTTGGTCTAATTTTCTCAAAGTATCTATCGTCTTTAAGATTAATCTCAATCAGTTTTTGTTGACTTTTTATTAGCTTCTTATTATTTCCGACATATTGAGTGCAAGTACTTATAAAGTCAGGTCTTTTCTCTGTGATTTCACAAATTGGTCCATTTAGGGATTTTCTATGATTTTCACAGCCAAAACACCAATTATGTAATAAGTCAATATCGTTCATCTTAAATGTACCCTAACGTGTTTGTGTATGATTTCATTGCGTATTTCAGCAACTAATTTAGCAAATACAAACCGAATAGAAAATCCACGAGGATTTTCGTAAGTAGGCGCGAGTACAAACCATAAATTATACACCGTTTTGTCTTTCGTGATAAATTAAGTAATCGACTACCAATTGTTAATCATTCTTTTAATACTTGTCATCGAATACATATTTTGCTATAAAACTTGTTATGTTTATACTAATTAATAAGAATTGCTCTATGATAATGTTATTGGAATATTTCTTGAGAATTTATCAACTCATTTTTGAGCAGCCCTTTTTCTAATTAAACATTTTTGTCAGCGTAATTTCTTTAACTCTTCATGTGCAGATTTAACTGGGTCTCGACTATCTTCTGGTAACCTAACACTTGTATTACATGTTGGTTCAGAACAGCTGAAGCTTTTGCCCGTTACAAGATTTGAAAAATCAAATTTGATTTTTCCATTTTTACATGCAGGACAATCTATAATATGTTCCATTTTGTTTTTTAATTTGGTTGTTACTAATTGTACTTAGTTAGGTTTTCTTAAATGGTGTGCAACGTGTTTGTATAAGATTAGTTGCGTGGTTTAAGCACTAAAGTTAGCAAATAAATCACAAATAGAAATTCCGCGAGGACTTTTGTAAATGGGCTTGTACTAGCAATTAATTTCATACGATGTTGCCAGTTGTTTTTATTCAAATTCAATAATTTCTTTTCCTTCAGTTCTGATTTGAAACAACTTTCGTAATTTAAAGTTTTCTGAATTTTCAATATAGAATTTTAAATTCTCAAAATTTATAGTAGTTGTTCCATTTTGTTCATTAATCAAAGTTTTTGCGTATTGTTTTCTTCTCTCTAGAAATCCACTTTCTTTTTTGTTGATAAACCATAGAGTTCTTAATTCGTCTTTATCTATTGCAATTGAAAAGTCTCTAAATGTTAATTCTTTTGAGTTTTGATTTATATTACTCAAATCAAATAATTCTCCAGAAGAGAAAATAACATTTGTATTTTTATTAGAAATCCAGTCTTTTAAATGAATTCCTTGTTGGAAATTGATTTGGTCATTTAGATGCAAATGAACAAGTTCTTGATATTTGAACTTGTTTTTGAGAAAGTACAAGTCGATGAATTTTTTTTTGCCATTATCGTATAATTCATATTTTAATTTCCCTTTTTGATTAATTGTTTTTTCAAATCCACAATTTCTATTTCCGTAGTTTATATTCAAATAAATTTTAACTTTCTTGAATTTTACAATTTCTGCTTTTTTAAAATCTTTTGATGTATTTAACCGGCTAATAATCTTATTATTATCAGAATTTTTTAAAACAATGTTTAAATTTCCATATTTGGTTTTGTCATCCTTTTTTTCGAGGTTAATATAGATATCAACAGGAACGAGTTTCCTTGAACATCCAAAAATCAGACATAAACAAAATAGAAGAGTTATTTTTCTTAAAGTCACTTTTTATAATTTAAGCCCAATATAATTCAGATGATTTATTTATGAAAGTTAGAATGAGTGTGAGCTAGTATTCATTGAGTTAACGGGTTTCTCAAATTACTGGCAACGTTTAGCATAAACGGTCGTTTTAATGCCGTTTATATAGTGTTGTGCTTTCGTTTTTTATTGCAATTGGCTGCTAAATTTCATCATTATTATAAATAATCATACTAACCTCATCATCGATAGGTTCCATTAATCTTTTAGTAGAAATACACTTACCTAAACTCTTTTCATTAAGCAAATACTCTCCATTTACTATTTTTTCGTAATCTTTTTTTCCTCCTCCAGAATTCCACACAGGATGCCCCAATTCGTGTGAATTCGTTAAAAAGAACTTTGTTACAATCTTAAAGTCGTTATTTTCTATTTCTATAACCAACAATAAATCTAATTCTTTCCAAGATTTACTTGCATCTGGTTCGGAAATCATGCAGAGAAAAACTGTCTTATCAATACTATTTCTATACTCATCTATTCGAAATAGATGCCTTTCATTAGTCTTTGGGTAATTTTTAACTCTTTCATAAAACTCTTCATCCATTAAACTATTCATCTTAGCTCCAAATGAATTTTTTAACTCTGGCACTAAATATTTCCCTAACAAATCTACCTTTGAATTATAGGCATCAAGATCGGGTAATTTATAAGCCTCTAAGACTTCAACCTCAGCCTTAAAAAACATATCAAAAAAATCAACAATTCTATCCATTTATTATTTTTTTTTAATGAAGCACAACGTATGTATATAAGGAATTCCTCTTATCATACTAAATTTGGAAAATAACAGGAACTCATTGTAAAACAACTTCCAATTATTTTCTATAAATGTAAAACAAAGATTATTTACTTGCAATGTGGTTTTCTCGTAAAAACAGAAAAACTTATTTTGTTTGCTCAAACAACTTTAAAAATCAACCAAATTTTTATCCCAAAAATGATATTTAAAAAACCTGCTGAGGTTTTGGGTAAAAGTAGCGGAGGAAATGACCAAAAGCAGCGGAGGTTTTTAGTAAAACCTCCGTAGGTTTTTTGAGAAAGGAACTGTAGTTGTTTGAAAATGATGTAAAATGCTTATTATTAAGTGTTTGTAAATGTGCATTTAAATGAATTTCGTTTTTTGATTTAGTAGTGAGTATTGAAAAGTTTTTGGTCACGAATTCACGAATTTTTTTAGCTTGTGTTTTTGTAGTAGTAAGATCTTTTCGGCACGCTAAACGAACATTGAGCAGCGTCGAAATGTGATTCAGCATCTTATTTAAAAAGGTATTAACTAAGGTTGCTATTCATATGATCTATTGTGTTTGCTAGTCTGGAAAAACTAAAAGTTAGATGCTTATATTCGCTATAGGTTCCAGGTTTGTTTAACGATTCTTTTAAACTACGAGTCCATTTATTGTATCTTTTATTTTTTATAGTGTCAATATCAATTGTATTTATAAACTCTTTATAATATTGTAAAAATTCGTCTGCTGTAATTGTATTTGGATAAATTTTAGTCCACAATGGATTTAAGTATAGGAAAAAGAATGACGGATTATATAAAAGATGAGATGCAATTTTCCAATATTCAACTTGAGTGATACTGTTCGATTTGATTTTTAATTGTAACATTTCTAAGGTATGCTTTCTTTTCTTCCATTTCTTTCGCAATTCTCTCTGGTTAAGCTTTACGTAGATTGCAACAATTGCAATGGAGGACATGTATAGGATGAATTGATTTTTTTGAAATGTGTCGCTATCATACGTTATATAGAATACAAAAATAGAACCGATTATCAATGTTAACCAAGTAGGCAGAAAGAACAAACTTCCTTTCATTCCTTTTGCATCTAAATAAGCCGCAATTAATGCTAAAATTTGTAACGATATAAAGGCTTCTTTTGTCCCACCAATCAGATCATAATTGTAACCAAATAAAGGAAGTACTAATTGAATTAGACCTAATAATGCGACTCCAATGATAGCTTGAAATAAGGCATATATGTTGAATATTATTGGCATTTTAATATGTTAGTTATGGGTTTGTCTAAGGTTAGTTATACGTTTTGCACCTAATTTAGCAAATACAAATTATATATGAAACATTTGACTTTTTTTACAAGAACACTTACCTAAGTAATGATACTTTTAGCTTGTTTTTGAGAACGAGTTTGGAAACTCGAGCTCGTGTGGAAATATTAGTGGAATGATTTTAATTCTTCTTGACATAGTTATTCCGATTCAAACCAATCTCGATTTTTTTACGAAACCAATTCGCAACGAGTTCAGTATTTTGAATGTCTTTTTGATACAACTCTATAATATCTGGATGAAATTTAGCGGTTGTTTTTGAAGCCCAACCTACACCTTGCCTAATTTCTTTGTCTTTTGTATTTGCCATGGATAACAAAATTTCAAACATTGTTTGTACATGTTCTTTTTCCAGTCCTTTTTTGATGGCGTAATGTGTGCCAGCTCCAAGCGAACGAATGACCCAATTTGTTGTATGATTGGATAATTTTTTGATTGTTGGAATTGTTTTTTGAGGTTGATGTAATAATGAAAATCCAAAAACACGCTCGCCAATAATGTCACACACGTACCAAATATCGGCGTCTGCGATGTATTCGGTTGCTTTGGTAATGGATTCTTTGAAGTGACTTTTTAACCTTTTTTGCAATATGATTCCTAAGAGTACATTACCACCTTCTGTTTTTAATTGCTGAATGTGATCGCAAAAAAGAATGTGTTGATTTTCAGGAAGCTTTTCGTAAATCGTTTCTCCGCAATATTCTAATATTGGAAATTTGACTTTGTTTGCTAAAATTTCTGAATGGATTGCGTTTACAAAACCCTCTAAACCATTTTGATTATATATGACGAAGGACTTTTCGAGGATTTCTTTGATTTCAGATTTTTTGGTGATGAGTCGCATTTTTTTAACGTTTATTGTCTAAAGGTAAACTCAACTTCATTTGATCTTCTATATTTAGACAATGTCAATCCAGCAGAGCTTCTCCAACCTTCTTTGATTGGTTTGAACACAGATCTAGATATATCTGGTTTTCCTAATTCTTCAAAAAAAGCTTCAATGATAAGTTCTCCATTGTTTGAATAACGTTTAATGGAAATCTCTTTTTTTTCTCTGTCTACGGTTAGTATTTCATAATTATATTGTGCGGTATCTCCTAAGTGAGTTGAGAATAGCAGAGAATCCCTGGAGTGCATTATTCCTTTTTTTAGATTTATCTTTCGTATTGGCGCTATGGTTTCTCCTGCTTTGGTTAAGCTAAGCATTAAGGTTTGATGTGCATCCCAAAAATTAGTAGCAGTTACTCCTTCTCGATATGTCAAATCATCAATAAACTGTTCTTTCGTGCTTAACTTTGAGTGCATCTGTTGAATGTATTTTGAGTATATTATTTTTTTTAAATCAGGTCTACTAAGAAATCCCTTTACATTACAGATGTATTCAGCACCAATTACGCCAAGAGACTTGTTGTTTTTTACATCGTAACATTCAAATTTCACTGTAGGATTACAATCTTTTAGAATAGGAATGTAACCGCCAAAACCTAAGCTTAGCTCTTCTTTTTCTCTGAGTTCAATTACTCTCGTTCCATCTCCACGTACTAGCGATGTCCCATTTGCGAACAAGAATCGATATTGAATATCTTCTTTACCAGCAAGTGCTCCATCCTGTATTTCACAAAAAGAACCGTGTTCTTGTAATGTCATACTATACCATTGCAGATGGAATGGAAGCAAACCATTATCGTGCAATACTATTATTCCTATAATTATCAAGATAAAATACTTTATTTTCTTTTTCATTGTAATTGCTGATCATGTGTTTGTATAAGGATCGTTGCGTATGTAGGATGCGTCTTATGATGAAACATTTTCGTGTTAAACGAAATAAAGTTAAGTCTTTTGGAATAATCTCGCAATGAGCTGTTCCGTAACTTGATAATTATATTTATGATATAAGAATAACCAGAGCTAATTTATGACAGTAAGAAATTTGATTTCCTAGGTAAGCAGGAATCTATTTGGATTATTTCGTTAGCATGAGTTTTGAAACTTGGGCTGACTTGTGGATTTCCTAAATAGTCAAAAGTTATTTTAGTTGTTTTGACAAATAAATATCTGTTTGTCCGAAGTATTTGTGAATGGACCTTCGTCAAAAGAACCAAACTTTTCAAGAATATGAAAACCACTCCATTGTAGATATGCATCTAATTCTTGGGGAAAAAACATGCGCATGTCTAAATTTTGAATTGAATCAAATTCTCCATTGATAAAATAGTGCCATTCAATTCGATTGATCTGTGTGTTGGCTTCATATTGCATAATTTCCTTGATCAAAACTTCTCTTTGATCATCGGTTGTGTACTGTGTAATTTTTTTAAGTTCTTTTCCGCCTTCTACAATAAATTCAATATTTGGATTGAAACAATCGAATATAAATAAACCATCTTTTTTCAAATGTTTCTTTACTGCTTTTAATGTTTGAAACAAATCGTCATTCGTATATAAATGGTGAATGGAATTAAACGGAATAAAAATAAGATCGTATTGCTGCGATACATTAAAAGTTCGCATATCTGCTTCGATGAATTCAATATTCACTTTGGCTTCTGAAGCTTTTACTTTCGCCTTCTCCAACATAGAAGCGGTAATATCAACGCCCGTAATATCATGTCCGTCTTTTGCAAGCGGAATGGTGAGTCTGCCCGTACCACAGCAAAGTTCTAAGATGCGTGCGTTTTTATTTTTTGACAACCAACGTTGGTAAAATGGCAAATCGTCCATATTGGTATTCATACCATCGTAGATGCTTGCATTATAAACTAAGTTGCCGACGTTGTAGGAGTTCTTCATTTTATTGCAAGTATCATTCAAATTAAAAAAATATAAAGTTAAGTCTATCTAAAGTTGATACAGATTACTCTCTATTTTTGACTTTAGTTTGATGAATATTGTAAATAGCATATTTATATGTTTTTTCAACCGAGTTTTTTCTCAAATGTATGTATTGATAAAACGAGAAGGTTAAAAGTAATATAAGTCCAATATCAACAAGAAGCTTTCCTTTAATTATAAAAAAGATAAGAATTGGGATTATACATATCACAAGTGTCCTAAAGAATTTTGAGCTAACCATATCACGTTCTACTTCATTTGCATAACTAGAATTTGATTCTAAAAGTGTAAACCGTGCCCATTCGTAATTAGACAAAAGCTTAAATTTTTCTTTTTTGTGTTTTTTGATTTCTTCAACTAAATCTGAACCTTTTAGAGAGAAGAATTTATCATAAATTATATCCAAAATTCTTCCTATTCTTTTTAATACATGACCAAATATGTAAGAATAAAAGAGAAGAATGGGGAATTGAAAATTATAAAACTTTTCATCTTTGAAAAGTATGTTGAACAAATCTTTAGTAACTGCATCCATATTGAAATAGAGAAAAATAACAAATACACCGCCTGGCACAAGAATCGTAAAGAAGTCTTGTAAGCCTATGAAAAAATCATTTGGTTTTAAACTCATTGTATTAGTTTTACATAGTCTTCTTTTACATCTGCATCAATTACAACTCCAAGTTGTCCGCCATAGAGTCGATCATTTCGATCTTTTCTAGGTCCTGAAATCCAAAACTCGTCTCCGCTATCCACATCAAAATAATTAGCTTTAAAACCACTTCCTTTAAGGCTTCTAAATTTACGACCTCTATAATAGAGTGTCTTTCCTGATTTTGAAAAATACACTCTACCAATTCTAGCGCTTCCTTCGATATCTGTAGATTTATCTTCGATGTACATGATTCTTGATCGCTCTAGTTTGAATTCTTTTGGTAATTCTTCTTCAGAGTATACTTCTGATATGTTAAATGTGGTCTTCATTTTTAGTTTTGTTTCTTATTATTTTTAGAATTTAGATCACTAAAATATTTCTTTGTAAAAGCTTTATCTATAGCTCCGTAAAAGTTACGAATTATCCATAACTTATTTTTTAACTGCGGAAACAATTCAACGGTAGCATAAAAATTTTCAGAAGGAAGGAATAGATTTTCTGCAAAAGAATTGAAATCATTCTCAAAACTAGATGTTGCATATTGATGCAAAAATCCTTTGGCATGCAGCAAGGAATTAAAATCTTGATTGCTTTTATCTTCTTTGAGTGCTGTAACTCCGCCATCTCCATAGGTAATTTTATTAGAAGCAATCCATCTATCTTTTTTCATATAAAATGGGTAATTCCGTAATAAAATACTAGAAAATTCATGATGAAACGACTTTTCAAGATACGCATCAGAATATCCTAGATCATTACCATTATTTGCTATATATACAGTATCAGAAGAGTTTGTTCCTCCAAATTTTTCGCCATAGAATTCTATAGATTTCAGGATATAAACTCTTTTTAAATTTTTAGTAATGACATTATTGGGATATTTATCGAGCGCAGCTTTGACTATTTTTAAACTTCTTTTAATTTCTGTGGAATCCAATGAAATTCCTTTAGCAGCAATTTCTGCTGTTGTCCAGCTAACAGGAAAAGTATCTTCATGTACTTCATAAAAGATTTGTATTCCAGTACGTTTATCAACTACTTGGGAATTAATTTCATTCAGAAAAAATATAAAAAGTATGATTACTAAATTTCTATTCATTATTGATACTTGTGTCATTGATGAGGTTACCGATGTTGTGAGTGGGTTTTATATTTTCTTTAGTTTTCCGCTTTGCAACTTACGAAACATAAATCCTAAAGGATAATATCCAAAATTCCATTGATCGTTTTCGTATTTAAAAAACATATAGTTTTCTATATACTCTCTAGGATGTTCTTCCAATCCTCTAAATTTATAACTTTCTTGGATTTCTATCAGATCTCTTTCTTGTGGATGATAATCAAAGTCAAATACTTTTATCGTATTTAACATTTCTAAAATATAATCTGCTTCAACATCCTTTTTAAGTTTATTTTTTGGAAAAATTATTCTTCCCATGACAGCTCGAGAACGATCTTCTTTGAAACGTTTTAGCGACCAGTATAAAATGGTTTCTTCATACGTGCCATCTTCGATTGCTTTTAGAGATGTTTCATAGGTTTCTTTATCGATATATTTGGAGCCCGTATTCATAAAATTATGAAACTCTTCTACTTTTTGATCGTAGAAATTCTGCACAGCATCTATAGAAGTTTTTCTTTCTTGTTGAGTTTTGTCCACACAAGTACAGAATTGAAGGTTAAAATTGGTTTTACACATAGTAAAGCAGTACTATAGAATTGGATGTTTATTGTAATTACTTAATTATAAAAGTACTAATTTTTATGATGAAGTAAATTTATTTTTAAATATGCCATACATTACACCAAAAAAGCCACCTCGGGATAGAGATGGCTTTTTAACAAACAACTAAATTCTAAAACCTAATAGTGTATTTAGAATTATCTTTTATATTTTCTGCGACTAGAAACAGTATTCGTTTTCTGCGTTTAATTTGTCTGCAATTTTGTTACGTAACGCAACAACATTTGGCATGTTTGCGTATTTTGTAAAACGCTTTAATCCCATTAACATCATACGTTGCTCATCACCTTCTGCAAACGAAACAATTCCTTCTTTAGCTTTTGTAGTAATTTTTTCTACAGCGTTGAATAAGTTTAAACGCGTCATTGCAATTTGAATTTCTTGAGAGTCTTCACCGAAACGCTTAGCATTTTTCTCCGTACGTAAAATAGAAGATTCTACCATATAGATTTCGATCAAAATATCTGAAGCTGCCATTAATAATTGTTGGTGCTCTTCTAATTGAGGTCCAAATTTTTGAACAGCCGAACCAGCTACCATTAGGAATACTTTTTTCAGTTTTGCTAGTAATTCTTTTTCTTCTGAGAATAATTCAGAGTAATCTGGAATGTCAAATGAAGGAATTCCCATTAATTCATCGGCTACTTTCATAGCAGGACCTAATAAATCAACATGTCCTTTCATAGCTTTTTTAACCAACATTCCCACAGCTAACATTCTGTTGATTTCGTTGGTTCCTTCATAAATACGAGAAATACGTGCATCTCTCCAAGCAGATTCCATTGGTGTATCTGCTGAGAATCCCATTCCTCCAAAGATTTGGATTCCTTCGTCTGTAATAAACTGTGCGTCTTCTGAAACTTTTACTTTTAAGATAGAACATTCAATAGCGTATTCTTCAACACCTTTTAATTCAGCTTCTTGATGTGTGTTTCCTTCCGATTCGCGAATTGCAATTCGATCTTCAATATTTTTTGCAGCTCTATACGCTCCAGATTCTCCAACGTAACAAGCAGTTGCCATTTGTGCTAATTTTGCTTTGATAGCTCCGAAGTTCGCAATAGGCGTTTTAAACTGAATACGTTCGTTGGCATATTTTGTAGCTTCTGTAATCACACGACGTTCAGCATCTAAACAAGCAGCAGCTAGTTTGATACGTCCAACATTTAAAGCATTCATGGCAATTTTGAAACCATTTCCTCTTTCAGAAAGCATGTTTTCTACAGGAACTTTTGTTTCGTTGAAAAATACTTGACGAGTAGAAGAGGAGTGAATTCCTAATTTGTGTTCTTCTTCACCTAACGTAATTCCGTTTGGATTTTCTCTATCAAATTCAACAATAAATCCAGTGATATTTTTATCATCTTCAATACGAGCAAAAACGATGAATGTCTCCGCAAAACCTGCATTTGAAATCCACATTTTCTGTCCAGAAATCAAATAATGTTTTCCATCTTCAGATAAAACAGCTTTGGTTTTTCCAGAGTTTGCATCCGATCCTGCACCAGGTTCTGTTAAACAATACGCTCCAAATTTTTCTCCAGCGGCTAACGCAGGAACATATTTTTGCTTTTGCTCTTCCGTTCCGTATAAAGTAATTGGCATAGTTCCAATTCCGGTATGCGCTCCAAAAGCAGTTGCAATTGATCCTGTAGCTCCAGAAATATAGTCACATACTAACATGGTAGAAACAAATCCCATTCCCATTCCGTCATACTTTTCAGGAACAGCGATTCCTAAAAATCCAAGTTCACCAGCTTTACGCATGATTTCTTCTGTAAGCGCGTAATCTTTCTTTTCAAACCGTTCTTTATTTGGCCATACTTCACGATCGATAAATTCTTTTACCGATTCTTTCATCATTTGTTGCTCCTCAGAAAAATCTTCAGGAGTAAATACGTCTTCACATTTTGTTTCTTTTACTAGGAATTGTCCTCCGCGTAAGATGTCCTTGTTTATTGTTTCCATTTTTTATAGTAGATTTTAGTATTTAGTAGTGAGTATTGAGATACTACTACTGTATGCTTTTTGGTTATTATAATTATGAATAGCAAGAAACTCACTACTCAATACTGATATCTCAATTCTAATTTAAGAATTCAAAAACTCCAGCGGCGCCTTGTCCAGTTCCTACGCACATGGTCACCATTCCGTATTTCCCTTTCATATCGCGCTTGCGCATTTCGTCAAATAGTTGCACCGATAGTTTTGCTCCTGTACAACCTAATGGATGTCCTAATGCAATAGCACCACCATTTACGTTTACGATGTCTTGATTTAAGTCTAATTCACGCATTACTGCTAATGATTGAGAAGCAAAGGCTTCGTTCAATTCGATTAATTCAATATCGTTTTGTTGTAATCCTGCTTGCTTTAATACTTTTGGAATTGCAGCTACAGGTCCAATTCCCATGATGCGTGGTTCTACACCTGCCGCAGCATAGTTTACCAAACGTGCAATTGGCTCTAAGTTTAATTCTTTCACCATTTCTTCACTCATGATCAATACAAATGCAGCTCCGTCACTCATTTGCGATGAGTTTCCAGCCGTTACACTTCCGCCTTGAGCGAAAACCGCGCGTAATTTATTTAATACCGCAGTACTTGTTCCTTTACGTGGACCTTCATCTTTAGTTACGGTGTAACTTTTCGTTGCTTTTTTACCATTTTCATCAATATAGGTTTGATCAACAGTAATAGGAACGATTTGATCTTGAAAACGATCTTCTGCCAACGCACGCAATGCTTTCATGTGTGAATTGTATGCGAATTCATCTTGGTCTTCACGAGATACGTTGAATTGGTTGGCAACAGCTTCTGCTGTATTTCCCATTCCCCAATAATAATCTTCGTGACCTGCGTTTACGATATCGTAGTTCAATTCTGTTTTAAATCCTGTCATAGGAACAGAACTCATGCTTTCGGCACCACCAGCAATGATACAATCTGCCATTCCTGCTTGAATTTTTGCAGCTGCCATTCCGATGGTTTCTAATCCTGATGAACAAAAACGATTTACCGTAACACCCGGAACATCAACAATATCTAATCCCATTAAAGAGATGAGACGCGCCATGTTGAGTCCTTGTGAACCTTCTGGCATTGCATTTCCAACAATAACGTCGTCAATACGTTTTTTGTCAAAGTCTGGCAATTCATTCATCATGTACTGAATCGTTTCGGCTGCCAATTCATCCGTTCTTTTAAATCTGAACACACCTTTTGGAGCTTTTCCAACGGCTGTTCTGTATGCTTTTACTATATATGCTGTTTTCATTTTCAATGAATAGTATTGAGTATTGAGTTTTTAGTATTGAGATTTATAATTTCTGCTGAAAAGCATAATTCATTTTCTGTATTTCAATACACTGCTCAATTATTGGTTGTACTTTTTCTTTGTTTATGAGATTTAACTCTTTTACTAATATCAATTGCGTTTGGAGTTCGTAATTAGAACCATTTGCAATACTTAAGAAATGTTTAAACTCTTTGTTTGAATTTCTTCCAGCACCTTCAGCAATGTTAGAAGGTATTGAAATGGCACTTCTTTTTATTTGAGATGTTAACCCAAATTTTTCATCCTTTGGTAAATCAGCTATCAGTAGATATACAGCTTTTGTCAAGGCTATTGACTTTGTCCATATTTTTAAATTATCTACTTTATGCATTTGATTTAGTATTGAGTTTTGAGATATTAGTATTGAGATTTTTCTTAGAACTTGTCTCAATTCTCACTACTAATATCTCAAGACTAATTTAGTTTCTAAGCGGTTTCCCAGTCTTCAACATATGCTGAATACGCTCCAACGTTTTACGTTCTGTACATAAACTTAAGAACGCTTCACGCTCAATGTCTAGTAAGTAATCTTCACTTACCAATGTAGGTTCCGATAAATCTCCACCAGCCATTACATACGCTAATTTGTTGGCAATTTTATGATCGTGTTCACTAATGTACTTACTTGCTTCCATTGCGTCCGTTCCTACTAAGAACATTCCTAAAGCTTGTTTTCCAAGAACTTTTACATCTTTTCTACGAACAGGTTGTGTGTATCCAGATTCTGCCATTAGTTTCGCATGAGCTTTTGCTGTTGCGATTTGACGATCTTTGTTAACAACCACGATGTCTTTTCCTTTTTGTAAAACGCCCATATCGAATGCTTCATACGCAGACGTTGCTACTTTAGCCATTCCGATGGTTAAGAAGTGTTCTTGTAGTACGTTTAATTCTACATCACCTTTTCTGAAAGTATCTGAAGCTCTTAACGCCATTTCTTTAGAACCTCCACCGCCAGGAATTACTCCGACACCAAATTCTACTAAACCAATGTACGTTTCTGCGGCAGCGACTACTTTATCAGCATGCATAGAAAGTTCGCATCCACCACCAAGTGTCATTCCGTGAGGCGCAACAATTACAGGAATAGAAGAGTAACGTGCACGCATCATGGTGTTTTGGAACATTTTGATCGCCATGTTCAATTCATCATATTCTTGCTCGACAGCCATCATGAAAATCATTCCGATGTTTGCTCCTACAGAGAAATTCGCTGCTTGATTTCCAATAACTAATCCTTGGAAATCTTTTTCAGCTAAGTCAATTGCTTTGTTGATTCCGGCTAAAACGCCACCACCAATGGTGTTCATTTTCGATTGGAATTCTAGGTTGATAATTCCGTCTCCTAAATCTTCAATAACAGCTTCACTGTTTCTCCAAACTTCATTTGATTTACGGATATTGTCTAAAATGATGAATGCATCTTGACCAGGTTTCTTAGTCTGAGCTTTTGCAGGAATATCATAATAATACGTAGCTCCATCTTTTACTGTGTAGAAGCTTTTTTCTCCAGCAGCAACCATTTCAGTTACCCAAGCAGCAGGTTCTTTACCTTCCGCTTTCATTAATTCAATTCCTTTTTCAATACCAACAGCATCCCAAATTTCGAAAGGACCATTTTCCCATCCGAAACCAGCTTTCATTGCATCATCAATTCGGTATAATTCATCAGAAATTTCAGGAATTCTGTTTTGAACATACGCAAACATGGCTGCAAAGTTTTTACGGTAGAATTCGCCCGCTTTATCTTTTCCGCCAACTAATACTTTAAAACGATCAATTGGTTTGTCAATAGTTTTTGTTAATTCAAGTGTAGCAAACTTGGCTCTTTTCTTTTCGCGATATTCTAAAGTATCTAAGTCTAACGAAAGGATTTCTTTTTTTCCTTCTGCATTGACTGTTTTCTTGTAGAAACCTTGTTTTGTTTTGCTACCTAACCATTTGTTTTCCATCATTTTTTCGATGAAATCTGGTAGTTTGAATAAGTCGTGTGCTTCGTCGTCTGGACAGTTCTTGTAGATTCCGTTAGCAACATGAACTAAGGTGTCTAATCCAACTACATCAACCGTACGGAACGTAGCCGATTTTGGACGACCAATTACTGGTCCCGTTAATTTGTCTACTTCTTCTATGGTGAGTCCAAGTTCTTTTACTTGGTGGAATAGACTTTGAATTCCGAAGATTCCAATTCTGTTTCCAATAAACGCCGGTGTATCTTTTGCTAAAACCGAAGTTTTTCCAAGGAACTTTTCTCCATACATCATTAAGAAGTCTGTAACTTCTTGCTTACAATCTGGTCCTGGAACAACTTCAAATAGTCTTAAATAGCGTGGTGGATTGAAGAAGTGCGTTACCGCAAAGTGTTTTCTAAAATCTTCGCTACGCCCTTCATTCATAAATTGAATAGGAATACCAGAAGTGTTTGATGTAATTAACGTTCCTGGTTTTCTGTGCTTTTCAACTTGTTCAAATACTTTTTGTTTGATGTCTAATCTTTCTACAACAACCTCAATAATCCAATCGACATCTTTAATTTTGTGTATATCATCTGTTAAATTTCCAGTAGAAATTCTATTTGCGAATTTCTGTGAATAAATAGGAGATGGTTTTGATTTAAGAGACGCTTTCAGGTTGTCATTTACCAATCTGTTACGTACAATTTTGTCTTCAAGCGTTAAACCTTTCGCTTGTTCTTTTTCGTTAAGTTCAAAAGGTACTATATCTAATAGTAACACTTCGACTCCGATATTGGCAAAATGACAGGCAATTCCAGAACCCATAATTCCAGAACCGATAACTGCTATTTTGTTAATTGGTCGTTTCATCTTTTTTTCAATTTTTAAATTGTTAGTCAAAATTTACTCGATCATCGAGATTTAAAATGCGTTTAGCTTAGTCTCTATATTTTTATTTATTACAAATGGTTCGTGAGTCCTGTCAGAATTAATTTGTTTTATAATGAACAAGTAAATTTTTAGTATATTTTTTGGTTATTATTTATTTTCTGCGGCAGCTTCTACTGCTGAATCAGTATATATTTTTTTATTGCTGATGAGTTCTAGAATGATTTCTGAAACTTCATAGAAATGTTTTAATTTTTCTTCTTCTATGTTAGCGCGAATTGCGTCATTAAAGCGTAATACGGTGGTTCGAGAAACATCTCGCATCTCTTTTCCGAATTCTGTTAAACAGATTAATACACTTCTACCATCTTTTGGATTCTTTTTTCTGTAGATGAGTCCTTTTTCTTCCATACCTTTTAAGGTACGTGATAGGCTAGTGGCTTCCATTCCCATTTTTGGGCCTAGCGCGGTAGATGGTGTGCCTTCTTCTTGATCGATACTAAGTAATGTAAAACCTGTGGCCATGGTGCTGCCATATTTTCCAGCCTCTTCATTATACATTTTGGAGATGGCTTGCCATGTAGCTCTCATTACATGATCTATAGTTTTTTCTTTCATATAGTTGTTTGTGCTTCAAATATATGAAAAAATACTATGCATGCATAATAAAATAAAAAATAATTTTATGAATTTGCTAAAAATTTAGTAGTTGGAGTAGGAGAATGTTAGAAAATACGCTGTAAATCGAGAATTTATAAGTATTTGCGATTAATTTTTGAATTAATTGAAATGCTGGTTAGTTTCTGGTTTTTCAAGTAGGGTAGTTTCAAAAGTAATATCATATTTTTCAGCTAGCCTATAATTTAGAACACCATCTTTTTGTAATGCATCTAATCTTTTAAGTTTTCGAATAGGTTCTTTATTAGTCATTCTCATGATTTGATGTCCATACTTTTCGATGCGATCATTGTAAGATACGAAACAACCATAAATGTTTTGTTTTTTTATCTTTTTTTGGAAGAAGAATTTACGTTTTTCATTTTTAGTATAAAGATCAACAGATATGATATACATGAATCCATCAGGCCATAGAATTTCGAGCACAAGTTTTCCTTCATCGCATTCTTTTTCAGCTTTTAAATAGTAGCTAGTGTCAGCATATTTACGTTGATTCTCTTTTATTATTTTCCAACTCATTTTATGTTTTCTGAAATAGATATAAAAAAACCGCTCAATTTCTTGAACGGTTTGATTTTGATCGTATATTTTATGCACGATCGTAGATACGTTCGCAACAATCTTTGTAGATTTCTTTGATGACTTTTCGTTTCATTTTCATAGTTGGCGTTAATTCTCCACCTTCAATAGACCATACTTTTGGGATAAGTTCAAAACGTTTGATTTGTTCCCACTTCCCAAAATTGCTATTCGCTTCATCAACTTCTTGTTGAATACGCGTAATAATTTCTTCCGAGGCACAGATTTCTGCTTCTGTTTTTCCAATATTCTTTCCTTTCTTTTCAATCCAATCTTTAATGAATTCGAAGTTTGGTTGAATTAAGGCAGCTGGCATTTTTTCTCCTTCACCAATGACCATGATTTGTTCTATGAAGCGCGATTGTTTGAATCGGTTTTCTATCAAGGCTGGAATGACATATTTTCCTCCAGATGTTTTGAACATATCTTTTTTACGATCTGTGATTTTTAAGAAACCATCAGCACTTACTTCTCCAATATCTCCAGTATGGAAATATTCACCAGACATGACACTAGCCGTTTTTTCTGGATCTTTATAATATCCTTGCATTACATTTGGTCCTTTTACAAGGATTTCTCCATCTTCTGCAATTTTTACTTCTACATTGTCAATCACACGTCCAACAGTTCCAATTCTAAATCCGCCATTGCGTTGATCGTTTACAGATACTACTGGCGAAGTTTCCGTTAATCCGTATCCTTCCATGATTGGAATTCCTGCGGCAGCAAATACACGCGTCAAACGTGCTTGTAATGGCGCACTACCAGAAACCATTAATTTTAAGTTTCCGCCTAAACCTGCTTGCCATTTGCTAAAGATGAGTTTACGAGCTATTTTTAGTTTAAACTCATACAAAGCACCATTTTTTCCGTATGGTTCATATTTTAATCCAAGCTCAATTGCCCAGAAGAATAATTTCTTTTTGATTCCTGTTAAATCAGCACCTTTAGCATAGATTTTATCATATACTTTTTCGTATAAACGAGGAACCGCCGTCATTACATGTGGTTTTACTTCTTTTAAGTTATCACTGATTTTTTCAATAGATTCCGCAAAAAAGATTTCAATTCCACAGTATTGGTATAAATAAAGGATCATGCGCTCAAATACGTGACACACTGGTAAGAAACTCAATGCTCTTGCTTGTCCGTTATTTAACGGAACACGTTTTTGACTGTCTAATACATTTGTAACTAAGTTGTTATGAGAAAGCATGACACCTTTTGGTCTTCCTGTAGTTCCAGAAGTGTATATTAAGGTTGCTAAATCTTCTGGAGTTACAGCATCTTTACGCGCTTGTAATTCATCATCATTGCTTGTATCTGCTCCTAGTTCTAGTACTTTTGACCAATTGGTTTCTCCCGTAATTTGATCAAAAGTATATACTCCTTTTAGTTTTGTATTTCCTTTGATTGCATTTAGTTTCTCCACAATTTCTACATCCGAAACAAAACAATAAATGGCTTCTGAATGGTTTAGGATATATTCATAATCTTCTTTGGCAATCGTTGGATAAATAGGAACATTTTGTGCGCCTACTTGCAAGATACCAATATCCATAATATTCCATTCAGTTCTATTGTTGGTTGATATCACCGCAATTTTGTCATTGGCTTGTACGCCTAAACGTAATAAACCTCTACTGATGGCATTTGCTTGATCTATATATTCTTGTGTTGATGTCGAAATCCATTCACCATTTTTAAACGTTGTAAGGGACTTTGCTATGGGATAGTTTGCTAATTGGTAGTAAGGAAAATCAAATAATCGCGTTACATTAGTCATTCTCTGATTTGGTTTTTTTGTGAACCTGCAAAATATAAAAATTGTCAGCCAATTTCAAAAGAATGTTAAAAAAGCGCAGGATTTTATGTGATATTTGTAATAATTATGCTAATTTTTTCTGAGAATTGAATTCGCTTTTAATCTTCGCTCTTATTTTTTAGACAGATTTTCACACATTGAAAAGGACTGCTGTTTTACTATTCTATAAGTAATCTTAGCGTCTTTATTTTTCCTAACATATTTAGTTTTACCACATACGTGCCCGTATTTAGTTTTGAAGTATTTATGTATAATTTATTGTTGTAGAAAAATTCCGCTTGCTGTACTTTTTGTCCTAAAAGATTGTATATGCTGACTTGTACGTTTGAATAGATATCTTGTAAATAGATCGTAGCAGCATTTTTACTAGGATTAGGAGTTATGTATACTTTATCATTGTCAGCTACGGGATTTACACCTAAGATAGCACTATTACAATATACTGTTACTTCCTGATTGTCTGGATTTCCAATACCAAAACAACGGCCATTGGCAGAAATGCTTAGACTTCTAGGTTCGTTGCCTATTTCTTGATTGGAAGTTGGTCCTGTAACTCCAAAAACTTCAACCCATTGTGTTCCATTGTAATTGTAAATCTCTATTCTACCAGCGTTGTTATTGTCGGTGTTTTTAGGAATACTGACTGCGATATAATTGGCGTTTTTTGACAGAGCCATGGCTGTACCTAAACCATCTTCAGACCAATCTTGCATTGTTTCAGGAGCTATTGCATCTAAATGTTGCCAGTTTCCAGTAGCACTAGAATATTCTAAGGTGCGAACTCTTCCTATACTCGTATTACTGTTTGAAGCACGATTGTTGGATATTGAAATTATATCTCCACTTCCGTTTAAATCGAGTAGTTTGTTAGAATTTATATTGAAAGGAATGGATATAGGACTTCCTTTTAAATTCCAAGTGTTTGCATTTCTTTCATACACTTGTACAGGTGTGTCTCCTGCAAAAGCGATAATAGTTCCGTCGTCATTTATAGATATTCCTGTTCCTAAATAACCATCTTCATCTGTGCCAATAAAATCGGAGCCAATTTGTTGCCAATCTGTAGCATTATATTCAAATACTTTAACGTATCCAATGGCAAAGAGATTGTCATCTGCAGAGTTTGCCGATGGAGCAGCAATAATCATCGTATTTCCATCAAAATTTAAATCTACATTAGACAAGTTATCAAAAGCTTTATTTCCATAAATAGTAGTGCCAATTTGTGACCAATTACCAGTACTATATCTTAGAACGCGTACCTTACCTACATTTTGTTGTGGACCATTATCTCCTAATTGACTTCCTAAAGCCAGTGTTGTTCCATCTCCGCTTAAGCTTAGTGTTAGTCCTTCTTCACTTCCTAGAAAATCTTGATTTGTTTCTCCAACAATATCGCTTCCTAGTTGTGACCAACTTCCATTATTATTTTGGTAGACTCTTACAATTCCAGCACCTGAATTTGCAAAAGGAGCAGCAACAGCAATGGTAAGTCCGTCATCACTCATAGCTATTGAAGTTCCAAATTGAGAAAGTGTGGTGGTGATTTGGGCATTTTCAATAGTCCATTGTCCCATGGATAACAAAGGAGCTAACATTAATAAAAGTAAAAGTGTACGTTTCATTGTGGTGAATTTATTATTTGGAGTATTTTTTGGAAAGAAATTCAAGTAACTATTTGTTAAATGAAAGCGCAAATTAAAAAAATAAAAAGCCGCAAAAACACCATCATATATGACTTTGTGATGAATTAACCTATAATAGTGACGAATTAGAGCGCTATTCTTTGTGTGAAATTGTATGAAGTTTCTTTTAGAAAAGTCAAAGTGATACATTTTTGAAATTATAAAAATATAGATTTAATAAAATTCAATGATATACAAAAAAAGACCCACCGTAAAGCAGGTCTTTTAATATGTATTTTATATGTTGTGATATGATGAACTAATCTAGATATGCTTTGTATTTTAATAAACCTTTGTTGAGCATTTCAATTGCGCCCTTACTAGTAATGGTAGCACCCGAAATAACATCAATTTTAGAATTTCCACTCATCAATTGTTCATCCCTTTTGTAAAGTGCATAATTTGAGCTTTCTAAACTTAATACACTTCCCACAAATTGAGATTCAAATTCAACTTTGCTCATATTTGCTCCCAAACCAGGAGTTTCCCCTTTATGATCGAACTCAATCTGAACGACTTTCAATGTTTTTCTATCTACAATTACTTTTGCCCAAATTTTGTCCCAGAGTCCTTTCCCAAAAACAGGTAAAATGGCTTTCGAAGTATTTTTAATTTCAAAAATTGGATACACTTCTGGCGTATTGTCTTTTGTGTTGGAAAGATACAATTTGAGTGCTTTTTCCATACCAATAGGCTTAATGTTTCCGTTTTGATCAATGACTTTAAAATTTAGGATTGATTTTAAATCTTTGGAATCATTGAATGTTGAATCAGCTAATTTGCCAAATTCATCAATGAGAGCATCTAAGTGAAATCCATAACTTGGCTTTAAAACACTTACAGACGTTTGTTTTGTAGGTATTTGTTTTTTATCACAACCAAGTACGATACTTCCAAAAAATACAAGTAAAAGCAATCTTTTCATCAAGTGAATCTTATTTATTCTTTGCTTCAATCCATAATCTTGCATTGACAAATGCTTCTAACCAAGGAGAAACTTCATCTTTTCTTCCTGCTGGATAGTTTGCCCAATTCCACTGGAATGTAGAACGTTCAATATGTGGCATGGTCACTAAGTGTCTTCCTGTTGTATCGCACATCATTGCGGTATTAAAGTCAGAACCATTTGGATTTGAAGGATAACCTTCATAACCATATGTAGCAACAATATCATATTTACTTTCTTCGTATGGAAGTTTAAATTTCCCTTCTCCATGAGAAATCCAAACACCTAAAGTCGTTCCCGCTAAGGTAGAAAGCATTACCGAATTGTTCTCTTGAATTTTTACAGAAGTAAAGGCACTTTCGTGTTTTTGAGAATCATTATACGTCATTTTTCCATGTTCGTCATGATCTGGATTGATGACTTCCAATTCCATAAACAATTGACAACCATTACAGATTCCCACAGAAAGTGTGTCTTCTCTTTTAAAGAAGTTTTTCAAGGCTGTATTTGCTTTTTCATTGTATAAAAATGCACCAGCCCAACCTTTGGCAGAACCTAATACATCTGAATTTGAAAATCCTCCAACAGCACCAATAAACTGAATGTCTTCTAGTGTTTCACGTCCCGAGATTAAATCGGTCATGTGTACATCTTTTACATCAAAACCAGCTAAATACATTGCATTTGCCATTTCACGTTCAGAATTTGAACCTTTCTCACGGATGATTGCTGCAAGTGGTCGTTTTACGTCATTACGAGGAGTTTGCGACGAAGTAATCTCATTATTCGCAGCAGATTGCTTCACGCTGTTCGCAATGACGTCACTTAGTTTGCCAGTGAAATGACTAGGAAATGTATATTGTAAAGGTTGATTTTTATAATTGTCGTAACGATCTTGTGCCAAACCATTTGCAGTTTGTTTTTGATCGAGTAGGAAAGAGGTTTTGTACCAAGTATCTCTTTTCTCTGCAACATCAAATGTAAAACTATCTTCGTGATTTTTAATGTTGACAGTTGCAGTATTGGTAACATTTCCAATATTGAAAAAGGCAATGTTGTTTGCGGTCAATGTTTCCTCTACACTTGCATCCGCTTGGAAAACGATTCCAGCATTTTCAGCAAATAATACTTTGATTGAATCTTCTTCTGCTAAATCAGAAATGTCAAGGTTTGCACCTAGATTAACATCCGCAAAACACATTTCAAGTAGCGTAGTGATCAATCCGCCAGAAGCGACATCATGACCAGCTGCAATTTTATCTTCTTTAATTAAGTTTTGAATCGTGTTGAAAACAGTTTTTACATACGCAGCATTTGTTACATTTGGCGCTTCATTTCCAATCGCATTTAATGTTTGATTGAACGAACTTCCACCTAATTTAAAATTGTCTTGTGAAATATTAATATAGTAGATATTTCCACCATCTAGTTGTAAAACGGGCTCTACCACTTTGCTAATTTCATTACAATTTGCTGCCGCAGAAATGACAACGGTTCCTGGAGAAATTACTTCATCGTCACCATATTTCTGTTTCATTGATAAAGAATCTTTTCCAGTTGGAACGTTAATTCCTAAATCGATAGAAAACTCTGAAATCGCTTTAACAGCCTCATATAAACGCGCATCTTCACCTTCATTTTTACATGGCCACATCCAGTTTGCAGACAACGAAACACTTTGCAAACCATCTTTTAATGGTGCCCAAATGATGTTTGTTAAAGCTTCTGTGATTGAATTGCGACTTCCCGCTTCAGGATGTATCAATCCAGAAATTGGCGAATGTCCAATAGACGTTGCAATTCCTTCTTTACCATTATAATCTAGTGCCATGACACCAACATTATTCAACGGAATTTGTAATGTACCTACGCATTGTTGTTTGGCAACTTTTCCACCAACACAACGGTCCACTTTATTCGTCAACCAATCTTTACAAGCAACTGCTTCTAACTGCAATACTTGATCGAGATAAATGTGTAAATTTTTGGTTTTATATCTTGGGTTTTTATAATTTCTTTTAACAGTAGTGTCTGTCATGATGGTTTTTGGCGAACTTCCAAACATATCGCTCAACGCTAAATCCATTGGTTTGTCACCTTTGGTTGCTGATTCAAACGTAAAACGATCGTCACCAGTCACATCTCCAACGGTATACATTGGTGAGCGTTCACGTTCTGCAATTTTGTTGAGTGTTTCAATATGTTCTTCGGCAATGACCAATCCCATACGTTCTTGTGATTCGTTTCCGATGATTTCTTTAGCAGACAATGTTGGATCGCCCACAGGCAACTTATCTAAATCAATTTTTCCACCTGTTTCTTCCACAAGTTCAGACAAGCAATTTAAATGTCCACCAGCTCCATGATCGTGAATCGAAACAATATAATTTTCGTCACTTTCTACCATTCCACGAATTGCATTGGCGGCACGTTTTTGCATTTCCGGATTGGAACGTTGTACAGCATTTAATTCGATTCCTGTTGAGAAAGCACCTGTATCTGCAGAAGAAACTGCGGCACCTCCCATTCCGATGCGGTAATTTTCTCCACCTAGAATCACTACTTTGTCTCCAGTTTTTGGAGTGTCTTTTATGGCTTGAGATGCTTTTCCGTAACCAATTCCACCAGCTTGCATGATAACTTTGTCATATCCCAATTTTCTGGCTTTTGCAGAACTAGAAGACGAGTTTTCTTCGTGTTCAAAGGTCAAAACAGAACCACAAATGAGTGGTTGTCCAAATTTATTTCCAAAATCAGAAGCTCCATTAGATGCTTTGATTAAGATGTCCATTGGTGTTTGGTACAGCCATTTTCTAGCTTTGAATTTTTCTTCCCAATATCTGCCTTCTTCCAATCGAGAATAAGAAGTCATATACACTGCTGTTCCTGCTAATGGCAACGAACCTTGTCCGCCAGCAAGTCTATCTCTAATTTCTCCACCAGAACCAGTGGCAGCTCCATTAAAAGGTTCTACAGTTGTTGGGAAATTGTGTGTTTCCGCTTTTAGTGAAATCACAGATTCAAATTCTTGCGTTTCGTAAAAATCTGGTTTGTCAGCCGTTTTTGGTGCAAACTGCTCCACTTTTGGCCCTTTGATAAAGGCTACATTGTCTTTATAAGCAGAAACAATATCGTTTGGATGTTGTTTCGATGTTTCTTTGATAAGTTTGAATAGTGAAGTTGGTTTTTCTTCTCCATCAATTACAAATGTTCCATTGAAAATTTTGTGTCGGCAATGTTCTGAGTTTACTTGAGAAAACCCGAAAACTTCAGAATCTGTAAGCTTTCTGCCTAATTTTTTAGAAAGATTGTCTAAATATTCAATTTCTTCGGTACTCAATGCCAAACCTTCTTGCTCATTGTAGGCAGCAATATCATCAATATCCAAAATAGCTTCAGGCTCAATATCAATCGTAAAAGTATCTTGATGCAAACCGTTGAATTTTTGAGAAATCATCGGATCAAAATCTGAAAAATCTTCCGCCACAGCATTAAACTCTTCAATTCTGATAATACCTTCAACGCCCATATTTTGGGTAATTTCTACAGCGTTGGTACTCCAAGGAGTAATCATAGCTGCTCTAGGGCCAACAAAAAAAGCATCCAATGATGCTTGTTCTATTTTTGCGACGTTGCCAAAAAGCCAGTTCAATTTTGCAACGTTTTCTGTTGATAATTCTTTTACTGTTTGTACAGCAAAAACTTTGCTGTGTGCGTTTCCAAAGAAATGAATCATTATGTAATTTTTGTGTGTTGTTGTTTTGAAAACGCAAATTTAATGTATTTGCTGATATTTTAACTTAAAATTGATACTATAATTTAGGAGTTATTCACGAGGTTTTGAACAGCTTGTTTTTAGAGGCGCTGTGCTGTTAGATTTTTAGATGGTTAGATACGCCTTACTTTTTGTTTTTTGAATGTTAGTTGTAGACTTCGCAAGTAATTTTGCAAGCTAAATTGACTAGAAATAAAAAAAGTAGCATAGCGCTACTTTTTAAATGATATATGTTTGAAATGCTTAAATTTTAGAAACCAAAGCGTTTTTTATATAAACCCATTTACCTTCAGCATCCAAATATGAATAGCTTGCGGTTCTGTTGGATGGAAACTATTATAATCAATCCAATAGGTAGTTCCAGTCAAATTAACATCGCTTTAAACTATTTTATATTTGCTGATTATACCTATTGTATGCCATCTATTTCCTATATGTTTACAGTTATGATGGTTTTTGTATCTTTCTCAGACTAATACAACCAATTTTATGTATACAAGACGAATATTTCCCATCAAAGGTGTTTTAAAATGGACACGTCGCCATATTTTTTTATTTCTTATTCTTGCTACGATTCCTGTAATTTTATTTGATGTCATTGGAATGAAATGGTTACGAGTTCCTTGGTTGCCATTGGGCGTTTTGGGTACAGCAGTTGCTTTTATTGTCAGTTTTAAAAACAACGCTTCGTATGATCGTTTGTGGGAAGCGCGCAAAATTTGGGGAGGAATTGTCAATGCGTCACGTTCTTGGACCATTATGGTGAAAGATTATATTACGAACGATTTTGCTTCTGACACTTTAGAAGAAAATGAATTGCAAACGATAAAGCGCGAGTTAGTGCACAGACATGTAGCTTGGTTGACCGCTTTGCGCTATCAGTTACGAAAGGACAAACCTTGGGAAATGCATTTAAAAAGTAAGCGCTCTAATAAGGAATTTCGTTCTAAACAATATAGAGTTTGTGAAGATCAAGAACCTATTTTGGAAGTTATTAGCGCTTATATTTCTGAACAAGAACAGGATGAAATATTTGCAAAAGGAAATCAGGCTTCTCAATTATTAGGAATTCAATCGAAACGACTAAAGGAACTGAAAACTAAAGGATTGATCGATGATTTTCGTCATATGGAAATGACCAATATATTGGTAGAGTTTTACACTTTACAAGGAAAAAGTGAGCGAATCAAAAATTTTCCATATCCAAGACAGTTTGCTACGTTGAATTATATTTTTGTTTGGGTTTTTATCATTTTACTTCCGTTTGGAATTATGGATGGTTTTGAAGGAATTGGCGATAGTATTTTAAAAGATTTGGCAACACATGAATCCAATTCGTCTACCGTTCATAAAATCCAAGAATTTATTGCTAGTCATTTTGAATGGTTTTCCATTCCGTTTAGTGCTTTATTGGCGTGGGTTTTCCATACGATGGAAGCTATTGGAGAAAATACAGAAAACCCGTTTGAAGGCGGACCAAATGATGTGCCAATTACAGATATGAGTCGCGGAATTGAAATTGATATCAGACAACTAATTGACGATACCGACATTCCAGCTCCGTATGTTTGGAAAAATGATATTGTAATGTAGGCTTGTTAGTTATTATGTTCGTTCTGTGTTTTTCTTTATTCATTCTATGAAAATCTGCATTCATGCAATTTTTTTCTTACAAAATTGTTTTTTGGTTAGCTTTATAGAGAAAGTTTTAACTAACCAAATACAATCATATTATGAGCACTGAAGAAAAAAGTTGTCCGGGTAATTTTGAAGACCGTAGCGATTTTAAAAAAATTAGAGAACGTTTAGAAAAAGGAAATGAGCGTTATGTTAAAGATGAACCAGATCATCCTAATCAATCAAAAGGTCGAAGAGAATGTACTAAAGAAAAAGGGCAGGAACCATTTGCAATTATATTAAGCTGCGCAGATAGTAGAGTTCCGCCAGAACTAATTTTTGATACAGGTGTTTCGGATTTATTTGTGGTGCGCGTGGCAGGAAATATAGCCAACATTTCTTCTATAGCAAGTATTGAGTTTGCAATTGCTCAATTAGGTTGCCAATATATTTTAGTCTTAGGGCATGAAAAATGTGGCGCTGTTGATGCTGCTATCAAAGGAGGTAATGCTGGAAGCGATAATTTGAATCAACTGGTAGGACATATTTTGCCAGCTGTCAATGCGTGTAATTGCAAATCCGAATCTGGTTTAGAAGAAGTAACGAAAGAAAATGTTTTTCATACTGTAGACGAACTAAAAAGATGTTCTACAATTATTAGAAACGCAGTGAACCCAGAAGGAGGAAAGAAGCCTACCGTTAAAATTGAAACGGCATATTATCATTTAGCAAGTGGAAAAGTTGAATTTATTGACAAATCTCCTTGTAGATAGCACAAAGAATTCATAGAAAGAAGCAAAAAACCGCACTAAATAATTTAGTGCGGTTTTTCAATATATGTTTGTTAGAAACGCTTATTTCATTGCGCCAACCATGTTTTCTGGTTTTACCCATTCGTCATATTCTTCAGGAGTTACGTAGCCTAAATTGATAGCTTCTTCACGCAACGTGGTTCCGTTTTGATGTGCTGTGTTTGCAATTTCAGCAGCTTTGTAATATCCGATTTTCGTGTTTAAAGCTGTCACCAACATTAAAGAATTGTTTACCAACTCTGTAATACGTCCGTGATTTGGCTGAATTCCCGCAGCACAGTTTTCTTCAAAACTTACACAGGCATCACCAATTAATTGTGCCGATTGTAATACGTTGGCAATCATCATTGGTTTGAAAACATTCAGTTCATAGTGTCCTTGAGTACCTCCAATAGTAACGGCAACATCGTTCCCCATTACTTGTGCACAAACCATGGTAATAGCTTCGCATTGTGTTGGATTTACTTTTCCTGGCATGATAGAACTTCCTGGTTCGTTAGCCGGAATAATTAATTCTCCAATTCCTGAACGAGGTCCTGAAGCCATTAAACGAATATCATTTGCAATTTTATTGATAGAAACTGCTAATTGTTTTAATGCGCCATGTGTTTCCACCATTGCATCGTGAGCAGCCAAGGCTTCAAATTTATTTTCAGCAGTAATAAAAGGTAATTCTGTAAAACGTGCGATGAATTCGGAAACACGCTTTGCATATCCTTTTGGTGTATTTAATCCTGTTCCAACAGCAGTTCCTCCTAAAGCCAATTCGCTTAAGTGTGGTAACGTGTTTTCTAAAGCTCTTAATCCGTGGTCTAATTGAGAAACATATCCAGAGAATTCTTGTCCTAATGTCAATGGTGTCGCATCCATTAAATGCGTTCTACCGATTTTTACAACATTTTTAAACTCTTCTGATTTCTTTTTTAAGGTATCACGTAATTGTGTTACACCTGGAATGGTATTTTCTACAATTTTCTTATACGCCGCAATGTGCATTCCTGTTGGAAATGTATCATTTGACGATTGCGATTTGTTTACGTCGTCATTTGGTTGAATGGTTTTTTCGCCTTCACCAATCTTCTTTCCTGCCAATTGATGTGCTCTGTTGGCAATCACTTCGTTGACATTCATGTTTGATTGCGTTCCAGAACCAGTTTGCCACACCACTAATGGAAATTGATCATCGTGCTTTCCTGCTAAGATTTCTTCACAAACAGTTGCAATTAAATCTCTTTTTTCAATTGGTAACACACCTAATTCACAGTTTGTAAAAGCAGCAGCTTTTTTCAAATAAGCAAAACCGTATACAACTTCTAGTGGCATACTTCCTGGTGCACCAATTTTAAAATTATTTCTTGAACGTTCCGTTTGTGCTCCCCAAAGTTTGTCTGAAGGAACTTGTACTTCGCCCATTGTATCTTTTTCTATTCTGTATTCCATTGCCCTGTTAATTTTTTTCGATGTGCAAAATTACAACTTTTTGTGCGAATAAGAATTAAAAAAGGTGAAAACACGCTTTCATTTGGGGATTTTCATGGAAGTATTTCTGGTGTACATTTTTGATATTTACTTGAGGAAAATTGTAATCATAAAAATCGTACATCATGCAAGCAAAAACGTTAACTTCCATAAAACTGCCCCAATCCATTACATTAAAAATAGAAACCAAAACACCTGCGAGTAGTAATATGACTCGAAAGTTGATCTTTGAAAATTATGAAGGTAGACGAATTGAATTACCCATCAAACTGATGCGAACAGGGACGCATGCCCTTGAAATTACTGAGTTTCCAGATACTACGCATAATTTACAAATATTGGGAAGTTTGAATCATCGTTCATTTTGGGATAAAATTTATCTGAAAAATAGTGGTGGATCAAGTAGTATTGATATTCGTAGAATGACTTTAATTGTACATTATCATAAAGTAGTTTCTGGAGCAGAAAAAGATATTCCTTTATTATCAAATACAATTATTAATCGTGTATTGAGAGCAGGAAATAACGAATTATATCTAACGCCTTTTATAGAGCGTCAGATGATGCGATATGCAGGTTTGACAAGTCGAAATCATCCTGCAGCAGTATTGGCAGCAAAAGATATTGGGAAAAGCGGAACAAGTGCAGAAGGTTATGATCAGTATGGTAAAAACTCAAAATATAGAGGTTGGATTAGTTATGAGTGTAGTGAATTTGCCTCCTGGTATTTACATGAAACAGATTGTTGGAAAGATTTTAAAAATAAATCGAAAACGGTATTTAGAGATATTGTAGCCACCAGTCAGTTACATGCCATTTACAAAAGTAAAAAACGAACATACTATTATCATAATGGAAGAAATAGGTTCTTAAACGAAATCACTCAAAAAGTATATACGCCAAAACCTGGAGACATCTTTATTCGTAGAGGAAATGGCGAATTTGAACATTCTATGATCTTCTTACGTTGGAATGCAAGTGCGAAAACTGCTTTGGTGATTGATGGACCATATCCAGTAACTCTGCGAACTGTGGATGTACATGCATTGGAAACTAGAGCAGATGATCCAAAAGATTTTATTGTTTGCGAATCGGTGATGACACGATTTTAATTCTAAGGAGTTTATGGAAAGTTAATTAGGTATAAATACTCATATATGTTTACTCGTGTTTAAGTATCTTGTGTGTCTAACTAACCAATTAAAAATATTTGTAATGAAAACTAACTTTCTGTATGTTATGCTATTAAGTGTACTTTTTTTAGCATGTAAAGGCAAAACGGATCAAAAACCAGTTACCACTTCCAATTCAGATACAAAGAATAAAGCAGGAGCGCAAATAGAGATTGCTAAGGGGAAAACTACTACGGCCAAATTCTTATCCTTATCAGATGTACATATTAATGGAGATATGACAGAAACGCAATTCGGAAATGTTTCAGGAACTCAATTGTGGAGTAGAACTAAGACTAAAATTGAAGCTGTTGTCAAACAAGAACAGCCCAAATTTATGGTGTATTTGGGAGATTTACCAGCGTATATTGATAGTGAGCGTGCTCAAAATACACATTTAATGTTAGAAAATTTGAGAAGCTTACAAATAGGGATTCCTATTTTATACTTGCCAGGAAATAATGATTCATTAGAAGGCGATTATCATTCTTTTACAAACGGTAACGGAAATTCTGTATTGACAGAAGACGAAAATGTGAGTAATAATTGGCCTATTATTAATAGTAGTTCTACAGTAATAAGAGCTCATAATTTAGATTTTAATAAAGAATTTGGGTATTACTCGGTAGATTTAGTGGACAATGGAAGTACATTAAAAGTCATAGCATTGAATACCGTTATTTTTTCCAATAAGAAGGAGAAAGATAGTGTAAATGGTAAGTTAGTTATACATCCAATGTATAATAGCAAACAGAATGCACAACATGAATATGTAACTGGAGATGATGGGATTTCGCAACAACAAGCGACACAAGACCAAATGACATGGTTTGAAACTACAATGCAAGGACTTGGACCTAATGATCGAGTGATGTTGATGATGCATATTCCTATTGGACTAGATAGCTATGGAGGAAAACCTATGTGGAATCAGGCACTTACATTTAAAGATCTTTCAGGGACAGAGCATTCTTTACACAACGGATTTATAGACATCATAGAAAAATACAAACCAAATATTACTGGATTGTTGAATGGACATACGCATACTGATGGATTGCGACGTATTTATAAGTCACACAACTCAAATCAATCAAGTGATATGATTTCCTTCTCAATTTCAACACCAGGAATTGCAGTGAATCATGACAACAATCCTGCGTTTAAAATTTTCACCTATAATTCGAGTAATTTTGATTTATTAGATTTTAAAACCTATTACGCATCGCCAACCAATACGGCGCAAAATGGAGATTTTAAATATGATAGTACTTCAACATATACTTTTAGCAGTGTGTACGGAGTAACGAATCCTAATGTAACTATTTTCAGTACGTTAGCAAATGAAAGTAATGCTGATGTTATACAGCATGTAAATGAAACTTTAGGAGCTATGAGTAATCAAGATGTAAAGATGGTACATGATGATGCAGTAGATGTTCACAAAAATTAAATTTGATTGTTAATAATTCTAAACGAATCAGTATGAATATTGAATATATTACAATATCTTTGTAGTGAATTCGATAAATTCCGGAAAACATGTTTGAATTTGATCAATATTTAGGCTTTTTAGCTTTCCTTACAATCCTAACCATTGGATTTTGGTTAATGATTCTTTTATTAACATTCATCGTACCTTACTGGGTAGGTGGAGCGTTAAAAGAACGTTTTGACGAATGGAAAGAAGCAAAAAAAGACTCCTAAATACGAAAAGGACAAAGACAAAAGGGAACTTATACAATATAAGTTCCCTTTTTTAATACATATTAAAATCGAGGAAATACTATTTTAAGGCTTCCCATAAAAATTCAGCGACCTTTTCTGAGGAAGCAGGATTCTGACCTGTAATCAACAATCCATCTTTTACTGCATGAGAATTCCAATCGCTCACTTTAGAATAGATGGCGCCATTATTTTTCAGCATATCTTCCACTAAAAATGGAACAACTTTCGTCAATTGTACGGCTGCTTCTTCAGTATTGGAAAAGCCAGTAACATTTTTACCTTTTACCAAAGGCGTGCCATCTGTATTTTTTGTGTTTTTCAAAACTGCTGGCGCATGACAAACCGCAGCCACAGGTTTTTTATTGTTATAGAAAGATTCTATTAATTTGATAGAAGTAGGATCTTCCGATAAGTCCCATAAAGGTCCATGTCCGCCAGGATAAAATACAGCGTCATAATCCGCTTCATTGATAGTCGCTAGCGGAAAAGTGTTGGCTAATTGCTCTTGAGTTTCTTTATCAGTATTGAATCGTTTGGTAGAAGGTGTTTGAAAATTTTCTTCCATACTTTTAGGATCAATTGGTGGTTGTCCACCTTTTGGCGACGATAATGTAATTACAACACCTTTGTCTTTTAAAGTGTAATAAGGCGTTGCGAATTCTTCAATCCAAAATCCAGTTTTCTCACCTGTGTTTCCTAATACATCATGGCTAGTCAACACAAACAACACTTTTTTCATTCTTTGTTTTGTTTGGGGTTCTTTTTCTTTCATAGTACATGCAGCAACCACAATAATGATCGCTAATACACTCATTATATACTTCATAGGGGTAAAGTTTACTAAACAAAGATAGCGTGAAGTAAGTAGAAAAAAATTGATGTATGTTAAGAACGCTCTTGCGCGATTTCTTTACGAATACGACTCAAACTTTCGGTAGTAATGCCTAAATAAGAAGCAATATGATAGTTTTTTACGAATTGTTCAATATTGGGATAATCGTTTGTAAAATTAATATAGCGTTCTTTGGCAGTTTGTGATAAATTGGCAAGAATTCGCTTTTGGAAACTCACAAAGGAACGCTGTAGTTTTTTGCGAATAAATCGTTCCGTTTTTGGGACTTTATTAAAAATGTCTTCCACATCATCTCTAGAAACTTTATACAGCGTAGCATCTTCAATACATTCAATAAACAGTGTGGCATTAGTCTCGGAAAAAAAACCAATATAATCACTAATCCACCAACCTTTAATAGCAAATTGAACCGTATGTTCTTTTCCTGATTTTGAAATCAAATACGTACGCAAACAACCTGTAGACACAAAGTATTGATGATCTACTTTTTCATTGGCATGCAATACAATATCACCTTTACAAAAAGTAACTTTTTCATATTTACTTTCAATAAAACGAATCTCTTCCTTAGTATAAGAGAGGGAATCACCGTGATATATTTCATGAATGAATGAAGTAGATGTTGGCATAAATTATTTTTTCACATACTTAGAGCCAAAAGGAGCTTTAGGATCAAAGCTGTTGATTTGCTTCGTATTAAATTTTGCTATATGGGCTTTTACTTTATCACTTAAAGAAGAAAGAGGAATGAGTTTTCCAGAAGTACTAATTATTCTTCCTTTTTTATTTACTGCAATACCAGCTGAAACATCTTTTTTACTTAAATTTTCTAAAATAGCACGACTCATTGGGCTAGGAGAGCGGCCACGTCTTCCACTAGAGGTTTTTTTTCTAGTTCTACTTCTTCTGAAATTTAAATGAACTGCGGCACTTACAGGCTGATTTACACCAAAATGAGGACCGTAATCAGGAACATTGGCATGAAAGCTATTGGCTTGTTTTAAAAAAGCAACCATATTACTTTGTGAGCCATTTCCTAAGTAATTATTTAATGCAGTCACAAAATTGTTATGCGAATTTGTGGCACGTGTTAATAATTTTTTAGTAGAATCAATGAGTTTTTTTGAATAACCAGCATTTTTATATCTATTTAATCGTTTTTCTATTCTTGAAACTCTTCTAGTTCCAGCTCTTAGAAATGATTTTGTCATTCTATGAAAACCACTAGAATCACCACCTTCATGATGTTTCTTTGTCAGGAGTGCAATATCTTTCCATGCCAAGCGATGTGGTTGCGCAGCATTTACTCCTGTTAAATTTGGTTTGCTTAAATTAATTTTAAAGTTATGTTTTCCAAACGTATTATGATATAGGATTGCACTCTTTTTGGAGTCTGTTGTAAATGAAGGTCTATCATAAGGACTTTTCTTTTTCTTCTTCTTTTTGTGGTCTTTGTTTATCCCTAGTTGAATGACTTTACTTGTTGTATTTTTAAGCTTTCGCTGGATAGTACTTTCAGGACGATTATCTATCAATTGCAACGAGGAAGTTCTCTTTGGAGCAAAAGACTCATTACGCTTTACTGCCGTACTTTTTTGATAACTATACATGCTATTTATCTTTTTAAACACTTAAAAGTAATTCCAGCATAAAGAAGAAACTACAATATTAAAGGTAAGAAAAATACTTATACACTTGCTAAATGTGGGCTTAAATTTTGCGGATTACACAATCCTATTTTCAAAATTCTAAAGTAAAAACAATACCAATATAAGCGATGTACACTGGTATTGTTGTATCTTTTTTAATGTATATTTTGCTGAAACCAAACTGAATTTTTACGATATGTAACATACACAAGCACCAATACAAATACAATTTGAGGAATGTATATGTCTTTATGTTGCATATGTGCAGCAATAGTTCCGCCAAAAAACACCAAACTCATTATAAAACCATAGATATAGGTTTTCTTAAAACAAAGTAACAAGCCTGAAACTACTGCTATAACACCAAGTAACAACATGTTTTCATGGTACACAGGATGCAATTCGAGTAAAATATTTTGATAAAAATCTACATGTGCTATTTTTAATAATCCACTGCTTATTAGTATCATAGCAATGGAATAATGAAAAACATTGTCTACTATTCTTTTAACTTTTGAGTTGCTCATAATCTCCTAAATTTTAAAGTTAAAAAGTATAGCCAACATGTACTGTAACAAACATAGTAATAGGAGCAATATCATATTCGGAAATTCCCAAGGTATTATTACCAGACAACTTTGTAGTATAGCCAATTCCTGCCCAAGGTTTTATATATAGGTTATTTTTAAAAGGTTTTAAGGTATAACCTACGTAACTCATGGCTAACAAATTTGTGAATTTTTCGTTTCCAGCAACCGTATCATTTTCAAGTGTAAACTCTTGAATTCCAATTTGTGTTCCTACAAACCATTTTCGATTCACTTCTGTAAAATGATGTTCCCCAAAAATGCTGTATCCTTGATTGATACGAACATTCCAACCTTTATTTTTATTCTTTGAATTAAAATCTACAAGTAAATCTGGCATATCCAAAGCGTAGGTTCCAAAACCAGCTAATAAGTGATCGCAGCCTTTGGGTTGAATTCTTAAGTGAAAACTATAACTATTAAAAGCAAAGGTAGCAGGATCTATTTCTACACTATACTTTGTGGCTTCGTTTTTTCCTTTCAATGTATTGTCTTGCGCAGTAGCATACAAACTGAAACATACAATAAACATAACTGTGATAATTTTTTTCATTTTTCTAATTTTAAATAGTTATACTATATATTTATTATATATAGTTAAAAATAAAAAATATCAATCGTTCATCTCGATCAATATTTCCTCAATTGTTTTTTGATGCAAAACAGCTTTCATTTGTTGTTCAGCATCCGTTAATAATTTAGAAATAGACTTTTGCGCATTATCGGGTCTTTTCCCTTCTGCTAAAATGTTGAATGTAGTTTGAAACAATGGTTTACCGGTTTCCAATGCATTTAAAATATCCAAAATCGTAATCTGTGACGGTTTTTTTAACAATCGAATGCCACCTTGTTTTCCTTCTTTAGTTTCAATAATTCCATGCATGGAAAGGCCTTGTAAAATTTTAACCAAAGTAGGTCTGGGAATATTCAATATTTCCGAAATAGACTTTGTAGAAAGAAACTCATATTGACCTTGTCGAATTTTATCAGAAATAAAAATGACAACTAATACTGCTTTCGAAAATGATAATGGATAACTCAAACTATATATTCTTTATATTTAGTATACAAATATATTTATAATTTTTAAAAATGCAAGTAAATGTATTTAGAATAAAAAAAACAGGCAACCATTTTTGGATTGCCTGTAACTTACATAAAACATTACAGTGCTAAGATTCTTTTCGCGTGCTAATTCCGAAAATACTATACAATGGGCAAAAATTGATAAAACTTGTGAGCAATAATACCGCAGCAATAGCGATTAAAGTAATTCCCAAAGTTCCTGAAATAACGTTTGTGAAGTAAAGTATAGCGACAGTAATTGTGATTAAAACTCTAATAATGCGATCTGCATTTGCCATATTTTTTTTCATCTTTAAAATATTTAGAATGATATATCACAAAGATCAATACTTATAAAAAACTATGCAGTGACCCAGGTCACACCGAACAAATTTTTATACCTTTTGGTGTTTGTACAATCTTTTCCTCGATTTCAAGCTTTTTTAAAACTCTGCTAATAACTTCTCTTGCAGTGCCTAATTCGAGCGCAATTTCTCCATGCGTTACCGTTACGTATTCCTGTTGGGTAACATTTGTTTTTTGGACTAAATAATCATAGAGTCGCTTGTCCATTTTATGGATCAATATATGTTGAATTGTATCTAATAACTCTACATAGCGCAAATCGTATTGTTGATAAAACAGCGTATTAAATTTTGGATACGATTGTAACCATACGGCAATCTTCTGAACAGGAATCAATAGTATTTCAGAATCTTCTTCGGTAATAGCAAATACTCTACTTGGTTGCTGATTCAAACAAGAAGAAAAAGACATCACGCAGCTTTGTACAGGCTGAATATAATAGAGTAGGAGCTCTTTATCATCAAAACGAGAAAACACTTTTACAGTACCTTTTAGTACAACAGGCAATACTTTTACATATTGCGCTTCTCTCAAAATTTGAGTTCCTTTTGGAAACTTTTGAATGGTTGCAATCGCACTGATTTCCGAAATGAGTTCAGATTCTAAAAACGATAATTGTTGTTGTAATGCTTCCATGTTGAAGTATATCTGTGTAAAATCATAAAAATAAAGAAATATGCTAGATTAAATATTTTAAAAAGCTAAAAGTTATGTGCATTGCTATCTGCTTTTTCTTAATTTCGCAATCTCAAAAAATAAAACATGATTACTGTTGATACTATTGCCGTAGAATTTAGCGGAACGACTTTGTTTAGTGATGTAAATTTTGTCATTAATGAAAATGATAAAATCGCCTTGATGGGAAAAAATGGTGCGGGAAAATCGACCATGATGAAGATTATTGCGGGTGTACAGAATGCAACACGAGGAAAAGTAAGTTGCCCAAAAGATACCGTAATTGCGTATTTGCCACAGCATTTATTGACAGAAGATAATTGTACTGTTTTTGAAGAAGCTTCGAAAGCATTTCAGCATATTTTTAAGATGCGCGATCGTATGGACGAACTCAACAAACAGTTGGAAACGCGTACCGATTACGAAAGTGAAGCCTACATGAAAATCATTGAAGAAGTTTCTGAATTAGGCGAACGTTATTATGCTTTGGAAGAAATAAACTATGATGCAGAAGTAGAAAAAGCCTTGAAAGGACTTGGGTTTAAACAAGATGATTTTCAACGTTTAACAAGCGAATTTAGTGGTGGTTGGCGTATGCGAATTGAACTGGCAAAGATTTTATTACAAAAACCAGATTTAATTTTGCTCGATGAGCCAACGAATCATATTGATATTGAATCTGTGATTTGGCTGGAAGATTTCTTGGTCAATAAAGCCAATGCCGTGATGGTAATTTCGCATGATAGAGCGTTTATTGACAATATTACAAATCGTACGATAGAAGTGACGATGGGACGTATTTACGATTACAAAGCCAACTATTCACATTATTTAGAATTACGTGCCGATCGTAGATCGCATCAAATAAAAGCGTATCAAGAACAGCAAAAATTTATCGCAGACAATCAAGCATTTATTGAACGTTTCAAAGGAACCTATTCCAAAACAAATCAAGTAGCGTCACGTGTGCGTATGCTGGAAAAGTTGCAAATCATTGAAATTGACGAAGTAGACAATTCTGCACTAAAACTAAAATTTCCGCCAGCGCCACGTTCAGGAGATTATCCAGTCATTGTAGAAGAATTATCGAAACGTTATGACGATCATATTGTATTTAAAGATGCTAGTTTCTCCATTGCTCGTGGCGAAAAAGTATCGTTTGTGGGACGAAATGGAGAAGGAAAATCAACCATGATCAAATCGATTTTAGGAGAAATTGAGCATGAAGGAAACTGCGCTTTAGGACACAATGTAAAAGTTGGATATTTTGCGCAAAATCAGGCGTCTTTATTAGATCCGAATCTGACAATTTTTCAAACCGTAGATGAGGTTGCCAAAGGAGACATTCGTACACAAATCAAAAATATCTTAGGACAATTCATGTTCAAAGGAGATGATATTGACAAAAAAGTAAGCGTACTTTCTGGTGGAGAAAAAACACGTTTGGCCATGGTGAAACTCTTGTTAGAACCTGTAAACTTGCTAATTCTGGATGAGCCTACAAATCATTTAGACTTGCGTTCCAAAGACGTGTTAAAAGATGCGCTCAAAGCGTTTGACGGAACCTTGATTTTAGTTTCGCACGATCGTGACTTTTTACAAGGATTGTCTCAAAAAGTATTCGAATTTAAAGACAAACGTGTCATTGAACATTTTGAAACGATTGACGCTTTCTTAGAACGCAATCGCATCAAAAATATCAAAGAAATTGATTTAAAAGCTTAATCTTTCAATTCAAAAATAGGTTTGCTGGCTTTAGAGTCAGAAATCAAAATAGCATAATCGACAAAATCAGTAGTAGACATTCCTTTAACGGCTTCACTATTCGATTTTGAATCTGTCATAATTACATCAATCAAATCTGGCATATTGTCTGAATATGGTGTGTTTTTTGCGTTCAATCGAAACAGTGTTTGGTCAGAAATTTTCGTATTTTTTAAATTATCAATTCCTCTAAAATATTCCTTTTCATAATCGCCAATACCAAAACCTGCTTCGGTAGTAAAACCTTTGTATTTTCCTTGTTCGTCATACAATTCGTCCCAAAGTACTTCGCTATTTGTTAAATACCCAATCACAGCAATAACATCTTCTTTCTTGTAAATTTTGTTTTCAATCAGACGTGTGAAAAAGTAAGGATATCCTTTTTTTCCTTCTCTTGATTTCTCCAAATGCGAAAAGCCAATGCGTAAAAATTGTGTCTTATTTTTAAAATCGTAACGTTCACTCAAATCCAAATAATTTTGATAAATCGTAGGCTCACGCAAACGACTAAAATCGGTAAAAGTGATCTTAATATTTTTTATGATATGATTCCAACTCGCTTCATCTGTAATTGCTTTTTTGTAGGTTTCAGAATTCGCTTCAGCATCGGCTACAAAACGCTTCAAAACACCTTTGGCATAACTGTCGTATCGAGGAGAATAATCGGTGGTATCCAGTTGAACCATTTGTTGTAATTCCTTCAATGCTTTGGATTGAATTTGTGGAGTATCTAACAAATCGATCAAATGTTTTGAAGTATACTTATACGTTGCCAACAAATCAATACCAACAACTTTCATTTTTTTGTTTTTGGGCAATTGATCATTGATTCTTTTCAATTTTTTCCACTTCTCGTATACGGGAATGCTGCGTTCTTGCGGAACTATTGCACCATAATGAATGATTAAATCTTTCAGTAAAATCGTATCGCCCGTCTGTAAAAACTGATCAAAATAATGCGCGATACTAAAATCAGTTTCAGGCAAATAATAGGAAATTGTTTGTGTTCTTTGGAGCGATTGTAAAAGATTCAATTCAGTAGTTTCTGTTTTTACACTTCCGTGATAGGCTCCAAATCCTAGAATTTTAAATCCTTTTTGAGGAAATTGAAGTGTTTCATTATGCAAATCATAACAATTTTTTTGAAGGTATTCCTGTTTGGTTTGTCCAAAACCTAGCATTAAAATGAAGAAAGCGCAGTAGAAGAAATATAATTTCATAGGATGATTTTTCTTAAAGAACATGAAAAATAAATTCTGTTACAGTTTTCGTCAAAAATAAATCAGAACCATTAAAATTGATATGATAGTTGATTCAAAATTGTACATTCATGATCCTATTTTAACAAAAATGATTCTGTACCAATTTTTATCTTATTTTAGGAGTATGAAAACAATGATATCAACCTTACTCGCTAGTTTTTTACTTTTTATAAGCTGTACTATAAACGCTCAAAATTCCTATGAATATGGAAAACTTCCAAGCAATTTAGAAGCACAACGTGTCGCAGATACGTATGCTGTTTGGAAAAAGAAATATGTGACTTCGGATGGCTGTCCAGAAGGCGCCAAACGTATTTTATTTGACGATATGTCGCATACTGTGAGTGAAGGAATTGGGTACGGATTGTTAGCTTCTGCAATGATGAAGGATAAAGCAACTTTTGATGCTTTCTACAAATACTATAATGCACATTTAGATGCCAATGGTTTGATGAATTGGAAAATTGGACCCGATGGAAAAATGGCAGGAGAAAATGCTGCAACCGATGCAGATGTCGATGTTGCCTACGGATTATTACTTGCACACAAGCTGATTGGAGACGAATTTTATCTGGCGGAAGCCAAAAAAATCATAGCATTAATCAAAAAGCATATGGTAGAGCCAGAAACTTTTGTATTGAAAGCCGGAGATGCTTGGGGCGGAAGCATGACCACAAATCCTTCCTACTTTGCACCTGCGTATTTTAAAGTATTTGGAAAAGTAACCAACGATGAATTTTGGAACAAAGTAAGTGACAAATGCTACGAGATTTTATTTAAAAGTTGGAATGCCGAAACAGGTTTAGTTCCAGATTGGTGTAAAGCCGATGGTACAACGCCAGCCGAGCGTGTGAGTTGGGCAAAATACGGCGGAAAAAACTATTACTACGATGCTGCCAGAACACCGTGGCGGATTGCTAAAGATTATGTGTGGTTTGGAGACAAACGCGCAGAGAAATATTGCAAAGCGATTAACGGATTTATACAAAAATTAGGAATCTCAAATGTAACAGATGGTTATACACTAGATGGTAAAACCTTTAGAACCGAAAAAACAAGTGCATTTGTAGGTTGTTTTGCAACCGCTACACTTACTTCAAACAATCAAGGATTTATTGATGCCGCGTATACTGAAAACATAAATACCTTTAATGATAGCTATTTTAATGACATTCTTCGCTTGTTAACATTGCAAATGCAACATGGATTATTTATTAAATATGAATGATTTTCAGGATGTTACCTAAGGGGGACAATTTTTAAAAAAGGGGATTTATCCTGTTGATTTTGGGGAAGTTACGTTTTTTTTAAATGTTTTTTGGATATTATATTTGCGCAAAATATATAATCTAATAAACCTAACACCATGAAAAAAAAGAGTTTAAAATCACTAGCACTTAACAAAAAATCAATCTCAAAATTAAATCGTCACTATGTATCTGGTGGAGCAGTGCATCAAGGAAATAATGCGAATGCAAATCCAGTAGGAGATGATATACCTTCAAGAATTAACTTATGTGGTAAATCTTGGGATGAATCGTGTCAATGGTCTGTAGATTTTTGCCCAAGTATCGATATTCCTACTATAGACATTCCAACAATCAATGATAGTTGTTTTTCTCTTTGTAATGACAAATGCAACGATTGGTAAATTAAAGCACTAATATTAGTATAGGATACGTGTTCTTGGATTTCTTCAATGCAAAAACACGTATTTCTGGTTTTCATAAAACGTATAAATACGCACTCATTCTGCATGCAAATCCATCAATCTTTGTAGTAAACAAAGAAATTATGAAAACAACGAACGCAAACAAACAGCAGAATAGTACAAATTCAACAGGAAACGATTGGGATCAGGCGTATGCATACTCTTTAGGAGTGCAGGCCTATATTTATGGCTTTCCATGGGTGTATCTCTCGTGGTTAAAATGGTTGTGGTCTACCGAAGGAGGAAAAGCCTATACAGAAGCAACAGGGACGAGTCTTCCTTGGGCTCCTGTAAATTCGTTTTTTAAAAGTCAAGAATTGGCAACACCCGAAAATGCTACGGGCGGATCGCCAAATTGTGATACCTTGTATGCAACCGCTTGGTTAGATGTAACTGATGAACCTATGATTTTATCTGTTCCAGAAGTAGACAATCGTTATTATTGTATACAAATGGCTTGCATTGACGCTGATAATTTTGCCTATGTAGGATCGTATGCTACGGGAACAAAAGCTGCAAATTATTTGATTGGCGGTCCTGAATGGAATGGAGAAGTTCCAGATGATGTCATGGATATTTTACCAAGATCGCGTACACCAGAAATTTTATTAATGGGAAGAACTGGAGTGAATGATTCCACTTCGCAAGAAGACATAAACGAAGCCATAGCCATTCAGGAACAATATATAATTACACCGCTGTCCAATTGGGTAAGTGGGGAACCTTTTATTCCAACGGCAGAACCAGAACCAGACATTCCAATAAATCCAACAGAAGAAACGGAAGGTACTTGGGAAGCTATGAATAGAGCAATGAATATCAATCCGCCAGGTGTATTGCCAGGTGTTGATCAATCACAATTACTAAGTTTATTTGCAACGGTTGGTGTTGGTCCGAATCAACTTTTATCTGCACAATCTGATGATACTGTAAAAGGATTGGATTTGGCAGCAGAAGAAGGTTTATCGCTTTTAAGAGAAATGGGTCAAGTAGCCACAACTGCTGCGTTGAACTATTGGTCGTATCCACCAAGAGATATGGGACAATCTGGGCAAAATGGCGATTTTATAACCAGAGCAGCAATACAAGCTTTGGGAGGAATTATATCGCATTATCCTGATGAAGCTGTTTATATCAATACCGCATTAGATAATAATGGAGAAAATTTAAATTCGACGTCTAATTATGAAATGTATTTTAAAGATGAAACGACCTTTCCTTCGTATGATGACAATTATAATGGATTTTGGTCAATTACAATGTATGAATCGAGCGATTTCAATTTAGTACAAGATTCTACATCATATACCATCAACAGTTACGATCCGCAGTATCAATCGAGAGATAAAAATGGTGGAATGACGATCTATTTACAAAGAGATGAACCTTCAGGAAATGGAGAAGATGGCGTGTATTGGTTGCAAAGTCCAGAAGATGGCGATTTTTATCTAATCTTAAGAATCTACGTACCAGGGCCAGATATTTGGAATACACAAACCTATGTTCCGCCAGCATTGGTAAAACAATAATTGTAATTCTTTAAGCATAAAAAAACTAAGGGTATTCCCTGAATTATAGAGATTCAGAGAATATCCTTTTTTGATTTTTTTCGGATCAGAATTTACTTTGTAAGTGTTTTATTTTTAAATATTTACATCGTAAAAACGACACATTTGCTCAGTATCATTGATCTCACAAATTTTGAAGACATTTCTTATCTAAAATAGATGCAAAAAATAGTGTAAGTATTCTAAAAATTACGGTGAGTTATTTATATTTCACATGAATCCACAAAAAAAGCCAAGACAGCTGCCTTGACTCTTTTTTTACTTCATTTACATTAGAATTAACTACAGTAGAAACCTGAACAATAGTGTTGTCCAGAAGCACCACCGCCACCAGTTCCACCGCCGCCTCCGCCGCAGTATCTGTCATTGGTACATCCAATGGTGTGGTCTGTACATCCTCGGTTGATAGTTCCACAACCTTCGTTTGGATAAGTGATGTCATCTTCACACTGATCGTGACATGTATCCCAAGTTCCACCAACTAATTTGATGGTTTCCAAATGGTCAAGCTTGGACAGGATTGTCTTGTTTAATTTCAACTTCTTTTTCATGGTAATTAATTTATAAATTAGTAATTTTATTGTGACATAAAAATAATGATTTTCTGAGGTAGGCTATCTGAATTTAAGACTTTATTAACGTTTATGAGTACTTTATTTTTATTATGCGGATTACCCGGAACTGGAAAGTCTACGTTAGCTCGTGGTATTCATACCATGTTCTCTCATTTTAATTATTTTAGTCTTGAAAATACCAGAAGAGCTTTAAAACACTCCACCTATTTACCAGAAAGAAATTTTGAAGTATATCAAAAAAATTACTTTGATATGCAATTTGTGATGGAAGCGAAGGAACCAATTATTTTTGACTCCAATGCTTCTCTCATACGACGCCGTTTAGAAGTCATAAAACTGGCGAAACGATATCAATATCAGGTCATTATTATTGAATGTGTATGTCCAGAAGAAATAGCAAAAACACGAATAGAAAATCGTCCTGTATACAATGACGGTTTGTTTGAAGAACCCAATACCACTTTTGTTTATGATAATTTAAAGCAACGATGGATCGCGATTGGAGATGCCGAATTGAAATATGATCATGTGCATTATTTCGTATATCATTCGCACACAAAAAAAATAGAAACCAAAGTGAGTTCAGCTGAAATAAAAGAAACGCTTGAAAGAATGTTGAATGCACTCAATCATGAAAAAGAAGTCTAAGTATGGAATCGTCAATCATTACTGAATTCATTACTGCCAATTTTACGACAGTTTCTGTTATTGGTGTCATCGTATCGGGAAGTTTTGTACACGGAGGTTACAATACAGATTCTGATATAGATTTACGTATTATAACGGCAAATTCTTCTAAACTGCATCAAAAAGGGATACAGCAGTATAAAGGATATATGTTTTCGTTTGTCATGTACAATCATCGTGAGTGTTTAAAAATGATGGAAATGCAGTTTTTTCATCATTCTAAGTTTGAAGCACGCATGTTAAGTACCGGAACATTGGTCATCAATAATGATACAGAAAACATGAAACGCTTGCTGACAAAAGCCAAAAGTATCATGCAGCAACCCTTTGGGAATATACCTTCACAACAGCATAAAATAATAGCATATACCATTTGGAATCATTTTAATAAAGTGATTAAGATGGATTCCGAAAATACCTTCTTTACGTATAATTATTTTTATTTTTTGCGCAACGTGTTATCTCAATATAGTACTTTTTTACAGCTAGAATATATTGTTGAAGATAAACTAGAACGTTACTTTTTTGATGAAGAATATCGAAAAAAACATCAAATTCCTGAGTTTCCAGATACTGAATTTGTGAAGCTTTTTACAGACTGTTTGAGAGATGCTTCTAAAAATAAATTGCAACAGTTATTTACGCATGTATTTCAAAAAATAGGCGCATACGATATGAAACATTTTACCATAGAATTTTAACCGAAAATCATGAAAAATACCGATTACTCAAAAATTGCAGAAACCTACAATAAAAGCAAAACACGGCATTATATTCAGCCAGATCCAAACATTAGTGAGTTAATTTACAAGAAAAAATACCGTCGTGTCTTAGACATTGGCTGCGGAACAGGAAATTATTTATTAAAACAAAAAGCTTACTTTAAAAATAAGGCGGATATTCAATGGTTTGGAATTGAGCCTTCTGAAGCTATGTTTTCAGTACTATCAGAAAGTGTAAAAGACCAAGATATAACTACAAAGCAAGCAGCAGCAGAAGCAATTCCGTTTGAAGATGATTATTTTGATTATGTCATTTGCAATCACTCATACCATCATTTTGTAGATAAAGAAAAAGCATTTCAAGAAATATATCGCGTATTAAAAAGAGGCGGAAGGTATTATATCAATACGATTCATCCGTATGAGATGAAAAAATCGTGGGTTTATCAATTCTTTCCATCTGTATACGAAGAAGATATTTTACGATTTTATCCAGAAGAAAAACTTTTTCAAACCTTAGAAGCTACAGGTTTTGAAACGCGGGTAGAAAAAAGAGTATTCACGTACAGAAAAAGTATGTTACTCATTCAGGAAGAAGCCGCACTTAGAAACTATTCACAACTACATTTAATATCTGATGCTAACTATCAAGAAGGTTTACAGGCAATGGAAGCGTATATGAAATCGAATAAAACACTGTTGATTGAGCATGCAAAATTATATCCACTGTCGTATAAAGATTAAAAAAATAAGAACATTATAGTTACGCAAAAGGTTTTCGGAATTTCTGGAGACCTTTTTGTTTTTTCTATGCTTCAAACCAGTTTTAGCTTAGTATATAAAAATAATTTAGAAGACTTTTTTATGACTCTTCTTTGAGAAAAACTACAAATTGTGGAAAATCATACATATCAGTTTCAGGTTTAAGACGATAACTATTTTTTATATATGAATATTTTACATGGAATTTGATATGTTGTTTTTCTTTTTGGAGGTGTAATTTTAGAATTGGTTGTGTAAATATTGTTGCTTTTCTGTCAAAATACACTATGAAGTCCATGCCATAGCTTGCATGATTTTCATTGAGGATGGTTTTAATATCTCCATAGATTTCAGAGGTTTTAGAAGAGTCAAAAATAAGCTTGTTGTCTTTCCATTGCTTCAATTGCACTTCAAGTTTATCAATGAAATAAAAATATCTATTGTCAGCATCTAAATAGGTTTTGATCACCTTTTTTTTAATTTCTAATTCGAGTCTTTGTGTAGAATCTGTGTAGTTATATTTCCCAAGATAATCATCATAAATTCCTTTAATATCTTGGTAATAAATATTTTTTTTGGGTTTATCTAAACGATCTCTAAGATCAGAAACTGGACGAATATTATAGAAAACAAGTGGAAGTTCTCTTTGCGGAGTTGGATTGAATGGATGACCAAATCTACTATTTATCTTGTATCTATTTCGTTCTTCAGTAGTCATACCCAAAATATCTGCCATACAAGTTGGACTAAAATCAAGATACACATTGTATTTTCCAGAACGTCCTTTAGTCACAATCGCAAAATTTCTGTAAACCATGTATTCGTTGTAATTATGGAGATCAGAAAACAAAGCTGTCAGCGGTTTTACATTTTTTAGAGAACTTACAAAATCTTTTGAAACCAAATACACATAGTCAAGATGACATTTTAAATGAAATTTTTTATCAGAAAACACCATAAAATCTCCTTGTGCATACTTATTAATTTTATTGATTTCATCATATTTTAAATCCTTTTTTTCTGTTTTAGAAAGAATCATGTTTTCATCAAAATAGAAATACTGTAAACGATGCTTTTTCAACAAATATGTTTCATCTTCATTTTGAGCAAATAACAGCGTACAAAAAAAGGAGAGTACTAAAAATAGGTAAAATTTAGATTGCCGAGAATTCACTGTACAATAGGTTGTTGGTTTCATTAATAAACTGAATTTATGTACAATTATTTTAAAGAATCAAAATTTTAATAAGGTTTAAAATCTATCAAAAACGGATTCTAGAGCCCATGAATTATTTTGAAATTAAGAGAAAAGCTCCATAATTTAAAATTCTGTTCATCAGAAATTATTTAAGTATTCATACTTATTCTCCTATTTGTGAATGTTACTTACAAAAGTACTCTTTAACAATTAAGATGTTGTAAAATATAATAATTTCACAAACGAAACACCAGATGTTTTTAAAAGATATACGTCTGTTAAAGAATCATTATGTTCTAAATATTTATAATTGTTTTAAGTTGCCATATACAACCTTTAATTCGATAATGGCTGGTTGTATGTCTTTTTTAGAGAGTGTATTTGAAGTTTATTTGTGCTATTAGTTAAACTTAAAAATACATTATGAAAAAAACACTATTTACATTATTGGCAATGGGATTTATGATTTGCTCATGTTCAGATGAGATCAAAGAAACCTCTCAAATAGAAGAAACAGTTGGAGTAATAGCAAAGACCCAAAAGGTAAATTGGATTGATAGCAAGCTTACTGAAACTGTTGTTAATAATCAGAAAAAAATCTCACATTACGAATTTGATGTCAAAGCATTAGAAGAGTTGGTTACTACCAAAGATGTGACTTATGTTTGGTTTGATTTAGGACTCAGTAAAGAAAATCAAATCACATTTACAGCAACAGGAGAACTAAGAGCAACTGGAGAAATAATAGCACAAGTAGCTTCTAAAATTATAAAAGAAGATACTTATAAAGCGGATTTATCTATTTTTCAATCAGTAGGAAATGTTCCATTAGACGCTTCTAAAGCATCTTCACATATTTTAGAAAATACGGACGCTTATGAATACATCACTTCAATGAAAAAGGCATACAATACTTTTGAAGCAACTTTAGATCAAGATGGACAACGTGTAGAGCGTTTTGGACTTGATGTTGTTGTCATAAAGCGTATGTTAGCAACAGACAATATCCATTCGTTAGCATTGTTTTTAGGTAAAAACAAGAAACAAAAAATGACGACAGTCTTCATCGGAAAAGGAAAAAAAGGAAATCTTTTGATTGATAATGGAACAGACATTTCAACAGCAGGACGTGCATTTGATTTTACAGATCCATGTCCAAATACTTGTGATAATTGTGGTTGTCCTGATGGCTCTAGAGTTTGGTGTTGGGAAAAATGTCCTGATGGTAGTGAGCCAAAGCGTGATTAATGAAGAAGATTCATTAGCTGTCTATTATATACTTCTGAGATAATTAATTATTGAAGTATTAAAAAAATAAAAGTTTAAAACAAAAAACCAAGCTTATTCAGCTTGGTTTTATATGTAACCCTTAATTCGATAATTACTGGTTATACTGATTTAATTACTCCCAATAATAAGGTTTATTTGGGTAATTGTAAATTATAATAAAAAAAGATTCAATGAAAAAAAGAATACTCATTTTACTAGGTATAATAGGTTTTATACATACCAGTCATGCACAATGGACACAAATAGGTTCAGATATAGATGGCGAAAATATGAATGATCTCTCAGGAGCTTCAATAAGTTTAAGCGCAGATGGTAATATTCTTGCGATTGGAGCGCTTCATAATGGTGGCAATGGAGGCAATTCTGGTCATGTCCGTGTGTATGAAAATATAAATGGAACTTGGACTCAAATAGGTGCTGATATTGACGGAGAAAATGGTGGAGATCGTTCTGGAGCTTCAGTATACTTAAGTGCTGATGGTAATATTTTAGCTATTGGAGCGTATGCAAATGCTGATAATGGAGAATTCTCTGGTCATGTTCGAATATATAGAAATATTAACAATAGTTGGACTCAAATCGGCGCTGACATAGATGGAGAAAATATGAATGATCTCTCAGGAGATTCAGTAAGCTTAAATGCAGATGGGACTATAGTAGCTATTGGTGCGCCGGATAATGACGACAATGGTACGAACTCTGGACATGTAAGAGTATACCGAAACGAAAATGACACATGGATTCAGGTAGGTTCTGACATAGAAGGAGAAGCTCCTAGAGATAATTCTGGGATTTCAGTAAGTCTGAATGCTGATGGTAATATTCTAGCTATTGGAGCATATTTTAATGATGACAATGGAGATGATGCTGGTCATGTACGCGTTTATCAAAATGTGAATGATGTTTGGGTTCAAATAGGTTTAGATATCGATGGGGAATCCGCTCATGATAGATCGGGGTTTTCAATAAGTCTAAATGCAGATGGAAATGTTATAGCCATTGGAGCATATCAAAATAGTGATAATGGCTCTAACTCAGGTCATGTTCGAATATATAGAAATATTAATAATTCTTGGACTCAGGTAGGTTCGGATATTGATGGAGAATCTGCTGGTAGTGAATCAGGTGTCTCTGTAAGTCTTAGTGCTGATGGAAATATAGTAGCTATTGGAGCTCCAGGAAACAATGGAAGTAATGGATTAGTTTCTGGACACGCAAGAGTTTACAAGAATGAAAATAACAGTTGGATTCAAATAGGATCTGATATTGACGGAGAAGATTCTTTTGATCATTTTGGACGATCAATAAGTTTAAGTGCTGACGGAAGTATTGTCGCCATAGGAGCGCATTTAAATAATGGTAACGGTAGTGATGCTGGTCATGTTCGTATATTTGAAAATCCAGTATTATCTGTAAAAGAATCTGACTATCAAAATCTCACCATATATCCTAATCCGACAGTTACTGATTTATTTATAAAAACTAAAACTATCATAGAAACAATCGAAATACTAGATTATAAAGGAATTGTAATAAAAACAATACTACCCAAGAAAAGAACAGACAATTATATCATAGATGTTACTCATTTAGCTACCGGATTATATTTTGTAAAACTAAAAACTGGAAAAGAAATGATAACTAAGAAGTTTATCAAAAATTAAAAAAGAAGTTTAAAGCTTTAAAACTGAACAAAAATTCTGTTTCTAATCTTAATCCTAAATCTATAAAAGGAGGAGTTGCTACGGCGACTTATGAACTTACATGTCCAGATTCTTTATATATATGTGCTCCACCTCTGTCTACACTATGTGAACCAGAAGAACCAAAATGCTATAGACAACATGGAGGCGCTTCTTGTGGATGGGCTTGTCAGCTAACAGATCCTAATTATTCAATATCATGTTCAAAACATTTCTAATGAATACCTAAATAATAACAAAGGCGAATTTAAAAGTTCGCTTTTTTCTTTTTTTACTTTTCTATCTTCCCTGTTTCTGGGTTTCTCAAATAGAAATATACATATCAACGCTTTGAGAGATCGCCTTTTGCATCATATATCTTAGGCTCTGAAAACATTTTTTTGCAATAGAAACATGCTTGTTTATATACTCGTTTGTTAAAATTTCATTGAGATTAGTCATAAAAAAATGGTTTACCAAAAGTGGTAAACCGTATAAAGTACTGACTTAAAGCCTATTTTATATTTGTAGCGAGATCGGGAATTGAACCTAGGACTTCCTCTAGTTTAGAAAGCACTAATTATTTTTTAAAACTCTGTTAGTTAAATCAGTATGTTTTTTTAAGAATACTGCAAAACTATCCTTTTTCACCCATTTGGGACTCCATAATAAATAAAATGAAGTAGAATTACCTTAAATTAAAATTAGTTAATAAAACTTATTCAAGATACTATCTTTCTTATGAAGTGATTAGAACAAGATTTACAAATTACTAAAATTCAACTTTTCACCGTTAAAATATATAAATCAACTACTACTACCAATTACTCCTTTTGATATGTTTATAAAAGTGTTGAACTCTTGTGGAGGTAGTTTTTTTTGTGTTGATTATCAATGTGTTTGATGTTTTTGGGTATCATATTCTTATCAAAAAAAACTTTATTTGAGTAACTATATGCTTTCTGTTTATGGAATTCCATAATTTTTATTAAGACGATGAATTTAGCTTTGTGAAGTAAGTAAAAAATAAAAAACTCATATGGCTATCAATTTACAAAAAGGACAAAGAGAAGCATTGTCTACAGAGAAATTTACAATTGGTCTCGGATGGGACACGAATGAATCAGCAACAGGTCTAGACTTTGATTTAGATGCTTGTATTTTTATTCTTGGGACGAATAAAAAGTTAATTTCAGACGAATATCTAATATTTTATAACAACTTAAAATCTCCTGATGGAGCTGTAGAGCATACAGGAGATAACTTAACAGGAGATGGCGATGGTGATGATGAATCACTTCTAGTCGATTTCTCTAAAATAGACCCCAAAGCAGAAGAACTACTCATTATTGTGACCATTCATGATTGGCAATCTAGAAGTCAAAATTTTGGACAAGTGCGCAATGCATTTGTGAGAATCGTTGATAATAATACAAACACAGAGATTATGAAATTTGAGTTGGATGAAGATTTTTCTGTGGAAACAGCTATTGAATTTGGAAGAATTTATAAACGGAATAATGAATGGAAATTTGAAGCTATAGGAATAGGGACAAAAAGTGATATGCAGGATTTTGTGAATAAGTATAACTAATAAAAATAAAAGTATGGCAATTAATTTGGCAAAAGGACAAAAGATTGATCTTCGAAAATCATCAGGAGAAAAACTAACTAGTTTTTGCGTAGGTGTCAATTGGGGAATGATTATAAAAAAAGGGTTTTTAAGTACCAAAAAAGTAGCAGTAGACCTAGATGCAAGCTGTGCTTTATTTGATGCCAATAACAATCTTTTGGAAAAAGTTTATTTCGGCAGATTACAATCGGACGACAGATCTATTATCCATAGCGGAGATGATTTGACAGGAGACGAGGATGGAGATGATGGCTTGGATAATGAAATTATTTCTGTGAATCTATCAAAAGTAGCAATAAACGTAGATAAAATAGTATTCTTTTTAAATAGTTTCCAACAGCAAGATTTTGCATCGGTACCGTTTGCAGCAATTAGATTATATGAAGGAACTCCTGAACATGTTCAAAATGTAGTGGCTACCTATGATATCGCTACCGATTCTAGCTTCAGAGGTTATGTTTCTATGGTAATGGGGAAATTATACAAGAGAAATGGTGAATGGAAATTTAATGCAATAGGAGACCCAACTAGAGACAGAAATTTAGAAGAAACAATAAGCACAATAATTAAAAAATACATATAATGAGAAGACTTCCAGTATACCTTTTATTAGATACATCAGGCTCCATGATCGGAGAACCAATTGAAGCTGTAAGAAACGGAATTCAAGTGATGGTTAATTCATTGAGACAGAATCCGCAAGCAATAGAAACAGCGTTTTTAAGTGTTATTACTTTTAATAGTACAGCACAGCAAATAGTTCCCTTAACAGATTTGACAACATTTCAAATCCCAGATATTCGAGCCACCGGAGTAACAGCTATGGGACAAGCCTTAAGTGTTGTAAGTAACTGTATAGACAATGAAGTAGCTAAAACAACAGCAGAAAGCAAGGGAGATTGGAAACCAATGATTTTTATTATGACTGATGGTATGCCTACAGATAGTTTACAAAATGGTTTGAATGAATTAAACAAAAGAAGAACAGCTGTAGTCGTAGCCTGTGCTGCTGGAAGTGGAGCAGATACAAATGTCTTAAAGAAAATTACAGAAAATGTGGTAAGCTTAGATACTGCTGATAGTCAGAGTATTGCTAAATTCTTTGCATGGGTAACGGCTTCTATTAGTACATCATCTACAAAAGTTGAAGAAGCAGGGCAAGAAGCATCTGGGCTGAATGAATTACCGCCGCCGCCTTCTGAATTAAATATAGTTGTATAACATTTACGCATAAAAAAATGAGAAGACTTCCTGTTTATTTTTTGTTGGATACATCTGGTTCTATGTTCGGAGAACCTATCGTTTCTTTGAATAATGCTTTAAGTGGTATGATCAATACATTAAGAGCAGATGCACAAGCTTCTGAAACACTCTGGATTAGTATTATTACTTTTAATAGAGAAGTAAAAGAGATTTTACCGTTAACGGATTTACAATCATTTCAATTACCTGAAATTACCTGCCCACAAAGCGGACCAACTTTTACAGGAAAAGCATTAGAATTTTTATGTAAAAATGTAAAAAACGATATTAAAGTAGGTACTCCAGAACAAAAAGGAGACTGGAAACCATTACTATTTTTATTTACAGATGGAAAACCATCAGATATTCAAAAGTATAATGAGTTCATCCCTAAGGTTAAGAAATTAAATTTTGCAGTTATTGTTGGTTGTGCAGCAGGAAATACAGCAGATGTTTCCAAATTAAAAAGGCTTACAGATGATGTGATTCGCCTAGAAACTACTGATAGTAATACGTTAAAACAATTTTTCTCATGGGTTTCTGAAACCATAGAACATGGAAATAAAAGTATTGGTACTACTGATAAGATACAATTACCACCACCGCCTTCAGAAGACATTATTGTTATCTAAATCAAATATGAACACCTAAAATCAAAAGTTAATGAGAAGACTACCCATTTATTTCTTAATAGATGTTTCAGAATCTATGATTGGAAACCCAATTGCAAACGTAGAAAAAGGAATAGAATCTATTATACGAGAACTAAAAACAAATCCTGTTGCACTAGAAACTGTATGGATTTCTATCATTGTATTTGCAGGGAAAGCAAAGACAATTATTCCATTACAAGATATCATTAGTTTTTATCCACCAAAATTCCCTATTGGAAGTGGAACATCATTAGGATATGGCATAGAACATTTAATAACAACACTTGATACAGATTTAGTAAAAACAACTCGAGAGAAAAAAGGGGATTGGAAGCCTATTATATTTTTATTCACTGATGGCGTGCCAACAGATGATAGTAGTAAAGCCATAAATGCATGGAATATAAAATGGCGGAATATGGCAAATATGATAGCGATTTCACTCGGAAGTGGTGCAGATAAAAATGTTTTAGGTCAACTAACAGATAATGTATTATTGTTTAAAGATAATGATATAAACAGCTATAAAGTGTTTTTCAAATGGGTGACTGATTCAATCAAGACGAATAGTCAAAACATAGAAAAATGTGAAAATGCATTTGAGCTAGATACTTTGCATAAAGAGCATCTTGAAAAAATTGACCTATCTAAAAAAGAGTATAATTCAAATAAAAAAGCAGATAATAATTTTGTAGTGTTAGAAGGTAAATGTCAAAACACAAAAGAGAAATATTTAATAAAATATAAAAAGAATTTTAAAAGTAAAAAGTTTGCGGGGATTCCATTAAAGACCAAATCCTATCAATTAATAGGAACATTTTTAGTAGATGATATGTATGATAAATTATCTAAAGTTTCTCAAAAAAAACATCAAGTTAATACTGACGAACTTGTAGGGTTTCCATCGTGTCCAAGTTGTGGAAATCAGACAGGTTTTGCCTTTTGTTACTGCGGGCAAATTCATTGTATCGGTCAAGAGAAGTTAAATACATGCCCAAGTTGTGGGAACACAGCTGAATATACATATTCAGATAATTTTAAAGTCAACAGAAAACAAGGATAAAATGAAAAATGAATATAAAAATTACATACAAAGGATATGCTTTTCATCTACCAAAAAACAACCAGAAAAGATAAGCCTCATGGTTAACGATTTTATGAAAGATGAAAAAGTACATGAAATCTACACCTCAATAGTCGAATTAGAAACTGAAATTATGAAAAAATGGAAGATACAAACACTAGTAACTGCATTTAAAAATAACGGAATATCTACAGATAATGGAACAGAAAAAGTACCGTACATATACACTTTTCCTCATAATTTTTTAGAAAAAAATAATTTGATTAAAATGAATTGTGTTGACTTAGATAAGTTCAACCTTACTTATAACCAAGACACAATGACCATTGAAGGTACGCCAGAAGTGAAATTAGATGATTTTTTTACTATAGAATTTTTAGTTGATGGAGAAGAAGCTTCAGAAATAAAACATCAAAAACAAGTAAAACTTCTTATTAATCCTGACCCAAAATCATTATGGAAAGATATTCCGAGTGACACTAATGCTTTGTTTTGGAAAGAAGATGATAAATCTGAGGCAACCAAAATTGGAGAGAAATCTATCGTAGTTTCCTCGAAGAGAGGCCGATCCCATAAAAATGTCGGAAGTTTTAGAGACGATGATTATGCTTTTAAATACTTTGAAGATTCCGAATGGACAATTGTCGCCGTTTCTGATGGAGCTGGGAGTGCAAAATTCTCTAGAAAAGGATCTGAAATTGCATGTTCAGAAACTATTAAGTGTTTTGAAAATGTAGCTATAAAAGAATTGGAACTTTTTGAAGAAGAATTCAATCAGTTTATTGATTTAAAAGAAGGAAAGCAACTTGAACAAGCAAAGGAAACAGCAATTAAGGCCATTTATAAAGTAGCAGTGCATGCGCATACTGAAATTGAAAAAATAGCTAGTGAAACCGCATTAGAATCTCCCAAAGCATTTGATAAAACAAAAATTTTAAATAAAGCAGATTATTTTCATGCAACTCTAATTTTTATTGCTTTTAAAAAAATCAATAATAAATATGTGTTTCTAAGTTTTGGAGTAGGTGACTGCCCTATTGGAATCATCAATAAAGACAGAACGGAAGCTAAACTTCTAAATTGGTTAGATATTGGTAAATATGGAGGCGGTACTCGATTTATTACAAATAGAGAAATATTTAGTTCTAAAGAAAGACCCATTGTATCAAGGTTTAATGTATATATAACAGAAGATTTTTCATTCCTATTTTTGATGACAGATGGTATTTATGATGCAAAATTTATTGTAGAAGCTAATTTGGAAAAAACAGAAAAATGGCTTGAATTTATAGCAGATTTAGAAGGGAGAAACGAAGACAATGTAACATTAGATTTTAGTAGAGATCTTAATCAACTCGAAGAAAATCTTAATAACTGGATGGACTTCTGGAGTAAAGGTAATCATGATGATAGAACATTAGCTATAATTTTTTAAAAGTAAGGCAGATGAATACCAAAACAGTAAAATCTATAATCGATACTACAAAAGAATACTATTATGTTGATAATGGTGACCCGATGCGAGGTGGGATGAAAGATGTATATTTTAGCCCAGATAAATCTTATGTAGTAGCAATATATAGAGATAAACAAGATGCCAACTCTATTGATAGATTAAAAAACATTGTTACAAAATATTTTGATAGTTTTTTTAAAAGAGAAGGAGGCAATTATTATAAAGAATTGTATTCCTGGCCAACGGACGTAATTCAAGAAAATGATAAAATAGGTATTATTGTTCCTTGTTATTCAAAAAACTTCTTTTTTAAAAAAGGGTATCAAGACAATGATTTATTAAAAGGGAAGGAAAAAGATGGTAAATGGTTTTCAAGTGCTAAATTCCGAACAGGAAAATCAAGATTGAAATTAGATAAATCAGAATTAGGGAATTGGTTAAGCTATTTTCAAGTTTGTGTAAATATTTCCAGAGGCGTAAAAAGAATGCATTCTGCAGGATTAGCACACTCAGATTTATCTTATAAAAATGTACTCATAGATCCAGTCAGTAAAAAAGCTGCCATTATTGATATTGATGGCTTGGTAGTTCCTGGCTTATATCCTCCTGATGTTATTGGTACTGCTGACTTTATAGCTCCTGAAGTTTTTTCGACAAAACATTTACCTGTAAATGATCCAAAAAGAAAACTACCAAATCGACTAACAGATTTACATGCGTTGGCAGTACTAATTTATATGTATTTGCTATACAGACATCCATTGCGAGGAGGAAACTATTTTGGTGCTTTAGATTCAGATGAAGAAGAAGATTTATTAATGGGATCCAAAGCTTTATTCATAGAACACCCAACAGATGCGAGCAATAGAAATTTCAAAAGAGAATATGGAGATAACGAAAAGAAATTTTATCCATGGACAGACCTTAAGACAACCCCTTATTTAATTACAGGACCATATTTGAAAAAATTATTTGACCAAGCTTTTATAAAAGGACTTCATAACCCTAAAGAAAGACCACCAGCAGTTATGTGGGAAGAAGCATTGATCAAAACAAATGATTTAAAACTAAAATGCAGTAATAATTCTTGTGATCAACAATGGTTTATATACAATAATACCAAAGTTACCAAGTGTCCATTTTGCGGAACAACTTATAAGAACTCAATTCCAGTATTAGATTTCTTTTATCAATTTAAACCTAATATTTGGAAGCCAGAAAATATGCGGTTAGTTGTATATAATAATACCACATTACATGCATGGCATGTAAGTAGAGATGTTATTAGAAATGAAAAATTGACAAGTGATGATAAATTACGTGTAGGTTATTTTGCATATCACAATACTAAATGGTTGCTTATTAATGAAAGGCTTCCGTATTTAAAAGATGTCACAAATAATAAGATTGTAAACAAAGGAGAATCTATAGAACTTATTGATGGAAATAAGATTTTACTATCAAATGAAAAATCAGGTAGAGTAGTAACCGTTACTATAACTAACTAAAGAAATCTATCAATACTATTAATAATTTTTTGAAGCCTTGTCATATGACGGAGCAACTAATGGATTTAAAACAATTTCTGAATATTTAGGTAGAAACTTAAGCAAAGCACCTCGTGGAGCAACTATAAATGCAATTAGTTCTTCAACGCCAGAGTTTTTTTACTGCATTATTCTTTTTATTTGTTTTAAAAGGAAGTATTGGTACTACTGCAGGAAGTACATTTTGCTGCTTCTTATATATGTCGTATTCATCTTATATGTTCAAGGAAGGTCGCGAGATTCAGAAATAACTAGACAAATTAATGAATGGTAAATTCATATTAATAACTGTTTTAAATCTATTTAGATCTTTGTAAACAGTTAAACTAAAACATGTATATGCCTACGTTTAATTTTCTTCATTTCATTTATGGAATTCCATAATTTACTATGTAGTTGATTGTATACATTTATTTAAAAATAAATAACAATCATGACACAAAACAACACACAGGACAAAGAATATCATTTAGGAGGAATAGTAACTTTTATCGTTGGTATCGCAGGTTTATTTTTAGGGTTAGACTTCACAAACAACCATTGGGTCGGCGGGGTTATAGGATTCATTATTGGCGTAATCATTGGTTCAGTATTGGAAAGTATTGTAGCTAGAATTATATTTTTCGTAATAGGAGTTATAATTATAGTTCTTCGTCGAGAATTGATTTCAAATATATTTGAAGCTCTACTAGGTCTATTTTCGTAATGTATTTACTGGTAGGTGTTTAAGTGTAAATTATTAGATGGGTCATTCAATAGCTTATATACTATCAATAAAAGATATATAAATAAGGAGTTCGCAGAAAATCCTAAGAAGAGTATGCATTATTTAACAATAAATCATGAAATGGAAATGTAGTAAATGTGGTCAGGTAGTAACAAGTCCACCACTAAACAATAATTGCCCAAAAGGAGGAAATCATTCTTGGACTTCAGCTCAATATCAAGAAGTAAGTCATTTGTTAATTGAAAATTTACAGTGAATGAAGAAAAGTTACTGTATTGTAATAGTTGAAATAAAATAATAATACATGTGTCAATTTGTAAAAGAACAAGGTGTAATATCATGTATATAAAGAAAATCACAAATAAATTTAAAAAAAATGAAATTAGTAATAAGTAAGAATCAAGCAGATAAAAAAGGTTTTTTCGGAGGAAATAAAGGCGTTAATTTTTCTCTTACATATAGAGTACAATTGACGGAGGATGAACAAAAATTAATTAAAAAATATAAAGTTGAGGATGAAACATTGATGACTAATGACAGAGGAGACAGGATTACAATTCAAGATATGATTAATGGTCGTTCATTAACTACGCAAAATATAGAGGTATTACAGAATAATGAAAATATAGCGATCAATGTCTGTAAAACTTTTAAAAACTATTTAAGCACATTAAAATCTTTCGGAGGTAAATATATTTTAGACTTTAAGGATGATGGAATTTATACGCCGGATGGTGATAAATTAGAGTAAATAATAAAAATTATTAAAACTTTTACAAATGAGTGATGTTACAATAATGGACGCAGGTAATGAATTACCAAAACGATTTGAAGATAAAGATGATTATATATCTTTTCTAACAAAAATGCATGGCAAAAAAGCTAATAAAATACAATCACTTATTGATAAAGATGATTGGAATTTAATGCAGCGCATGTTTACACAAAAACAACTAATTCAAGTAGCCAAAGATCAACGATTAATTCAAACGCAAAGGCATTTTAGTCTGGTAAATAGAGCTGAAGAAATTATAAACGATGTAGTCATAACTTCTTTAGAAAATAGAGCTAAATCAATATTGGTACAGGATTTATTTAAACATAAAGCAGAAGATGTACAAAAAATGCTCGAGAAGCTATCAAAGCTAAAAATGAAAATTACTGATGCAAGAGAAGAGTTTAGCGATTATTATATTCAAAAGAAAAAAAACTTCAATGCTAAATATGCTGAAGATGACGAATTGCGAAAAGAAATGATTGATGATTTAGTTGAATTAAGAAAAAGCTATAGGGATGCTGGTCAAACAGCACTAGAAAGTATTAAAGAACAACTATCACAAATTGAACGTAAAATTTCTAGGTAAAATCAAATTCAAAACATGAAAAATTATTGCTACCATTTTTTTATTTGGTGTGCTGGCTCAGATACAAATATATTAGATGAATGCTCGCATTCTGAAAGAGTAAAACACGCCGGATATGGAGTCTTAATCTGTATTCCGGCGATTCTAGCTTTTGTATCCATGTCGTACGCAATATCAACACTTACAGATAATTATTTCTTCATTATTTTATCTGGACTCATTATGAGTGGGATCATATTTTCCATAGATCGTTTTATTTTAAGTACGTTTAGAAAAGGTGAAACGATAAAAGAAGATTTGTTTAGTCGTTCATTTATATTGCGATTGATTATGGCTTCTATTTTAGGATTTGCATTATCACATCCGTTTGTATTGTTCTATTTTGATGATAGTATCAATCAAGCTTTGAAAGAAGATCTTTTATTAAGTGTAAAGGAAAAAGATTCTGTATCCAAGATTGAAAGAAATGAATTAGTAGTCTCCAATAAAGAACGAATTGAAGTATTCAGAACAGATAGGTCTGATGTTCAAACTCGTATAACTAATAGAAATCAGCAAATTATAGATAAACAGGCATTAATAGATTGCAAAAGACGTTTACTAACAGCAGAACAGTCAGGGGCTAAAATTTCATTGCCTTGTGGTGAATCTTCTGGGAAACTTAGATACGGTCCAAGAACGAAGGCTATCCAAGATCAAATAAATATCTTAATAAATGAATTGGATGCTCTAAAGCAGGAAAGTCAATCCATACTAAATGTACTAAATGCAGAAATAATACGCTCTGATAGTTTGCGTACTTTGACAGAATTTCAGAATAACAAAAAACTTCGAGAATTTGATAGTTTGCAAAGAATTGAAATTGAAGAATTGAAGAATAACTTTTCTAACGATTATTTAGCAAAAGAAAATGCTTTGTATGGTAAACTAGCAGAGAAAAATCCAAGTACAGTTTGGATAACTTCTTTATTTATCATACTTGTATTTTTTATAATCGATGTTGTTGCTGTAATGTTAAAAGTCCTGGTGAAAAGAGGAAGTTATGATGATAAATTAGATGAATTACATTTACAGTCTTCGAGTTCTTGGTTTAGATTAAAAAATATGGAGACAATGAAGAGAAATGCTGAAAAACAATATTATGCTCAATATGCACATGACATCTATAAAGAGCAATTATTTGTGGAAGAAAAAGCAAAGCAACGCGAGAAAATGATTTCTTTATTATTAGACTCAGCACAAAAATTCAATAAAAAACTATGTAAGGATCATCAAAAATTTGCTGATTTTTATTTTGATAATTTAGAAAAAATAAACAAGAGAAATAATGTAGATGAAGAAATTCAAAAGGAAGACAAAGAAATGCTAAATGATGTAAAGTTTATTTTTTATAAAAACTCTAAAGAAGCAAGGGAGCAATTTAAAAAGTAAAATCAATTATGCTATGCTAGCATTTATAAATGTTTAAGAGAAGAAATTTTGAATTTGTTTAATATATTTTTTCAAAGAAACGATTAAATCAGTCCAAAATCTTTTAAAATAGCAATAAGATGTAGTGTATTATTTGCATTAAAGTCAATTTTTAATTTTTCTATTCTTTTTTCAATAATACTAATACTATTCGGAGTGATATTATGTTTTTTAAAGTACTGTTGTACTTCTCTTTGCGATAAACCTTCTAATAACTTTTCAATTAAAATTTTCTGGTAATCAGTTAATTCCATTGCCTTTTTTTGATCTAATATATTTTGTAGTTGAGTTGGCTTATAGATTTTACCTGTATATACTTCTCTTACAGCATTCACTAATTCTTTAGCATCATAACCATCCTTAGCTACAAAGCCATTAATTTTTTGATCACTAAATAATGAATTTATCTTTGAAATTTTATTTTCTATAGAATACACAATTACTTTAATACTCGATTGAATATTTCGTATTTTTTTTATGAGCTCTAAACCAGAAGCAATATCCTCATTCCAATAATTCCTTTCAAAAGATAAATCAGTAATTACCAAATCAAACGGATCTTTTTTCTGCATAGCTTCTTTGAACATAACAAAAGCTTTATCACAATACTGTGTATGTATAATTCCTGTTTTTAATATAATTTTTTTATCTACTAATATTTTAATAATGCCATAGTTTGCAATCTCTATGTCTTCAACGACTAAAATTTTTTTGAACATATAAAGTGTATTTTTGAATATTAATCAGTACTAGGAATCTTAATAATTACTTTTATTCCTTTTTCTCTATCTAATTCAAATGTAATTGTTCCATTAATGCTCTTAATAAGGTTTTCCATAATCATGAGGCCATTTTTTTTATTCTTGTTTGTTTTTTTTAAAAAACCAACGCCATCATCTGTATATGTGATGGATATCTTAGGAGCATCGTAACTAAAAATTAGACTTACTAGTTTTGCACAGCTATGTTTCTGCATATTTACCATCAATTCTTTAACTACTTTGTAGACAACTATTTTTTTAATAGTACTAACTTTCTCCCAAGGAATTGTTTCAATGCCTCTATCAAATACTTTTACATCATTTGTGATATAATTACGGATGCGATCTTGTAAATGTTCTGTATAATGCTTAAAATCAATATGACTGTTATCTCTAGAAATATCTCTAGCACTGTTATATATAATATTCAATTTATCAAGAATTTTAGCCTCATCTTCATTATTTGTTATCAGCATTTTAATAAGGTGAATATCATTGGCGATATGGTCGTGTACTTTTTTTGAAATTTTATTTTCTACCTCGTATACAGCTTGAATCTTCTCCTTTTTTGTACGTTCTTTTATCGTTTTACTTCTTTGTGTGAAAAATGCAATTGCGCCAAATAAAACGATTAATGCCATAATGATAATCCAAAAAGTTTTCTTTTTTTGCTCTTTTATTTTTAATTCTTTTTCTGCCGCTTCAGTTGCTAATTTTTCATTTTGAAATCGTGTAGGAGCATAAATTTGACGAATTTCTTTTCTAGCTTCTTCTAGTTGTTGACTAATAACTTTATACTCTAATAATTTATCTAAAGCAGTTGTATCTAAAGCGGTAATTAAATCCAAAGCATTGAGTGTTTCTACCTTATTGAATATTTTTTTTGCATTTGTATAAGCTTCTTCGGCATGATATAAAGCTTTCTCAGGATTTGACTTTGCATAAAATTTTGAAAGATGTGTGTGACTTGCGACGAGTCCAGATAAATCTTCTTCAGTAATCCTTATATCTAATGCTTTTAAGAGTAGTTTTTGTATTTCATGAATATTATCACCTCTTTTCCATTTTACAAAACCTAAATTACTCAATAAACGAGCATATTCAAGAATGTTCTTAGTAGCTATAGAATCTTGGAGTAACTCTTCATAAATTAAAATACTTGCATCAAATTCTTTAATGTCAGCATTTATATTTGCCTTAGTAATTTTAGTTTTAAACACTTCAGAGTATATTTCAGAATTCTTTTTTGCAAAATTTAGTGCTTTGGCATTCCAGTTTAGTGCTTCTTTGTAATTTGTGAGCTCTCTTAGTGAAGTAGATATAGAATGTAATAAACCTAACTTTGTTTTTAAATCTTTCGGGCTGTCAAAATTTTTCAATCCATCTGTTGCAATAATATTGCTAACGTGATAGCCTCCCAATTCTTTTTGAATATTTGCCATCGACAAAAGTCTTCTTCTAGCTAATACAGTATCCTTTAAATCTCTAGATGCTTTAAAAGATTCATTAAAATAAGAAAAGGTAGCTACAAGGTTTTTATCTTTTTTGTAAAGCTTTCCAAGCTTGTATGAAGATTTTGCAATATATTTTTTGGCGTTTTCATCTTTTGCAATTTCCAATAACTTTTCAGCAACTTTCTTAGCTTCATTATACTTTCTATATTTTTCTAGTAATTTTATTTTTATATTATATGCTTTATATTTTAGAGTATCTATATTGAGTAATATTGTAGTTTCAATAAAATCATCAACAATTCCTATAGAACCAGTGATAGTATCTAATTTTCTAATATTTTCTTGGTAGTATACACTCAAACTGTCTGCTTGTTTCCTAGAACTATCCTTTGAGCTATTTTGTATAATACTACCCTTTTGAAAGAAAAATAGTGTTATAGCTAAAAGAAAGAGGGACGATAAAATGTAAAATTTTATTTTCATCCCTCTAAAGTTACCATTTTTTTTGAATTGAAAAATGACTATTTATTCATTATCATCATCATCATCTGGATCAATTTTTGGATCTTCTCCTTCAATAGCTGTATAACCACAGTGAATGGGACAGCATCCATCATCGTCAGTATGGTCACATTCATAAACTTCATGTGTTTGACAATCGTCGTCATATTCGTTTAATGGTTCTTTTGTGCAGCTTGTGTTCATTGTTATCATTACGACAGCTACAAGTCCTAATACATTCTTTTTTGATATATATATTGATAAATTCATAATTTTTAATTTTTTAAAATTTGACATAAGTTTCCTATCACCTTTTTTAAGGCGAGTTGTTAAATAATTCCAAAGCGCTTTGGATATTTGAGAAGGGTATCTTGTTTAGAAATCTTTCTTTGTCTCCTCCACAGAGATTTCAATCAAAACAAGTATTGATACTAAGCTTAGTATTGTTACGATTGATCATACGTAACTATCAATGTTCGAAACAAAGAAATAGATATAAGAATGAATTTAATGTCCAGCTTATGGACAGCTTATGGACAGGTTGGACACTTTAGTGTTCGTAGAGATTTTTAATGATCTTGATGTCCGTATAACAAGTCATGAATAGCTGAAAAGCATAAAATATTTTGAGTATGATTATTATGGATTTCCATAATTATATACTCTCTTTTGATATTATGTTTGTAATATGGACACAGATAGTATTATAAAAGAGATAGTAAAAGAGGCATTTAAGATAGCTGAAGCTAATGTGATCAATTACAGTGTTAATGGAATGTGCGTTTTTGTTAGTAATTGGATAGACGAAAATATACCTAGTTCTGGAGTTTCAGCTAAAACACTCAATAGAGTCTACAATAAATATATTAATGGTAGCAAAGAAAATTATCAGATAAAGGAATTGACAATAAAATTACTCTGTAATTATATTGGATTTGATACTTACGAAGCTTTTGTTCAAAAATATAAATCAGAAATTCGTATTAGTGATTTATCATATAAACTTATATCCAAACTAACCAAATTAGAAGTAAGTAAGTACATAGCAGATTTATCTAAAAAGAGTCAAGAAAATATTAATAATGACTCAATTTTTTTCTGGCTAGGAGTGCTATTAATGGAAAGAAAACGATTTGATGCAGCAATAATATGTTTTAAAAAAGCTATAGAATTAAATCCTACAAGTGACGAATATTACTACAACCTAGCATTATCAAAATTTAAAGGGAAACACCCTTTCCGATTACATTTTAACGAAATCATAGAAATTTTAGAAGATGTAGATATGTCTATATCTATAAATGACAAAAAGTCAAAATATTATCGCTTAAAGCATTTAATACATGAAGACTTTTTTAAAAGAAGAGGTTTGCAAGTAAGAGAAAAAGTAATCGAATTACAAGCTGTAGATCGTTTGGAAAAAAATATTTCAGAATTACAACGTCTATGTAGATTACTAAATATTGAATACGAAGATTTACTATTTACTAAAAATAACCACCATAAAAACCACGACAATGACATTAAATGGAAGGAAGATTAAAAATTATTTTAAAAAGTATAGCTTTTCTAGAATTTCCGATCAGGAATTTGATAAACTAGTTAGGGAATCTATGAAAGGATTAAATGATAGAGCTTTAGCAAAAACTTTAATAGATCCTAACGATTGTATTCGACAACCTAAAATGATAACTGGTTTGAAAGCAAAAGATTTTGGAGGTGCAGAAGCAAACTATAGGAAAGGAAAAGACGGATATATTCGCTACATACCTAAAGTTGTTACTATACTAAACTTTACATTGAATGAAATTGTAATTTATCAATGTGTTTTTGATCCCACAAAAGAAATAGCTTTAAATGAATCTACATTTGCAGTTTTTTATGAACATGTAGTTTCAATAGAAACAATAACAGACTCACGAGGAGATACAACATATTCCACAGTTGAAAAACTTATGAATAAAATTCCTGTTATTAAAAACTTTATAGAAGGAGAGCTAAATCATGTCAATGTCTCAAAAAAGTTTGTTTTAAGCACACAAGGAAATACTAGTATAGAAATTAAACTGTCAGATTATGAGGTTGTTGATGAAATTGGAGGACAGTTTAGAACTTCAGATGTAGATAACGTAATAAGGGCCGTACGCACAGCACTAAATGACAAGAAATCCAGAAATTAAAAGTATTATGTTTGGCAGAGTAAGTGTGAAAACAATAAAAAAAGCAGACAATATTACTAAAGTAGTAATTGTACTAATTTTTTTAAGAATGATATATACTCATACCGTTCCATATGGAGCAGGAGCTATTATACTATTAATTTTATATATGTTCCTTAAAAAAAGCAATAACAATCTTAAGATTGGATTATGTATTCTTTCTATACTAGTTATGGTATTACAATATACAGATAGATTTGATATTGTGATAGGTAATATTTTATCACAAGTTTTTAGTTTTGTTATTGCAATAGCTTTTTTTTATTTCTTATTTAGAATGTTTTTCAAAAGGTAAGTTTTGGATATCAAGTTGTCTACCCAAATTCATAATTCAACTATAGCTTTAAGTTGTTTATATATCCTAAAATTTTATAAACACATCCTTTACATAATTTCTAGAAGATAAAACTCAGTAAACATGCTCTTGTAATTTTCAAGCAATTATGTGTTATTTGAAAAACATTATGAAGAAATTTCTTTATGATTAATGTTGATTATAAATATTAAATAAAAAAAATATTCTTATATTTTTCGAGTTTTTTATTTAATATTAAGAATTGGAATTTTACATCATGCACATACTTAAAATCATACACGGATTTCCACCTTTATATAATGCAGGATCAGAAGTATATAGTGAAGCTATTACAAAACAATTATCAAAAAAACATCGTGTTACCGTATTTACAAGAGAGGAAAATGTGTATCGTCCAGATTTTGAAATTAGACAAGAAATACGGAATCAAAATTTAGTTATCTATTATATAAATAATCCACAGAGTAAAGATGGTTATAAGCATTCTGAAATTGACAGTATATTCGAAAATCTTATTCAAGACTTACAACCAGACATTTCGCATGTAGGTCATTTAAATCATTTATCAACAGGTATTGTTGATGTATTATATAAACATTCCATACCTATTGTATTTACACTTCATGATTTTTGGCTAATGTGTCCTAGAGGTCAATTTTTAACACGTAGTATTGGTCAAGAAAACAACTATCAAGTTTGTAACAAACAAGATCATACCAAATGTGCTTCAGATTGTTATCGGGTATATTTCAGTGGGAAGAAAGAAGAAGAGAAGGTTGATCTAGGACAATGGACTCATTGGATAGAAAGACGTATGAAGGAAACCAAATCTATTGTAGATAAAGTCTCGACTTTTATAGCTCCTGCAAACTATCTAAGGAGTCGTTTTATTAATGATTTCAATATGCCATCAAATAAAATTCAATATTTAGACTATGGGTTTGATACAAGCTATTTGAAACCTGTTGAAAATAATACAGAGCGTCCTTTCACATTTGGTTATATAGGAACACATATTCCTGCAAAAGGCATCAACCTTTTAATAAAGGCTTTTAAAAAACTTGATACAACAGCAGAATTACTTATCTATGGACGCGATAGAGGACAAAGTACGAAAGCGCTCCGATTACTTGCATCGAGTTCAAAAAATAAAATTGAATTTCTACCTGAATATAAAAATGAAAATATTGTCAGCGAAGTGTTCTCAAAAGTTGATTGTATTGTTGTTCCATCCATTTGGGCGGAGAATTCGCCATTAGTAATTCACGAAGCGCAAGCATGTCACATTCCTGTGATAACTGCCAATTATGGAGGCATGAAAGAATATGTACATCACAAAGTAAACGGTTTATTATTTGAACACAGAAACCATGAAGATTTATATGGTAAGATGTTGTATGCTTTAAAGAATCCTAATGAGATGAAAATACTAGGAAAAAAAGGGTATTTGTATAGTGAAAATGGTGAAGTAGTTTCTATAGATATGCATTGTGAAATTCTTGAAGATATATACAAGAGTCAACTTGATACAAAATTATGGCGCTTAACGATTGACACAAATCCCGAAGATTGTAACCTTAACTGTATTATGTGTGAGGAACACAGTCCTTACAGTGATTTTATTTCTAATCTATATAAAACAACTGGAATAAAACGAAGAAGAATGAATTTTGAGATGGTCACTTCAATTATTGAACAAGCAAAGGATATAGGAATTAAAGAGATCATTCCATCCACTATGGGAGAACCACTTTTATACAAAGAGTTTGATGCGTTATTAAAACTAGCTTCCTCTAAGGGATTAAAAATCAACTTAACAACAAATGGAACATTTCCAAAAAAAACAGTATTAGAATGGGCAAAACTTATTGTACCTGTAACCACTGATGTGAAGATTAGTTGGAATGGAGCAACTTCAACAACTGCTTCAACAGTAATGAAAGGTATTGACTTTGATAAAGCCATAGAGAATGTGAAAGCTTTCATAGCATATCGAGATTCTTTTTATGAAAAAATGGGAGTTTATTGCCGTGTGACATTTCAACTTACATTTATGCAGAACAACATGCACGAACTAAGTGATATCATAAGACTTGCAGCATCTTTAGGAGTAGACAGAGTAAAAGGGCATCAACTTTGGGCACATTTTGATGAAATAAAGCACTTATCAATGCAGCATTCTAGCCAAAGTATATCAACATGGAATACCTATGTAAGTGAAGCAAATCACGCAGCAAATACATACTTAAAACCTAACGGAGAAAAAGTACTACTAGAAAACATTACACCGCTTACAAGTCATAATGAAAAAAACGTACCAACAGCTTACGAATGTCCTTTTTTGGAAAAAGAATTGTGGATTTCTGCCACTGGAAAAATATCGCCATGTTGCGCTCCAGATGAGTTAAGACAATCATTAGGTGATTTTGGAAATATTAATGAAACATCAATAGCTGAGGTTGTGAAAAGTGGGCAGTATAGAAATTTGGTGAAGAATTATAAATCAAATGCACTTTGTCAAAGCTGTAATATGAGAAAACCATGTTAAGTCACCCTTGTTTATCATTAGTCACGCAAGTAATAGCTGATCAAAGTAAGATCAAAAGTCTTGTGTTGTATGGTTCTTATGGAAGAAAAAGCGCGACTGTAAATTCAGATGTAGATCTTATATTAGAAACTGAAAAAAGTTTTGATAAAAGAGAACTCATACAATCGTTAGAACCTAGACTAGAAGATGTAATTGCTATTGTATTTGTAAAACTCCGTTCCAAAATTGTGATCTATTTTACTTCAAAACCAAAAATTGAAATTACTCTTTGTGTAAACCTTAAAGATCAAGCTACATATTATAAAGGTTCAAATATCGATAAAGAGCAGATCAAAAATTCTATATTGATTGACAGAACAGGAATTACGCAGCAAACTCTTGAAATGATTGTTGATACTCATCAGAATGTAGTTTACGATATTAATGATTTGATCACAAAATTTATATATGAATTTGAAAGTTCATCTCGAATGCACGCCAGAAGTGATGCATATCAAAGTTACTTTTTCTACAATATTGCTTTAGAAGTTTCGATTCAATTACATTGTTTGAACAATGGTATTCACGAATATTTATTTCTTCCTAAAAATTTTAGTACAACTGTTTTAAATACTGAATTAAAAAACGTGTTCTTTCAGTTATCAGGAGAATTGCTCTTATCAGAAGTAAACAAACAAAAAAGACAACTCCTAGATTTTTTTTACAAAGCAATCGAAAGCCAAGTCGAAAAAACCCGCTATTCAGAAATTAAAAAAATGTTAGAAAGCATCTACAAGAGAGATTATTTTTGGAATTATAGAGATGTCGCCACTTATAATGATAAATTAAAAAATGAAATGATTTATCGAGGAAGTTGCCCAACTTTGATACAACCTTTTGAAGCTTATAAGGAGTTATTGGTAGAGAGAAATATAAAAATAATCATTGATTTAAGAGCGCCAAGAGAAGTAGAGGAAGTACCATTTACAAAATCACACCTAAATGGTATTCAATATATAATTGCGGCTTTCGATCCTTGGAATCAATCGCAAGAATTTAAAGAAAAGTATGCACATGGAAGTAATGTAGAAATTGCATATCGTTTTTTCAGTAGATCGTGTAAAAAATCTATATATAAAGTTGTAAAAACAATTGCTGAAAGTGAACAAAACATTCTATTTCATTGTCATGCAGGTAAAGATCGAACAGGCATCATTGCCACAATACTGCATTTAGTTTCTGGGTCAAATTATGAAGTTATTTTGAATGATTATCTCGCATCTGAATCAGATACAAAAAAAGAAAACCTTCAGATTTTCTTGGATGTCGTGAATGAGCACGGAAATATTCAGTTGTATTTAGAATCTTGTGGCGTTAATGATATATTATTTAAAAAACTAAAAGCAAGAATTACGAAATGAACTATTTTGACATAACAGTAAATACATCACAAACTCAGTATTTATATCAAGGGAAACCTCTTTTTAGTCATACTTTTTTGAATGCACTTAACTTTCACAAAGAAGGACTTGCTGCGGTTCTTGATGAAAGTGGAGCATATCACATTAATATTAAAGGAGAAGCAATTTATAGAGAACGTTATGATAGGACTTTTGGATTTTACTATGAAAAAGCGGGTGTGATCAACAATAAAGGAGCTTTTCATATTGATATAAACGGAAAACCAATTTATAATCAGCGTTACAAATGGGTTGGAAATTATCAACAAAATGTGTGTGCAGTCAGAGATTTTTATAATTTCTACTTTCATATTGACGAAAAAGGAAATTCACTATATGACGAGAAATATACTTATGCTGGAGATTTTAGAGATGGAATTGCCTGTGTGCAATTGGAAAATGAAAAATTTACACACATTTATAAAGATGGCTCAAAAGTTCACAATAGGTATTTCTACGATTTAAATGTATACCACAAAGGATTTGCCTGTGCAAAAGATGAAAAGGGTTGGCATCATATCGATATTTATGGAAAAGAAATATACCAATATCGATTTTTAATGATTGAACCTTTCTATAACGGATTAGCCTTAGTAACAGATTTAGAAGGAAAAAAGGGAGTTATCGATGAGTATGGAGACTGCTCGTAACAGTCAAAAAAATAAAAATATTAATTTGTCCCTTCAATTAACCCCGAACCTTTAAAGTTTGAACTTTTTGGTGAGGAATTTGAGAGAGTTTTTTTTGTATAAACAGAATTACCCTTTAAGTACTCTTTAAGTATTATAAGAAAAATTAATATGTTAACGTCATGAAGGAGATTTCTTAAACATGTATGTTGTGTTATTAAAAATTGTACTTCACAAGCTACTATGATAGAAGATAAAAACCTATTAATTGAGAAAACGTAAGAAAGAAGATGAACGTTCTGATTTAAAACAGCACGCAGATGGTATGCTTCGCAATTTTGAAGAGTTCAATAAAAACTCATCTAATCGAGCTATTTTGGGAATTAGTGCAGAACGCTTGTGACTTAACTACTCAATGTAAAATTGAAATTGATTGTCGTGATAACAAATTTTCTTTCTCTTATAATCGCAAAGTGCTTACTATTAATGATTTAACAACATCAACAAATCTATTGTAATGACCATTCATTGTTCCCGCAGTTTTCTTTTTCCAATGCGGTTTACGTTGCTTTAAAGCAAAAAATAGCGCTTCTTTTACAGTATAATTTTTTCGTTGACTGTCAAATTCAATACCTTCTTCTTGTATTTTCTGTTGTTCAATGCGTTTATCAGTTTCTGTGTAAGATTCATAAGGATTATATCCCTTTTTCAGTAGTTCATGCAATACTATTTGATTAATGACGAGCATTTTCATTCGTTCTTTTTTAGTCTTTAATCTATTGACTCCCATATATAAAGGTGGTTGTAAGACTAATTTTTCTGTTACGGGATTCCGATAGTAGTAGTAGAAATAACAACGTTTGGAAAGATCACCTTTTGCATCATATATCTTAGGCTCTGAAAACATTTTTTTGCAATAGAAACATGCTTGTTTATATACTCGTTTGTTAAAATTTCGTTGAGATTAGTAATAAAAAAACGGTTTGCCAAAAGTGGTAAACCGTATAAAGTACTGACTTAAAGCCTATTTTATCTTTGTAGCGAGATCGGGAATTGAACCCGAGACCTCCGGGTTATGAACTCAATTACTAAAATAATCGTAGTTGATTATCAGTTTGTTAAGTTTTTAAAACCCTACTTATAATAGACAATCTATATGCGTTTGTATATGCGTTTAGATTTTCATCATTTGATGATTAAATATATCCAAAGATAGAAATAAATAAGTTAATAAAAGAAAGGAAATCTTCAATTACTTCAACATTTCAGGTGTTGCAACAGTTCTAAATCCTAAATGATCTGAACCGGAATCTTTACTCGTAGACATACGTGCGGAAATTCTAAAGCTTGCACAATAAGAATCGTGACACAAATAAGAACCACCTTTCATCACCATTTCTACTTGATACGGATTTTGAGGATTGTAATAGGTATCTGCACCTTTTGGATTCAAAATGGGTTTTGAAGTATCCAAACTATTGTAGTAATTCATATTATATACATCCGAAGTCCATTCCCAAACATTCCCTAACATATCGTAAATTCCAATATTATTCGGATCATACGAACCTACAGGCGCAATGTATGTAAACCCATCTTTTGATAAATTTTCAGTTGGAAACGTTCCTTGCCAAGTATTTGCTTTTTGGTTCAATACAGAAGTATCATTTCCCCAAGTAAACACAGCATCTTTTTGAGTTCCTTGTGCTGCGGCTTCCCATTCAGCTTCCGTTGGCAAACGTCTGTTGGCCCATTTACAATATGCCAGCGCATCTTCAAAAGCAACGTGTACTACAGGATGATTTTCTTTACCTTCTATCGAACTTCCTTTCCCTTCCGGTTGCTTCCAATTGGCGCCAACTTTCCATGTCCACCATTGTGCATAATTGTTCATATTTGCAACAGCATTCACGCTTTTATTAAAAATTAAACTTCCAGGCTGTAAAATAGAATCGTGTGGTTTTGGAGTGCCTTTTGGTAATTCTTTTTTCATAACTTCCCAATCAATTGGACGCTCGGCAACAGTAACATAACCTGTAGCATCCACAAATTTTTTAAATTCTTCATTTGTCACTTCGTGAATGTCCATAAAAAAACCATCAACAGTGACTTCGTGGGCTGGTTTTTCTCTTGGCATCGCATACGAATCACTAGCTTTGGCTCCTTGCGTAAAGGTTTTCCCAGCAACCCAAACCATTCCTTTTGGTGTATTTATATTTGAAGGTTTTTCTTGTTTAACAGGCGTTTCAACTTTTTTGGTTGTCTTTTGGTCATTTTTACAACTAAAACAGATCAAAATTAGAAGAATGGCAATTATGGGAAGTTTATATTTCATATTCTTGAAAATATTGAGGTATATTTAAAAAACAATTATATTTATCGTCAAATATAAGTATTAGCGCCTAAAATTGAAGCCCATTCAACACATATTCCTATTCCTCTTTGTAGTTTTTATAACAACTACGCATGCGCAACATAAAATTGCGTTTGAACAATTGGCAGGTAATAATGAATATTCGCAAAGTATTGTATACGATATCAAACAAGATAGTATTGGAAATGTTTGGATTGCTTCCGAAGAAGGAATCGCAAAACACAACAGCAAAACATTTAAATTTTACAATACATACAATGGTTTGCCAACGTCGTTAAATAATAGAATCACGGAAATTTTTATCGATTCAAAACAGCAAATTTGGGCAGGTTCGGAAAAAGGCATCTGTAAATACAACGCCAACAAGGATATATTTGACATTGTAGACAATAAAAAAGCAATCAATCCTTCATTGGTAGAAGCGTTTTGTGAAGATAAAAATAATACCGTTTGGATTGGTGGTTATAACGGACTTTGGAAATATTCGCCCAACAAAAGCGATGCGCAACTTGAAAACGTATTAGAAGGACATGTAATTCATGCGCTACATGCGTTTAATGATACCATTGTTCTCGGAACAAGCAAAGGTTTATATTCTTACGATATACAAACGGGCGAAGTTGTCAAAATCAAACTTGATGGCAATCCTCAAAACATCAGTAGTATTGTTTTACTGAAAGATCAATTGATGGTTGGAACAAAAACAGGAATGATTTTTACAGTTCACACGAAATCATTTGATGTAAATTCCATCGAACTTTCTAAAAATTTCAATTGTCCAATCAATGATTTTATTCTGGATGACAAGCAAAATATGTTCATTGCAACGGATGGCGACGGACTCTACTACACAGATCAAAAGTTCAACATACTTCAACATTACACAGAAGATGCGGACAATCCGAAATCAATCTCAAGTAACGGAATTTACGATCTAGAATTCGGTAAGCGAGGTATCTTATGGATTGCGTCCTATGGTGGTGGCGTGAATTATTTCAACTCAAATCAATTGCCATTCGAGAATATTACACATGAACTGAATAAAAAAAATAGTCTTGCGGTCAATTTTACACGTTCCATTGCAAAAGATAACAACGGTAAACTATGGTTTGGAACGAAAAAAGGAACAAGTATTTATGATAAAAAAAATGATTCTTGGACACATATTGAAAATCTCTCAAAAAAACCAGACAATGTAAAAGATATTGTATTGGCTTTTGAAGCAGATGGTGATGATATGTGGGTTGGAACCTACAATAACGGACTGTACAAAGTAAACATCAATTCGCTTTCAAGTGAACGTTTTACAGCGATAGATGACGATAAAACACTTCTCAAAAAAACATACACCATTTACAAAGACGTTCACGGAAACTTATGGTTTGGCGGAATTGGTGGGTATATGACAATACTTCGTAAAAACGGTGATTTGGACAACTATCCAATCAATAATATCAAAGCAATACAGTCTGATAACGAAGGAAATATCATTGCAGCAGGAAGAAACGGAATATATGTCATCAACGATGCAAAGAAAGAATTCAAGTTATTAGAAGCGTTAAAACCGAACGAAAAAACATTGGCTTTTTCAACCATAAATGCTGTTTATTGTACAAATGACAATCGCTATATTCTTGCAACCAATGGAGAAGGTTTGGTTTTTTACAATCCGAAGAATAAAGCAATTCAAAAATTATCAATCCAATCAGGAATGCCTTCCGATATCATTCAAGGAATTCTAGCAACAAATGACAACAATCTTTGGGCAAGTACGACTAAAGGATTGGTGCAAATCAACATTTCTGAAAAAGATACCATCATCAATACATTCGACAAAAAAGATGGTTTGACTAGCACCGAATTTAATTATGGAAGCTTTGCAAAAATAAACACGAACGAATTCGCATTTGGTGGTGTAGATGGTATTGTTCGATTTGATCCCACAAAAATAAAAGGAGAAAATCATCGGCCAATCATCGTTTTAGAAGAATTCAAACTGTTCAATAAAGCTGTGCAACCAGGTACAAAAATTCTTGAAAGCCATATCAATGTTACGGACAAACTCACACTAAAAAGTCACGAAAACTCCATAGAAATTGGTTTCACAGGAATCTCGCACGGAAGTTCATCCAAACTAAAATACTCATGGAAATTAGATGGTTTTGAAGAAGAATGGTCAACACCAACAGCAACAGACTTTGCAACATACACCAACCTAAATTCAGGAACGTACACATTTCGCGTGAAAGCGTCTAGCAAATACGGTGACTTTGGACCTGAAAGAAAACTACAAATTCACATAAAAACAGCTTGGTGGGCAAGTAATTTAGCTATCATATTATACATATTACTAGGAATTGCGATTGCATACACCATTTATCATTACATCTCTGTTTTGGTGAAAAAACGAAATGCCGATGAACAAATCAACTTTTTAAACAACATTACACACGAAATCAAAACACCGTTAACGATTTTAATTTCTTCGTTAGATAAAGTGACTGATTCCAAAGAAACGCAAGACACATCAAAAGATCAAATCAAAACAACAGTCAAGCGCATCAATTCATTATTTGAGCAAATGCTGAATTTCCACAAAGTGACTTCCCAAGAAACATTGGCACAAGACATTCAGAAAATAGCACTCAAAAAACACTTACTACAACTTATCAACGATTTTAAACCTTTACTATCAGAAAGGAATCTTGAAGTTGAACTCGATACTGAAAAATTACAACACGAAAACTTCTTCTTTGACATTGATACGTTTGAAAAAATTATATTAAATCTATTTTCGAACGCGATTAAATATTCACATGACAACGGACATATCAAAATTGTATTAGCACATACCAACAATCAACACTTAAAAATTGATGTCATTGACAACGGAATCGGAATTCCAAAAGACCAACAAAAATTTATTCTAAATCGTTATTACAGAGCGCGAAATGTCATTAATAGTCAACGTCCGGGAACTGGTTTGGGTTTAATTATGATTAAAAATTTGGTCGATAAAATAAAAGGAACAATTTCTTTTGTGAGTGAAGAAAACAAAGGAACAACGTTTACGGTCACGTTGCCAGATTACGTAAAAGAATTCCACGATCATGTAGCGAGTATAGAAGATACTGTAGAAGAAGTGCCAAATACGATTGAAATTCAGGAAGAATTAGAAGAATTCAGCGATAGCAAAATCTTAATCGTTGAAGACAATGACGAACTTCGTAAACTTTTGGTAGACACTTTAGCAACCTATTTTCAAGTACACGAAGCCAAAAATGGAAAAGAAGGTTTGGAAACCGCATCCCAACTCTTTCCTGATATCATTTTGACAGACTTAATCATGCCAGAAATGGATGGAATGGAAATGGCGCGTCAACTCAAAAAAGACATCAATCTAAATCATATTCCTGTATTTATGATGACTGTTTTACAAAACTCCAATCAAAAAATAGAAAGTTTGGAAAGCGGTATCTCAGAATACATTGAAAAGCCAATCAATATGAAAATATTGTTTGCTAAAATGATCAATACGCTCAAATTCCAGAAAAAACTACACAAAAAATACGTTCACGAAAGCGATGCAGAAAACGCATCCATGTTTCGAAACAAAAGCGATCAAGAATTTTTGAACAATCTCGAAAAAACCATCATCGAAAACATCAACAACAGTTCATTTTCGGTACACGATTTATCGGCAAGTTTTGGCATGAGTAGAACGTCACTATACATGAAACTCAAAAACTTGGTCGATCTTTCGCCGCAAGATTTTATCATTCATACCAAACTCAAACACGCCAAAGAATTACTCATCAAAGGTGACAAAACGATCAAAGAAGTGGCGTACAGTTCTGGATTTTCCAATCCGAAATACTTTAGTACATCGTTCAAAAAATTCTACAAAATGACGCCGAGTGGTTTCTTGGACAGTCTAAAATAAGTCAAAAAGACACCTTTTTTCAGAATAAAAACTGCAAATAGCTTTTAAAAATTATCAAAAATCAACTACGATAATTCATAAATTCCTATTTAAAACCGCCGTTTACTGCTTAATTTTAAAGGGTTTGACAATAAACAGACCTTTTGTGATGTATTTTAAAACCTTTAAAAAACATTTAAATAGTAGTTTAGCACAAACGAACGAATCAAAATTATGAAACACGTACAGTTTTTATGTTTTCTGGTTTCCCTTTTCACGATAACGTTATCGGCGCAAACCAACATTACAGGTAAAATTACTGACAACACAGGATTTCCACTTCCGGGCGCATCTGTAGTCGTAAAAGAAACTTCCAAAGTTGCCATTGCGGATATTGATGGTAACTATACCATTGAAATCAAAACAACTCCTGCAACATTGCTATTCAGTTACATTGGTTTCAAAACGAAAGAAGTCACCATTACCAACCAAAAAAATATAAACGTACAACTCGAAAAAGACGAACAAGCCTTAGATGAGGTCATCTTAATTGGATATGGACAAGTTGACAAAACAGACGTTACAGGAGCAATTACAAGCATCAAAGCAAATGAAGACATTGTAGCGCAATCGCAAACGGTTGAAAACCTCATTCAAGGTAGAGCCGCAGGTGTTCAAGTTACATCAAATGGTTTTGAACCTGGCGCGCCAATAAGTATCAAAATTAGAGGACTTAACAGTCTTACAGGAAATACGGAACCTTTATACGTTGTAGATGGAATCATTGTCGATTCTGCTACAGAAGACGCTGCCGATCCATTATCGGGCGGAAACAGCTATTTAGCACCACAAGGCGGACTTTCAGGAATCAATCCGAGAGATATTGCCGATATTCAAATCTTAAAAGATGCTTCTGCAACATCTATTTATGGTTCGCGAGGAGCCAATGGAGTTGTACTAATTACTACAAAAAGAGGAAAATCTGGAAAAACAGAATTCACATACAATGTAAGTACGCGCGTAGGAACAATCACAAATAACATTGACGTACTCAACACGGCAGAATATGCACAATATCAAAATGATGTTCGTGCCAATCAAGGATTCAGTCCACGTTATTATACCTATCCTGATGGAAGTATCGCGAATTTTCAAAACGACGAGCAATTCATGATTGACAATGCGGCAACCATTGCGCGTATTCAAGGTGTCGATTGGAGTGATGAAATTTACAAAGCTTCAACAGTAGTCAATCATCGAATTTCTGCCGCTGGTGGAAGTGAAAAAAATACATTCTACATTTCGGCTGGTTTCTTAAACAATGAAGGAATAGTGCCAAGAACATTTGTAAGACGTGCAGATTTCAATGCAAATCTCACCAATCAATTCTCTGAAAAACTAAAACTATCAACAAAATTTTCCGCAGCATTCACTAAAAATTCAGCTTCCAAAGGAACAGATAATTTAGGTGGAACAAACAACAATATCATTCGCCAAATAGTTTCCGCAGCTCCAATTTTAGAATTTGAAGACAACTTTGGCGGTTTTGAATTCAATCAAAGTATCGACGGACCAAGAGCTTGGCTCACTGATTACGACGATTTATCAAAAGAATTACGTTTGCTAGGTTCATTGCGATTAGATTACAAAATCTCAAATGCTTTCACCTACAGAACCACGGTTGGCGTAGACTACAGAAACAAAGAACGTCAAATTTGGTACGGAACAGGCTTATTTCGTGGGGAACGAAGCAATGGAGAAGCAGGAATAAGCACATTAGATCGTTTTCGTTACAACATTGACAACACCTTACTTTTCAAGCATAAATTCAATAGAAATCACCGTGTCAACGGAACCTTAGGATTTATTATTGACCAACGAGTGTCAACGAATACAATCAATTCTGCAACCAATTTTCCTTTGCAAGACTTGCGTGCGGATGGAATTTCTTCAGGACAAAATCAACAACCTGTATTCTACAATGAAAATCCAGAATCGTTACTATCGTACTTAGGAAGAATCAACTATACTTACAAAAACAAATACATTTTTACAGGAACATTCAGAGCAGATGGAAGTTCAAAATTTACCGATGGTAACAAATGGGGCTACTTTCCTGCGTTTGCTTTTGCGTGGAAAATCAACAAAGAAAAATTCTTGCGCAAATCAAAATTTGTCTCAGATGCAAAACTGCGTTTAGGTTGGGGAATGACGGGAAATCAAGCCATTCCAAACTTTAGTACGCTAACACGATTCAATCTCACACAAACACAATATTCAGATGCTTCTGGCGGACAATTAACTTCGATCGTTCCACAAAACCTAAAAAACACAGGACTAAGTTGGGAAACCACAAGTCAATACAATGCAGGTTTAGATTTTGGATTCATGGAAGATCGTATTGTAGGTTCGGTAGATGTTTATTACAAAGAAATCTATGACTTACTGCTAAATGTATCGTTGCCAGGTTCTGTAGGATTTGAAAACTATATCGCCAATCAAGGAGATTTAATTAATAAAGGAATTGAGTTAAGCATCAATGCAGATATAATTAAAAATGATAACTTTCGTTGGAATGTATATGGAAACATCTCATTCAATCGTAATGAAGTTGGCGATATCGGATTTGCACCTTCTTCATTCGGCACACAAACATACAGCGCTTATTTAGGAAGACGTATTTCTGCTGGAAACTTCTTCAAATCGGAAGCAAACATTTTCATAGAAGGTGAAGCACCAGGATTATTTTACGGATATGCCACCAATGGAATCATTTCAAACGATGAACAACTTGCAACTGCAGCGAGTTTCAACGGAACGGCTCCACAATTAGGAGATGTAAACTTAGTCGATCAAAATGGCGATGGTATCATTGATGCAAGCGATTTAACAATCATTGGAGATCCCAATCCAGATTTCAACTACGGTTTTGGAACAAGTATCGAATACAAAAACTTCTCACTATCTGCATTATTCAATGGAGTATATGGAAATGATATCGCAAACGGAAATCTTCTCAGAGATGCATACGCAGATAACTTATTTACCAATGTTCGCTCGGAAGCGTATTACAATGCTTGGAGTGTAGACAATCCAAACGGAACATTTCCAAGAGTTGGATATGACTTAGCTGACGAAACAGGCTTTACAGACAGAATTGTAGAAGATGGAAGTTTCTTGCGCTTGGCAAATGTCGCAATTGGATACAATGTGCCGATAAAAGAAAATTCATTCATCAAAAATGCATACATCTCAGTATCAGGTCAAAATCTATTACTATTTACAAAATATAGCGGATTTGATCCAGAAGTAAACAGTTTCTCTTTTGATCCGAGTCGTGTAGGAATCGATTGGAATTCTTTTCCAAACCAACGTTCTTATTCACTATCACTAAACCTAACATTCTAAACAACAGTAACATGAAAAAATATCAAATAATCATCAGTTTTGTATTGGCTACTTTTTGTGTAAGTTGTCAAGATTTCCTAGAAGAAGAACCAGAAACATTCTTCAGTGAAGAACAAGTATTCGGTACGGAAGATGGCGTAGAAGCTGCCATCAACGGACTATACCAAAGCTTTGCCAATCCTGCATATCACGGAACATCCATTCATGGATTTATTGCGCCGATATCAGGGAAATTCTTCTCCAACCAAGGAGCAAGTCAAGATGCAACAAGCCTCAACTGTTTGCCAAACAACATTTGGGTGACGCGTTTATGGCCACAAATGTATTCAACGATCAATGTATCAAATACAATCATCAATAACTTAGAAAACACAACACTAACACTAGCAAACAAAGAAACGGCGTTAGGACAAGCATATTTCATAAGAGCAGCAACATATTTTGACTTAGTTCGCTACTTTGGAGGCGTTCCCATCAGAACAATTCCAGCAACAGAAGACAATCTATTTCTGCCAAGAAATTCCAAACAAGAAGTGTATGATTTAATCATTTCTGACTTTGAAAAAGCAAAACTCATGTTGCCAAATGCAGGTGAATATTTGCAAGGAAGACCTGTAAAAACTGCCGCAAATGCATACTTAGCAAAAGTATACATGACACAAGCCAGCGAAACCAACGATGCGGCATTGTGGCAACAAGCTTATAACGAAGCAATTCAAGTGTACGGACAATACAGCTTAACAGCTACCTACGCAGAACTCTTTGAACCAAACAATGAAAACACATCGGAAGCTATCTTTGAATTGCAATACGGAGCCAACGGAGCCGTAAGAAACTCTGATGTTGTTCGTTCATACACACCAAAAGACTTGTTTTCGTATGCAACATTTGGTAGAATTCGTCCAAACAAAGAAACGTACGAGCAACACCTAACACAATATCCTGGCGATCCTAGAATTGACGCCATGTATCTCATTGATTCTTACACAAAAGTAGATGGTTCTGTGAAAAATATCTATCCAAATCAAGTAAATGGAAATGACGGATATACAGTATTGACAAAATATTTCGATCCAAGTTTCAACGGAACGACAACAGATAGAAACTTTATCAAAATCCGCTATGCAGATGTCTTACTAATGTTAGCAGAAATCACCAATGAATTAAACGGACCAACTACGGAAGCATTAGGCTATGTAAATGAAGTATTGACAAGAGCGCGAAACACAGAAACTGGAGTCGCAACTGAACCTGCTGATTTTTCTGCAACGCTTTCGCAAGATGAATTCCGAACACGTATCATGCGCGAACGTCAATACGAACTCTTAGGCGAAAATCACGAATGGTTCGATACACGTCGTCGCGGATACGAATACTTCTTACAAGAAGTCATTGAAAATCATAACAACTTTTCAAATCTTGGAAACACAGACTTTATCTATCCTGTGAGCGTAAAAAATATGCTATTACCAATTCCATCAACTGAAATATCAAACAATCAAGCAATCAATCAAGCAGACCAAAATCCAGGCTACTAATTGCCAAAAATATGAAAAGAACGACATACATATTTGCATTTCTTGCGATTACAATACTTTCACTTTCGTGTGAAAACAAAAAAAATACACAAAACGATCAAAACCCAGTTTACATGGATGCATCTGCAAATGTAAACGACAGAATTGACGACTTAATGTCTCGCATGACCATTGAAGACAAAGTCCATCAAATGTGTCAATACGTAGGTTTAGAACACATGAAAGCGGCAGAATCTAAAATTTCTCCAGAAGAATTAGAAAAAAATGATGCGCTAGGATTCTATCCAGGCATGCGAAGCGATAGTGTTGCACGTTTGGCAGAAGCAGGAAAAATTGGTTCTTTCTTACACGTTGTTACGCCAGAAGAAGCCAATCATCTACAAGAACTGGCGCAAAAATCACCACTAAAAATTCCGCTACTTATCGGAATTGATGCCATTCACGGAAATGGTTTAGTAGAAGGAGCAACGATCTATCCGTCACCAATCAGTCAAGCAGCTACATTTGATGATGTACTCGTAGAAGAAGGAAATGTACAAACGGCTTTAGAAATGCGCGCCAACGGAATGCATTGGTCATTTACACCAAACATTGACGTATTACGCGATCCACGTTGGGGAAGAACAGGAGAAACCTTTGGCGAAGATCCATACTTAGTAGGAAACATGGGAATTGCCACCATAAAAGGATTGCAATCTGATGATTTCTCTGGGAAAGAAAATGTAATAGCTTGTGCAAAACATCTCATCGCAGGAAGTTCATCCATCAACGGTTTAAACGCTTCACCAACAGATGTATCCAAACGTACACTCTTTGAAATATTCTTACCACCATATCGCAGAGCGGTACAAGAAGCAAATGTATTTTCCATCATGGCTGCACACAATGAAGTTGCAGGAATGCCAGGACACATGGACAAATATATGATGACAGAACTCATGCGCGATCGTTGGAAATTTGAAGGTTTCTACGTGAGCGATTGGAACGATATTTCACGAATTGATATATGGCATCATGTAGCAAAAGATTTCAAACAATCCATTGAATTCTCTATCAATGCAGGAATGGACATGAACATGCACGGACCAATTTTCGATGAACTCTTAATCGAATTAGTCAAGGAAGGAAAAGTAGACGAAGCACGTGTCAACGAAGCATGTCGCAAAATACTAGAAGTCAAATTCAAACTTGGTTTATTCGAAAATCCTTTCGTAGACATTGAAAAAACGAAACAAGTCAATTTTGCAAATCCACATCAAAAAGTAGCATTAGAGCAGGCGAGACGCGCTATTGTATTGCAAAAAAACAAAAACAAATTTTTACCATTAACTGAAAACGGTAACGGAAAAACGATCTTCATCACAGGTCCAAATGCAGACAATCAAACCACTTTGGGCGATTGGGTTTCTCCGCAACCAGAAGAAAACATCATTACAATGGTAGAAGGAATCACGAAAATCGGAGAAGAAAACGGTTATAAAATCAGCTATTTTGACTCGGGCGATCGTTCTAAAGAAATCACAGAAGAAAACATTAACAAAGCGGCACAAAAAGCAAAATCGTCAGACATTATTGTATTGGTGTTGGGTGAAAACTCTTTTCGTCACGACTGGAAACGTAAAACTACAGGAGAAAACATTGACAGAGCTACACTCAAACTCTCTGGAAACCAAATGAAGTTAGCAGACAAAATGTTCACGCTTGGAAAACCTGTTGTAGTGGTCTATGTAAGCGGAAGTCCAATTGCAGAACCTTGGTTAGAACAACGTGCAAAAGCAGTATTAAATACTTGGGAAAGTGGCGCTTTCGCGGGACAAGCTACGGCGGAAATCCTATTCGGAAAAATAAATCCATCAGGGAAACTACCATTAACCATTCCGCGCAGTGTTGGACAATTACAAATGGTGTACAACCACAAACCAACTGCGTACATTCACAAATACAATACAGAAAAGAAAAAACCATTGCATCCATTTGGTTTCGGATTGAGTTATGCAAACTTTGAATTTTCAAAACCAACAGTTTCAAAAGAAACATTCAACGGAATTGAGGACGAAATCAAAGTTACAGTCAACATCTCAAACAAAAGTAACGTTGACGGCGAAGAAGTTGTGCAACTCTACATTAGAGACAACATCAGTTCGTACACACGTCCTGTAAAAGAACTAAAAGCTTACAAAAGAATCATGGTCAAAGCAGGAGAAACGCAAACTGTTGAACTATCCATCACAGCCGAAAGTTTAGCGATGTATGATCGTGATTACAATTTTGTAGTAGAACCTGGAGAATTCACCATCATGACTGGAAATTCTTCTGCAAACAAAAATTTAAAAACAACAACGATTTCTGTGAACAACAAAATCATGTTAGACAAAAATAACGAACGATGAGAAAAAAACTCTATATAATTATTGTTGGAGTCTTAGCATTCTATGCGTGTAAAGAAAATAAAAAAGAGCAAGTGCTCAATACCGTAGAAGTTGCCGAATTTCAGCAGCCAAACATCATCTATATCATGGCTGATGATTTAACAACGCAAGCAATTAGCGCTTACGGCGGAATTTATAAAGACATTGCGCCAACGCCAAACATTGATCGTATAGCAAAAGAAGGTATGTTGTTTCAAGATGTATTGTGTACCAATGCCATTTGTGGTCCATCACGTGCCGCAATTCTCACAGGAAACTACAGCAATCTCAATGGATACTACAAAAATGAAAGTGGTGGAAAATTCAATGCTTCACAATGGACATTTCCACAAGAATTTCAAAAAAGTGGCTATCAAACCTCACTCTTTGGAAAATGGCACTTAGGAACGGAACCAAAAGGTTTTGATGTATTCAAATATCACAATTCCGCAGGACAACAAGGTCATTACTGGAATCCTAAGTACAACGAAAACGGAAAAAACGTTAAGGAAAAAGGATATGCAACCAACCTAAGCACCGATTTTGCAATGAATTGGTTACAAGAAGGACGCAAAAAAGACGCTCCGTTTATGATGGTATTGCAATACAAAGCACCACACAGACCTTGGCAACCAGACAAAAAATACGAACAATTGTGGGAAGATGTTGAAATGCCTTATCCTGCAACGTTTAATGACGATTACAAAGGTCGTGAACTCACGGCAGGCGATACAGAAATGACGATGGAATACTTTTCACGTCGTGATATGAAATTCGAAGAACCAGCAAATCTCAAAGGAAAAGAAAAACTAAAATGGGCGTTTTACGGAGCAAAAAAGGGCGAAGTAGTAAAACCAGAAGGTATGTCGGACGAAGAAGCGCGCAAATGGAGATATCAAACCTATATCAAAGACTATCTAGCATGTGTAAAATCAGTTGACGACAATATTGGTCGTGTGTTGGATTATTTAGACAAAAACGGATTAACAGAAAACACAATCATTGTCTTAACATCAGATCAAGGTTTTTACCTAGGAGATCATGGATTCTTTGACAAGCGTTTCATCTATGAAGAATCGATCAGAATGCCGTTTATGGTAAAATATCCAAAAATGGTAAAAGCTGGCACGATCAATGAAGATGTCATTACAAACATTGACTTTGCACCAACATTATTAGACTTGGCAAACATTCAGTCTGATCAAAAAATGCAAGGAAAAAGTTTCAAAACAATACTTGAAGGAAATACGCCAAGTGACTGGCAGCAAGCCATGTATTATCACTATTACGAATTTCCGTATTGGCATCACGTACAACCACATTATGGCATACGTACGCAAAAATATACGCTAGCACATTTTTACTATAACATTGACGTATGGGAATTGTACGATTTAGAAAAAGACCCGAAACAAGTCAACAATATCATCAACGATCCGCAGTATGCAAGTGTTGTTGAAAATTTAAAAGGAGAACTCAAAAATCTCATGAAAAAATATGAAAATGATAAATCATTGGCAGACTTTAGAATGATTACGGACAAAGATTTTGGTTCTATTGTAGACAAAAAAGATGATGAAACTTCGGTTCAAGATATTTTAACGAATAAAAAATAACATGAAAAAACTACTCATACGTCTATTGTGCATAAGCGCTATCATTGTAACGGCATGCAATGCACAAAAATCTGTGAATTCTACTGCTTCAACAGAAACGTCACAGACAGCAAACAACACGAAGAAAAACATACTTTTCATTGCTATTGACGATTTAAAACCGCTACTTTCCAACTATGGAGAAATGCAAATGGTCACACCAAACTTTGATCGTTTAGCAAAAATGGGCATGACGTTTACCAACGCACACGTGCAATACGCTGTTTGTGGTCCGTCGAGAGCAAGTGTGATGACAGGCGCAAATCCTGACAAAACGAAAGTTTGGGATTTGCATACAGACTTCAGAGAATCGGCACCAAATTTAGTTTCCATGCCAGAACATTTAATCTCGCAAGGGTATGAAACTACTGCTGTTGGAAAAATTTATCACAAAGGTTCATCTGCCAAAGGACATGATGGAAAAAGTTGGAGCATGCCACATCAACTACCAAAAAACTTCGACCCTAAATATGGAGAAGCAGCCTTTTACTACTATCAAAATCCAGAAACCAAACGTAAAATGGAAGCACTAGCTGCTGAAGCAAACGCCAAAGGAATTACGCGTAGTGGAAAAGTACGAAACTATGTTTTCAAACGTCTCAAACCTTCCACAGAAAGTGCTGATGTCAGTGATACGGCTTACCAAGATGGTTTATACACACAAACAGCATTAAAACAATTGGAAACATTAGAAAAAGGTGGAAAACCTTGGTTTTTAGGAGTTGGATATCAAAAACCACACTTGCCATTTGTTGCACCAAAAAAATATTGGGATTTATACGACAGAGATAAAATTGACTTAGCAAAATTTCAGCAAGTAGCCGATGGAACACCAAAACTTGCGTATCATTCCTTTGGAGAATTGCGTGCGTTCAGTGATATCGACAACAAATTAAGAGTAGGAGACAAGGTACCAGAAGCCAAACAACGCGAGTTAATTCACGGATACATGGCGTGTATTTCATACATAGACGCACAACTTGGATTATTATTAGATGATTTAGAACGCAGAGGAATTTTAGAAGACACAGTCATCGTACTTTGGGGCGATCACGGTTGGCACTTAGGCGATCATACGCAATGGTGTAAACACTCTAACTTTGAACAAGCAACACGAATTCCGTTCATGTTTGCAGGACCAAAAGTTGCTAAAAATCAAAAAAGCGATCATCCTGTAAATTTAGTAGACTTATTTCCAACTGTTTTTGAATTGGCAAACGTAGCACAACACTCACAAACCGACGGGAAATCCTTAGTTCCTTTGCTAGACAACGATAAAAACACGAACCTAGACATGGACTATGCGTATCATCAATACAAAAGAGGAAAACGTATGGGATATTCTATCAGAACAGATCGTTACCGTTACACAGAATGGCATGGAGACGATTACAGAAGTTACGAAAGCTACAACGGAAACAACATTGTAGGACGCGAATTGTACGACTATGAAGCAGATCCGTTGGAAACAAAAAACTGGGTAAAAGATGCCAATTATGCCAAAATTGTCAAAGAACTCAAAGCCAAATTGAAAGCGCATTTAACAAAATAAAAACTTTCAAATTAAACAAAATTCATTTTCAATAGTCTAATTGTTACAAATACTATAAACATGAAAAAACTAAGTTTCATCATTTTACTATTACAAATAGTTTTGTTGCATGCGCAAGAAAAACCAAACATTCTCATCATCCATACGGACGATTTAGGATACCATGATTTAAGTTTCACAGGTTCTCAATTATACAACACAAACAACATAGACCAATTGGCAAAAGAAGCTGTGTCGTTTACAAATGCATACAGTAGTTATCCACGTTGTACGCCATCGCGTTACGGAATGATGACAGGAATGTATCCTGTAAACGAAAACAAAGGACATTTAGGCGGTATTCCGAAAGAACGAAACTTTATCAAACTTTTCAATGATGCTGGTTACAACACTTCGTATGTCGGAAAATGGCATTTAGGAAAAGGTGATAGCAATCCAGAAAACTTTGGTTTCTCACACACGTATGCGGCAGGAGAAGCTGGTGGAATTTCATCGCGATTCTTTCCATTCAACCAAAAAAAGAATGGTAAAAAAGGCAAATATGTTGTTCCAAATGTAGAAGAAGATGGCGCAGAAGGTGACTACGCATCCGATTTATTAACAGATGCAACAATCAACTTCATCCAAAACAATCCAAAAGACAAACCGTTTTTGGCAGTATTGGCTTTCTATGCTGTACATACGCCAATTGAAGCGAAACCTGAAGATGAAGCAAGAAACAAAGAACAATTAAAAACAATTGAATTTGGTGACACGCCAGCATTTATCAAAGAAGGAGAAGGCAGACGTAAAATGCGTCAAGATGATGCCGCTTACGCGGGAATGGTGGAAAATGTAGATGAAAACGTAGGACGCGTACTCAAAGCATTAAAAGACTTGAACATTGACGAAAATACCATCATCATTTTTTCTTCAGATCATGGCGGATTGTCCAATGATGGAAACAAACGAGAACGTCAATTGGCAACAACAAACATTCCACTAAAAGCAGGAAAAGGACACTTATACGAAGGCGGAATTCGTGTGCCATTATTTGTAAAATGGAGCAAAGAATTACAACCACGTGTAGATGAAAAATCCATCGTGTTAGGAATGGACGTATTTCCAACATTACTAGAATTAGCACTGAACAAAAACGTAGCAAATGTTGATGGAGAAAGCTACGCGAATGTGTTAAAAGGAAAAGATTCTTGGGAAAACAGAACCGTATATTGGATTTCACGCAAAGCGCGTCCGCACAGTACTGGCGACAGCAAAGCAGCAGTTGTACGTAAAGGTGATTACAAACTCATACAATTCTTAGGTACGGACACTATCGAACTATACAATCTAAAAGAAGACATTTCAGAAGAAAACAATTTGGCAAACAAAGAACCTGAAAAGGCAACTGAATTGTTACAACTATTGAAAGATTGGAAAAAAACATACTTAGTTCCTGAGCGACTTGACGTGCTGAAACGTAATAAAAAGAATAAAAACAAAAATAAAAAAAGAAAAAACTAGCATACATTTCCCCAAGATGTACTGCCCCAAATCTTTTCAATCCTACAACATGAACTGTAAAAACTCCTATCTTTTTCTGCTCATTTTCACTTGCTTCTTTACAGGAAATAACAGTTCTGCACAAACGGTTACCACAAATTTAGATACTACAATTCAGGACATTACGTCATTGGATATTGGTTTCAATCGCAGATCTGATAACGGAACATGGTGGACAGATGCTTCTTTTCAAAACGTAGTTTCTGACATGAATCCAGATATAGTGCGTTATCCAGGCGGAACGCAAGCAAACTATTGGGATTGGCGCGAAGGACGATTTTTAGAAAACACAGACAAATCGTGGGGAAACAAAGAAATTTTAAAAATTCCACAATTTGTAAATGCACTGCCAACTCGCACCAAAATCATATATGTGGTCAACTTAACACGTCCGACACCAACAACAGGCATTTCTGTAAATGCTTCGGAAGCAATTTTAAAAAGTGATGCAACACTCCAACTGAAAATTACGGATATGATTGCCGCACTAGACGAATTTGTAGCACAAGGAAAAGAACCGTATGCGGTTGAAATTGGCAATGAATTTTACTTTGGAAACATTGAAAGTGGCATCTTCGAAATCAAAGAAATTAACGGACAATTCTATTCAGGTTGGGACGAAGCCAACAATCAACCTTACGTATCTGCAACCAAAAAAGATGCAACAGACATCACAGCAGCTTTCTATCTAAAACAATGCAAAACCATTGTAGAACAAATAAAAGCGGCATATCCAAACATAAAATTTGCGCTAGTAACCACAAAAGTTGGCAATGGAAACTCTGCCCGCGAACGTTGGAACAATACCATTTTCGATCAACTGGAAAACAATGCGACATACACTGCGCTCAAAAACGATATTTACGCAGTAACGCAACACCATTATTTAAACACAACGTACGGTGTGCAAACAACTATTACAGACAACGCTTCCGCAGAAATTGCGATTTCCGAAGGCATTCAATATCCGATTGACAAACAATCTGATTACAATCTTGTGCCAAATGATTACAAAATCTGGATTACAGAATTTGGTGAAGTCAAAGAAATCGCAGAAGAAACTTGGGCATCTGCCGTACGATACGCAGCTTTTGTGTACGGTTGGTTGAATTTGGGTGACAAAATCGATCAAATGGAATGGCATTACATTTCTGACAACAATGTGGTCAATGACAACAACAATCCGATGATTTTAGCGCCTGTAGGAATTGGTTTTAAACTCTTTTCGCTCGCTTCCGCAGATATGACGCAGATGCAAAAAATAACATTCAATAACAACCCTACTGTCGTAAACAATGTACCATCGTTGTTTGGTTACAAATTTTCAAATGCAGAAAAAGAAACCTTACTCATCATCAACATCAGTGATACCAACTTTTCACAAGTACAATTTAATAATCTATTTACGTACACAGGACAACCAACAATGACACAATACTATTCAAATACGCCGTACGTGACAAATGTATTTGATGGGAATTCTAATATCACTTCAAACATGAATACTGTCAACAATTCCACCGCAATTCCAAACTTTTCTATAACCGTAATAGAAGCAGAAAGTGGCACTTTAGCTGTAGAAGAAATCATTTCAGACGAAATCAAACTATATCCAAATCCGACAGCGTCTAAAATTCACATTCAAACCAACAAACAACTGGAAAGTATCGCAATTTATGATCGAACAGGAAAATTAATTCAAAAAAGTGATATAATCTCTCAAAACACCATACGCATTACTGATTTACAAGCAGGAATCTATTTCATTACAATAGAAACTACCGAAGGAATCATCACCAAAAAACTCATCAAAAAATAACATGAAAAGGCTTCAATTACATATCGGATACTTGCTAATATTGATGGTTTTATGCAACTGTAAAACCAAAGCGATTGATGCAAAAAGTAGCACTTCCGTAGAAAAACCAAACATTCTCATCATTCATGTTGACGATTTAGGATATCACGATTTAAGTATGAACGGTTCACAAATCTACCAAACGCCAAACATTGATGCGCTCGGAAAAGAATCGGTCGTATTTACCAATGCGTACGCGAACTATCCGCGTTGTGTGCCGTCGCGTTTTGCAATGATGACAGGAAATTATCCCATTCAAAACGGAAGTGTTCCTGATGATGGTTTTAAAATGAATTCCGTTCGTGACGATCAAAATTTTATCAAAAACATTAAAAATTCAGGCTACCAAACAGCATATTTTGGCAAATGGCATTTGGGCAACAAAAACAGTTTACAACAATTTGGATTCGATTACAGTTTCGCGGCAGGTCATGCAGGTTCGCCCATCAGTTTTTTATATCCGTTCAACGAAAAAAAAGGAAAAGGAAAAACGAAGAAAAAGCCAATTACTGATGTTGATGAGGTTGGTAAAAAAGGCGATTATCTCACAGATGTCATGACGAATCAAATAATTGATTACATTCAAAAAGCAGACAAATCCAAACCGTTTTTAGCCATGTTTTCTCTGTACGCAGTTCACCAACCGTTGGAAGCGAAAAAAGCAGACATTCAACGAAATCGTAAAGAAATCAAAGCATTTAATTTTGGCAATCAGCCTGAATACATTTCGGAAGGAACTGGACGTACCAAAATGCGTCAAGATCACCCAACGTATGCCGCAATGGTAGAAAATATGGATGAAAATATTGGTAAATTGCTAAAAGTGTTGAAAGACTTAAACATTGACGACAATACAATTGTTATCTTTTCTTCCGATCACGGCGGATTGTCCAATGATGGCACAAAAAAACGTCAATTGGCAACGTCCAACTATCCGCTTCGTGCAGGAAAAGGTTGGTTGTATGAAGGTGGTATTAAAATTCCGTTATTCATCAAATGGAAAGGAAAACTAAAACCAATAACTGAAAAAAAATCATTGATTATGTTGATGGATATTTTTCCAACCTTACTAGACATTACAGCAAATCAAAGCATAAACACAGCAGGCAAAAGCATACTTCCGATATTAGAAAATAAAGAATCTTGGAGTAATCGAACGGTTTTTTGGCATTCTGAAAAAGCACGACCTGTCAATACAGGAGACACGAAATCGTCTGCCATTCGCAAAGGAAATTACAAACTCATTCATTGGTTTAAAGAAAATAGAATCGAATTGTACGACATCGAAAAAGATCCGTATGAAAGGAATAACATAGCAACTCAGAAGCCAGCGTTTACAAAAATGCTTTTGGATGAATTAAATCAATGGAAAGCCACATTTTAATATGAAATCAATCTCAAAAAACATACAAAACCTCGGTTGCATTTTTGTTTTCCTAATAACAAGTTTGGGAATTGCTCAAAATTACAAACAAATCAAAGCGGAAACGATTACGTACAAAAAGATTGATTCGATCAATTTAAAACTTCACGTATACAAACCGTTGGATTTTGACGCGAACAAAACTTACAATTGCATTGTTTTTTTTCACGGTGGCGGATGGAATAGCGGAAATCACAAAGCATTCAGAAGACAAGCACAATACTTGGCATCACGCGGAATGATTGCAATTTCGGCAGATTATAGAATCAAAAACAAACACAATACGACACCTTTTGAAGCGGTAGAAGATGCAAAATCTGCCATACGATTCGTTAGAAAAAATGCAAAATCATTACACATCAATCCGAATAAGATCGCTGCTGGCGGTGGCTCTGCAGGCGGACATTTAGCCGCAGCGTGTGGAAACATAGAAGGTTTGGAAGGCGACAATGAAGATTTGAGTATCAGTTCCAAACCGAATGCATTGGTATTATTCAATCCTGTATACGACAACAGTAAAAACGGATTTGGATATCGTAGAATGAACGGAAGACATTTAGAAATTTCTCCATTGCATAACATCACCAAAGGTGCGCCACCAACGATTGTATTTTTTGGAACGAAAGACAAGACAACGCCTGTAGCATCCTCAAAAGCTTATGAAAAACGTATGAACGAAGTAGGAAGTCGATGCGATTTATTTTTATATGAAGGACAAGAACATTCGTTTTTCAATCGTGGAAAATATTTTATAAAAACGCTTTATGAAACAGATGTTTTTCTAGCATCTTTAGGATATTTACAAGGAAAACCTTCGATAGTAGCAACACAAAATCGACCAAAGGGCACAGATTTAGTAAACAAAGACAAATTGCCATATTTACGAACAAAAGGTGATTTTTCAAAGATTACAGCTTCAAAAAAAAATAAAACAGTGGAGTTTTTAATAGAAACTATCAAAGAGCCAAAATTCATTTACAATTGTGCTACGAGCATTCCAATTGAAAAGAAAAGTTATCCAAAAGAAACTGTTTTTTTACTGTCGTATCAAGCGAAAACAGTATCCGCAAGCTTAGAAACTGGAGAAGCCAAACTCTTATGGTTGTTCAAACAATTAAAATCGTACAAAGGGAACATTTCTTCTACGCAAAGTATTTCTTCCGAATGGCAAACGTATTACATTCCGTTTCAAGCCAATCAATCGATCGACAAAAAAGATTTAGCAATTGTGATGCAATACGGATTTCGTCCACAATCATTTCTAATTAAAAATATCAAATTTGAAGTCTTCCCGAAAGGAACAAAACTCGCAAAGCTTCCCAAAACAAAAATAAAATATGCGGGAATGGAAGCAAATGCCGAATGGCGAACATTGGCAAATCAGCGTATTGAAGCCATTCGAAAAGGAAATTTTACGGTTGAGTTCACCAAAAATGGCAAGCCTGTCACCAACAAAACCATTCAAATAGAATTAAAAAAGCACCTGTTTCCATTTGGTGCGCGCATGGCGGCTAAAGACATTGTAGAGAATACTAATGACTATAAAAACTTCAAAAAAGCATTCAATAGTTTGGTATTAGGAAACGATTTAAAAATCAAACATTGGCAACGAGAAGACAAGCGTGAAACAACATTGGAGGCTTTGGAAATTTTAGAAAAAGATGGTTTTCCAGTAAAAGGTCATGTTTTGGTTTGGCCAGGATTTCGATATTTACCAAAATCGATCCAAACTCATAAAGACAATCCTGAGAAAGTGACGCAAATCATTGAAAACCATGTAAATAGTGTTTTGGAAGCAACAAAAGGTAAAATTACGCATTGGGACGTTGTCAATGAAGCATACACAAATCAAGACGTACAAAAAATTACAGGAAGCGAAACTATTCTGTACGATGCTTTCAAAATAGCTGCCGAAAAACAACCAAAAGCGCGACGTTTTACCAACGAATACGGAATCATTAGTAAAGGCGGAACAGACACACAAAAACAACAATGGTATTACGATTTCATCAAGCGAATTGACAAAAATACCAACGGTTTGTTGCAAGGAATCGGAATTCAGTCACACATTGGAAGCGATCTCACACCGCCAGAACGCGTGTTGGAAATTCTATCTTACTACGCTACCTTAGGGAAACAAATCAGTATTTCTGAATTCACGATGGACATTCAAGATGCAGTAATCCGAGAACAATACACGCGCGATTTTATGATTGCGGCGTTCAGTCACCCAAATGTAGTAGAATTTCTATTTTGGGGGAATACGGAAGACGGACGCAACAAGTGTGATATTTTTACAGAAGAAAACGAAATAGGAATCATGGGAAAAGCCTTTTTCTCATTAGTGCACAACGCTTGGAAAACAACACTGAACGGAACCACTTCCAATGCGGGACTCATTACGGGACGCGGTTTTTATGGAGAATATGAATATTCATTTGTGGAAGATGGAAAAGTAAAAAAAGGAACGTTTGTTTTAAAACCTAGAGGTGAGCGAATTATTAAAATTGAATTGTAGATTGGATTTTAGTATTGAGTATTGAGTATTGAGAATTTCTGATGTCATATCTGTGAAGGCAAAAATCTAGGATTATGTAGTAAAAAATGAATTTCAAAGCTGTTCTCGATACATTTTCCTTCGGAAAATACTCGAACTGACGGTTTGAGTTTTGAATGTACAGATTGAAAAAAAACAAAACGTCACTTCGAGTGAAATTCTGAAAGAATTTAGTATCGAGAAGTACTATGAAAGGCTAAATGTAATATGATAAATTTTAAATTTAAAAGTAAGTTACGTATAAGAAGCTGAATCAAGTTCAGCTTGACGAACTTCTTATTTTAAACTTAAATATAAATATACAAGTCTAAAGGATTGAAATTCTGTACATTGAGTGGAGTCGAAATGAAAGAATTTTGTATCGAGAAGTACTATGAAACAGCAATAAAATGAAACTAAAACTTGGCTTTATAATTATCATTCTCTGTGTTTCTTGCGGAACAAAAGTTAGCGAAGAACCTGCATCTACTACTGAAAAATCACAGCCAAATATACTATGGATTGTCACAGAAGACATCAGTCCAACACTTTCATTTTACGGCGATTCTACTGCAAAAACACCAAACTTAGATGCAGTGGCAAAGGAAAGTATGATTTACGACAATGCGTTTGCCGTAGTTGGCGTTTGCGGACCAAGTCGTTCTTCTATTATTACAGGAATGTATCCTACAAGTATTGGTACGATGCACATGCGTACAGGAAAAGACATTCACTCTTGGGGAAAACGCTCTTACAACAAAGAAGCAACCAAAAAAGACCTACAAAACAATCCCATTATTGAGTATTCGGCAGTTATTCCTGCGCCTGTAAAATGTTATACGGAATACTTACGCATCAATGGTTATTATTGTACCAACAATCAAAAAACAGACTATCAATTTGCACCGCCTGTTACAGCTTGGGATGAAAATAACAACAAAGCACATTGGCGCAATAGACCTGAAAATACTCCATTTTTCTCAGTATTTAATATTGGAATCACGCATGAAAGTCAACTTTGGAAAAAAGAAAAATTACCATTAACGGTTGATCCAAAACGTGTCAAAGTTCCGCCATATTTGCCAGATACGGAAGCAACAAGACAAACCATTGCGCGTCATTACAGCAACGTAGAATTGATGGACTCAAAAGTAGGCGAGATTATTCAACAATTGAAAAATGATGGTTTATACGACAATACGATCATCTTTTTTTACAGCGATCACGGCGGACCATTACCGCGACAAAAACGAGAAATCTATGACTCAGGATTAAAAGTTCCGTTCATCATCAAAGGAATTGATGGTAAAAAAGGGCGTACCGATCGCATGATTTCTTTTGTCGATTTGGCGCCAACCATGTTAAGTTTAGCAGGTATTGAACCGCGAAACTATATGGAAGGGAAAGCATTTTTAGGTGAATTTGAAACTGAACCACGGGAATACATCATTGGAACTTCCGATCGTTTTGACGAATTTACCGATCGTATGCGTGCATTGCGTACCAAACGGTATTTATACATCAAAAATGACTTTCCTAACTTACCAAAATACAAAGATGTTTCCTATCGAAAAAACATTCCGATGATGTTGCCATTTTTAGAAATGAGAGACAACTACGAACTCACGGAAACAGAGCGATTGTGGTTTCAAACCAAAACAAAAGAAGAATTGTACGACTGTAAAAAAGATCTGCATAATATCAATAATTTGGCAAACGATCCTGAATACCAAAAGATATTGGCAGAAATGCGCGTAAAACTCATCAATCATCAATTGAATCGGGAAGATTTCGGTCTGACGCCAGAATCGTCTTTGATTCAACAAATGTGGCCAAATTTTCAACAACCTATCACGGAAAAAGTCACGTTTACTTTTGAACCTGAAACGGGAAGAAAAGTCGCGTTAGCGAGCAAAACCAAAGGTGTTTCTATAGGATATATAGTATCGGAAACAGCTATTGCGAATCCAAATTTGAATAGTGGATGGAAAGTTTATAGTGAACCAATTCGCGTACAGCCAGGTCAATTTGTATATGCGATGGCGCAACGAATCGGTTTTAAAGAAAGTGAAATTACAAAAACTAAAGTGCCATGAAAAAATACAACGTATTCTTGTTTTCTATACTAATTATGATGCTTTATTCTTGTTTAGCAATCTTACTGTTCATTTCCTGTAAATCGGCTGAAAAAAATAGCAGTGTTGTTGAAAAGTCAACTGAAGTCAAAGCAACATTAATACGACAACCTTATTTGCAAATTGTGCGTTCAAACACAGTGACAATTACTTGGAAAACAGATGTCAATGCTAAAAACTGTCATGTTCGTTTTTCAAGAGCAAGAGATAGAAAAGGTAGAATCGTCCAAGGAACTTTAGTACAACACGAAGGAAATAGTTTCAATGAAGTGGTGATTAATAATTTGGAGCCAAATACAAAATATCAGTATCAAATTTATACGAATGGGCATCCGCTAACACAAGGAGTTGGATATTATTTTATCACTGCGACAAACACAAAAAATGCAGCTTTTTCTTTTTATGCTTTGGGTGATATTGGTGCAAAACAAAACCAAAGTTTTGCCAAAGCTTCGGCGAATACAATTCATAATTTGACTGAAAAACCCGATTTTGGACTTGGTTTGGGTGATATTGTATATCCAAAAGGAGAAAGTAAAAACTACGATATGCACTTGTTTGAACCATTTCAAGAGGTTTTTAAAAATACTCCATTTTATCCTGTAGCGGGAAATCATGATTGGTTGACTGCGCCCGATCTGAATTTTGAAAAAGAATGGTCGCTTCCAGGGAACGAGCATTATTACAGTTTTGCGTATGCGAATGCTTTTTTTATTGGATTGGATTCCCGAGATGGAACTTTTTACGAAATTGAAAAACAAACCACTTGGCTAAAAAATGAACTTCAAAAAGCCAAAGGAAAGTACGATTGGATTATTGTGTATTTGCATCACAACGGAAAAACATGTACGTATAAAAAAGACTATGAACATGTGATTGCTTTGTATGAAATTTTTGCTAAAAATGACGTGGATTTAGTGTTGAACGGACACGCACACACATTTGAACGATTGAAACCGTATGATGCAAATGGTACTGTTGATGCTTCAAGAAAAAATCAAAATACATATACATCTGCTGATTTAAGGGATAAATTCATTTCCATCACTTTAGGAGCTGGTGGAAAATTGAATAAAAAGTGGAAACCCAATCCTGAAAACGATTCCAACTGTAATGATGGTACTATTGTGGCACATTTTGAACATGTACCAAGTTTTGGTCTTTTTAAAATTGCAAATAAAACACTTACATTTCAAGGAATAAACTCTTTGACAGGAACTACTTTTGATACATTCACAATTCAAAAAGAATAGACAAATACGTGAAGCAAATCATTCAAAAATGATTGTTGCAAATTTTATTATAAGTATAAAATTTATATCGAATATTTTACATTTTGATTCAGCAAAACATCAAGATCAAATCATTAATTTGAGTTTACTTGTGTACATTCCGTAAAGAAGCTTTTGAAAATTACATCGTTTTCGACACTTTTGAGAATTCTACAAAAAACACACCCAAAAATCGTCAAATGCTTAATTTTAGGGTAGTTCTGCACGCTAAACAAACGCTATTTGACAATAATCGAACCTATAAAATCATTTTTTTAATCAATTTTACACCATCAATTTATAACGAATTATGAAACCAATCAAACTATACATCTCATTCGTTTTTTTACTCATCATTTTTTCTTGTAATGATGATGAAGAAAATTTTTCTGGAACTGGAACGGTGAATTTTTCACTTGAACAACTTCAAGAAGTAGAAAATGCAACCAGCGCATTGGCGATTAATATCGGAGTCGATAATTTTAATCACGCAGGCGGAACAATCTCAGTAGCAATTTCTGGAGCAACCTACGGAACTGATTATGAAACAAGTTCAGGAAGTGACAATTTTACTTTAACGATTGGAGAAGGCGGATTGATTACAAGTTTTTCTATTCAACCCATTGATAATGATGCAATAGAAGCAAATAAAGAACTTACCATCACATTAACAGATGCAACTGGCGCGTTGATTCTTGGTGAAAATACAACACTTTCTTTTACGATTTTAGAAGACGATGATCCATTAGTTGCGGTAATTGCTTTTGAAAATGCAGCTTTGACAATTCAAGAAAATGTAGCATCGGCAACAACAATTTTTATTCCTTTTGACCAAGAAACTACTGAAGGAGGTACAATTACGATTGAAGCCACAGGTGATGCCGTTTTAGGAACAGATTATACCATAACAGGACAAACAACAACTACATTTACACTTCCAGTTTCAAGCAATGCAACCAATGTAAGTTTTGAAATTACAGCGATAGACAATACTGTTTTTGAAGCAGACAAATCGGTCGTTTTTACCATTACAGAAACTACTGGAGGACTTACTATCGGAAACATTCCTCAACTCACTGTTAGCATAGAAAATGACGATTCCCCACCAAATCCCCTAATTGATTTTGATGCAGCAAATACGCTTACGTACAATGAAGATACAGGCACAATTACGCTGAACTTTGAATTGAGCAATACAACAACCTCAGACGCAGCGGTTGAATTGACGACTTCTGGAACAACAGATGCAAACGATTTTAATTTTGGCGGAAGCAACGCAAATCCGTATAGTTTTACAATTCCTTCTGGAAGTAGTGCAGGAAGTGTTGCGATTACGATTACAGATGATGCTGTGGTTGAAATGGACGAAACACTCACGTTGACAATTACAAATGTTTCTGGAGGATTGGACGCAGGTGTAAATTTACAACAACAAACACTTACCATTACGGATAACGATGCGATGGCGTTTAGTTATGTAGAAGATTTTGAATCTGGAACCGATTTAGCAACTCTTGGCTTTGAAAACATTCTAAACGGTCAAACGGTTGATCCTACTAAAATTATAAGTCTCATCACCTCTAACGGAAATTTTTCAGATGTAAACAACGTCAATGGTACTTCTAATAACGGACTCAACATGTTTTACAATGCAGGAAGTGGAACTACTACCACAGAACTTCTAGACAACGTATTGGTATCTCCAATAATGAATGCTTCTGGTAATATGGAAGTTATAATAGACAACAGTTATGCGTTTTTTAACCAAAATTCAGGAACAGTTACCTATTACTGGTCGCAAACGTATAATGGTTCAGGAACATTTAATGAAGCGGATTGGACTGTGATGGGAACCGAAACTGCGGCAAATATGAATGGCGAAGGTTTTGGAAACAATACGTATAAACAACAACAATACAATATCAATCCTTCGGCGAATTTCTACATAGCAATCCGAGTTTCACAAACTATGGACGCAAGTAGTTACAGAACTAGATGGCGTTTTGATAATTTAAAAGTAAACTCTTTATAACAAGTAAATTAACATTAAATATAACACAATGAAACAATTCCTATGTACATGTATTATCTTTTTAAGTCTAACGATGATTGCTGTTGGACAAAACAAAAAGATGGTTGCGAAAGCAGAAAAGAAGATTGAAAAAATTAATACGCAAATTACAAGTATTGATGCTTCTTTAGCACTTTCAGAAGCACAAAAGAAAGAAATAATAGCGATTGAAATCAAAAAACTAAAAGCGATTAAAGTAGCTCGTAAAGAGATGAACGATAAAGATGCTTTGAAAGCAAAAGTTAAGGAATTGAACAAAGCCGCAGGAAAAGAAGTTTCGCAAAATGTACTAACTAAAGAACAGCGAAAAGCGAGAAGCAAAGCAAGAAAACAGAAAAAAAATAAAAACTAATTCACAACTCACAACATGCGTTTCATTTTTTACATATTTGTATTTTGTTTGACACTTCCTGTGTGTGTCTTTGCACAAGCGACTCCACAACAAATGGTGGCTAGCATGGGCAGAGGTATCAATTTGGGAAATGTATTAAGCGCTCCGTATGAAGGGAATTGGGCGCCTGCAGTTGAAGAAAGTTACTTTGATGATACTGCTGCGGTAGGTTTTAAAACCGTTCGTATTCCGATTCGTTTCGACAAGCAAACGACTACTTTAGCAAGTGTAGCATATACAGACGCTATCACAGGAAACTATATTGGTTCAGATACGGATTATTCAGTAAATACTTCATATTTGGACAGAATTGAAGAAGTAGTTGATTGGGCATTGAGTAAAGGCTTGGTAGCAATTATTGATGTACATGGCGATCACTGGTTTTGGGAAAGTTATGATGCTTCAAGTTCGCATTACAAAACTGGAAATGACCGTTTGGCTGCTGAAGATCGCTTTCGAGCAATTTGGCGTGATATTTCAGTACGATTTCAAAATAAATCTGAAAACCTCCTTTTTGAAATTATGAACGAAGCCTACTTTAGCATGTCAGCGACAGAAGTTGATGTTGTAAATGCAGACATTCTTTCAATTATTCGTACTACAAATTCAACTCGAAATGTGATTGTAAATGGTGGTGGACTGAACTCATGGGAAGCGCCTTTGCAAATGTCTAGTACATTTTTAAATAGTGATAATTATTTAATTGCGACTTTTCATTACTACAAACCATTCAGTTTTACAAGTTCTTCCAAACCACAACACAACAATTTTTCTTGGGGAACTACGGCTGATAAAAACTCCGTCGACACACATTTTGACAACGTATTGACTTGGTCGCAAACCAACAATATTCCTGTGTTATTGGGTGAATTTGGAGCAGATAATGAAGGTGGATACAATTATTTCAACCAAACTTATGGAACAGATGGCGGACCCGATAATGCGTCACGTGTAGCTTATCATGAATATGTGGCAGAAGCAGCAATTAATAGAGGTTTTGCCTTTACTGTTTGGGATGCTGGTGAAAAATCTAATAAAACTATTTACAAAGTAACCAACAGGAATTGGGTTACTGACGTACGAAATGCAGTATTGGGAATTGATTGTTTGACTTCGGGAATTATTGCAAATGCTGATGTTGAATGCGGATTTAACAATGATTGGAGTATATGGACACAAACTGCTGTAACTGCTTCTCTAACCAATGCAGAAGCTGCACAAAGCTATAATAGTAGCACTTCTTTAAAAGTGGATGTTACCAATGCAGGTTCAGGATTTGGGCAGGCAGTTCTGAGAAACCAAGTGGTTTCTGATGCTTCTTTAGCAGGAAAAACATTTACTTTTTCATGCAAAGCAAAAGCAAGTACCAATACACAACAATTTAAAATACGTCTCAAAGCAACAGTAAACGGAGCTTCGCAGTTAACAACATCTAACACTTTCGATTTATCTTCAACGGCGTATGGAATTCATAATTACACATATACCGTTCCAGCAAATACGACTGCTTTACAATTTCAAGTTTTAGTTGGTAAGGATACAGGAAATTACTTCTTTGATGATTTTCAAGTACAAGAAGTGGAATCGCAAGTATTATCAATTCAACACATAGACAACCAAAACACGCTCATTATTTACCCAAATCCCGCACGTGATTATTTGCATATACAAACAACTAAACAACTTCTAAACCTAGAATTATATACTATTGAAGGCGAAAAACTAATAACAACAAGGACTACGTCTTTTAGCATAAAGAACTATTCAAACGGATTATACATTCTTAAAGCAACCTTTATTGACAATTCAAGTCAATGCCAAAAAATACTCATCAAAAAATAATTAATAGACTTCATTATGAAAAAAATTACACTTTTATTATGCATACTTGTACCACTTTTTGCCTTTTCGCAAAACGTTGTCTACAACTTTAACACTACGGGTAATGTAGAAGGATTTACGCAAGGAGGAATCGGTTCTTTCGACGTTCCAGCACCTGGCGGATCGTTAGATTGTACTGGTTGGACAGGCGGATTTCAACAAATTCGTACTCCAGACGGATTAAACCTTGTAGAAGCAAATTATACCATTCTTCGTATTGTAGTAGAAAATGCAACCAATAATGATCTTTGGCAAGTTATTAATTATGATACAGGAAATCAAAGTGCTGGTCAAGGAGAACGTACTGATTTTACCATGCCAATAGTAACTTCTGGATCAGGATTTTCTACCATCGATTTGCCAATTCCAACAAATCCTGATAACATGGGAACGATTGATAGAGTGGGAATTCGCGTAAAACAAGGAAATACGTTTGGAATGAGTGGAACGTTAAAAATAGATCAAGTTATTATTTTAAACACGATTGTAGAAGATATGTGGGTAAGTAATCCTGATTTTGAAGCGTCTTCTAGTTGGACAGCTTCTGGTGGAGAGGCAGCGGCTTCTTTTTCAACAATGTCTCCGCAGGAAGGAACGCAATCTGGTGTATTGACTTTTACTGCTGACCAAACTGCTAATCAATTTTTAGAAAATAGTATATATGATTTTGGTATGGAAGTAAACCCTCAAGAAATCAATAGTACATTTTGGGTTCGCGCTAGCAGAGCTGGTATACAAGTACAAATTACGTATGATTTATTTGATGCTGCTGGAGTCAAAATCACAGGAAGTAATACAGGAACTTATACTATTACAGCAGCTGATGCTTGGGAAGAAGTGAGCTTTAACAAACCAATTACAAATACATTTAATCAAATTCAATATCGACTAAAAGTACGTTCGGCATCTAATGCTTTAACTGGTGATGTTGTAATGTTTGATAATGTTACGGCAAGCTTTACATACACAACTTTAAGCAATGCATCATTTGAAAGTGCACCAAGCTTTACAATGTATCCAAATCCCGTAAAAAACGAATTGTTTATCTATAGTGAAAATAATATTAAAACTATTGAAATCTTCAATATCACAGGACAGCGAGTTATAAACACAACGAATAACTCAAGCATCAATACTTCCAGCTTACGTACAGGAATGTACATGGTGAAAATTACAACAAATAGCGGTGGAGTTTCCGTTAAAAAGCTCATTAAAGATTGATTTTCTGATAGTTAATTGCCCCCTGATAGCAGAGATTCCTTGGTAATAATCTCTGCTATCTTTTTTTAAATCTTAAATATTTAGTACATGCTTCAAATACTTTCTTTTGTTGGTTTTACAGCTTTAGTAGCAATTATATCGTATTATGCAACGCGTTCAACGGACGAAACTTCTTCGGATGGTTATTTTTTAGGAGGAAGAAGCCTTACGGGAATCGTGATTGCTGGTTCGTTACTATTGACAAATCTTTCTACAGAACAAATTGTAGGACTCAATGGTTCAGCATATAAAGAAGGAATTTTGGTTATGGCTTGGGAAACTTTAGCAGCTATTGCCATGGTACTTACAGCGATATTTCTTCTGCCAAGATATCTAAAAGGTGGTATTGCAACGATTCCAACATTTTTAGAACGTCGTTACAACAAAACGACCAAAGCATTAACTTCTGGATTATTTTTAACAGGATATGTAGTTGTACTATTACCTATCGTATTGTATTCTGGTGCATTAGCAATTAACAGTATGTTTGATGTCCCGGAAATATTGGGAATCTCTAAAACAGCTGCGCTTTGGGGTACTATTTTTTTTATTGGAATTGTGGGTTCTATCTATGCTATTTTTGGCGGATTAAAAGCGGTAGCCGTTTCTGATACTATCAATGCTGTTGGATTGCTCATCGGAGGTTTAATGATTCCGTATTTCGGGCTTACCTATATTGGAAATGGAAGTCTATCTGAGGGAATATCAACTTTACTGGCTGAAAATCCTGAAAAATTCAATGCTATCGGAAATCAAGAATCATCCATCCCATTTGCAACAATCTTTACAGGAATGATGTTGGTTCAATTATTTTATTGGGGAACCAATCAAGCAATCATTCAACGTGCATTAGGTGCTAAAAATTTAAAAGAAGGACAAAAAGGGTTAATCTTCGCGTCATTTATAAAAATATTAGGCCCTTTAATTGTTGTTGTCCCTGGAATCATTGCATTTCACATCTTTCAAGGAAACTTAGCAAATGCTGACGAAGCGTATCCTGAATTGGTGACAAAAGTATTGCCAGCATCATTAGTTGGTTTCTTTGCTGCTGTATTATTTGGTGCAATTTTGAGTTCGTTCAACAGTGCATTAAACAGCTCAGTAACACTTTTTGGAGTTGATATTTATAAAGAATTCATCAACAAAGAAGCCAATGAAAAACAAATTGTAAAAGCAGGTAAACTATTTGGCGTGCTTTTGGCAGTATTGGCAATGGTTGTAGCACCATTCATTGCATACGCACCTAATGGTCTTTTTGGATATTTACAAGAAGTTAATGGTTGTTATAGCATTCCTATTTTAACGATTATCATTGTAGGGTATCTTACAAAGCACGTTCCTGCAAAAGCGGCAAATATTGCTATTATTTTAGGAGCAATTTTGTATATTATAAGTCAATTCGTATTAAAACCATACGTTTTTGGAAAGAATAACTATCCACATTTTTTACATGTTATGGCAATACTATTCATCATCAACATTGTTATTATGTTGTTGATTGGTAAATTTTCGCCACGTGAAATTGCTTACGAACAAAAATTTACAAAAGAAGTAGACATTACACCATGGCAATATGCTAAACTATTTGGAGTAGCCATTATTTTTATTGTAATTACAACCTTTATATATTTTTCTTAATAAAGACTATTATGAGTACTATTAGCATAAAAAACCTAATTACCTTATTTTCTCTTTTGTGTTTGATAAATAGTTATGCACAAACAAATTATTACGTAGACCAAGAAAATGGCAATGATTCCAACAATGGATCAACGCCTGCAACTGCTTTCAAAAACATAAACAGTACTGTTTTAGGATTACTTACTGGCGGAGATACACTTTTTATCATTGGAGAATATTCCAACACAAGTTACAACGAAAGTTATGCGTATAATGCTCCAAACGACCCACATTTGTGGCATGCTGAAAATACAATATTGATAAACAATTTAGACGGAACGCCACCAATGAATGGCGAACCTGCAAAATACATCACTATCAAAGGATATGATAGCAATACCATACTAAAAGGTGATGGAGGTAATATATTTAGAATGTTCAATTCGAGTTATGTTATCATTGAAGATTTAAACATTCAAGGAAATAGCAACATTCCATTAACAACAGCAAACGCCCTACAATTTGTATACATTGATGGGGATACAACTGCTGATGTAAATGCTCCGTTACTATCAGATATCAAATACAGAGATCAAGATTGTGTAAGCAATTGTGTCGCAAACTCTGTGGCTGACGGAGAAATCTACACTGATATTGGTGGAATGGATGTTAAAAGACCCTCATACATTGATACAAGAGGTTTGTATGCAAGCAAAGTAGAAAATATTATTATTCGTAACAATACGATTAGTTATATGCCTGGTGGTGGATTACGAATTGCAGATGCGGAAGATGTAGATATTATTGAAAATGAAATTAGTTACTGTTCTAGAAGATCGTATTCGGGTACGCACGGCTTGGTCGTAACAAAGGCTACAAGTACCAGAGTAGGTGACGATTACAGAATTCGAATTTTACGAAACAAAGTACATCACAATTTTAATGAACAATTTTCTTGGGCTCCAACAAAAACGGTCATTACACCACATATTGATGAAGGTAAAGGAATTTCACTTCAACGAAATGAAACGACATACAACACTGATGGTTCTATTAAAGTAAATTGGGAAAATGGAAGAATTTTAGTGCAAAACAACGTATGTTATTACAATGGTTTTAGTGGTGTTCATAGCAATGATGGAAACAGAATAGATATTATCAACAATACGTGTTATTACAATTCTTACACAAAATCTATTACAGAAGGTATTACTTCTAGTAATAATGGTGGAAATATTGGAATTAGTGCCAATGGCGGTGTTGATGTTAAAATTTTGAATAACATTAGTATCATAGATTCTAATTTAAGCAAATCTGCCATTGCTTCGCCTATAACGGCTGCAGAAGGTTTGGTTGTTCGTGATAATATAATTTATGGAACTACAGGCACTATTAACGAAAATGCAAATGTAGCATCGTTGCAAGTCAACACACAAATGGTAGATCCTTTATTTGTAGATGCAACAAATTTCGATTTTAACTTACAAGAAACTTCTCCAGCAAGAAATCCTTCTACTGCTTTACAAGACACGCCAACTGTTGATTTCTTTAATACAACAAGAGATAGTAATCCAGATATTGGCGCAATTGAATACACTGCAACACTTACGCTGGAAGATGAAGAACTAAAAGCCTTTTCTATCTACCCAAATCCTGCGACTCATCACATTTCGATTGAAGGAATTCAGTTTGATATTACAAAAACTAAAATATACAATATGTTGGGACAGGAAATAAGTAACACTCAATTCATTTCTAGCAATACAATAGATATAAGTAACTTGTCTTCAGGGATGTATTTCCTTGCTGTTCAGGGAACTGTCAAGAAGTTTTTTAAAAAATAAGCAGAAAGAATATCTTTTTTAAGCATTATTTAGAAATTTCCTTAGACTTCTCTATCCGTATAATTTAAAATAAAACACTTTATTTTTATTTGTAAAGTAAGTCTGTTTAGCTTTTTTTAAGTATCATCTTAATTATATAATTAAGATGATACTTTTTCAATATATAACTCAATAACACTCTTAGAATTCTTTAGCTTTTTAATAATCTTAGCAGTATAACTATTCTTTATTTCATTATAATTATTCTCACTAAAACTAACATTTTCAAAATTATGCTTTTCAGTGTAGAAGTTTTCAGATCTATACTCAATCTGATCATTAATAATTTCAATTCCTTTTTGTAAATCTCCTAAGGGTCTATAATTTTGAATAACAGTATGGTATTTATTAAATGAATATTCATCAGGAAGTATATCTTTTAGCGTTGATATTTGGTAATGTACATCGTATAAATAGACGTAAGGATATTCCAAATCTGTCGGAAATCCTAACTGTTCCAGAAGAAGCAAACCATAATTCTCCCATTGATTAGCAATCTTAAAATCTGGAACTTTTATTTGGCGACTAGGTTCTTCAAACTGAGAAATTTGATATATTTCTAATGCATTTAATGCCTCAATATTATCGATTTTCTTTGAGTCAAATAAAAAGAAATTAGGGTAAAAATCTTTTAGAACATATAAGTCTTGTGGTCCTACAAAACCTTTATTGAAAATATCAATACCAAAACTAGGGACGATTACATTAGGTATTATAAAATCATAATAATCAAGCGTCGTTACGATAGTTTTAAATTCTTTTGATGTATCTAAAAATTCCTCTAAAGGATGAAAGATGATTTCAATAATATCTCTAGTTTCTATCTCTAGTTTTTTATAACAATTGAAATACAATCTTGTTAATTTTGAAAAATATACTTGAAGTTGATTTTCATATATAATTTTTTTACCTCTTTCTAATTCGTCGATCAATAAATTGATTATCTCTTCAGGAATTTCATCTTTACATTCTTTAAAGATTGTTAGTTTGTCAATTGCGACATTAAAATAATGGATATGCTTATGAAGCTTTACTATATCTCTTTCATGAAGCGAATTAAAATTTTCAAATTTGATTAATTGAGTCACATTTTCTATAGAATGTATAATTCTCTTTCGATAAAACAAAACCTTAGCTCTATGTTTATAATTTCTTGGTAAAATGGTAATAGATTCAACGATGTTTCCGAAGTTTCCATAAGCAAAGCGTTCAGCAATCACATTAGCTACTCTTTTGTAGTTTTCGAAAATGATATAATCATGCTGTATAATTTTTTGATCAACTTTTATGTGTATCTCTGCAATACAAAACTTTAAATTTTCAATATTGGTAAATGATATTTGAAATGATGGATTTATGTCAATTGATTTCCAATCGGTATTATTTTCTATAGCTTTTTGTAAATCGTAAGCAAAGTTTACATGCGCAGGATGATAGTCTGCATACCATTTTAATGAGTTGTTGAAAAGATGCTTAAAACCTAACTTTTGTAAAAAATCTATTAATTCTGTTTCAACAGGATTAGAGAATAAAATTTCAATTCCATTTTTAGCCGTATTGTGTGTTACTTGTACATTCATTTTTTTACGATTTTATGTTTGAAACACTAAGCTAAAAAGCAGAGTTTAAAAATCATTTGTCAACTTTTGTCACTCGGACAATTAAAACAATAATATTTTTTGAGCATGCATTAATAAATGTTTGCAACACCCTTAAAACATTGAGTTTTGCATTTTTTTATTAACGCAATTGAAATTGTTTAGTGCGACAAAAGAAGTTTTGTTAGTAAGCAGCTATGGTCTTTTTATTTTTCTATTTCCTTAGTTATTTCAAACACTAAGCTACAAAGGGAAATTGGAAAAAAATTTGTAAAATTTTGTGTAGTACACAAAATTAGTTGGGAGTCAATTTTTGATCATTATTTTTTACGGGAATCCGTAAAATCTCTTGATGTTTCTATTTTTCGTGTTAATTTTTACTTCTAAAGGTCAATATTTTACCCTTTTAAACAAATTATTACTATAAATTATTTATGTTTGTTGTTGTTATTACTTACTAAATAGAACGAAAGGACATTAAAATAAATAAGTGTATTTCTGTTTTATATATGTAAATAGTAGATTTGAGTGTAACAAAAATCTAAAATATTTACATTATGAAGACAAGAACTTATTTTTTAGCAGTAGTAGCTTTATTTATTTTTAGTACGTATGGCTGTACAGAAGTAGATTCAATAGCAGAAGAAGATTCAATTAATAATATACAAGGAATTGAGGACGGCGAAATCACGGATGACGATATATAAAATAGTTGCTTTTATTGTAGTAACTACATTACTTATTTATCTACACGATCTTATACCCAAAGGGAGCGGTAAAATTGGAAAGTCGTCCCTTCGGGTATATTTTTATACAGTAAATTCAGAATTAAGATTTTTATTAGTTTGGTTTCTAGTATATGCACTTGCTAAAGGTAAAATATGGCGATTCGTAATCTGGTTGCCAATTTTAATGACAACATATCAATTATTAATACGAGTATTTAGTTTACAAGCCACCACCTACAACGACTTCAATTTTAAATTCGTTATTTCATTACTAGTATTTATAGCCTTAATTATATTTTATTTTACCAAAAAGCGAAAAGAATATACGAATGAGTAATAAAAATATTTTAAAGGAAATAGAATTCTTTTTAGAAAATAAGACAGCATATTCTTTAGAAGAAAGAAAAGCTATCAAAAAAATTCTCAGAGAAGCACTTAAAAATTTAGGGGATTCTGTTGTAGATTTTATTGATAAGGAGAATGAAAAGTAAATTATTTTTTTTCTTTCTCAACTTGTTCTTCTTTGTAGTCATCAAAGTCGAGTCTGAGTTCTCCAATATTTTTGACTAACAATTTAATATCAGTCCTCATATCATCGAGCAAAGGACTTACAAGCTTTACAACACTGCTTGCAATTATAGTTTCTATGGTACTTTCATTTTGAGAGTTTACTTCAGAAGCTTCGGATAACTCACTAAGCATATTACCTTTCCCTAGTAACAACCAATATGGGTTCATATTTTTGTAAATAGTCAAAATAGTAACTATTTTATCACCGCCTAATTCACTCTGAGCACCTTTTCCTTTAAAATTTGATGCAGAAATTCCTGTTTTTTCAAAAAAACTTTTCTTTGTTAATCCTTGACTATCAATATATTGCAGTACTCTACTTTTAATAGGAGATAAAATTTTGTCCATTTCTTTGTGAAAAGTCTAAATTTAGACTATTTTTGATGTGTTACATTGTAAATCTATGAAAAAAACACGAAAACTTATGTCAAAAGCAGAAGTTTCGTGGTAATACCCTATAGCCTTTTCATAATATGATGTTTGTTACACTTTAGAGATTCCCCAATTCCCTTTAACTGTATTGCTTTAATAATAATTTATTTAATGCGAAGATTATGAAGCAAAAACTTGCAAACTATTTCAAACTAGGAATCCTTTTTATAGGACTTTCTTTAGTATTACAAAGCTGTCAAGATGATGAACAGATTGTTGTACAAAACGAACATTCTCATTTGCAAAAGGGGAGAATTGAAAACTACAGTAAGCTCAACTCTTTTGTAGAAAAAATTAAAAAGAAATCAGACACCATAACTGATGGCAAAACAACTTCTTTAGAACAAATAAACGGTTTTGATATCCTCTACAATCAAGACATGTTTATACAGGACGAGAATGGTCTTACTACCTTTTCTATTCCAATTTACAAACACAACCAAGAGGGGAAAACATTTAGTAACCTTATCGTAAAATTCAGTGACACTGCACCAACGGAAGCATTTATTTTAAATTATTATCCAACGGATGCGTATATGGATGCAGTAGCTGTTGATGAGCAAACACCGTTTGCAGGGAAAATAAATTCAGAGCCCGTGAGTTATGACGGTAGTCTTGACCACATAAAAAGTTTGGGAGAAGACTGCACAACAATTATCGTAAAATATTGCAATTTTGGTGAAGAAGATGGTGGTGTACATTTAGGTGGACAAAATTGTACGGTCGGTTATTATTGGTTTGAAACCTATACCTTATGTCCCGATGATGAACCTAGTTTAGTGGATACGCCATCATCACCAGGAGGTAGTGGGGCAGAATCTACAACGAATCCTATTGATTATTCAAATGCAGGTACTAGTTCCAATGGAAATACAGTAACACAAAACCCTGTGGTAGTACCTAATGCGCCAAACATTTATAATAGATTACCAATAGATGGCTTGTCTTCGGAAATAATTGAATGGTTAAATAATAATCCAACAGTTGAAGAAGAACTTTTAGAATTTCTCGAAGAAAATAATTGGTCTGATGGTGCTAAAGAAGAAGTTAGACTGACGTTACTTTCAGAATCAATAAGTGATAATGATTGGGATTATTCTCGTACGGGAATGCTCAATGGACATGAAGCATTAGAATATATTGCTGCTTATGATGGATTTGATAGTGGCGCATATACAATGTATAAACTTGCTAGTGGTCATGTTGTTTGCGAGTCTACTATTCGAAGAAATATAAACCCCGAAGATGCAAATACGATCGGAAGCCAAGATAATGCCCTGCAAAATTACTTTTATGTAAAAATTAAAGACTTTCCAAACGCTACTGAAGAACAATCAGAAATAAGTGGTAGATGGTATCATTATAAATTACCCGCTGAAGTTACCAATATTGGCTGTTTTTCATGTGATATGAATTATCTAATTTCGTCACTATTGGAAGACTCACTTGTGTTTTTTGGTCGCTATGTTGTTCCTTTAGAAGATGTGTTAATTGTTGTCACGTAAAAAGTTTCAGAATTGGTTTATACAAAAACAATCTAACAGCGAGATACTCTTTAGGTGCTGATATGAATTCAAATCAAGTAAAGTCTGATTATATTAATGCTGTTGAACTGATGGATGAAGTTTGGTCGCCGAAAGTATGGAATATGAAACATACAGTTAAAAAAGAGGTAACTACACTAAATCAATATACTTTTTCAGGTTTTTTAGATTTTTCAAAAATGTTATCGCTTGGTATTCCAAAAGAATATGTTTTAAAACTTGTCGAATTCATTGATGGCGATGAAGTAAAGGATTTCTTTTTTGAATTTCTAATTAGATATTTTATACCAACTAGGGAGAAGATTTCAGAAGAAAGTTATGCCGAACATTTTCATGTAAATGAACGGTATAGTATTTTAAAAGAAATAATAGTTGAAGAAGATAAAATTACCGCGCAACAAAAATTGAAACATTTTCTTGATAAAAAATGGTATGCTTCTTTAAAAGGAACACCAATGTATAACCAACACAATAATCCACATAATACGTATGTGGGTTATTGGTGTTTTCAAGCGGCTGCTATCACAAAATTGATGGAGTTGGATGATAGTAGTTACAGAGATAATACATACTACCCAAAAGACATCCTATAATGAAAAATATAGTTTTCTGTATTCTATTTTTAGCAACTAGTTTGTGTGTGTATTCACAAGATCAATCTAAATTAGGAATGATTGTTTTTGAGTCAAGTAGATATACTGCTAATATGCATTTAGCACCATCTGAACAAGAAATTAAAGAAGAAAGGGGGAAATTAAAAAAGTTTGTTGAAGAAAATATTGATTCAAAAAAAACCGATGCGTTTATAAATCCGATTCCAAAAGCTGAAATACTAGCTTATGGAGATTCATTAAAATGCATCTACACATTAGAGATATACAAAGATGTTTATGATTCGAAAGTATCATGTGAATATTTCAAAAAGTCAGATATTGAAAATTATAAGCAAATCAATAGGGAAACTCTTGAACTGAATACTGTCAAAAGATATGTAAACACTAATAAATATACCATATTTTCTAAAAGAAAAATAGATCAATTTTCCATTTCCGATACCTACAGGATTACTGAACACAGAGACGATGTAAAAATTATATTAGGTTATAAATGCTTTAAAATTGTACTTGAAAAGAAAAGTCCAAAAAACGCACATTTAGATGTTTATAACATAGAAATGTTTGTTACAGAGGATATAAAACTTAACTATAGTCCCATAATTAAATATAAAGATATTTTAAACAAATACTATCCGCTTCAAGTTGCTAAAAAGCCTAAAAAAGAGAGAATGATTGAAGTGGTAGTTTGGAAAGCAATACAAATTGATCTTAAAAATCTATAAAAAATAAAATCAATCATTTTCCCCAAAAGTTGATTTCTAGCCATAAAAACCAATCAACTTTTAACCCTAAAAAATGACAACGAACAACTTAAAAACTGTACAAGCAACATCAGATGTATTTACCACATGGGAATTCATTATGATAATTATTGGAATAGGATGCTTCGGCATTTTGATATTACTATCCATAGTAATATACAACTATGTACACCGTTTTGATTTAGATGATGAATTACAAAGATAAAAAACACGTCCGAATGCAATCATTTTTTTAAGTTCTTACTAGCAAGCACTTTCCCTTTTTTTTGGTGCTTTACATTCAAGACGTGTTTCTATGCAGAATTTTAGTCAGTTCTGCTGTTTAGGGCAAGGCGATTGATGGTAAGGTTAAAACTTGTCGTCTTGCTACTTTTTACAAAAATAACTAAATGATGTCTTTAAAAAAATTAGATCGTATAAAATGGTTTATTTTCGGCTTTTTTATAGGCTCAATAGTGACTTGTTTAGTATTTATTTTAATAGGTTTATACATGATTAATAAATGAAAGAATAATTTACCTAAAGAAACCCAATTATCGTAAAACTAGAATTATTCTTTTACCCGAAAGCTTCAATTGTAATGATTGGAGCTTTTAATTTTTGTAGAGCAAATAATTTTTTGAACTAATCGTTAAGCAGTAAGAATTTTTTAATTGCAGAATTAAAATTTTAGATGTAATCAATTGCATTTTTATTTCAATTCATCCCTGAGTGATAAGCTGGTTTTTTCTTGATTTGTTTTACTTATCGTTAAGCGATGAGTATTTTTTTGAAACCAAATTACAAACTCATCATTAAGTGATAAGCTGTCTATTTCTTGATTTTTTTGCTTACCGCTAAGAGATGAGCATTTTTTTTAAAACAATTATCAACTCACCACTAAGCGATAAGTTGTTTTTTAGTATTTTTTTTACTTACCGCTAAGCGATGAGCATTTTTTTGAAACCAAATTATCAACTAACCACTAAGCGATAAGTTGTTTTTTTCTTTACTTATTTAGCGCACAATGAACAAAATATGAAATCGTAAAATACGTGTTAAATCGAAAATATTATTCAAAATATTTATTGATTATTCTATAAATACATTTCATTTTAAAAAGGAAAAATCTTTCTTTTTGTTAACTCCTACAATTTCTTCTTACAATTCGTGTGTATTCCACAAAATTTTACAAATGATTCTTCAAAATTAATTCAAATCTTTACGCTCGTGATACTTTAGAGAGTATTGCAAATAGTGTTTAGCATGGCAATCTTAATATAAAGATTACTTCCTATTCCTAATCAGAATTGTGAACTCATTAAAAACTTATACAAAACAGTAGAAAAGAAAAAAGAATGCGCTTCCTATCTAAAAGAGGAAGTAATAATAAGAAATATTGTTTCATAGCCAAGTACTACGGCGGATTGTTTATTCTTAAAAATAAAACCATAAAAGTAGCTTGTTTAATGACTGTAGGTTCAAGTTACAAAACTGAACAAATGATTCTTCAATTATCTTTTAAATCTTTGTTTTCAAAGAAGCTAATAACAAGTTTGAATTACAATAAAAAATAATCCTAAAACGATTGTCGCGCGCGACAAAAGTGTGCAAATGATTACACAAATCATTGGTTAATATTTGTGTAAAATATTACAACAGAAGTCTATTTGTCTAATCAAGAACAAGCTCATAATTAAGAAATAAATTTGAAAGCCGAAACAGCATATAATGTGATTCAAGCGCTCTCCTCTGATGAGAAGAATCGCCTGTATAGTCTGTTAGGCGTTGAAACTCCAAAAAAGAAACAAAATATACGTATAAACAAGAAAGGCAAAGTTATAGAAGCTATGGATAAAATATTGGTTCAATATTTTAACAAGCGAAGAAACTATTGAAATCATTTATTAAAAACCTAAATTCAATTTTTCAGCTTAAAAAACAATAGAATATTTATCTGAATAATCTTTTGGAAGTGTTGCTCCGATCTCACGCAAGTAATTTTTCAATCCTGCTTTTGATCTGTGTCGAGTAATTGACATTAAGTGCATCAAAGCACCTTCTTCGCTTTTTCCTTCTGCTAACAGAGAATTATAGATGTTAGTAGCTGCTGTATGGCGAACAGAATACAATGAATAATCATCAGAATATTTTAGTGCCTTTTTTACTTTTTTGAACTTTTTAGAAAAATAATTGGTCTTATTATTTTCATCAATATCCCAATTTGCAGGTTTTTCATAACGAGTAACAACAAAATCGGTAGGAGCGTAGTTTTCAAGTTTCATACCTCGCAAAACGGTCTCTAATTCGCCAATAATAGGAACTATGGCAAGCGGAGCAGTTTTAGAGCGCACATACAATCGTTTAGATGCTAAATCAATATCTTTTACTTGCAAACGACAAACTTCTACGTTTCTCAAAAAGGCATACGACATGAATTGAATGAAAGTTCGCAAATATGGATCGTTTTTATCTAAATATTCACGTATATCAATAATTTGCTCTTTTGAGAAAGGTTTATTTTTCTTTGGAGTACTCTTATTTATCTTGATTTGCGTAATAAAATTACGTTCTATAATTTCATCTTCTTCTAATTGGGCAAATAGGGTAGAGAGTGTTGCTCTAAAATTATTCCGTGTTTTTGGACTTACAGGAACTAGTTCTTCTCTTAATTGCTTTTGTTTTTTTGTTTGAAGCTTGGTTAATGAGTTTAAAAATGTGGAAACATCACGTTTTTTCAGTTCTGAAATATTTCTGTCAATTAACTTATTTGTAGTTAACCATTCAATAAATCGATTAAAATGACCAACCATTGTGCCCGCAGTTTTCTTTTTCCAATGCGGTTTACGTTGCTTTAAAGCAAAAAATAAAGCCTCTTTTACAGTATAATTTTTTCGTTGACTGTCAATTTCAATGCCTTCTTCTTGTATTTTTTGTTGTTCAATACGTTTATCAGTTTCCTTATAAGTTTCATAAGGGTTATATCCTTTTTTCAGTAGCTCATGTAATGCTATTCTATTAATAACGAGCATTTCCATGCGTTCTTTTTTGGTCTTTAACCTGTTGACTCCCATGTATAAAGGTGGTTGTAAGACTAATTTTTCTGTTACGGGATTCCTATAGTAGTAGTACACATACCAACGTTTGGAAAGATCGCCATCTGCATCATAAATTTTTGGTTCTGTGTATATGTTCTTACTCAAAGTATATGCGTTTCTATATGCGTTTGTTAAAAGAACTTGTAATTTAGACATAAAAAAAAGGTTTTCCAAATGATGGAAAACCTTATAAACGTTGACAAAACATAGTTTTTTGTCTTTGTAGCGAGATCGGGAATTGAACCCGAGACCTCCGGGTTATGAACACACAATCTCGGAGCGTTATTTTATTGATTAACAATTTGTTACGTTTTTCAGGATTTTCCAAAACTATCCTTTTCCATCCTTTTCGACCCTTTTTGATACCCCAAAATGGTGCTCCTAGTGTTTTTAATATACGTATCGCTTTGCGTTATTGTTAGTAGTGTATTTCCCCTAAAAATATATTAAATGAATTTTTAGAATATAATTCAACTATTTACACAAACGAATTCACAACAAGGAATATATTAGTTTTCACTTTCGTAAACATCAAAGCATACAAATCTTTTCTTTCTCTTACCTAGTATTGAAACCCAAATTATTTGTAATTTCTTTTTTACAAAATTAATTTTTAAAATCTGTGGATATAAAAATTCTCCTTATTTATGTTCAATCAAATATAGCAATTCAAGGGTATAATTTATCTAAAAAAAACAGGCTACAGATAAAAGACACGAATTATTAAATCTAAATTATCTTAAAATAAACAATTTGCAATTCAAGTTTTTACACTGTATATTTACTTAATAACCATACCATAACCAATCAATGCAAATACGATTCAAAAGAATCTGTATTATCGGTATTTTTCTTTGTTTATTGAATGTTCATGCACAATTAGAAGTTGACGCAGACATAAGATCCCGATTTGAATACAGACACGGATTTGGAAATCTATTTCCTGATGATGCTGATCCCGCAGCATTTGTCGTACAGCGATCACGTTTAAATATGAATTACAAGATGGAAAAACTCAAAGTAATGTTGAGTTTTCAAGATGTAAGTGTTTGGGGAGATACTCGGCAAATTGACGCCACAGATAGCAACAATTCTTTTTCCTTATTTAATGCTTGGATCGAATATCAATTTGATGAAAATTGGGCAACAAAACTAGGAAGGCAAGTCATTTCGTACGACGATCAACGCATATTTGGAGGATTAGATTGGGCAATGCAAGGTCGTTTTCATGATGCAGCATTATTAAAATACACTAAAAACACATTCAAAGCAGATATTGGTTTTGCGTTTAGTCAAGAATCACAAAATCAAACAGGAACAACTTTTTCATTGCAAGGCGCATTTACATACAAAGCAATGCAATATGCTTATCTAAAGAAAGATTGGCAAAAACTATCCGCAAGTTTTCTATTCTTAAATACAGGTTTCCAGAAATTTAAAGGTGTCAACAATGATGAACCAGATGGCGTGTTTTACAGACAAACGACAGGTTCCTACTTTTCATTTCCAGTAAATACTATAAAATTTAATGGTTCAGCCTATTATCAATTTGGTAAAGCAACGGCTACGACCGATTTAAGCGCGTATCAAGTTTCTTTAGAAGCCATCTACAAGCCAAAAAATACACTATTTGGACTAGGTTTTGAAATGTTAAGCGGAACCAATCAAAATGGTGATAGTAAAAACAAATCGTTCTTTCCATTATATGGAACCAATCATAAATTCAACGGATACATGGATTATTTCTATGTAGGGAATCATGCCAATAATGTTGGATTAAATGATTTGTATGCAAAAGCGGTATTCAAAACAAGTCCAACATCGACATTGCTTGCAAAGGCGCATTATTTTGCAGCGAATGCAGATTTGACAAATAATGCAGATAGTTACTTAGGAACTGAGATTGATATCGTATTTTCGAAGAAGGTCTATAAATTCATAAATCTAAACATTGGTTATTCACACTTATTTGCATCAGACAGTATGAGTTTGATTAAAGGTGGAAGACCAAATGACAATGTAAATAATTGGGCTTGGGTTCAATTAAAAATAACACCAAAACTATTTAACAGCGCAAAAAAATAAATTTGAAATTCAAATTCAACATATTACCCAAAAATCCTAAATGGAGACAAGCCGCTTGGTTTTTCATAGCTGTTTTCATAGGTATGGGAGCGTTTATAGCAAAAGAAGCAGAATTGACTTCGTATTTATCAGATGATCCGCAAGCATGTGTTAATTGTCATGTAATGACACCTGTATATAATAGTTGGATGCACAGTTCGCATCGCGAATGGGCAAACTGTAATGATTGTCATGTTCCGCACAACAATGTATTCAACAAATACTATTTCAAAGCAAAAGATGGATTGTATCATTCCTATGTATTTACATCGCGTACAGAACCCGATGTAATTCACATGAAAGAAGCATCACAAGAAGTTGTACAACAAAACTGTATTCGCTGTCATATACAACAAGTAACACAAACAAAATACGATGGTTGGTTAGACAATCACAGAGAAAATAGAACAGGACGTCAATGTTGGAGTTGTCATAAACAAGTTCCACACGGAAAACTACATGGTATTCTAACCATAAAAACAAATCTAGCGCCTTTACCAACAGATCAAGAAGAAGCAGTAATTCCTGATTGGTTAGCAAAAAAAATAAATGAAGAGTAAATCATAGTATTATGAAGAACAAATTACTATTTGTCATAACCATTATTGCGGTCTTTTTATTAGGACTATTAGCTTCAAGCATTATCAATAGAAAATCTGAAGCAAAATACAAATATGTTCCGCAAGTAGAAATATCTGAAAACGAACCACGAAATGAAGTATGGGGAGAAAATTTTCCCTTAGAATATCAATCTTCATTGCAAACGAAAGATACCACCTTTGTATCTTATCAAGGTGGCGCACGAATGCGAGATGTTTTAGAAGAAGATCCAAATTTGGTCATTCTGTTTGCAGGATATGGTTTTTCTAAAGATTACAATCAAGGTAGAGGTCACTCGTATGCAATCGAAGACATTCACAATACCTTGCGAACAGGCGGACCAAAAGGTGATGGTGACGGACCAATGCCAGCAACATGTTGGACCTGTAAAAGTCCTGATGTGCCTCGTTTAATGAATGAAATTGGAATAGCTGAATTTTACAGCGGAAAATGGGCAGACAAAGGAGCAGAAATTGTAAACCCAATTGGTTGTGCCGATTGTCATGATCCTAATAGTATGAAACTCCGTATTACCAGACCAGCGTTGGTAGAAGCGTTTGATGCGATGGGAAAAGACATCAATCAAGCAACACATAATGAAATGCGTTCGTTGGTTTGTGCGCAATGTCATGTAGAATATTACTTTGATAAAAAAATACCAGGAAAAGAAGGTGTTCCGTATTTAAAATTTCCTTGGAAAGATGGTATGAGTGTAGAAGCCATGGAAGATTATTATGATAATATTGAATTCTCAGATTGGACTCACAAACTGAGTAAAACTCCAATGTTAAAAGCGCAGCATCCAGGATATGAAACATTTGTAACGGGAGTTCATGCCGATCGTGGTGTATCATGTGCCGATTGTCACATGCCGTACAAAAGTGAAGGCGGACAAAAATTTACAGATCATCACATACAATCACCTTTAAACAATACCTCAAATGCATGTCAAGTATGTCATAGAGAAGAATCTGACAAGCTGATCGAAAATGTATATCAAAGACAACGAAAAGCTTCTGAAAACAGGTTAAAACTAGAAGGACTTCTAGTAAAAGCACATTTAGAAGCAAAAAAATGCTGGGATTTAGGCGCTACAGAAGCACAAATGAAACCAATTCTAACAGACATTCGTCATGCACAATGGCGTTGGGATTATTCAGCAGCTTCACACGGAGCTTCTTTCCATTCACCTGTGGAAACTGCTAGAGTTATAGGTAGCGGATTGGTGATTGCACAAGAAGCGCGTGTTAAACTAGCCCGAATGTTGGCTACTTTAGGACACAATGAAGCTATTGCAATGCCAGACATTTCAACAAAAGAAAAAGCACAAGAATTTATTGGTTTAGATATGGAAAAACTGCGTGCAGAAAAAGAAGCATTCAAACAAAACCTATTGCCAAAATGGTTAGAAGAAGCAAAAGCACGTGAAGCAACATACGAAACTAAAAAAGCCGTAACTTCTACAGAAAAATAATAATAAAATCACATATATAAAAGATACCTTCTATGCAAATAGGCAAGGTATCTTTATGTTTATAAAACCATCTAATGAATAGACTTTACCGCTTTTTGGCTTCCCCAATATTAGCTGTTTTATTACTCTTTACTTTTGCAGTAGCAATGGCAGTTGCCACCTTTGTAGAAAATGATTTTGGAACAGCAACTGCTTGGCAACTAATTTATGATGCATGGTGGTTTGAATTGGTCATGCTAGGTTTGGGAATTTGTTTTATCATGAATATTTACAAATACAAACTATGGAGATGGAACAAATGGCCATTACTCATGTTTCATTTGGCGTTTATTGTAATTCTATTAGGTGCAGCAATTACACGTTATACTTCCTATGGCGGAATCATGCGAATTAGAGAAGGAAGTTCGTCCAATACAATTATCTCTGATAGAAACTATCTTCATATACATATAACTGATGGAAATACTACAAAAACCGTTCGCAAAAAGCTAAACTTTACACCTGTTAGCAATAATGATTTTACCGTTACAACGGATTTTAAAGGAAAACCTGTAACCGTATCTTACAACGAATTTGTTGCAGATGCAGTTCCCGAAATAGAAGAAAATACTGAAAACGGAAAACCACTGATTCAAATGGTGGTTTCTGCGGGAAATGGACGTGAAAACATATTCCTAGAAAAAGGAGAAATTGAAAGTATTGGACAACATCAACACAAAATAGGTTTTGAAGTCAATCAACCTGGCGTCATTAATATTATTGAAAAAGATGGCGAACTAAGCATTCTTTCACCAAGAAACTTAAGTTCGTTTATCATGGCTACAGAAACGGCAAGTACAATCAAAAAAGATAGTTTGCATTCTATGAGTCTACGAACATTGTACCGAGATGGAGATGCTTCTTTTGTGCCATTGGCATATTTTCCAAAAGCGGAAATTGTACTTATCAGCGAATCTGAAAAACCAAAAGATAATGACGAACTAAAAGATGATGTACTTATTGTAAATCTGTCAATGAATGATAAGCAAGAAGAAGTTCGTTTACTATACAGACAAGGTTTTTTACCAACGCAGCACGATACAAAAATTGATGATATAACAGTTTCACTTTCCTATGGCGCGGAACCTGTTATGACACCATTTTCAATTCATTTAGACGATTTTCAATTGGAACGTTATCCAGGTTCTACAAGTCCGTCAGCGTATGCGAGTGAAGTAAAAGTGTTAGACAATGACACAGAAATGCCGCATCGTATTTACATGAACAATGTGTTAGATTATAAAGGATATCGTTTCTTTCAAGCAAGTTATGATACCGATGAACTCGGAACGGTGTTGGCGGTAAACTATGATACTATTGGGACAAATGTTACATATTTGGGCTACTTTTTAATGATGATCGGAATGTTTTTTACACTCTTTGGAAAAACATCACGTTTCACACTCATCAATAAAAAATTAAAAAAGCTAAAAAGTCTAACGGCGTTATTGCTACTATTTACACTATCACAAACAAGTAATGCACAGAATGAACGTCCAGAAATTACCATTCAAACCATCAAAAGTCAACGTGTAGATCCGCAACATGCAGAACTATTTGGACGTTTAATGGTACAGGATTTGGATGGACGTATAAAACCACTCAACACACTAGCTTCTGAATTTTTACGGAAACTATCGCGAAAGCCATATTTCAAGTTTACAAAAAATGGAGAAAGTATTCGTTTAACTGCCGATCAAGCATTCTTAGCAATGCAATCTGCTTCAAATGTGTGGCAGTTTATTCCGCTGATAAAAGTTGATCCAATAAAAGGAGGCGAGTTATTTTCAACCTTAAAAATAAGTGAAGATGGTTTGGTTTCGTTTGTTGATTTATTAGACGAAAAAGGAAATTACATCTTAGAAAAAGTTGTAGAAACAGCAAACAAGAAAAAACCTGCGGAACGGAGCGAATTTGACAAAGAAGTTATAAAAGTTGACGAACGTTTCAATATTCTATACAATGTCTTTTCTGGGAACTATCTAAAAGTATTTCCTAATAGCAATGATGAAAACAACAAATGGCACAGTCATACACATCATTTTCAAGATTTCCCTGAAGAAGATGGAAAGTTTGCTCAACAAATTATACCTAATTATTACAAAGATGTAAACGAAAAAAAGTGGGTTGAAGCCAGTGATAAATTAGCGTACATCAAAACGTTTCAAGATGTATTGGGAAAAGAAATCATTCCAAGTCGCAAACGTGTAGAAGCGGAATTATGGTACAATCAACTGAATCTTAACTTTTGGTTATTTCAAGTCTTTTTTACGCTTGGCGCGATATTACTTGTACTATCTATCATAAAAATATTTACACAAAAGAAAATCATAGAAATCATCTGGAATGTGTGCATTATTGTCACATTGCTCAGTTTTATTCTATTCACAGGAAACATCATTCTACGTTGGTATGTGGCACAACATGCACCGTGGAGTAACGGATATGAAATGCTCGTTTTTGTCGCGTGGGTGTTAATGCTCTGTGGTTTAATGACGTTCCGAAAATCTGACTTCTCATTGCCCTTAGCAACCTTATTTTCAGGAGCCTTACTATTTGTGAGTTATCTAGATTGGCTAAGTCCAGAAATCACGAATTTAATGCCTGTATTAAAGTCTTTTTGGCTAAAAGTGCACGTAGCAACCATTGTAAGTAGTTATGCGCCACTCGCATTATCTGGAATTCTAGGTTTTATGGCGTTACTTCTGATTATTATCAGAACAGAAAAAACAAAAAAAGTCATCAATATTCGCATCAAGGAATTAAGTTATATCAATGAAATTTCCATGACTATTGGTTTGTTTGTATTAACCGTTGGAACTTTTTTAGGCGGAATTTGGGCAAACGAATCTTGGGGACGTTATTGGGCTTGGGATCCAAAAGAAACATGGGCTTTAATCAGTATTATAGTCTATGCGATTGTATTACATTTACGATTCATTCCAGCGTTAAAAAGCAGGTATGTATTAAATACGGCAAGTGTATTTGCTTTCGGGTCTATCATTATGACCTCATTTGGAGTAAACTATTACTTATCTGGATTGCACAGTTATGCTGCGGGCGATCCATTACCAATTCCAACATTTATTTATGTATTAATTATCATAGTGGTTTTGGTAAGTTTGTTAGCATATATTCGAAAACGAAATTTTTCATAAAAGGTATAACACAAATAGACTAATAATTACAATATGTCTGTACTACTTATCATATTAATCATCACCATTGCACTTTTTGTTTGGGGGAAATTTACACCAGATATTGTTGCGCTCATGTCAATGTTAAGTTTATTCTTGACAGGAATTTTAGATTTAGATGAAACATTAAGCGGTTTTAGCAATCCGACCGTAATTATGATTGCAGCTTTGTTCATTATTGGCGAAGGACTTTCGCAAACAGGATGGACAGCATTAGCAGGACAGAAATTTGTAAAATGGGCAGGAAAAAGTGTACCAAAACTATTAGTATTGGTCAGTTTGGGTTCGGGAGTATTATCAGGATTTGTAAGTAACACAGGAACTGTTGCTACCTTATTGCCCGTCAGTGTTTCGGCTGCTTGGAGTATTGGAACTGTGCCTTCCAAAATACTAATGCCTGTTGCATTCGGATCAAACACAGGAGGATTACTAACACTCACAGGAACGCCACCAAACATCATTGCCAGTAATGCATTAGCCGAAAATGGATTTGAAGCATTTTCATTCTTCGAATTTGCTTTGATAGGAATTCCGTTATTAATCATTTCCATTCTATATTTCCGCTATGTTGGATTTAGATTACTTCCAAAAAATACCACAGACAATCAACCAATCAACATAGATTCAGAAATGCATCAATGGATTGAAAACTATAGCGTAGGCGATAATTTGTATCGTTTGCGAATTCGTTCCATGTCACCATTAATAAATACCACCATTGGACAATGGGATTTTGAAAAAAACAACAACTTATCCATAGTTCGGTTGCGAAGAAGATTTCCAAATCCGTTAAAAGGAATCAAGCGTTTTGTAGAATTTCCAACCGCAGATACAGAGTTGCGTTACCATGATATCATCACGATAAAAGGAAGCACGGAAGACATTGATAAATTGATTCTAAAATTTCATTTAGGAATTATTCCGTTCAAAAATGACAATGGTGATTTAAAAGAAGAATTCATCAATCAAGAAGTAGGAATGGCAGAAATGATTGTCACACCAAAATCATTATTTCTTGGACATAACATTCCAATGGGATTGTATTTAGAGCAAGCTGGAATTCAACTTTTGGCAGCTTCTCGAAATAATAAACCATTAAAAGACAAAAATGTTGCTGTTAAGGCGGGTGATGCGTTTATCATTCGAGGAACTTGGGAACGTATTGAAGCATTGAAAAATGTATATAAAAACCTCGTAATTTCTGGAAGTCCAGAAAGTATGGCAAAAAACGTAGACAAGCTCACGTATAAGTCGTACATCTCATTAGCTATGCTTTTGCTAATGATTACTTTATTAGTGTTTAAAATTGTCCCAGGTGCTATTGCAGCGATGATTTGCGCAGGTGTTATCTTAATCACAGGTTGCGTGCCAATGGCAAAAGCGTACAAAGGCATTAGTTGGATTAGCGTCATTATGATTGCCGCCATGATTCCGATGGGAATTGCATTGCAAAAAACAGGCGTTGCAGAACTAGCCGCAAATAGTTTAGTTGCAAACTTGGGAAGCATTCATCCAATTGTATTATTAGGTGGAATCTTTTTATTGACTACAGGATTTAGTCAAGCCATAAACAATTCGGCAACAGCTGTATTAATGGCGCCAATTGCGATTCTTGCGGCACAATCGTTGGGAATTTCTCCTGAACCATTTATGATCGTAGTTGCCATAAGTGCATCTACTGCGTTTTTAACACCTGTAGGAACGACCACAAATGCAATGGTGATGGCGGCAGGTGATTATAAGTTTATGGATTATTTAAAAGTTGGAGCACCGTTATTGCTCATATTCTTTATCATATCATTAGTATTAGTGCCATTAATTTGGCCGTTTTAATTTAAAAAAAATAACGATGAACAAAATTTCAATTCAAAACAGTATGCTAAAAATAGTTGCAGTTTGTGTTATTTCTCTTTTCTCATCAATGTATGTAGCAGCACAATCTGAAACAAATAATAGGTTTCGATATATCGAATTAAAAACCAATTACGGTTCTTTTTTGTATTCTGATAATAAATTAGGAAATGCTGGGTTATTAGATCAAAGTTATGGAGGAATTAGCTTAAAATTAGGTTGGACATCTTCTGATCCTGAAGGTTGGGCAAGCAAATACGGATATCCGTCGTACGGAATCGGTTTGTATTCTGGGTTTTTAGGAAATGCAAAAGTATACGGAAATCCGAATGCTATATATGGTTTTATTCGTTTTCCGATAACCGATTCGAGCAGACGAAACGTATTTAGTATTGAGCCTTCTTTGGGATTAACCTATAACTTAAACCCTTTTAACTCGGTTGAAAATCCTTTGAATGATGCCATCGGAGCAAGAATGGCAGTTTATTTTAATCTTGATGTAGGATTTACGTATAAATGGACACGCGAAGTAGATATATTATACGGTGTTGATTTTAGTCACTTTAGTAATGGTTCAACGTTTACACCAAATAATGGTTTAAATTTATATGGAATCAATCTAGGAATACGCTATCACTACAATGCCAATCAATTTAAAACGAATAATGATCCTTACAATAATGAAGAGCTACTTCCTGTACGATTTAAAAGACCTTCAAAAACAACAATAGAACGAAATAGAGAACAAATGATTTCTGTGTATCTCGCAGGAGGCGTTTCGCAACGAGATGAAGATGAAGGAACAAATACCTTATTTGGAACTTTTTCTGCGGTATTCGATTATGAATTCCATTTTAATGAAATGCATGGCGTAAATGCAGGTGTTGACTTCTTTTATGACAACAGATTGCAACAATTTGATACGAGCAATCGCTACCATTATGGAGCACATATTGGATATGATTTTAAATTTTACAAACTCGCTGTGAAGTTTCAATTAGGAACTTATTTGGGCGATGATAAAAATAAAGGTGCTTTTTTCATGCGTCCAGCACTTAGATACAACTTTAATAAATCGGTTTTTGCGCAAGTAGGATTAAAAACCTTAGCAGGCGGATCGGCAGATTATATAGAATACGGAATCGGATTTAAACCATTTAAGTGGTAATTACTAAAATATACTTGACTTATGAATAATGCATTAAAAATAGTTTCTTTAGAAAAAGCAGTTGAAGCCGTAAAATCAGGAGATCGTGTCTTTTTTCAAGGAGCGGCAATGACTCCAAATATATTAATTGATGCATTGTGCAATCGTTACAAGGAAGTAAACAATGTAGAAATTGTACAAATTCATACGGATGGAGAAGCAAAATATATGGAAGCTCCGTATAGCAATTCATTTCGATTGAGTAGCTGTTTTGTAGGTGGAAATGTGCGTAAAGGTGTGAACACAAATAACGGTGATTACATTCCTATTTTTCTAAGTGAAGTACATCAGCTTTTTAGACGAAATATACTTCCGTTAGCTGTTGCTTTTATTCAGGTTTCACCGCCAGACAAACACGGATATTGCTCGTTAGGTGTTTCTGTCGATATTACAATTCCTGCTATTGAACGTGCAAAAATAGTCGTGGCATTAATCAACAAGCAAGTGCCGAGAACGCACGGAGACGGAATTATTCATAGTAGTAATATTGATTTTGCCGTTGAGGTAGATACACCAATTCATCAATCGATAGTAAGTACACCTTCTATCATAGAAGCACAAATTGGGAAACATGTCGCTGCTTTGGTGGAAGATGGCGCAACATTGCAAATGGGCATCGGAAACATTCCGAATGCAGTATTGAATAATTTAACCAATCACAAACGCTTGGGAATACATACCGAAATGTTTTCAGATGGCGTTCTTCCGTTAATTGAACAAGGAATTATTACAGGAGAAGACAAAAAAGTAAAACCTGGAAAAATATTGACCACTTTTGCTGTTGGTTCGCAAAAACTATACGATTATATTGACGACAATCCTGTAGTGCATTTCAAAGAAGCTTCGCATACCAATGATACGTCGATCATAAAACTCAATCCGAAAGTAACGGCTATCAATAGCGCTATCGAAATCGATTTTACAGGACAAATCTGTGCAGATACCATTGGTTCGTATCAATATTCAGGTGTTGGTGGACAAATGGATTTTATTAGAGGTGCTTCACTTTCCAAAGGCGGAAAAGCGATTATCGCTATGCCATCTACCACAAACAAAGGCGTTTCTAAAATTGTTCCGTATTTAAAACATGGCGCAGGTGTAACGACGACACGCGCACATGTACATTATGTAGCCACAGAATATGGCGTTGTCGATTTGTTTGGAAAAAGTTTAAAACAACGCGCCAAAGCCTTACTTAATTTGGCACATCCTGATCATAGAGAGGAATTAGACAGAGAAATGCACAAGCGTTTTAAGTTGTTATAGTATGTGTTTGATAATAAGTCCTAAAATCTTACTTTTTACTTTGATTTCACATGAAATTCATTTAGTTTTCCTTTTTCCTAAATTTAGATATCGAAATGGAATAAATCCTTGTTATATTTAGGTTGTGCATAATACGTAAAAAGTTCACTGCAAAATTATAGATTTGAAATAATGGACACAGCAATTTGGATTTTTCAAATAATATTGAGTATAGGATTTTTAATTTTCCTAGCATATCTATGGGGGCTTTTTACCGATTGGCTTGCAAAAAAGTCGAATAGTAACATTTCATATAAAGGACAAATAATCTCAAGACCTGACGACCACGATAGAAATATGAAATCTATTGCAGACGCTAAACAAAAACTAATTACCAATTCAAAAAAATTGATTGAGAAAATCAAATCGAATTCTGTAGAAAAAATTACAGCTGCCGAAAAAATCAAAGCTCTAAAAGATTTAGAGGAGTTGAAAAATCAGAACGCAATAACTATTGAGGAATACAATTCTTTGAAGTCAGATTTACTTTAATTAAAATAGAAAATTTAATGAGAATAAACGTACTAAATGATATAAATTCAGAGATATTTTCTGTATTGCTTGAAATTAGAGAAGTTAATGGAGAAGTAATTTACAAAGTGACATTTGACGATATAAGAATGCGAGAAAAATATGGAACCTTTGAAATCGTAAAAGGATTAGATTTTTGGAAATTACCAATGACAAATGACAGGAGTTTAATTTCTATGTCAAGTGAAATTATTTATGGAATAATGGAATTGGAAAGCAACCAATAAAATTAAAACATAAAAACTAACTGGAGAAACTTCTAATCACTTTAAACCAACTTGATAAAATAAAAAGCATTTTTATCAATAACTAAAAAAACACCAATGGATTTAGTCGTAGGAATAGATATAGGAGGCACTAAAACGAAAATTGGACTTGTAAACCAACAAGGTGATAATGTCGCTCAGAACTTTTTTAGAACAAAAGAGTATCCTGAGTTGCAAGATTATCTAGCTAAAATTGCGACATCCATACAAGAACTCACAGCAACTATTAATGCATCTCACAATTTAATTGGGATCGGAATTGGCGCACCGAATGCTTCTAGTGTAAAAGGAACGATTGAAAATGCAGCCAATTTACCTTGGAAAGGAAGTGTTCCGTTTATTGAGGAATTGCAAAAACACATCGCATTGCCTATAAAATTGATGAATGATGCCAGTGCAGCCGCATTGGGCGAAATGCTTTTTGGTGCCGCAAAAGGAATGACTGATTTTATGGTGATTACTTTAGGTACAGGTTTGGGTTCAGGAATTGTGGCAAACGGACAATTGATTCAAGGCTATGATGGTTTTGCAGGCGAACTAGGACATTTTGATCTTACATTTGGTGATGGAAGACTCACAGGACTTGGCGTAGATGGCGGATTGGAAGCCTATGTTTCGGCAACAGGATTAAAACGAACCATCATGTATATGTTGAGCATGCACATGGATCAAAGCAGGTTTAGAGATATTGCATACAGTGATTTGCATGGAGAAGAAATAACACAAGCTGCGGAAGAAGGTGATCCAATTGCTATCAAAGCGTTTGATTATACAAGCAAAATTTTAGGACATGCCTTGGCAAATTTTGTTACGTTTACACAACCAGAAGCAATCTTTCTTTTAGGTGGTTTAACCAGTAGTGGAAAATGGATTTTTGACACGACAAAACACTATATGGAAAACCATTTGCTCGATGTTTACAAAGGAAAAGTAAAATTACTACCGTCTGGAATGCATGGAAAAAACGCCGCCATACTTGGTGCCGCTTCCTTGATATGGAATGAAGTGAAATAATTGTGATGCTTTCTAAGGAAGAAGGTAAGCAGCTGAAATTTAGTGTTTTACAAGTTACATGAATATACCTTATCTTTAAAATATGAAACTTCTCAAAACCATTTTAATCAGTACGATTGTTTGTATGTGTGTAACACAAAATTGTTTTGCGCAAGACACAGATACTTCCGTTCCTAAAAACTTTATCAGCTTAGATCCGTTTCTTCCTATTTTTGGAACCTATCAACTTTTGTATGAGCGCGGAATTGGCAAGAACATTTCGGCGGCTGTTTCGCTTGGTTATAAAGGTTCGTCAGGGTTATTTGAAGTCGCGAATGTAGATTTTGATCGTTTTGAATCGAATACCTTGAATTTTAACGGGTATAAAGTAGTTCCTGAATTCCGATGGTATTTTCAAAAAAGTAAAATGGGTTTTAATGGTTTGTATGCAGGTGCGTATTTTAAATACCAAGACGCAAGTGCGGATTTAGGTGGACAATATACTTCGCGCGATGCTATTGACAGTAACATTTTGATAGATGCAAGATTACAATCGGTAGTCTTTGGATTTCAACTAGGTTACAAATGGCAACTACAAAGCGGATTCTTTATAGATTTAATTTTCGCAGGACCAGGATTTAGTAGCAATACCATTACGCTTACAGAAATAACGCCTGTACCAGAAGCTTTTTATGATGACTTATCAGAATCATTACAAGACATTGGGATCATTGACTTTATTGACCCAGATTTTAGAGTAAATGGAAATCAAAAAACCAAAATTACATTGCCCGCTTGGCGCTATGGAATTAAGATTGGCTATGCTTTTTAGGGTTAAAATTCACTAATAATAAAAGAGTTTTTATTTTCATTAAAGAAAAAATATACTTTATAAATCTTATAATACTTAATGTGAGTTCGACGTAAAAAGTTTAGTTTGATACTTTTCTTTTCCGCAGTATAGCAGGGATTTTTCATTAAAAATTTTTGAAGCCTTGGAAAAAATTTAGAAAAATTCATGCGGTTTTAGTTTTTTCCAGAAAGAAAAACTAAAAATACCTCTGGAAAAGTTCCCTTTCTTTTGTTTCTTTTCTTTGGGAAAGCAAAGAAAATGAAAAGCTGAAAATGTGGTTTATAACAGAGAGCTTCTAAACTTAAATTGTAAATATAAATTGAATCAGTTATATTGAACTGACGTTATTTAGCTAATTAAGGTTTCCTAAAATGTAAAATCGAGCACAGTCGAGATTCAATAAAAATGATTATTTTCTTTAGCTTCTCGACTGCGCTGGAAGTGACAATTACTTGTTTAAGTACGTTAACAGTTGTTTTTATTTATGTAGGACTTAGGTTGAAAACCTAAATTTTAAATTATTAAACCTCTAAGGCACAACCACTTCATCCTTCAAAATTTGTCCGACCATTTGACTACAAAATTTATTAGCCGCAGATTGTAATGAATACGGATCAACTAACGAAGATTCTCCTGTCCAAACCCAAGTATCTTTGTCAACGGTCAGTTCACCTTTAAGGTTGTACAAAACAGCTTCAATCACATACGATTGCGTAGGTACATAATAACCAGGTTCTCTTACCGTTACATAACGTCTGTAAATGTATTTTCCAACTCTGTAATAACCAGCAGGCACCGAATATGTTCTGCCTGGCGTATAGCGATGACTGTCTTTTTCATCAATCAAACTCATGGTAATGACACCATCTAAGTTGTTATCTTTTATAATTTGGATAAAGTTTTCAGGCGTTTGTGCTTCTTTAGGCATATTCTGAGGAAACATACTAATTCCGCTCACGGCATTAATTCCATTTGCTTTCAACAATTCCACCGCTTTATTTTCAAAAGCCAAGCGCGCATTCAAATCATTACTAATTCCAATAACGACAATTTTTTTATAGCTTTTATCTGTATATCCGTCTTTTGTATAACTTGTAGACAATAGCGGAGAACAACTCACTAAAAAACAGGAGATCAATACTATCAATAATCCAACTTTCTTGTTCATAATAAAGGGGTTTTAATATAAATAATAGTATTTTTAAATACTTATATAAAGATACGAATTAATTCCTCAATATTAGTATGAAAAAAGTCGTCTTATTAGCACTTCTAAGCGTATTTCTGTTAGCACCATTACGTGCACAAGACTTATCAAAAGTATATGAAAAAGTAAGTCCAGCAGTGGTGGCAATTTTGACCAAAGAGAACACCATTGTTACCAATGCAAATAATGTTTCTGAATCCGTTGCAACGGGCGGTTTGGGTTCTGGATTTATGGTTTCCGATCGTTTGATAGTAACTGCTGCACATGTGGTAAGAGTTCCTGAAAGTATCATGGTTCAGTTTTCCGATGGCGAAGTAATTGCAGGAACTGTGCTGACTTCTTATGAAAGTGCTGATATTGCTTTAATTGGTTTGTCGCGACCTAAAAAGAACGCTACCATTGTTACTTTTGCTGATTCTGACAAAGTAAAAATTGGAGAGCAAGTTTTTGTCATTGGTGTACCGCTTGGTGTCGGATTTTCATTGTCTTCAGGCTATGTAAGCGCTTTTAAACGACAACCCTACGGAAAAAACCCGTTTGTATCTTCAGAATTTATTCAAACAGATGCAGCCATCAATCAAGGGAATTCTGGCGGACCAATGTTTAATATGAAAGGCGAAGTGATTGGTGTTGTAAGTCATATCAAATCGAAATCTGGTGGTTCTGACGGCATCGGATATGCAACAAGTTCCAACTTAGCCACAAAGCTACTTTTAAATAATACAATGCCTTGGTTTGGTGCTGAATTCTTTTCATTATCAGGAAAATATGCCAAATTGTTCAATCTGCCACAAGCAAACGGATTGTTAGTTCAGCGTGTGGCTACGAATTCTATTTTTGGAAGAATGGGCGTGCATGAAGGTGATACAGAAGTGATGATTGGAAAGCAAAGATTAATTATGGGCGGCGATATTATATTAGCGTTCAACGGAATTACGTATGACATTACAGATGAAGCACTGATCAAGTTAGCAGCCTTTGCCAACAGTCTGGCTAAGAATCCATCATTTGAAATAAAAGTATTACGTCAGGGGAAAATCATCACGCTAAAATCAAAATAATCATTTAGATATTTTAGCAACTGACAATTAATTTATGTAAATTTCGTTCTTAATAGAATTTACTAAACAAAAACTCAAATTACCAACTACATTATGAAGAAGATTATCCTTCCTGTTGATTTCTCAAAGCATTCGGAATATGCTTTAGAAACAGCTGCCGCACTTGCTAAAAAGCACAATTCTCAATTGATTGTTATGAATATGTTAGAGTTGTCTGAATCGATTGTTTCTAATTCAAGTTCTGATAGACAAAATGAGATGTTGTTCAATTTAGCATTAGCAAATAAAGAATTTGAATCGTTCTTAGATAAAGAGTATTTAGAAGGTTTAGATGTGGTACCAATGATTAAGCACCACAAAGTACTGAAAGAAGTAGATGCAGTTGCAAAGTCTGAAGGTGCTGATTTAATTATTATGGGATCGCGTGGACACAGTAACCACGATGGAATATTTACAGGATCGAATACAGAAAAAGTAGTTCGTTTTAGTGAAACTCCAGTACTCGTAGTAAAAGGAAAAAATACAGACATTAATTTTGACAATGTAGTGTTGGCTACTGATTTTTCAGAAGAGAGCATTCCTGCATTTCAAAAAGCAGCTGGCTTATTAGGAGAATTGGCAAGCAATGTTTCTTTATTACATGTAAATGTACCAAGTAATAAATTTAGAAGTTCGGAAGAGATTGAAGAAAAAGCGGCAAACTTTTTGGCAAAAGCGAATGCTGAAAACTGGAAAGATAAAGTGAATTATGTAGCGGATTATACCGTAGAAGACGGAATCTTAAATCATTCCAGAAGATCGGGAGCAAAAGCAATTGCCATGACAACACACGGACGTAAAGGATTGAGTCATTTCTTTGGTGGAAGTGTGACAGAAGATTTGGCAAATCATGCAAAATTGCCTGTACTGACCGTTAAAATGTAATTTTAAAAAATATATACCTCATAAAAAGACCTAACGAATTCTGTTAGGTCTTTTTTTATATACAATTGTAAGATTGTTAAGTATTCATATTTTTGATCGCTTCTTTGTAAGCTGCCAAATCTGTTCCATCTCTAAATAAAGTTAGCGATTTAGCAACAATATACTGTACATTACTAGGATTGAATCCCATAGCTTTCGCCATACGTTCGAGCCACATTGATTGGTTTTTTCCTTCAATGTCTTTATCCTCATAAATGACTTGTACAACTTTGTAAAAATTTTCTAAACGTTCGTTATAGGTATATGGCGCTTCAATAGCTTGATCCATATAATTATCACTAATAATTTTATATTCTGCATCAGAAATTCCAAGTTTGGTTGCTAAGTATTTCAAAAAAACTTTTTCATCTTCTGTAGTGTCTCCATCTCTAAAAGTAATTTTCATTATCGCTGAAAAAGCATCGTGATATTGACTGCGCGAATGGGCATTTTGTGAACTCATAAACTATAGTTTTAGTAGTATTCAATTGATGATACAAGATAATTAATAAACTGCTACAATCATAATTATTGTAACATAATAATCGTTAATTTGAAACGAAAGAAGTATGCTGATTTAGGTATAAATCACTATCTTATTTTCCTGAAAATGAAAACCATTTTATGAAACTGAATTACAAATATTCAAGTGTTTTAAAAAGTTATGTAATCGGGTGGTTTGTGGCAAGTATTATTTGGCTTTTGGTTTCTAACACTAACAAAGGAAAAATTACCTTTATAGAAACTAGCTATGCTAATGAATTGATTATTTTCTTGGTCACATGGTTGTTACAAGCATTTGTATACGGCTTTTTGCAAATAATAATCAATAAATTTGTAAAGAATAGAGTACCATTTTTCAAACTACAAATCTACTCTTTGTTACTGCAATTGATTACCGCCATTTTTATCGTTATTAGTGTATTTGTCATTTTTAAAAGTGCAAACATCTTAGAAGAAGGCACAGATATCCTTACTTTTTTAAATGATTTGGATGGATTGTGGGTTGTCTTTGTATTTGCTTTGATTGTCAATTTTACTATAAATACAGTTGATTATATTGACTTGGTTTTGGGAAAGGGAAATCTTTTAAAAATGATTAAAGGAACATTTTACGCACCGCGCGAAGATGAAAAAATATTCATGTTTTTAGATTTAAGAAGTTCTACTACCTACGCAGAGAAATTAGGTCATGTATTGTATAGTAAACTGATACAAGATTGTTTTGATGATTTGGCAGTTGTGAATGCATATGAAGCTGAAATTTACCAATATGTAGGAGATGAGTCAGTGTTAACATGGTCTCCCAAAGATGGTTTGAAAAACAACAATTGCATTCGTGCTTTTTTCGCTTTTAAAGATGCCATACATAAACGAGCATCGTATTATATGGATACGTACGGCGTATTGCCCGAATTTAAAGCAGGACTCAATACAGGCGTTGTCATGGTGGCAGAAGTTGGAAAGTTAAAACGTGAAATTGCGTATCACGGAGATACCATCAATACCGCAGCACGATTGGAAGGTGAATGCAATCGTTTAAAAGCCGAAATGGTGATTTCTGAACATCTAAAAAATGCACTCAAATTAGATTCAGATTTTAGCGCGCAGTTTGAAGACGAAATTATTTTGAAAGGAAAAAATGTTGCTTTGAAAGTGTATTCTGTGGAGCGGATAAGTTAGCAAAAGGAAACAAATTAGGGAGAATTCTGTAAGGTTTTCAGATTACTCACAGAAATAGCAATTGGCTATACACCTCATAAATTAGTATTTTATTTTTTTTAATATATCATCTAAATTAGGTATGTCAAAAAAATCTCGAACAAAGTTTGATGTATTTCTATCTTTATGAATTTCTTGATTGAACCATCGTGTTTTTAACTCAGATATAGGGTATTTTAAGTGAACTTTTTTCTTTACTAGTAATTCTTTAGTGACATCAATACTATCTTTATTCATACAATATGCTAACCAGTCATTCGGTAATTCGAAACCATAATTAAGAAGGTTAATTGTTATTTCCACTTTATTATAGCGAATGGCTTTCCAAATAGGATTTTCACCTATTTTAGGTTCGTTGATTAAATATTTAATAATATTCCAATTTTCATTTATTGTTGCCTCCTCTAAAGCAAATCCTATCATTTTTTTTGAATCGACAAAATTATCTTTAAGCATATTTAGGTCGCCCTTTATTGCTCCAGATATCATCTTATTTTTCTTTTTGCGACTTACAATGAGCCTAAATGAATTCTCTTTGTTTTCTATTTTGTAAGAAAAAAGGCTGTTTTCATTTTCCGAGAAGTATAAATCAGTTTCAATTTCAATAAATTCACCATCAGAATATGAAATGCTATTCGCATTAGTAGGTGATTTTTCAATTTCTCCAAATTCAAATGAGTACATTTTTTCTAAAGCTTTGTTTTTTGTCTCAAATTCTTGATTAAAAATATCTCTCATTTTTATTTAGTATTGTTATCTTAAATTATAAACAAAGGTTTTATACAACGTGTTAGCTATAGTTTTTTTCGATTTTTTCTACAAAGTAATGTATCAATTTTACCGAATGAAGTATTAAAATAATATCTTTCTTCACCTTCAATAATTGAGATTTTAAATTCGGTTTGATGCAATTGAAGTCCACCACCTGTTTGAGTTTGCCTAGAAACTGGATTATCTAGCAATTCTTCCAATTCTAAGGATGAAGGTTCAGATAACTTAAAGTTTTTCTTTAAAGTAGAGCAATAACCATAAGTTGTATTTTTCTTTATAGGAAAAACATAATTGTAAGCATCCACATTTTTTAGACTGTTATAGTTGATTTTTGTTGATGGAAATTTAATTCCATCAATATTTTCATTTCGAGCAACATATTCGAGCAACATTTGCGGAATGATATATTCAGGTTTGAAATTTCCTTTTCTATCATAAACCTTTATTGAACAAGCTATTGATATTGGAAAATAGATAAAAAATTGAAGAATAAAAAAAGTTGTAAAAGTAGGGTTACTATCGAACTTCTCAATTAATTTAAATAAGTCTCCTATTCGAAGTATTTGAATGATATTCAATTTTTCCGTGTTTTCAAATACCGAAAAAAATAAATTTTTAAAATTTGGTCTATCAAACTCTTCCCAACAAGTGTAAGAGTTGGTTCCCAAGTATAGAGCGGGTGTTCCTGGGATGCTGTATCTAGTTGTAGATACTTTTGTTCTTTTTTCAAAGGGAATATGAAATAAATCTTTTTTATCAAACTGTTCTTCAGATTTTAATCGTGCTCTGAAGAATAAATTATTTTCAGGTGTCGTTTCTTCTAATCTTATTTGCTCATAATTGATTTGATTTAACGATTCATTGAAAATTTTACTTGCTTCATATGGTTTTCCTTCTAGATATTTATCTACTGTATTAAGCAATCCTTTATTTAACCCTTCTATTTTTGGAGAGATTTCTGAAATATTAATTTTATTAAATGTAATTCCTTTGCCTTTTGTCAAAGGCACAATCTCTTTATTAAAAAACGATAAGTAATCTTTTAGTTTTTGCTCAAGTAATTCCCTGAAATTCCCACTTTCATTATTTATAGGGATTTTTAAAACTTCTATTTCCTTTTCAAATAGTGTTTCAATCTCTTTAAAAAATAATTCAGATGGTTTTTTCATTTGTTTGTGCTAATTGATTTATATATTTTCCAACAATAATAGAGGTAATGATCACAAGGTAAATTTGTCCAATTAATCCAATTAAAATCGTTGCTTTTCGAGCAATGGCAGTTACAGGAACAATATCTCCATATCCAATGGTTAACAAGGTAATATAACTAAAATACATTAATTGTTCTAGCAATGTGTCGCCATGAGAAGCATCTAAGATTCCTTTGAATGAACTCGGATCAATCATTTGTATGGAAATAAAGATACAGGTTTTTTATCTTCTCATACTTCAAAAGAGGTGTTAAGAAGGCATTATATTAATGAAAATCTAGTATTGAAAGCTATGAGACATGTTGAAATATTTAAGAAAAGATAGTAATCCCGAGGTCTTACCTTAAAGCTCTCTCTTGTAAAAGCTTGATTAAGTGATTTGTAGAATGAGTAAAAAAGAACAAAACAATACTCCTAAACGTACTGGAGTATTGAAAATGAAGCTGTTAAAAATGAAATAACCCACTCAATATGAGTGGGTTATGTAGTAGCGAGATCGGGAATTGAACCCGAGACCTCCGGGTTATGAATTCGGTGACAATTGGTCTCTATTGTTGCTAAATGATTTGTAATCAGCTGTTTTTGTTGGGATTGCGCGTAGTTGAGATTCAATAAAAACTGCTAAAAACAGCAAAATGTTTTAGGTATGTTTTAGGTAAAATGAAAATTCAGCCGTATCTTTAATATAAATAATGACTATGTTATGGCTTCGATAAAGATACTGCTTTGGAAACATGATAAGAAGAAAAACAATACATTTCCTTTGGCAATTCGTATTACAAAAAACAGAAAAACGCGCTATGTGTTTACAGGCGAATATATAAAGGAAAAAGATTGGAATGAAAAAGAAGGATTGGTTAAAAAATCCCATCCCAATTCCGCGCGGCTGAATAACTTCTTACAGAAAAAACTAAGCGAAGCGCATAGTATCGCTTTAGATGTCGAAACCACCGATAAAAGTAAAACCGTTAAATCCATTAAGAAGAAGATCGTCAATGATAATAATGCGGATTTTTTCGCTATTGCTGATATATACCTCAAAAACTTAGAAGAACGTAAAAAGTTCAATCAAAGCAATAATGATAATGGGCGATTGGAAATTTTTAAAACCTATCTTGGTAAAGAACATCTTGATTTTATGGACTTGGATGTGACGTTATTGGATAAGTTTAAAACCTATTTGATTTATAAGCTAAAACGTTCCGAGCGCACAGTAGCTAATTATATGATCTTAATTCGTACGATTTATAATATGGCGATTGCACAGGGTATTACGGATAAAAATAATTACCCGTTTGGGCGTGGTAAATATCAAATCAAAATCCCAGAGAGTGAAAAGATCGGCTTAAACAGAGAAGAAATTCAACTTTTAGAGAATGTTGACAATATTACACCTGCGCAACAACACGCTTTGAATGTTTGGTTGTTCAGCTTTTATTTTGCAGGGATAAGAGTGGGGGATGTGCTGAAACTCAAATGGTCTGATTTTAAAGATAACCGTTTGTATTACCGTATGGGTAAGAATAAAAAACTGGTTTCTTTAAAAGTACCACAAAAGGCACAAGCGATTTTAGATATTTATATCAAGGATAAAAAGAAAAAAACAGACTTTGTTTTTCCGAACTTAAAAGGTGTGAATTTAAAAGATGAAAAAGCACTTGGCATCCGTATTAAAACCATTACGCGTAATTTGAACCGCCGTTTAGCTATGGTGGCTGAAACACTAGAGATTGATAAAAAGCTTTCTATGCATATTGCGCGCCATAGCTTTGGCAATATTGCAGGCGATACGATTCCAATACAGATGTTACAAAAGCTCTATCGACATTCATCCATTACCACGACCATCAATTATCAGCAAAATTTTATGCATAAAGAAACCGATGATGCCCTCGATAAAGTGATTGGGTTTTGATTATTTAAAGTGGTTGTTTAACCAATGTCATATTTTTTGGAATTTGATACGGTGGGGGTGTTGGTGAACCTTGCCAAACATCGCGTTGCCAAATGATCGTTGGCATTTGCCCAATACTCGTTACGGGTACGTATTCCAATTTAAGGCGTTTATAGCGTGATTTATAAGCAACTCCTGGTTCATGATATGACATCTTAATTTTGTTAGTATCATTAGGCTCGCTAAAGAAACCACCGAAAAAAGTTAACGAATTAATTTCTTGATATGTGTTATAGATTTCCACGCCATTTTTGATGTATTTGAATTTGCTTTCTAATCTATCTTCAGAATAACTTCCTCTGTTTTTATCAGCAATTAGATAAAAAGTTATTTGAAACGTTTCAGTGGATGTCTCATATTTCCATGTTCCTGTAAATTTAGCTAAAGCACCATTGACATCTTTGTAATAATAAGTTACGCCATCTTCTTCTTGAAACCCCTTTTCATTTTCAATAGGGACAATTGTTTGTGCTGTTCCACAACTTGTTAATCCCAATAAAGTAAGTATTAATAGATATTTTTTCATGTCTTTTATTTTATAATCTTTTCCAACGTGTAATTTGTCCATCTATGATGACAGCTTGATAAATCCGAATGCCAAGTGTTTGATTGCCTAATTCTTTATGTTTGTCTTTTAAAAACTCAATAAATTCTCTAACAAGACATTCATTATCATTACCACATTTATCTAAAACTCTATCACTAAATGAATCAGTAAAATCATCCCAATTTTGAGTAGGGTTATATTCTGGATCATCTCCTAAAGCGGTAAAAGCTTCATCCATCTTTTCATCATCCCCAACAGCCAGAGCGTAAATACCTGTTTCACTGGCAAGCATGGCGACAATATCATCATCATTATTGTCTGGGATATTCTCATCTGTATCTTTTCTAAATTTACGAAACTTCAAGAATTTATGAATATCAATCTTTGAAAATATCGGAGAAATCTCTTTAAGAACTGGAGCATCTCCGCTGTAATCCCAAGCTTTTTGTTGGTGCATGTGTAAAGATACAACTTCACCTATTTTAAATTCAGGAATAAATTCTGTACCTGCTTCAATTAAAACATCAGGTGGACGATCAGTATATTGACCATCAGCTTCTCTTTTATACATCGCTCCATCTTCAAGATGATAATTGGGATCGAAAATCTTCTGTCCTAATTCAGATAGTTTATTTTTGATTTTAGTCGTATTGCTATATTCTAAAAGTTTACTTTTAATATTTGCATCACGTAAGTCAAAAACAGGCACAGTTTCTATTGGATCATCTGGGTTGGTATCATCGGGATTATCGCCACCGCCACCTCCTGCTGTGCCATCACTTCCATCACCTCCACTTGGTGCGCTTCCGCCTGTACAACTCCAAATACTCACAGTTTGCCAATCACAAGTATTCGTAGGCATTGTACAATAGTTTAAATTAGCACAAGGACATTGCTCGCCCCATTGATGACGTTCAGGTCCAGTGCATCGTGTTGTTTCACAAATATATTGTTGCTCTGTGCCAACCAGTTCAGGTGTGCCGTCCAAACATGGACGCGGTTGTCCAATACCACTTTTTTGAAGAAGTGTATTACCATTAACGGCTTCCATGACTGAATTTGTATAATCTAGACCATTTGCAAGGCGTGGATATTTAATCAAGAATTGATAACTGTCTCCATTATCAAATTCAAGGAGCATATAATTAATGAGATAATTATTTTGTTCGACATGTCCAATAACAGGTGTGGTATATTGTGTATAGGTATTGCGCTCTATAATTTGTATTTTGTTTAAATCTAAAGAATAAGGTGCGCCATCATTATTTTTAGCAATATGCGATGATTGATTCAGCTTTTGATACACGCTTGGATATGTGGCGCGTAAATGTTCGCCAGACTCCATTTTAATAATAAAACTGGCATCTTGCGATTTTATTTGTTCATCAATGCGTACAGCATCATCATGCTGACATGCAATAACGGCAATGAGTGCAATAAAGATGATAAAGGGAAAAACTTTCATAATATATTTCATAAATAACTTTTGTTTTAAATTGTAAAAGTTAGGCTTTAGGGAGAAATAAATTCTTTAGCTAATATAGTCAAAAACGTCTTTGTGAGAGAAAATATTTTATAAGAGTAAAATTTTTCTCATAAACATATTTTTTTATAAGACTTTCTGTGCGTATTTAGATTGTTTGTTTTGTGTCATAGTTTCTTCATGACAAAAGAATTTCACACGAATATCAGCCAAATCACCTTGCAATATCAGCGCAAAGTTAAGGCGAATGAGCGCCCCAAAATAAGTAGTGCTTTACGCGCTTATCAATTATTCCGTGCTAATTGGGATGATATGACCATTAACTTGTTTGAAGAATTTAAAATCTTGCTTCTTGATCGCAATAATCAATGTATGGGTATTGTGCCGATTGCTAAGGGTGGTGTTTCTGGTGTTACTGTTGATCCAAAGTTGATTTTTGCCTCTGCGCTCAAAGCACGTGCTTGTGGAATTATTTTAGGTCATAACCATCCATCGGGTGGATTAAAGGCAAGTTCAGCGGATAAAGCCATTACGCGAAAAATTGTCCAAGGCGCGCATTATCTCGATATCAGTATTTTGGATCATTTGATTGTCACGGATGATGAATATTACTCTATGGCTGATGACAATTTAGTGTCATTTACTCTCTAAAAAAACTTTTTGTTTATAGTGATTGTGACGTTTAGAATGCCTAATTTAGATTCAAATAATCAAAAATCATAAACATATAAGAGCAAAGTCTTAGTGTAAAAATATTATACAAATTTAAGCATTAGCTACAAATTTCGTTCAAACCCGAAAACTGGTAATTTTCTCTGATCCGAACGAAAGGCATGTAGACTAATGCCCATGTCTTAGGCGTGGGCTTAGTTGTTGTCTTTGGATCACGGTATACCAGTACCACGGGTTTAGGGCACACTAAGTTTCACGCTATTTTTTTTAAAGCCATGGAAACACCTAAAACCACAATTCGCTCCCCGTAGTCGCTTCTAAGCCGCCCTTTGATGCGTTCCCCTAAACCTTCAACTCAAAATAATTTCTAACAACTTAAAACGTATCAAATAATGAAATCATACACATATTTAAAACTCTTTTTTATCAGTTCATTGTCATTTATTCTCATGGCAGGGTCATGTAGTAATGATGATGACGATATTACACCTGAAACTGAAACTTTTATGCCTGTGACCATAAATCTTGATGGTCTTGGTATAGATGTCGATGATACATCATTTACTACACAAGGATTTGATTTTACGGTTTTTAGGGTAAGGTCAACGGATGCTTACATTAATAATGGAATTCTTCTAGCTTTTCCACAAGATGGAAACCCAAGTACTATGGAACTTGATTTAAGTGATGTTAGCGGGATTTCAAAGATTACAATTCCTCTTTTTAATAATTGCGCTAACGGTTGTACAGTTATTCAAGTTCTTAATAATAATGAGGTTATACAACTACTCAATACAAATGATGTAATACCACAAGGAGAAGCACAAGCTATTATTAATCTTTCTCCAAACCAAGCGATTACACGTTTAAAAATGTCATCTTTTGAAACAACTTTTTACTCTATAACAATTGAATAAATCACGTAACTTATGAAAGCAAAAACGATATTTTTAATCTTTCTCACTTTCTTGATGCTTGGATGTACAAGTGAAGATGAAACAAATAATAATGATGAAAATCCAACAACACAAAATCCAAGTAATGAGAATTATTCAGCCGACGGCATTACAAGAGAATTCTCTTTGGAGGGTATTTATATTACCCGTGAAGATATCAAAACTGATAATCCAACAGTTGATCGACTTATTCGCTCTAGTGTTAATTATTATTACAATAATAACCTTGTAAGCCAAGATGCTGTATTTGTTTCAGTGGCAGGACAAGTCATGAACCAAGACAAAGACGTATTCGACTTACCCCATGTTACGAATTTTGGATATAATGTTGTTACATTTATTTATGGCGATGAGATTACCAATTCTCAATTAACACCCAATGCAATATTGAGAAGAATTGAGTCTGTTGTTTATAGTACAGCACCAGGCAATCAAGGAACGGATATCAACGGACAAAATGTTTCTAAATTAACAAACGGAAAATTTAAAATCATTGCGAATTCAACAACTGAGGTTCTAGGAATTAATAGTCAAAGTGATAAAGTTGAAGAAGTTACCTATACAGTTTCACCTAACGATTTTCCAAGATTACAAGATGGTGTTTTGAGTGGTTTAAATGTTAATGCGCCAGCTGTTTTAATTGACGTTTTTAATCCCACTGCAGCAGTTCAAGATATCCCTATTTTTATTATTGAGCTAAGTAACGCCAACCCTAATTTACCTGATAGTAACCCTGACCTTACGGGACAGCAAATGTATTTTACTCGCTTCCTCAATAATTGAACATGAAAAACCTGCCACATGCGCAGGTTTTTTTATACTTTTTCTGACAATTTATTTGTATCTTTTTTCTTTGTTTTAAAAACGAAGTATATGGAAGTTATTTGTTTAGAAGAAGATGCGTTTTATAAGCTCTTTGATCGCGTCACCGCCTATATTGACCAAAAATACCAAGAAGATTCTTGGGTTTGGGTGGATGGTAATGAAGCAATGAAACTCTTGAATATTGCTTCAAAAACGACACTACAGAAACTCCGTGATGAGGGAAAAATTCGTTTTTCGCAACCGCAACCGCGCGTCATACTTTATGATAAAAATTCGATTAATGAATATCTCAATACGAACGCACGCGAAACTTTTTAAGCTATGGAAGATTATACAACTGTCGATAAAGAATATCTCAAAGCCTTTAATCAAGGTTATATTATAGCCCAAGAAACAGGCTTAAAAGCTGATACATTGGATAAAATGAAGCCAGAAAAATTGCAAAAGCTGAATATCAATTCAACACGCCTTAATGTCGTCAAATTAGGCATGAAACAATATGAAACGGATAAGCTCCAAGAAAAAACCAAACAAAAAGACCAAGCCTTAGAACAAAAGCGTGATGATCGCTCCAAAGATCGTTCACGTTAAATCTCACTCTTTATTTTTACACTGTTTTCTGTGCGTAGTGTCATCAACACCTTTTCGTTATTCCTTGTCGTGTTCTTTAGGGAATGTCACTTAAAAGCAGATTTTATCGCGCCACGGGCTCGCACCTGACCGTATGGTTCTGCTCAAAAATTCTTTGCTTTTAAGTCAATTCATTCCTCAACCACTAACAGTCAAGAAAAGGAAAATTTGATGACCGACGACATTAAAAAACGCATTGCTGAACAAAATGATCTGTTTCGGCAAAACTTTGCTGATACCAACGCACAAAAAGAAACTGGGATAGAGGGACAATATTGTGTCACGCGAGGTATTTCTGAATTGCCAGTACATGATCAATTACTCATCACAAAGAAAGTCCGTGAATTTGATAATTTCAATCCCGATAATGATCCTTACGGCGAACATGATTTGGGTAGTTTTAAGCATAACGCAGAGACCATATTTTGGAAGATTGATTATTACGATACCAATTACCAATATGGCAGTGATGAGCCAAGTAATCTCAATAAGACACGGCGTGTTTTAACTGTTATGCACGCCCATGAATATTAAGCTATCATAAGAACTTAATGACAAAGGCCACTTAATCGTGGCTTTTGTTTTCTCTAATATAATTGTGATAGGCTTTTATTCCATAGAATAATGGATTAGGCGCAATTCTGTGTTCTAAATTTTTCATTTTAAAATAGGGTACACGCTCAAATATAACCGCTTCATTTTGCCCGATAAAAACGAAACTTCCTTGTTCCTGTTCGACTTCCGAACGTGTTTTACGGTAGCGTTCAATACTGGTGCGATATTCATTTGTATTATAGTTTTCAATAGATTTGGAATATTTATCGAGTTTTTCAGAAACATATTTGGCTGTTTCATCTTTGACATTAAAGAAGAGTGAAACACCACAATTTTCAACAATTTCTTGGCGTCCACTTTTGCCGTAATTATTTTCTAATTGATCGAGGTTTTGACAGATAAACCAAAATCGAACGCCGTAACCTCGTAAGAACGCCGCATTATTTTTAATCAAATTGAATGTTCCCAATTGCGGAAATTCATCTAGGACAAATAAAACAGGTTTTAAAGGGGGGGTGTCAATAAGCCTTTTTATAAATGATGTTAAAACAAGCCTTAACCAAACGCGGGCAATATTCACTCTATTTTGTGGAAAAGAAATATAGAGATCGTTATGCAATTCGTCTTGTTGAAAGAGTTCATTAAGTAAATTTCTTGAATGCTCGGCTTCATCATCAACAGCCATTGAGAGTATTTTTCCACGAAATGCTTTTAAAGCTTTGGCAATGGTGGTTTTTATGCCTCTAAATTCGCCATTTTCCCCTCCCGTTGTCACACCCATCATAGAAAGAGCCGATAATTTAATCGCTCGTTTAATGGCTTCATCGGGATGATGGACAGCCATCATTTGATCACAGAGTGAGCGAAAGCCATCAATGGATGAAAGGTTGATAATCAAACTTTCGTATAAACTCGATGGCGTGGGTACTTCTGGGTAATCAGAGACAACCATATAGAGTAAAAATGAACCAATAAAATCACGTGCCATTTCATCGAAATGCTCGCCTGTATCGGATTGATTACCCTTTTCGGGAATAATAGCCGATGCAAAGTCTAAACAATCTTCATAAATACTGTCATTATACGCATCGAGTAAACAAAACGGATTATAATTGATGGACGGCATATCAAAAATATTCCAAGGATTAAGGCGAAAGGTTTTGCCTAAATTTTCTTTTTCTTTCCAATGCGAACACACGGCTGAATTTTCGCCTTTTAAATCAAGGATGATTTTTGTGCCTTTGAAAGCATCATGAAGTAAATTCGGCATTATGAGTCCTGTATTTTTCCCTGCACCCGATTGAGCGATGGTTAAGATATGGACATCTTTATCATAAGCATAGGATTTTCCCTCTTTGTCTTGACCAATATAAACACCTTTCATGATTCTATTGAATTTAAACCGTCTATACCTGAGATATTACGATGATTATTTTGAACTTCATGTCCTTTAGAAATCAGCTGATTGTGGATTTTATTCGCTTGTGCAATCATTTGATCGCACAAGCTAACTTTTCGAATAAACTCTCTTTGAATTTCGGAGCGTTCATGGTTGAAATATATTGCTGTACGTCTTCCTAGCTTTTTTCTTTCCCTAATATCCCAAAACTCCTTATCATTTGGTATAGGAATGGTTTGCCATTCTTTTTGCTTTAATTCAATTTTTGCCTTTTGTTCATGGAGATAAGCTAAATCTTTTTCAATAGCTATGGTAAAAGCTTTATTACCAATGCTATCTAAAGTTTGAGTAAAAGTTTGTTGTTCTAATTTTTTAAGCATTGATGGCTTTTCAATTACAAAGTATTTCGGCAACCATGAATCATTATTTTCAAATTCTTCTGCATATTTGTAGAATTGATCAATTCTATAAATTTTATAAAAGACAAAACAAAAGAGAATAAGAAAGGTTATAAAACTTATATTTGAAACTGGATGGTTATCAAGCTTAATAATAGCTAGAACAAATACCATTGCAATAATCATCATCTTAAATAGCCTGTTTAATCTATTTTTACGACGGCGCTTTTTATCGTGGAAAAAAGGAAACATAGTTTATGATTTTAAATGTTGATTATTTTAAGAATTTAAGCCCTCGATATTGGATATGTTGATATTACCTCTTTGTATCTCAGAACCTTTATCAATCGCTTTATTGAGAAGCTTATTAACTTTGGCTATAAGTTGATCTTGATAGTCGATTTGATCGATAAAATCTCTTTGAATATGCGCACGTTCATCGGCAGAATAAATAGCCGTTCTACCACTAAGATTCATTCGTGTTTCAACTTTCCAAAATTTTTCATTAATTGGAATCTGTATAGTCTGCCATTCATTTTGTTTTTTTTGTGTTTTTCGTTTATGCTTGTGAATAAACTCTAATTCTGCTTCAAGGGTTTCTACATATTTTTTTACGCCCATTTCTTCACGGACTTCATCAGCACTGCTATCCATGATTTTTTGTATGGTTGTTGGTAATTTAATCTCAAAATTTTTCGGTAGCCATGTATCATTATTCTCAAATTCATCTGCATATTGGTAGAATTTATTGATTTTACGTGTGTGAAAGACACCCGCAGTGAAAACTGCAAGTACAATAAATAATAGAAAAAAACCAGTATTGGAAGATGCGGAAAAAGCACTAATTACGCTACTAACTATGACACCGAGTATGATATAGCCTAAAATGGCATTTTTACTTTTGAGTTGATTTTTTAATCGACGGTTTTTGTCATGATTTAAAGGATTCATAAAATGTATTTTGTTGGTTATTCAACCATGAAAATACAATAAATAATTATTTAAAAAGTAAGAAAATTACTTTTTTGGATAAAATGATTAACTGAATTAAAGTGATTGAACAAAATTGACCGCTTGTTTAACACCATTGGCAATTCTTTGACCAAATGAAACGTCTTGGGAATTTTGTTGAAAGGGATTAATACAATCATCTTGATTAGGCACATTGCGAATATCCATTGTTAGGAGTTCAACACTAACTCCATATTCTTGGGCTTTTTGCTCATAATGTGCCTGTCTTACATTTTCATCTTCAAGGGAACGATATTCAGGATAATCCACCACGACTTGATTTTCAATGAGCGTTCCCATGATAAGATCATAATCGAGTGTTCTAAAGGCTGCAAAATTATTAGGAACGATGCCCGCCTCTCTCAGTGCCCAAAAGCTGTGTTTTTGAAAATGTAGCTTTTCTAAAAAATCAGTCCCATCTCCATATTCATTGAGATTAACTTTGCCATGCTCATCACGCAGAAATGAGTGATTAAGTGCCTCATGCGCCTCTCTAAGTCTTTCTAGCTCGATTTGTCTTTGTCTTGCTTTATAGGCTTTATATTCACGTTCTCTTGGATGGATATAACCTGGCATATGATCTAAAACTTCACCTGTTGGAGAAGAATTTATTCCGTCTATATTGTCAAGTCGACTGGTATCTCGTAAATAACTATCATAAAAAGCGGCATCCTTTGCATGTCCTCTCAAACGCGCTACATAATGAGATTGTGCATTTTTAGGAAGATTTTTTGGAATGTCATAATTATAAAGGGTTGAAAGTTGATTTTCACTTTTTAAGTGTTGTGTCAAACCATAGATAATCGTGTCTGGGTTGGTCTTCAAAAAATCGGCTTTAGTTTCAGGTAAATCATATTGACCACCGATGACATCAAAACTCTTATTAATAAGTTCTTGTCTTTCTTGATGATCTATTTCTTCATCACTCAGTAGCAGAAAATCAATTGCCTCTTTGACTTTGTTTAATCCTTGAACGAAGTCGATGGCATCATTTGATGCAGGCATTAATAATTCGATTAAGTTTACCCGAAAAGAAAACGCGTCCATGACAATTCTCTGTTGTTACAGTTTCTATTATTATACATATTACAGAGTAAGAGTCAAGAAAATCTTAATAGTATTGAGGCGAAGCATTGCCCCCCAAATCTTACCAGAATTAATACTATTTCGTGCTTTTGGTGAATATTTTTAAAGTGCTAAGCGAATGGTTTTTACAAATAAATCTTTATCTTTATATAAGAAAAAACCTCTATATAAGAGCGTATGCAAGGTATGGGGCGGTAATACCGCCACCCTTGTAAAGGAGGGGGCAAACTCCCCGTCCGTTTAATCCTCCCCGATAAGGGTTGAGTTATTTTTCTTGAGATTATGAAGAAAAAAAGAAGTGAAAAGCGACAGCGCAATGAATTGGTGCAATTCCGCCTCACAGCTGAAGAAAAACAAGATTTTCTTGAACGCTGTGAACAAGCGGGATTAAGTGGCGCAGATTATTTTCGCAAAACCGCCCTCAAATCCAAACCACTCAAATCAGGCGTGGAAACCGTCCTTTTGATTAAGCTCTTGGCTTCTTGGGGTAAGATTGGCGGGAATATCAATCAAATCGCCAAACATTACAATAGTGGTAATCCAACAGATGTCGCATTAGGGCAATCTTTATTAGAAAAGATTGAAACCATACGTACAGATCTCCGTCAAGCTTTAGGATATGATCTGTAAAGGAGGCAAGCGCTCAGGTGGCGCAAGTTTAGCCAATCATCTACTCAAAGATGATAATGAACGTATTGTGGTTGTTGAGATTACGGGCACAGCCACACAAGACTTGACACAAGCTCTTAAAGACATGGAACTGACCGCAAAGATGACCAAAGCCAAAACAGGGCTTTATCATGCACAAATTAATCCTGCCATGGGTGAAACCATGACACCGCAACAATGGCAATACAGCGTGGATGAAATGGAAAAACGCTTGGGATTAAATGATCAACCGCGTGCGGTTGTTTATCATGAAAAAGGTGGGCGTGCGCATATTCATGTTGTGTGGCAACGCACCGATATTGAACAGGGAAAAGTCATTGACACTAAAAATGATTATTACATTCATAAAAAGCTAGGACGTGATCTTGAAAAACGTTTTAAGCACAAACAACTCAAAGCTGAATTTGGTTCAAATTGGGACACGATGAATGAACGCCAACAAACCATTCGTGATGGCTATACACCCAAGCAATTGAAAGCCCGCGTAAAAAAACTCTATCAACAGCATTCCAATCCAAAAGAATTACAACAAGCTTTAAAAAAAGCAGGTTTTGATTTAGCCATCGGTCGCCGTGGTGTTGTCTTGGTCAGTGATAAAAACCAAGTCCATTCACTGATGCGCTTTACAGGCGAGAAGAAAAAGCACGTAGAGGAAAAACTGCAACCAATTTTAAAGCAACTCCCCAAAGTTGAAGATTTAAAAAAAGATCAAACACAGCTTAAAGAAAAGAAAACCGAACAAAAGCGAGACCAACAATACAAGAAAAAAGTGATGGTTGAGAATGCTTTTGACATGGTTACAAAAGATGAAATCGGACAAGCCAGTGCCAGATTTGATAAACTTATTCAAGATTTTAAAGAGGAACGTTGGGAAAAGAAAAAAAGTGAATTTAATGACAATGACGATGGTATTACACGTGCGCGAACGATTGACGATGCCTTTAGCCAAGTAAAAAAAATACTAGACATCCAAGAAGACAAAGAGAGAGAAAACCAAGTCCAAGATAAAGATAGGGAACGCTAGGACGTTTTTTCTCTAAGAGATAAACTTGTTCTGGAACACGTCTTCTAATCATTCCACGAATTGCATTGCAAAATACTTCTAAACATTCTTTAAAATCTTTTTTTGAAATTTTTCCAGTTTCAACGTTTTTTATTAATTTTCTAATTAACAACTCGATTCCTAGTGAAGCTTTGAGATTAGGTTCAAAGCCTAAATTTTTGATAACGAGTTTACGTGCCTTTTCTTTGAATTCAATATTTTCCGTATTATAGGTTTTTAATCTTTCTGGTGTTTCAACAAAATCACTCATTTTTGCCTCTCATTTAATTATTGTAACTTAACATAAAACTCATTTTGTGTCAACAGATTACGAAGAATTACAAGAAATAGCACTTAGTGCTCCAGGTATACGGAAATTATTGGAAGAGCGAAAAAAAATAGAAGCGGATTATCATAAAGATATAACCTACAACAAACCTGATCTAGTATTAAAACCTATAAATGAAAGGTCACCTGCAAAAACCTATACAGTTAATAAATCTAAGGACAAGAAGAGTAGAGAGAAACACTATGAAAATAAGCTTTATGAAAATGCTAAAAAAATAGAAAAAACTGTTCTTGATTACTGCGATAAAGCACATGTTGGAGAATTGAAAAAAGATTATAAAAAAATCCCTATTCACGAATTACCAACTTTTATTGAAAAAGGTTGGGATGAGGTTTTAAAAGAAAGAGAGACTAAAAAGCACCAAAAACAAGAACCTAGAACTTTAGAACAAACTCAAAAAGATTTTAAAAGGGAAATACTTTCGTTTAAGTCTGAAACAACAAATGACTCTTTTAATAATTCGCAAGAATTAATGAAAAATCGAATAGAAGATTTTAAGAAATCACAAAATCAAGAAAAGCTTAAAGAGCAAAATAATAAGTTTGACCAAGCCTACGAAAAGTTAAGAGAAAGCCAGTACAAAGAGAACCAAAAAGAGATTGAGCATAAACGAGATCGCGGTTTTAAGCGTTAAAAATTTACAAATACAATGGGAGATAAAGATTTAACTCTTAAAGAAATTAATGATTTAATTGAGCTAACGAAGCTTGAAATCGAAAAAATGAAAGAGCATCGTGCGCAAGCATACGCTCATCATGACAAAAACCTGAAAAAAGAGGATTATAATACCATGAAGATTGATGAACAATATTTTGGTAATAGAGCTAAACAATTAGATACTAAACTATCTAATTTGGTAAAAGACAAACAAGAATTAATGAACAGAGATAAAGATTTTAGTAAAAAAAATGAGAATAAACGTGATAACGAAAAGGAACGAAGCCAATAAATATTGACATAATGTAAAAAATATGGTTTACTCTAGTTGCTAACAAAGTAAGGAAGATATTAAAGTGACCGATAATAATGAAAATTCAAAAAGTGACAATTCAGATAAAACGCTTGAAGAAATTAATCAGCTGATTGAAGAAACTCAAAATGAATTAGCTGAAGTTGAAGGGCATCTGTTAATCATTAGAGGGCATTTAATGCAGATGGAACGAAATGGTGTGTCTTGGGGATATGAAAGAGGAAAAGAAACTAAGCATTAATAAACAAAAACGTTAGGTTTATTTTGAAAATCGCTCCCGCTAAAAAACGCGGGGAGATGTCTGATACTAAGAGATACTGCGCGAGATTTTTCAAAAGATACTGCGTGAAAAATGATTCCACCCTTATTTATACTATTTTTATTTTACTTATGTTTTGCAATCAGTTCCATTAAATTATAATAGTCATTTAAAAATATTCGATTACTAAGTTGCTTTGTAAACTTCTTTGCTGGCTTGGTAAAAAAAGAACTTGTTACAAGGATCCCTCCAGTTAATTTTTCATGCTCTACTACTCCATATAATTTTTGTAAGATTGGCCTTCCTACTTTGTTATTTTCACTAAATCTTTTACACTCAACAGCAAATAATTGCTCATTAAAAAAGTCTTTCTTATATGCATAAATGTCTTTTCCTCCATCATTGGATGCCTTAGTTAGTTCAACATAATAACCCTCATATTTAAAAAGCTGTGCTACTAGCTCTTCAAATTTTCTAGGATTAATGTTATAAATTGATTTTGGGTTTCTTGATAGGTATTCTAATAAATTTGAATTTATTATTTCAATATCATTTTTAACTGCTAATAACTTGTTATTATTATTTTCATCATAAATTAATTTTGTAAATACCTCAATAGATTGAGTAAGTTTTTCTGGGCCCTCCATAGGAGACAAAAACATAATATTATCTTTGTCATTTATAGGGATCATGTTTTGAAAGACCTTTGAACCTAATTGAAATGTAGAATAGAATATGATTTTAGCGGTCTTATTTTTTGTTTTTATTATATTATATATATCTAATCCTCTATTTTTCCCACCTATTATATAATCTAATATGTATATTGAATTATTATTTAAAATATCTATATTTTTTATAAATTCATCATAATTTGTAAATGAAGCTACATTTAATTTTGACTCAAATGAGCTAAATAATACATTTTCTTTTATATAATGATTCATCATTAAATCATCTTCTATTATTACTATATCTTTTGTCATTTATATTTTTAGTTAAAAATTAAGTTGTTATAAAGTAGGATAGTCCTAATTATAACGAATAGCAGAAAAGCGTTTCTTTCCTTATATTTTGAAAATTAAACCTTTAAGGCTTATTTATATTTCTAAGAATTATTGTTCATTAAAATCCTAATGCTTCTAAGACCTCAAGTTTTGAAAGTTCCTTACTTAAAACATCATCTATCCAGATACCTGATTTATAAGTTCCGTTTTTATAATATTTTATTCCATATCCATGTCGAATGTTATTTTTATGCTCTCCTACATATTTGATTAATGTTTTGTCATCATGGTTTCCATTTATCCATTCATTAATTCCGAACCCTTCTCTTTTATGATTTTTCCAATAACCATTATAAATTGAATTGTCACTCCAAATATATATACCTAATCCTGTTATGGAATCATTTTTATACATACCAAAAAACTTGCTTCCACTTGCCCAAAAATAAGCTCCAATTCCATTTTTTCTTCCATCAAAAAATTGACCTGAGTAATAGCTGTTATTATCTGCATATTTTGTAGTTCCAAAGCCTGATACATATTCACTAGAATTTATTTGACCAGTATACCAACCACCATCTTTATATTCCCATTTAACAAGATTGTTTTTGCTATAATTTGACTTAGTATTTGAAGAATTAAATAACCAATTCCAAGATTTAGATTTTTGTTCTCTAGACTGTTGATTTTGATAATAAGCATCAGCACGCCTTTGTTGTTCTGTGGTTTGTCCTAAAATCGTTTGTAATCCGATTAATAATAATACAATGATTAAAGTTTGTTTTTTCATTATTAGTGGTTTTAATTAAAGGTAAAAGTTAAATAAAGGTATTATTCAAATGTAGTAATTTCGTAAATAAAAATAGTATTTAAGAATAAATATAATAAGGATATTTACTACAAAAAATCTTGATTTATTTGTGCGTACACAATTTTAAGTCAATACTCTAAAAAATCACTGTCATCAATTTTAGTGGAGATCAGCAGTGATACGAATATTTCAAAGTAAAAATGCCAACCAAGCTAAAAAGTATTTTCAAGACAGTCTTGCAAAAGCGGATTACTATATCGAAGATGTTGAAACCAAAGGCGTGTTTAATGGTAAAATAGCCAAGCGTTTGGGGTTAGAAAACAAACCCATCGACAAACATATCTTTCATAATTTATGTGACAATATTCATCCCCTAACAGGCGAAAACCTAACACCACGCAATATGCCAGATAGACGTATAGGTAATGATATCAGTTTTCATTGCCCGAAATCTGTTTCAATCTTTTTGTGTCTGTGCCCTGATGAAAACATCAAACAAGCGGTTGATAACAGTGTCTATAAAACCATGTGCGAGATGCAAGAAAATATGTTCGTGCGTGTGCGTACCAATGGCAGAAACGAAGACAGACGCACAGGTGAAATGATTTGGTGTAACTTTCCGCATTGGACAGCACGAGCTGTTACTGGACATGCGCCAGACCCGCATTATCATATTCATTGTGTGACGATGAACCTAAGCTTTGACACACAAGAAAATCGTTATAAAGCGGCGCAGTTTTACTATATCCGAAAAGATATGCCGTATTATCAAGCGCGCTTTCATAAGCGATTAGCCAATAAGCTAGGCGCATTAGGCTATGACTTGCGTAAAACCAAACATGGTTTTGAAATGACAGTTATTCCAAGCAAAGCGATTGAGTTTTTTTCAAAACGCACCAATTTAATTGGACAAGTGGCGAATGATAACAACATCACAAACCCTAAGATGTTGGATAAATTAGGTGCAAAGACCAGAGAGAAAAAAGATAACAGCCGGACAATATCCCAATTACAAGAGATTTGGCATGATGAACTATTGAAAGAAAACATCACTCCTAGCACAAGTGAAGAAGAACCAACAACAGATAGTAACCTAACAGTTGAGAAAACAATAGAACACGCAGTTGAACATTGTTTTGCGCATTCTTCTGTAAAGCGTCAAACACAAATCCTCTCACAAGCTTATCAATACAGTATTGATAATTCTAATATCTCATTGGCACAGATTGATAAAGCTTTGGATAATAGAGATGAAATATTTAAAGTCACGGCTGATCATCAAATCTATTGCACAACGGAAACTATTAAGAGCCAAGAAAAGCAAATCATTGAACGTGCCCAATCAACAATCGGAACACTCCCCGCATTAAAAAATCGGTTTGATGTTTCACATCTCAATCATCTTAACGATGAACAGCAAAAAGCAGTTCGCTATGTAATGCAATCAAGAAATATGGTCAATATTATCAATGGCGGTGCAGGAACAGGCAAAACCACACTTCTCAAAACCATTGTTCCAGAGATTGAAAAACAGGGTAAAGAAATCTTTCTGTTTGCACCGACAGCAGAAGCATCAAGAAACGTCTTAAAGAATGAGGGATTTGAGCAAGCCGATACATTATCAAAATTATTAATTGATAAAACAATCCAAGAAAAGATCAAAGGTCAAGTTGTATGGATTGATGAGGCAGGACTGATCGGCGCGGATGATATGTTGAAACTTTTTGAGCTTGCACAAAAATTAGAATTGCGTTTAATGCTCTCAGGCGACACGAAACAACACACAGCCGTGCAAAGAGGCGATGCGTTACGCCTTTTGCAAGAAATCGGACGTGTACCTTATGCTTCGGTTGATACGATTTATCGACAGAAAATAGCTGAATACAAAACCGCCATCCATGAAATCAGTCAAGGCAATATCATGCTTGGATTTGAACATCTTGATAAAATGGGCGCAATCCATGAAGCTGATTACGCAACAATTAATCAAGCCATATCAGATGATTATTTAGAAGCCAAAACCGAGAAAAAATCCATGTTGGTTATCACGCCAATGCGAGAAAAAGTCAAAACACTCAACCTTGATATTCGTGATGTTTTACAAGTAAAAGGATATATTGAAAAGAAAGAGCGCAGTGTTACAGTCTTTGATAATTACCATTACAGCGTGGCACAAAAGCAAGATACCAGAAATTATTATCAAGGGCTCATTATTCAAAGCCATTTCAACCTAAAAGGAATAACTAAGGGGAGTGTGTTAAGAGTTGTTGATATCGGGGAGAATGAAATTATAGGGGAGGACAATCAAGGCACAAATTTTACGCTTAATCTATCCGATGCTAAAAATTTTGATCTCTATAAAACCCGAGCAGTTAAACTCGCCAAAGGCGATGAAATTCGTATTAATAAAAACGGGCGTGATCTTAATGGGAAACGTCTTGATAACGGAACAGTTTTAAACATTAGGGGCTTTACATCAAAAGGCGTTGTTAAAGCATATCGAAATTCGGGCAAAAGACGTGTTGAATATTTATTAGATAAAAGACACGGAAATTTTGATTATGCTTACGCCAGTACATCTTACAGCGCACAGGGTAAAACTGTTGATAAAGTTATCATTGCGCAACCCGCATCTGCTTTTCCTGCAAGCAATCAAAATCAATTCTATGTCAGCGTTTCTAGAGGTCGTGAGGCGGTCACAATCTATACCGATGATAAACAAGAACTTCTTAACGCGATCAAACAATCTGGTGACCGAAAAGGTGCGTTGGAGCTGGTGGGGTCATAAGTGGTTATAGTTGAAAATCTTTACCAATTGCGGAAAACCGTAAATTTTAATGCATTGCATTTGTTAAATTGATTAAAATTATAATTTAAAATGAAACAGATACTAACAGATTTAAGCATTGGAGTTCTTGCAGGCTTAATAATACTAATTGCTCAAATTATAATAAGAACGATAATTAAAGTACGAAGAAGAAAAGGGCAAAATGATTCAGAACTATCAGCACTAATAACATTAGGAAGGATAATGTGGATTGGCTTATTTGGTATTATTATTTATGGTTTTATCACTAGACCTATTTTTTCAAAACAACAAATGCGTGATGAGGTAGCAGTACTCAAAAAAGGACAAATGATCTTTTATGATATAGATTTAAGACATGGAAGCAAAGATGTAATTACTTTAGAATTTGAAGTAATAGAGGGAAATTCTGTAGATGTTAGATTAATACCAATGCCGCCAAAAAACACTACTAAATTAAGTAATGAGCATATTCCTAGTTTTTCCATAAATTCTGCACAATCTGGTAGTAAGTCAGTCAGAGTAGAACCTGGGTTATGGTCTATAGTAATTAATCCAGTTTATGACGGTACATCAAGCATAACAAAAGTTGATGTTAAAACTTACGTTTCGAGATCAAGGTTTTTTCAGACAATTAATCAGACTGTACCTCGCTAATATAAATTTAAGAAAATCAAATATGAAAAAAGTGTCATTACTACTTTTTGTAACTATTATTCTTATTAGTTGTAAAGAGATTAAGTATAAAGAAGAAGTATCAAATCTAAATATTGAAATCAAAACAGAAAAAATATCTAATCAAGAAATTAAAACTTTTATCACGACTAATTTTCCTGAAAATACTGCCTTTACAATAACTGTTTCAAGAGATTATAAGCGACAAAATAATGGAGAACAATATGCAGGTGAATTGTATTATACTTATAATTCTAATGTAAAAAATAGTTCAATAGAATTCACATTTGATATAGATGACATGAAATGGATAAATGAATATAAAAAAATACAAAAGCAGAATGCTGAATTTGATAAATCTTTGACTGATATTGATTTTTCTTCAATCAAAGATTCAATTGAAATAAATGTATTATTTACACCAAAGGCACAACAAAGTAATAATGTTAAGGAATTATTGGGTGTGAATGGAGAAAATCTCAAAGGAAAAGGAACTGAGGATAATGGAAGTTTCAAAATTTTCACTAAGACCATAAAAATATATGATAAATTTAAAATTCAATTCTAGGGAACATTGTCAAATAACGTACTCACAAACCAACCCGTTTTATAAATTCATATAAATGTTCCATTGATATATATGACACAATGAGTGAAAAACTATTATCTCAGTCATACTAGCGAAACCGTTTTACGGAAAAGAGTATTATCTCATTGTTTCTTTTTCTTACCTTTGATAGATATAATTAAATAAAAAATAATAGTAAAATCTAACTTATTATAAATAACAAATCATTTTTCGTGAAAATTATTTAGTTAAAGTTCGGATAAAAAAGTAATTTACAAATGAGCTCACATAGCGCTATTGGACCAGCATTAGGATATTATTATCAGGCAATATATGCGTTGATATGTCTTTTGGACTCTCAAAACGATGATGCTTTTGTTAGCTTGGAGACCTTAGATGATGTTTATCATGAAGACGGTGATACAAAAAATTTAACACAGTTAAAGCATAAAACGATTAGTTCTAAGATTTCTATAAAACATGATGACTTATGGAGCACCTTAAAAGTCTGGTGCGATTTTATACAATCAAATGATCCAAGAGATGGTATTTTTACACTTTCGACTGTCGCATCTGTTAATGATGATAGTGTTTTAAATGTTCTTAAAGAAGAATCAAGTGATAGAGATGAACTTGAAAAAGAGCTACTCAATGAAGCGAACAGAGTTATCAGTGAAAGAGTTAAAGTAAAAAAAGAAAATCTTGATTTACGGAAAAAAGGAGAAAAAGAAAAGCTATTACCTTATGGTAAAAAGTATAAAGGCTGTGAAGCTTTTACTGAATTAAATAAGCAAAAAAGAAAAAACTTATTAAAAAATATTAGAATTAATACTGATACATTTTCTATAGATCAATCACAAAATGAAGTGATTAAAAAAATTAGAAAAAGCACAAAAAAAGAAAATCAAATTAGCCTTGCAGAAGCAATCATCTCTTGGTGGGACAGGGAGGCGGTAAGGTCATTAACTCGCGAAAGAAAAGAGTGCATATATTTTAGTGAATTACAAGAATTTATTTCCAAAAAAAATTCAGAGTTATATAGTGATGGTTTTACAGATGATATTGATGAAATGGAATTACCTGCTCCTGATTGGAATCATAAAATTCATTTAGCACAGTTAGATATAATTGAAGCTTCTGAAACTCAAAAAAGGCGTTCTTTTAATACAGAAGTTAAAGCAAGGATTCAAAGAGAAAATTGGATGAAGAATTTTTCTCTTATTCCCAAGTTAAAAAAGTATGATGAAAAATTGATAGATGAATGGTCTTATAAATTTGATGAAGTGGATAAGAATATTTTAGAAGAAGAGAAAAAATCAGTAGGAAGATCTTTGCTAGACTGGAGTCATACAGAAGCCATCAATCAAGTTAAAAGTATTTCAAGAAACTATAGAAATCCCGATTTAATTCGAGGTAGTTATCAAATGCTATCAAAAGATAAGAGAGTTGGTTGGCATCGTGATTATAAATCATTAATTTCAGAAGACGAAAATGAATAAAATTAGTATAGATGTTTTTGCTGAAACTAACCCAGCATTTTGCTCATTGATAATTTTTAATTTTTGTAAAGGATATCATAGTGAAGCAAAATTGGGAGTTCCTTTCCCGCTTCTTATTCTGCCTTTACCACTTGTTTTATCTTATGAAATAGAAAAAACTTTTAGAGGAACTAACATAAAAACTGGCTTTTTTAGATGGATAGAGAATAATCCTGAAATACAATTAAATCTCACATCAAGAATAAATGAATCCAATGAATTTTTAAAACCAGCAATTGAGTTTGCCATATTTAAAAAGACTCTTCATTTGGATAGTTCAGGATTGTTGATTCCTATAGAAAAAAATGTTGGGAAAAATAAAAGCCTTGAACTAGAGAGTTTATTTAAATCGGCTGATAGATTAGGCAAATGGTTAGGGCAAGTGAATTCTATAAAAACAATATATAATCATTTAGGGCTTCAATTATGAGTAGATGGAATATTAGTCATGTAGTATATTATAGTCAACATGGTCAAAACAGGCTCTTAGAATTTGAACCTGAAAACGTAACAATTATCACTGGTGCTTCTCGAACTGGTAAAACATATATAATTGAGACTATTGATTATTGTTTATGCTCTTCCAGTATTGCTCTTTCCAATTTAATTAAAAAGAAATTATCTTTTGTTGGTATTAAGCTAATAAAAGGAAGTACAGAAATATTGATTGTTAGAGAGATTTCTCAAAAATCTTCTAATGCTTCAAGTAAAATGTTTCTTGAAATTGGTAATGATATTGAAATACCTGAAAATTCCAAAGATTTAAAAGGCAAGATTAATTCAACTCAAGCAAAACAATTACTGTCTGAGCGTTTTGGTTTAATCAATTTTAAGGACTACCAAAAAGATGAAAGTTCAAAGATAAACAGTATTTCTATTAGACAGTTAACTCCATATCTTTTTCTTGATAAAGAAGTAATTGATAGTAGAAAAAATTTACTTCACGGATTAGACGATGTCAATTCAGCTAAGCATATAATTCCGTCATTACCTTACTTTTTGAATGCGATTGACCTTGAAGAGTTACAGGCATTAAAAAAATTAAAAGGCTTAAAAAGAGGTATTGAGACTGAAGAAAAGAAAAAATCAACATTTGAACAGTTTAAAAAGCAATCCATTGAGAGTTTAAAAATGCTTTTTAATGAAGTTGTTCAGGTGGGGTTATTAAAAAAAGAAGAGTTTGTAGATGATGTAAACTCAATAAAAAATACTTTAAAAGGTGTGTTGAACTGGCAACCTAATAAGATTATTTTTGAAAATGAGAAATTACTTTATGAATTACAGTCTTCTAAATCTTCAATTTTATCTGAGATAAATAGGCTAAAGAGAAAAAGAACTTTAGCCATTCAAAATCAATCAAGTAGTTCAAAATTTAAAACTGTAACGAAAAAGCAAGCATCAAAATTGAACGTAATTGATTTATTTAATTTAGAAAGATCTAATTGTCCTATTTGTGATTCTCATTTAGAGAAAACGTCTGATATTATTTCTCAAATAGAAAAATCATTTGACATACTGAAAAAAGAGAGTGTAGTTGTTGACGAATATAAGCCGAAGTTGGATGGCTACATTATTGAGTTAGATGAACTAATACAAAAGAAAACCAAAGAAGCTTCTAAACTTGAATCACAAATTCAAAATTTAATTAAAGAATCAAGTATTGCAACTAAACAAAAAAACAATAATGATATGATATTGAGGACTATAGGGCGGGTTTCTTATTACCTCGATAATTTCAAGGAAGCAGAAGAATTTGATTCATCTAGATTGACTAGATATAAAGAGGAGTTTGATGCAATAAATGAAAATTATAGCATTGAGCAAAGACAAAAACGAATTGAGGAAGCAGAAACTTTTATTTCTAATAATGCCACAAAAAATTTAGCTTATTTACCTATAGACGAACATTACAAAGATGATAGTATTAAATTTACATCTAAAAAGCCAACAATTGAGCTTTACAATAATGACTCTGGAGCAATAGAAAGTTTTTCATCAATTGGTTCAGATGAAAACTACCTTAGTATTCACTTGGCTTTGATATTTGCGTTTCATAAGTTTTTTGAAATAAAAAAGAGCCCAGTTCCAGGTTTGATAATTTTAGATCAAGTTAGTAGACCTTATTATCCAAAAGACCAGATAGATCAAGATATTATTATAGATGAAGATAGAGAAGCGTTAAATAAGCATTTTGATTTTATATTTGATCAAGTTGAAAAGCAAAATGGCTTGCAAGTCATAGTTTTAGAGCATGCATATCTACATAAAAATGAAAGGTATAAAAAGGCTACTAAATATAGATGGCCTAGAGATGGAGAAGAAAGGTTAATTCCTCAAGATTGGCCAGATATTGAATAAAGTTTAATATCATATTCTCATTTTTTCTTTACATTTTTTCAATCTTATGCTACTGTTCGCGCATAAGTAGACAACCAAATTTAGTTAAAAATTATTTTAAAAAAGTATTTAGAATCAGCGGGTTAAAAGAGGTAAATATTCCTCGTAATTCCTTCTAAGCAATAGGTTGCAGGTTCGAGTCCTGCTGGGCGCGCCATTTTTTACGACTTCATGTGCGTACATATTGTTTTCTAAGTATCTATTATTAAAAGAAATTTTTATGACCGAATTTCTTTTATAGGGGGTATTTGCCTTTCATGCAAAAACATACGATTTCATCAAATAACAGACCAAAAGTAGACAAGTACGTAGACAAGTTGAAAAGACACAGTCAAAAAAACAGCTCAAAAACTTCCATAATACTGTCAAATTTAGCGATTGAAAAACTCAAACCTTTACCTGTAAATACAATTTATTGGTTTCGTGGATTAAATGGTTTTGGTATTCGTATTTCACCAAAAGGAATAAGAACATGGATTGTCCAATATCGCGTAGAAAATAAGAATAAAAGAATGAGTATTGGTCGATACCCGCAGATGTCGCTTAATGAGGCACGTAAACGGCACACTGATATTAAATTTATTGTTGAGTTTGGTGGCGATCCTTTAGAAGAAAAGCGATTGATTAGAAAGAACAAGAAAGATGACAAAACTGTTTCTTATTTATTGGATTTATATGTGGAGCATTCTAAAAAGGCAGGAAAAAAAACATATAAGAATGAGTATTATATTATTCGCAATGGATTAGGGGACGAATTATTGCAAAAACCGATAGCTCAAATCACACCAAGAGAAATTTCGAATGCAGTTAGAGCAAAGATTAACAATGGTAAACCAAGTGCAGCGAGGCACTTATTGAAATACACCAAGCGATTATTTAATTATGGAGCAGGGTTATTTCTACTTGAACAAAATAATAATCCTTGTATCGGACTTAAAGTAGATGTGCCAAAGAGAAAACGACAACGTCACCTTAGCCCTAAAGAAATCTATAAATTTTGGCATGGTCTTGAAAAACTTCCCGTATCGCCAAGTTTAATACTCGCTATTAAGTTTTTACTCTGTACAGCGTCTCGTTCTGTTGAGGTTCGAAATATGCAATGGGATGATGTAGATCCATATAGTCGTGTTTGGACAATGCCTACATCAAAAAATGGACGGATGCACCGTGTTCATTTAAGTAACTTAGCTATGACGCTGATTGATGAGGTTAAACAATACACAGGACATAGTGATTGGGTCTTTGGTAGTGCAAGATATAACGGTAGGTGTCAAATTATTGACAAAACAATTAAACCATTTAAAGTATGGACACTTTCACAAGTTTTTAGGCGTCATTTTAAGAAATTTCAGATTAGCAAAGAATTTTATCCGCATGATCTACGACGAACAGGAGCAACTATTGTTGCGGGATTGTTTGGTCGGCGTGATTTTGCCTCTCTTTTACTTAATCATACTATGTCAGATGTGACAGGAATTTATGACCATTACTCTTACGATAAAGAGAAAAAAATGGCAATAAACGCTCTCAACAAAGCCATTGAAATTATTATCAAAAGTCCAAACGTTGAGAGCGTGCCAAGTTTTGAGCAGTTACGCGAAAAGGTTTTTAATAAAGCTAATCATTCGACTGTTGATACGAAACAGGATTTTCAAGCCAGTTTTTCAAATCCTGTATCTTATACGCTTTCCTATATCCATGATGGTTAAGTCTGTAAAGTTGGGGGAAACGTTTTTCTTTACGCATGCGGTATTGCGTGACTTTATCCAATGTTGTGGCAATTTCTGCTGTTTTAATCGACACAAACGCATTCATGGATAAAAGCAGTTCTGCAACAACTTTTGATTCCTGTTCGGGGTCTATCAATATCACATCATTATTATTAATCGTTTTAATCATATCATTTCCTTTGGTTAAAGATTTACGATGAAATAAGACATACAAAATATTTTTTAAAGCCACTACGCACAGGCTTTTCACACAATGATATGAGAAGTTTTATGTGCGTATTACACAAGATTTTGTGTGCATATTCTTTGCGACAATTTTCAGTTACAAAATTGTCGAAAGGAGACAAAACTCATGAAAATAAATTACCCTTATAAAACCCGCGATGACTTTTTAAAAGATGTTGTGAGCCAGCTTGTCACAAGAAGAAAGGAGCTTAATCTTACCCAAGATGATGTCAATGATATCTTAGGTGTTGCAGATCGCCTGGTTGGCAAGTGGGAGTGTGGTGTGCGAACACCAACAGCATTTCATCTACATTGTTGGATAGATGCGTTAAACTCACATATCAAAATTCTTGATAATGCCAACGATAACGAACCACCAAAGAAATAAACAAAAAAATAGCCTCTCAAATCCGAGAGGCTATTTTCTTAATAAGTTGGTTTATTTACAACTCAAATTTCACAATCTTCTTTTCAATTTCTTCTTTGCGGTGAAGTAATGTGTCTTGTAAATGATTAGTCACAAGTTGGATAAGATTGGTATTCGTGGTTTTAAATTCTTCGCCATTTTCATCACGAATTAAAAATACACATGAGTCGCCATTATTGTATTTGAACTTAGTTAAGCTCGTTAAAGTTGTCATGAGCCGTGTGCGTTGATTGGCTAAACCGTTAAGTTTCTCAAAGTTATTCATACGGTCATGTAAACTAATTGGTTTTGTGACTGGTGGAATTACTTCTTGAACAAGTTTCTTAGTTGCAGATGTTGCTTTTGCCTTTTCGGCTGTTTTTACGGCTCCTGTTGATTGCGTTTTTTTCGCTGTTCCATTTTGTTTTACTGTTGCTACTGCCATAATTTTAAATTTTTAAGATTAAACATTGTTTTTAAGTTGAACCCTTTTGGCATGTTGGGTTTCGAACAATGCTTCATCTGCCGATGCGGAGGTAAAGGTCAAGACAACATCGGTTATTTTTCTTTTTAGAAAAATGTTCGTGTTCCCGCAGGGTTTGGTCTTGCAAGCGCGCAAAGGCAAGAGGCGATATTTGCAATTGATCGATAACACCACATGTCACTAAAAGTGTGAGATAACAGTGTTTAATTGGGAATTTGGAATGCGTTAAAGCAACGAGTTAAATTGAATTGATGGAAAAACACTTCAAATGCGGAAAACCGTAAGGAGATGAACTAAACTTAGCTTAAATTTCCTATTATCAATTTAATAATAAAAATGAACGAAGATACTGCTTATAAAATTTTAGGTGTAAAACCCAATAGTGATTTTCAAGAAATAAGAAGACGATATAAATTATTATCTAAAAGGTATCATCCCGATAATATTGATACTGGAGACCATAATAAATTTATAACAATTTCTGTTGCTTATACAATATTGCAATCAAGCTTCCTTAATGTTAAAAGTAAGAAAAAGGTAGATGATGATATTCAACTAGCTATTGATTTAAAAGAGAACTTAGAGATTTATTTCAGTGAAATAGAAGAAAGATATTATGATCTTCGTTCACAGCTAGAAAATGACTTAATTGATTACATAAGGAGAAAAGTTCATTCAACGGGTTCTTCTAAAGAATTAAAACAAGTAATTAAAAAAGATATTGCTTACAAGATTATTGATACAAATACTAGATTAAAAAGATATTTTAAAAGAATAGAGAAAGCGACTAAACTAAATAGTGCTGACTTATTATTTAGTTTATTTAAGGATATGTATGCCGAAAGAAGAAAATATTGGCTCCTAAATTTATATAGAAATCCAATTTTACTAGGAGATGCAGTTGCAGTTTCATTTGTTTATGCTGTAAAAGAATTTCCTTTTTTAAGAGAAACATTCCCAAGTTTGTTAAAATTAGCAAATTTGTGGTGGTTTCCCCTTTCTATTGCTTTGATAGGAGTATTGGCTTTGTTGCTACAATATATCCTAATGAACCCAAGAAGACAATTTGTAACTCCTTCATTTTCTATAGGCAGTACTCATAGTTTAGTAAAAGATAGAGCTTCTGAGGCTGTTGAAACTTATGATAAAGCATTCACATGGGGTGGGGCGGCGGCAGGAGGAATAGCAGGAACTTTTCTACTTCCCGGGATTGGAACAATCATAGGAAGTTGGCTAGGTTCTTTGCTTGGCGCACTTTTCAAATCTTTAGATGATATCAAATTTGAAATAATCTATAAATTTTCTAATGAAATCCAAGACAGGTTCAAACAATTAGATGATATTTTTGATGACTGGATTGAGCAATCAAAAGAGTCAATTACAAAAGCGACCTTTCAAAGTTATAAAAACAATTTAAAGAAAGTAACTCCATTACTAACTGAAGAGAATGAAACAGTTAAGTTATTGACTGGTTAAAAAATAAAACCCAAAATGTTTTAGGTATGTTTTAGGAAAGCAAAAAAGCTAAGATTCAGAATCTTAGCTTTTCTAGTGTTTATAGGTGTAGCGAGATCGGGAATTGAACCCGAGACCTCCGGGTTATGAATCCGACGCTCTAACCAACTGAGCTACCTCGCCTTGTTTGCGGGTGCAAATATATAAACTATTTTTTTTTGAGCAAATATTACACAAAAATTATTTTTTTTGTTCTTTTCTTTTAAACTTATCAATTAATGTATATATTGTCAAAACATAATCAAGAAATACAGTATGTCAGATAAAATTAAATACGAAATTGAGTTCCCTATACAATCTTCACCACAGCTTTTGTTCCAATATTTGTCTACACCTTCAGGATTATCCGAATGGTATGCAGATAATGTGAATTCCAGAGGAGAGGTTTTTACCTTTATTTGGGACGGTAGTGAAGAAACAGCTAAGTTACTAGGGAAAAAAAATAATGAACGCATTCGCTTTCAATGGGAGGAAAATGAAGATACATCGTATTATTTTGAAATGAAGATCGTAGTTGACGAAATTACGAAAGATGTCTCCCTTATCGTAATCGATCATGCAGATGACGATGAAGAAGTTGAAGAAGGAAAAAGACTTTGGGAAAACCAAATTGCAAGTTTGAAACAAGTTTTAGGTTCTCGCTAAGAAAAACCATTTTTAAAAAGTATATTTGCCTTGAGAAAATCAAGGCTTTTTTTATGATTAATTTTAATGGAAACATCAGCGACGAAACAACGACCTTAGATGTTGAAAATAGAGGGCTAAAGTACGGAGACTCATTGTTTGAAACCCTCAGAATTGTTGCTAACAAAATTCTTTTTTGGGAAGATCATTATTTCAGATTAATGGAATCCATGCGAATACTAAGAATGGAAATTCCAATGAACTTTACGATGGAATTCCTAGAAGCAGAAATTCTTAAAGTGTTAGCAGCGAATGATTTGAAAAATGCACGTGTACGTTTTACAGTATATAGAGGAAATGGCGGATTGTATTTGCCAACTTCTAATGATATAGAATACATGATCACGGCAAATTCGCTAGCATCTCCATTTTATTTACTTTCAGAAGAAGCCTATGAAGTCGATTTGTACAAAGATTTTTATGTCAACAAAGGATTGCTTTCTACGTTAAAGACCAATAATAAAGTTATAAACGTATTAGGAAGCATTTACGCGAAAGAAAATGACTTGAACAACTGTTTGTTAGTAAATGAAGATAAAAGCGTCATAGAAGCTTTAAATGGGAATATTTTCTTGGTAAAAGGAAACACAATCAAAACACCACCAATTACCGATGGATGTCTGAAAGGAATTCTAAGAAAACAATTGATAGAAATTCTAGAAAAAACATCAGATTATGAATTGAAAGAAGAAAGTATCTCACCTTTTGAAATTCAAAAAGCAGATGAATTTTTTATCACGAATGTAATTCGAGGAATTGTACCCATCACAAAATACCGCAAAAAACAGTTTGAATCTACCGTTGCGAGAGATTTAATAGCAAAATTGAATGTCAGAATTCGACTAGGAGCGTAGCTTTAATTGTGACTCGGATCTTCAGGCGCATTTGACCAAATCAAATATTCGCCTCCAAATTCCATCATTTTATTACGCCAAATCGATTTGCATGATTTTGAAATGATTTCTTTCTTAAATTCATTTTCAACAATGATCCAAGAATTAGAATTCAATTCTTCACTCAGTTGATTGGCATGCCAGCCCGAATAGCCTAAGAAGAACTTAATGTCATCTTGCTGTAGTTTATCTTCCTCCAATAATTTAATAATAGAAGAAAAATCGCCGCCCCAATAAATCCCCAGCGAAATTTCTATACTATTAGGTACCAAATGTGGTATTTTATGAATAAAATATAAATTATCTTGTTCTACAGGTCCGCCATTATATACTTTAAACGTGGTTTTAGCGTTTGAAAATTGCGGAATTAAGTCTGAAAGATCAACATTTAAAGGTTTGTTTAAAATAAAGCCAATAGATCCTTCATCAGTGTGGTCAGCAAGTAAAACAACTGATCTGTTGAAAGATACGTCTCCAATAATAGATGGTTCAGCAATTAAAAGATGTCCTTTATCGGGTTTTAAGGCTATCATTTATGATTTTTTAGGTTAACTAAATCTATTAAAAAAAAACGGAATAATCAAATACAGTGCTTTTTTAATACACTTATAAAAACGAAAAAGCACTCAAATTTGAGTGCTTTTTGTCTAATTTATGTATAAATACAATTAGTTTACTGCTTTTCCTAAATCAGATCCTGCTTTAAACTTTACTACTTTTTTAGCAGCAATTTGGATAGTTTTTCCAGTTTGTGGATTTCTTCCTTCTCTTGCAGCTCTTTCTGAAACTGACCAAGATCCAAATCCTACTAGAGAAACTCTGTTTCCATTTTTTAAAGCTCCTTCTACATTTCCTAAAAATGATTCCAATGACTTCTTTGCTGCAGCTTTAGAAATTCCTGCGTCAGCAGCCATTGCGTCAATTAATTCTGTTTTGTTCATAATCGTTGAATTATTAATTGTTGGTTAAACATTATTTTTAAAAGCACTACAAATTTATACGGATTTCTTTGCCATGCAAGTAATAGCGCGGGAAAAGCGGGTTTTTGTTAATAACTTATTACGATTGTTAATAAACACAGCTATTTTTTATTGTTTTTCTCTCGTATCAGTAAATATAAGGGTTACGAGACTTTTGCCTCTTTTTCGAAAGTAAAACCGTTCAATAAAGCGCTAATTTCCATGGAACGCTTCCCCGGAAGCTGTAAAATACTTACAATGATGTACCCTTCTTTTACCGCGATTTTGACTTCCTTTTTAGTGCTAATCACACTTCCAACAGGAATTGAATGCGATTCCAACACCTTTGCAACTTCATATATCTTTATATTATAGGTGTCCTCTCCATTATATAAAGTTGTCCAAGAAGCAGGATATGGACTCAAACCACGAATCTTATTATATATATTGTCTATAGTATCAGTCCAATCAATTTTACAAGTTTCTTTATGAATCTTATAAGCAGTCTTTACATCTTCTGAATTTGGCTGAATGGTCGTCGTAACTTCATCCTTTTCTATCTGTTGAACTGTTTTAACCACCAAACCGCTTCCAACATTCATCAACTTGTCATGTAAAGAACCTGCATTTTCTGTTGGGTCAATGTCAATTTCTTCCTGAAAAATCATCGCGCCCGTATCAATCTTTTCATCAATAAAGAAAGTTGTCACGCCCGTTTTTGTTTCTCCATTTATAATTGCCCAGTTAATGGGTGCTGCACCTCTATAATTAGGAAGTAAAGAAGCGTGCAAGTTAAAAGTTCCGTATTCGGGCATTTGCCAAACCACTTTGGGTAACATTCTAAAAGCAACTACGATTTGTAAGTTTGCGTTTAATGCTTTTAATTCGGCTACAAATGATTTTCGCTTCAAGTTGGTAGGTTGCAATACATTTAAGTTATGCTCCAACGCAAACTTTTTCACAGCCGATTGATGTAACTTGCGTCCACGACCTGCAGGTTTATCGGGCGCAGTAATGACACCAACCACATTATAATTGGCGTCCAACAATGCTTTTAATGTTGCAACCGCAAAATCGGGCGTACCCATAAAAACGATTCTCAAATCTCTCATATATTATATGGTATAAGTGTTTGTTTCTGTTAATTTAATTTTTTCTGCCTCCAAAAGTAATTGAATTATCTCTAATATGAGGTTTTCTCTGTAGGGTAAAACAACGCAAATTTCTGTTGAGGTCATCGGCTTTTGTCGCAATACTTTTAAAACATCATCTCTTACGAGTAATTGCAAATCATTATTTGGAGTTGCAGTTTTTTGAGTTTTACATACAGAGCAAATTCCGCAAGCAGTTTGTGTCTTTTCTCCAAAGTAGGAGAGAAGCTGAATATTTTTACAAGTTTCTGTATCTTTTATGTATTTGATGACAGCTTGCACACGTTTCTTTTTCAATTCATTTTGTTGTCGAACTTCTTTTGCGATCGGATGAATGGTTTTATCATCTTCACGTGCGACTAAAAAAGTGACTTCGGCATCGGTTTGCAATTCATCCAGAATAATGATTTCATCTTTTGCCAACTGCTGAATGGTCTCGTTAATTTTACCTTTTGGAATGCCTAACTTTTGAGCTAAGAAATGTGTGTTGATATTTATTTTCTGTTCAAAAGCACCGCCATACGTTCGTAAGATGGCTTGAGTAATTAAACTTACGTTCGCATTTTTATCTAAATAATTCATGAGATTGAATTGATCTACGATGAATTGTAAAGAAGTCTTCCGATGAAAGTTCTGCGAAAGCTGAATCACGCTATGTCTATCGAGTAATTGTAACGCTGTATACGTTTTTTGTGTTGGAAATTGATATGCTTTGCAAAATTCATAAAAAGCCAAGGCATGTTTGGTATCATAACCTTCACCGTAGGCAACTTGGAAGAAGCTACACAGTTTTCTAAACACAAGTTTTAAAAAATCGATGCTTGGTAAGTTATGAATAAACTGTTTTTGTAAAATATCAATATCATTGGCATCTGTTAGAATAATCGCGTTTGCATATTCGCCATTTCGTCCTGCACGACCCGCTTCTTGATAATAATTTTCCAAACTATCAGGCAATTGCACATGAATTACATTTTTTACATCAGGTTTGTCAATCCCCATTCCAAAAGCATTTGTGGCCACAATGGTTTGTACTTTTCCGCTCAACCATTTTTGGAGATTGCCTTTTTTTTCTTCTGACGAAAGTCCACCATGAAAAAATACACTCGTAAATCCTTTTCGTGAAAGTGCTTCATGAATACTGATGGTGCTTTTTCGATTGCGCGTATACACTATACATGATTGTGGATATTTGCGCAAAGTTTTTTCGATCGTCAAGATTTTGTGTTCAGTTTCTAACACGGTATACGCTAAATTTTCACGTGTAAACGACTGTTGAAACTTCTGAACCTCTTTTAAATGTAAACTTGCTTCAATATCATTGACAACCGTTGGCGTTGCAGTCGCAGTAAGTGCAATGCAAGGTATGTTTGGCAATAATTCACGTAAGGTATTGATGTTTTTATACGCTGGACGAAAATCGTTTCCCCATTGCGAAATACAATGCGCTTCATCAACAGCAATTAAATTGACAGGCATTTGCTTGATGCGTTCCTGAATGATTTCCTGCTGTAAACGTTCGGGCGATAAGTACAAAAACTTATAATCGCCATACATGCAATTGTCTAGCAAATCGCTCAGTTCAGTCGTTTTCAATCCGCCAGTTAAGGCAATTGCTTTAATTCCATTGGCTTTTAAATTCGCCACTTGATCTTGAATTAAGGCAACTAAGGGAGAAATCACAATACAAATTCCATCCATTGCCAAGGCAGGAATTTGAAAGCATACCGATTTTCCACCGCCAGTTGGTAATAAAGCTAAGGTATCTTTTTGTTGAATAACCGCGTTTATAATTTCTTCTTGCAAAGGACGAAACGAAGTATGTCCCCAATATTTTTCTAGAAGTGCAAGCGGTTTGGTCATTCGTGAGTATTAAGTGTATTTAGGATGAATGAAACACGTTCTGAAACCGTTCCGAAAGGGACATCAATTAGTTGATAACCATAACTTTCATACGCCGTTGTCAAATACTTCTGAATGGTTTCTGCCTGTTCAAAACTCTCGTAACGTTCATTGTCTTGCTCGTAAATTTCTTTCCACGGCGCTAGCATAAAAGCCACATCATACAAATGTTCTTTACAAGCATCTCTAAACATATCAGGATATTCATCTCCTGTATAATCCATGTATGCAGCTACATCCGGAATTCCACGGTCGTAAAAAGCGAACGAATTCTTGAGTGCTTCGGCATCTTTGAATTGTTGAATTCTACCTTTTAATAACAATTCGCTAAACAGCAAAGGTTGTGTTAAAAATAGTTGTTCAATGCCTTTCTTCTGTGCAGCAGCTGTTACTTCTCTCGAAATTTCATGGAAGCAAACATGTCCTTTTTCTTCCAAAGCTGTAATCAATGTAGATTTTCCTGTGCCAGGTCCACCAATAATAAGTACTCTTTTCGTGTTCAATCTGAATAATTTATGGGGTAAAATTACGCAAAATGATAGGAATATGAAATTTTTTGTTTTTGCTTGATGGTTCGATTGTAAAAGAAAATCACATAAATAAATTAATTCGTCTATACGGTTTTGTAAACCTATAAGAATGGAAAAACTCATAGATAATATTTTATTTATGTTTTATAAAAACGCAATTGATCTTTTATAAAACACCAATTACATTCCTTTTTTTATTGGCATCAACACATTTACTTTGATTCAACATTTATTCAAAATATGTACTGTCATAAAAAAATATTTCAAAAGAAAAAGGATGTTGAGTTAACGAGAAAAACTTCTACCCAAGTTCGGAAAACTAATAGAGCAATCTAAAACGAGAAAACAGCAAAACAATATTTCATTTTTAGTATGCGCTTAAAGAGAGTTTACAAAAATGGATTGCTAAGAATCAAACAAGAATATAGCTATATCACATTTAATATTAACATTAAAAAACACACATTATGAAAAAACAAAATTTAAAATCATTAAAGCTTAATAAGAGATTAGTTTCCAATTTTCAGTTTACACAATTAAAAGGAGGTTACAAAGGTACAGAAGATGTTACTAATTGTATGGGAGTTAATTGCCCAAATGAACAACCAAAAAGTCTTGATGGCTGTGACACTTTTGGAACACATACAAGTAGAAACCCTGAAGGAGGAGTACCTACTAATTGTGATGTTGGTGGTTAAAAAACGTTTTAAGCGAACTTCGGTTCGCTTTTTTTCTCTCTATTCTAAAAATACATATACATACAATTAGAAATGCTTTTAAAATATAACCATACCATATTTAATATTAAAATAATCATTATGAAAACAAAAAATAATTTCCTCTTAATAATATGCTTAATCTTAGTAAACTTTACTTATTCTCAAACAAATATATTTCCAGATGATGGGAATGTAGGTATTGGGACTATAACTCCAACAGCAAAAACAGATATTATTCTTCCTGAAGATGCAACAATGGAATCAGGTTTAAGAATAACGAGTCCATTTACATTTCTTGCTGGTAGTAATATAAATACATTATTACATCTACGAAAATCAGGATTTAACCAAGGCTCATATTTTAGTCAATTTGTAGTAAGAACTAATGGAAGAGTGGGAATAGGAGAGGAGAATCCCAATAGTAAGCTTCATGTCCATAATGGTAGAATTCAAATTACAGGAAACAATTCTTATGGCGGACCTATGATGGTCTTTGGAGGTGATGTCAGTGCTCCAAATGGTCAATGGGGAATAGAGTATATGTCTAACGGTGTTTCAGGACTTAATTTTTGGAAACCAGATGGAAGTACAAATGGAAATAATGGAGGTGGTTTTGGAAATCATTTTTTGTTCTTGGCAGATAACGGAAAAGTAAGTATTGGACTTGATCCAAATAATCCAAACAATTTCCCAAGAGCTACTTTATCGGGAGATTACAACTTATATGTAGGAAGAGGAATTTTAACTGAAAAAGTGAGAGTAGCCGTTAGATCAAGTGATGATTGGGCCGATTACGTTTTTAAAGATGATTACCATTTATTAACACTTTCTCAAGTCGAAAAACACATTCAAGAAAAAGGACATTTACCAAATGTTCCAAGCGCAGAAGAAATTGCAAATTCAGGAATTGATGTTGCTAAAATGGATGCCAAACTCATGGAAAAAATAGAAGAGCTAACACTTTATGTGATTCAACTTAAAAAGGAAAATGAAGAAATAAAAGCCTTATTAAAAAATAAAGACATCAAATAATATTGAGCAATTATGAAAACAACATATAAAATACAAGTTGTAATTTTCTTGCTCTTGTTTCAAGTTTCTTTTGGTCAAAATACCTCAAAAGAAGGTAGAGAGAATCCAAATGAACCCTATCAATTTATTTTGGGAGAAAATAATTTTACCGATATAAAAAAAGAAGGCTTAGAATTTTACAAAAAAAAGATTGAAACTTATGGAATTGAGCGAGTGGCAACAGAAGGTAGTCCATACATTGATTTTATGAGATTTATTTCAGATTGGGAAATAAAACTAGCAAGTTATGATTATAGTTTGAAACGTTATTTTTCTTCGTTAGATAGTAAATCAGATATTAAGGATTTACCTGTAAAAGGATGCGAATGGGAAGAATTTGGACCAGTAGTAAAATCTTCTGGAAGTCAATCAAATCCTACTACAGGAACTGAAACTCGTTTAAATGGAATAGGTCATACCGAATTTATTAGAATAGATATGAATGATCCATTAAGTATGTTAGTAGGATCTACATTTGGTGGTCTTTTTTATAGCAGTAATGGAGGTGAGTTATGGACTTGCGTTAGCGATAATTGGGATACTTCTGCAGTGGCATGGGCAGAATTTTCTGAAGCCTACCCTGGTACTATCGTGGCTGTTTCAACATTAGGAGGTGACCTTAATGGAAAATCTCATCGTTTAGGTGTTGATGGGGCAATTTTAATTTCTAGAGATTATGGGCAAACTTGGCGTAAATTACTATCTGCTGAAATAGTATCTTATGGTAAGATAAATAAAGTAATCTTTAATCCAGATAATCCAGACGAAATTTTTATTGCCAAGTCCAAAGGGTTATATAAGTATACCGATATTAATGATCCTAATAACCCGAATAATTTGGAAGAAGTATTTATTCCTTCATCTCCAAATGGTTTTAGTATGATTGAATGCCTCGATGTAGAAATTGTAAAATCTGACGAACTATTTCCAGATGGAAATTTTTTTGCAACTAGTTTTCAAATAATAGAAAATTTTGGTTCTGCAAGCGTCTCTAGTGTAAAGACGTATGTAACACAAAATGGTTGGCAAACAAGTCAAGAAGTATTTAGTTCCATTGAGAAAGAAGCAGCGACATTTGAATTTTCCCCATCTAATTTATCCTCAGCCGCAGATCCATACAAAGCAAAGATCCATTGCAATATTAAGACTAGCAATTTGAAACAAGTTTGGTCTTTACGATTGTTTAATCTTTCAGAAGATATGTTACAATCTGAAAGTGAAGGTTCATCAAATTTCGGTGCTTGTTTTGCTTTTGCTGTAAATCCATTTGATGATAAAAAAATTATTTATTCTTTTCAACTAGGATTATCTGGAACCAATAATGGTTTTGTTAATAATATAGGGAAACCTACAAATAGCGGACTACATGATGATAAAGAACATTTTTTATGGCATCCACATCCTCAACATCAAAATGAAGTATGGGTGGCGCATCATGGAGGCATATCCAAATCTGTTGATAATGGTGTAACATGGGAAAGTAAAGACTTAGGGCTAGGAGTTGGCATGGTTCAAAAGTTTGATCATAGTGAAAATGATCTGAATAAAATATTACTTTCTTTAGATCATGATGGTACTACCAGATTAAATAGTTCGTATAACCAACCGAACTTAACCCATGACTGGAATATGTTCTCTGGCATATCAGATGGAGTTGGTGCTACTATAATAGATGAGGATGAATATCAATTTTATTTTGCCAGTGGTCAAACAGGAACAACAGATTTTGTTTCGGCAAATTATTATGCTCCATCTGTAGATTTAGATTTTCCATCGGCTTATTCAACTAATTATAATGGATGGTATGAACCTGCTCAGGATGGAACTGTATTATATACGCATGGAGTGGAGAATAATGTTAACTTTGGGAATGTTTATAAAACTGAATTGATTCCTGGAGTTATTCCAACAACTAGAACCAAAATATCTAACTTTTCTCAATTTTTACCCAATGGTAACGACCTTGTACTAACACAACTAAGTGCTTCACAAAAAAATGATAATGTTCTATTTGCAAATGGTGTAGAATTTACTCCAAATGGAGGTAACCAAGTGTTGTTCTATTGCAATAAAGCTAATGATTCAGATCCTCAGGTAGCTATGAATAGCTGGGTTGAAATTAAAATGCCTTATGACACAGGACAGCCTATTATTAACACAGCGTTCGGAAGTGTAAAAGAGAGCCATTATATAGATGACAGGTATTATTTTACCACTAGCGGTAATACTGATGCTTCTTATTCAGAGTATAGAGCAGTTATGCTTGATATAAATAGTCAAGGAGATATGATATATACTGACATTACTGGTAATTTACCTAAATGTGGTGTTAAACATGCAAATGATTATAATATCGCCATTGAAAAAGGTACTCACGAAGGAATTTATGTGGTTCAAGATTGTGGTGTTTATTATTTACATGGAAGTGATTTAGATGCAGGAAACTACAACTGGACAATAGTAGGAACTGGTCTTCCTAATATTGAAAAAAGAGGTATAAAACCATACTATACACTAAATAAGTTGCGAGTAGGAACTTTTGGTAGAGGACTTTGGGAAGGATGTTTTGTTTGTCCAGAAGACGAAATATTTTATGAGTCTGGAACGTATGGTAACTCATATGTTTTTAAAGAAGCTCGTAGACAAATTCATTCAACTGCAACAATACAAGTTGAACAAAATGTGAAATACAGAGCTGGAGATTTTATTGATTTAAATCCAGATTTTATTGCTCAAAATGGAAGTGTATTTGATGCATTTATCCATCCCTGTGAACCTAACAGGTCAAATAGTTTTAAGGATGAGCCTATAAGTCCTTGGGAAAATTTAGTCTATAACTCAGATGAGAGTAAAAGTAGAACCTTAGAGGCTGCATCAGAAAGTCTTTCCTTGTTTCCAAATCCAGCCAAGGATATAACAACAATTTATCTTGAGAATTTTGATGGGCAATATCAGGTAGAAATAATTAATTTTCAAGGACAAAAAATTGAAACCTTTGAAATGAAAGCCCCAAAATTAGAGCTTGATGTAAGTAATTTGAGTAAAGGAGTTTATTTAATTAAAGTCTCGAACGGAGTACATACTCACACGGTTAAACTACTTAAGAAATAGACGAATTAATTACAAATGTAAGTGGATAATAAAAGCTTTGCTAGTCACTAGTTGCTTGGTTATGACTTCTTCTTGATATTAGTTTATTCCTACACAAAGGTAATTCTATCCGTTTTTTAAAAACAAGCAATTTCTACGGATAAAAAAACGAATAATGATAGCATCTTTGAATTGTTGTAAAGATCAAATAATGAAGTAGTTATTCTCTTCTTTGGTTTTTGCAGGCGTAACCCGAAAAGCCAATTTTAAATAGAGTAGGAAACTTTAAAATTATAAATTATGAACAATTTTGTTATAGCAACGAATTCAGACGGACGTGTAGAAGCTTTTTATATTGATGAAGCTAAAAACGTAGCGCATACTTGGCAGGTAGAAGTAGGAAATAAATTAGTATGGTCTCAAGCAGAGGCGCTTTTCGGAGTTGTAGGAGGTTCAAAGGTACCTCTAGCTGGAGCTGTGAGAGTAGCTGCAACAACGGATCTGCAAGGTCAAATTCAAGTAGTTGCTGTTACAGAAGCTGGCGAATATTTTATATGTTATCAAATAGATGGAGTATGGAATGGCTGGTTTCGAATTGAACAACAATAAATAAGATTATAATAGAATATAAATTTAGTTTAAAGACAGGTTGCATATAATACTTCAGTATTTTGCAATCTGTCTTTAGTTATTGTTTGAAGGAAATAATGTGAAATCATTAATAAAAGTGATCTATTACTACGATAGATTTTTTTAAGAGTTTATTTACTTCCGTTAGATTCGAAATTCACACCTTTATATGTGAAAACAATTCAAGCTAACTCAAATTTCTCTTTTTTGTGAAGGAGAACTCCAGTTTTTAGTTTTCATAATCGTTTTTACTTCGTCGTAGGATAACGGATAAAAGTCATGACAATCAACACCAATATCAAAACACAAACGATCTTCTAAGTCTGGTAAATTACCGTGGCTATGTCCATATAAATGCCAACTTCCTCTCGAATCACTTCTCCACACGCGCATGGCATAATGAAATAGAATGATGTTCTGATATCCGTTTTTACAATCAGCATCTTTCACCTTCAATTCAAAATAATCTTTTATCCAAACAAATTTATCAGGGTTTTGTAGTGCTGGCTTTTCATGATTTCCCACAATTAAATGAATCTTTCCATTCAATTGATCTAAAATAGAAGCAATATTTTCCTTGTAACCATAACCAAAATCTCCTAAATGATATACAGAATCATTCTTTTTAATTTTTTCATTCCACCTTTCAATTAGTACTTGATTCATTTCCCGAACATCTTCAAATGGACGATTACAGAATTTTATAATATTATCATGCCCAAAATGATGATCGGATGTAAAAAATAGTTTCCCCATTCTTGTTTTTTTATCAAATTAAATCAAAAAATCTTGATTCTAGAGTTTTTAAAACGAAAGTGATTTAAAATTCAATACAAATCATCTTATAAATAACCTTTTGCAAGTCGTGAAACTTTACCTACATTTGAAATATACCACTTTACCTATGAAAACTAACATTACCTACATTTTATCTTTATTCTTTATGCTCAATAGTTTTGCACAATCGTACACATCGTATCGAACAGGAAGCGCAACAAGTATTGAGGTTATTCCGTTAGGCGGATCGTGTCTCATGGGCGGCGCATCCGAGTCAGATGAAGCCATGCAATGGTTTTTACAACGTGCCAATGGAGGCGATGTTTTAGTACTTCGCGCCAGTGGGTCTGATGGTTATAACAATTATATGTATTCAGATTTGGGTGTAACGGTGAATTCTGTGGAAACGATTGTTTTTAATAACAGTACCGCAAGTACTGATGCCTACGTGCTTCAAAGAATTCAAGAAGCAGAAGCCATTTGGTTTGCTGGTGGCGATCAGTGGAATTATGTGTCGTATTGGAGAGATACAGAAGTACAAAATCTAATTAATCATGCCATAAATTTTGAAAATTTAGCCATTGGAGGAACGAGTGCAGGAATGGCAATTTTAGGCAGATTCTATTTTTCTGCTGAAAACGGAACAATTACTTCTGCACAAGCCTTGGCGAATCCGTACGCAACAAATCTGACAGTTCCGAATACACCTTTTTTAGGCAATTGGTTTTTGAATGATGTCATTACTGATACACATTATGATGATCCAGATCGTAGAGGTCGCCATACTACATTTTTAGCACGCATACTAATAGATTATGGAAGTGCAGGTTTTGTAAATGTAAAAGGAATTGCGTGTGATGAATATACAGCAGTTTGTATTGATGAAAATGGTGGCGCAAGAGTTTTTGGCGATTATCCATCTTTTGATGACAATGCCTATTTTATTCAGGCAAATTGCGAACTTACAGACATGACTCCTGAAATCTGTGAACCCAACATACCACTAGACTGGAATAGAGGAGGAGAAGCGTTAAAAGTATACAAAGTAAAAGGAACCACAGAAGGAAGTAATGCGTTCGATTTAACGGATTGGCGTACTGGAACTGGCGGAACTTGGGAACATTGGTCTGTAAATAACGGAACACTTGTAACGCAACCGGGCACGCAAATCAATTGTATATTAAGTGTAGATGAGGTAGCGGAAGCTGCATTGCAAATCTTTCCAAATCCTGTAAAAGATCAACTTTCTATAATTTCTGAAAAGCCATTGCAAACGATTATTTTACTGGATAGTTTTGGGCGAATTGTACTGCAAAAAGAACTCTCAAATGTACGTGAAACAACGGTTAATGTAGCACAACTAAGTTCAGGAACGTATTTTTTGAAAGTTCAAGTAAACAATACCATCACAATCAAAAAAGTAATAAAATAGAAGAAACTGCAAAAGTTTTCTAAGAAGCAGTATCTTTGCCGTTCACTAAGAAAAAACGAGAGCATGAGTTTAAAAAACGACCCTGAAGCGTTTTATGCAAAACTAAAAATACAATTAGAAGATACCACACAGTTTCCAGCATTATACATGTACAAATTCATTGTGCCTTCTAGTGATGAAAAAATAAAAGAAGTACACCAAATTTTTGATAATCTTGGTGCCGTAATTGATACTAAGAAGTCTTCAAAAGGAACGTATACAAGCGTTACTATTACTGCAAAGATGAAAAGTGCAGACGCCGTTATTGAAAAATATAAGGAAGCAAGTCAGGTAGAAGGTATAATTTCTCTATAACTACGAAGTTATCTAGATTTTTTTTACTATTTTGCAATCACAAAATAATCTTCACACGAACTTTATTTTACTTCAATAACATACCTTACAAATACATTTTATTTTGATTGAGCAGCTAGAGTATAATACAGAACGTCATAGATTGATTATTCCTGAGTATGGACGTCATATTCAAAAAATGATCAACATTGCCGTAGCTACAGAAGATGCAGCAGAGCGAAACAAGCAAGCAAAAGCCATTATTGGTGTTATGGGAAATTTACAACCACATTTACGTGATGTGCCTGATTTCCAACATAAATTATGGGATCAATTATTCATCATGTCCGATTTTAAATTGGATGTAGATTCGCCATTTCCAAAGCCTTCTAAAGAAGTATTGCAAGAACGTCCAAATCCACTTGGATATCCACAAAACTTTCCAAAATATCGTTTCTATGGAAATAATATCAAGCGAATGATTGATGTGGCAAACAGCTGGGAAGAAGGCGAAATGAAAGAAGCTTTAGAGTTTGCAATCGCCAATCATATGAAAAAATGTTACCTAAACTGGAACAAAGACACTGTTGAAGATTATGTAATCTTTAAGCATTTGTTTGAGTTGAGCGATGGAAAAATTGACTTAGCAGCTAAAGAGGAAGACTTATCAGATTCTTCAAATCTTTTGAAACAAAAGAAAAAGTTTTCGAACAAAAATCAACAACAACGAAATAATAAAAATCGTAACAACAGAAAACGTTACTAACAAAATTCATTATCATATTTTATGGGGACTTTTAAGATTGAAGGTGGTCATCAGTTAAAAGGAAGTATTCAACCACAAGGTGCAAAAAATGAAGCATTGCAGATTTTGTGTGCAGTTTTATTGACACCTGAAAAAGTGACAATTAGTAATATTCCTGACATTGTTGACGTCAATAAATTAATCATGCTTTTAGGAAACTTAGGCGTGAAAACTCAAAAAAACGGACCAGGATCCTATACGTTTCAGGCCGATGATATCAATCTTAAATATCTAGAGTCAGAACAATTTAAAGAAGAAGGACGCGGACTTCGCGGTTCTATCATGATTGTTGGCCCTTTATTAGCACGTTTTGGAAAAGGATATATTCCGAAGCCTGGAGGAGATAAAATTGGTCGTAGAAGACTCGATACACACTTTGAAGGTTTTATAAAACTCGGTGCAAAGTTTAGATACAATAGAGAAGATTATTTCTATGGAGTAGAAGCAGAAAAATTGCAAGGAACGTACATGCTTTTGGATGAAGCTTCTGTAACTGGAACTGCTAATATTGTCATGGCAGCTGTTTTAGCTGAAGGAACTACAACCATCTATAACGCTGCTTGTGAGCCGTATTTACAGCAATTGTGTAAAATGCTGAACCGAATGGGCGCAAAAATTAGCGGAGTTGGTTCAAACTTATTACGTATTGAAGGTGTTGAAGAATTAGGCGGAACAGAACATAGAATGCTTCCAGACATGATTGAGATTGGAAGTTGGATTGGATTGGCAGCAATGACACGAAGCGAACTAACAATCAAAAATGTAAGTTGGGACGATTTAGGTCAAATTCCAGATGTATTCAGAAAATTAGGAATCACAGTAGAACGTCAAGGAGATGATATTCATGTTCCTGCACATGCTGATGGGTACGAAATTCAAAACTATATTGATGGTTCTATCTTAACCATTGCCGATGCGCCTTGGCCAGGATTTACACCAGATTTATTAAGTATCATATTGGTGGTAGCTACGCAAGCACGCGGAAGTGTTTTAATTCATCAAAAAATGTTTGAAAGCCGTTTATTCTTTGTAGATAAACTAATTGATATGGGTGCAAAAATCATTCTTTGTGATCCGCATAGAGCCAGTGTAATTGGTCATGACTTTAAATCACAGTTAAAAGCTACGACAATGGTTTCTCCAGATATTAGAGCGGGAATCTCATTATTAATCGCGGCTTTATCTGCCAAAGGGACTTCCACAATTCACAATATTGAACAAATTGATAGAGGTTACGAAAATATAGACGAACGTTTACGTGCTATTGGAGCAAAGATTGTACGTTTGTAACTAAACTCGTTTCAAAAAAATATAGGAATGAATCATTTTATGAAGATAAGATGATTCATTTTTTTATGGAAATATGTGAACTATTACACTTTCGTGATCATAATTTCTACACGTCTATTTGCACCACGATCACGTGTTCCTTTTTCTGGAAAGCGAAGCGGTAATTTAAAACCATAGCCTTTATAACTAAGGCGTTCTCTAGAAATTCCTCTGTTAATAAGGTATTTGTAAATAAAATGTGCCCTGTCTACAGAAAGCGTTTCCATGCCGGTGTCACTATTTAACGCATCAGAATCGTCGTTTCCGCCACAACAAACATGACCTTGTACTTCTACATGAATATTTCTGTTTTTCTTTAAAAAGCGAACCAGTTTTTCAAGTTCTTTTTTGGATGATTGTACAAGCGAAACTCTTCCAGTTTTAAAATTGATTTTTCCCATAGAATACGAAGTGCCTACACGTAATTTTTTAACTGGAACTACGTATATACTTTGTTTTTTCTTGACAATTTTTGGTTTGTGATCATTTTTAGAAACAACAATAGATACCTTTCGATGCATTTTAACACCAACACGCTCGTTTCGTTTCTCTTCTTCAGTAGGCAATTCACCTTTAGCTTCTTTCTCAATAGAATTAATTAACGAATTGTAATTGTCTTTAAGGAAGGTTGTGACAGAAGTCGCTCTGCTTTTTGATAATTTAAGGTTGAAATTTTCGGTATCTACAAAATCAGTATAGCCTTTAACAACAAAATTGTAGGTTGTTGTGCTATCTAAATCTGCAAGTTCTTGATTTATTTTTTTAGCATGTTTGGTAGATACTGTAAACTTTCCGGAATCGAAATAAATATCAAACGCAATATCTTGCGCATTACAAAAACTGATACTACACAACAATATGATAAGTAGTTGTCTCATGGGTTACCTTTTGGGATCAAAAAGGTACAAAATTATATCAAAAAATAAGGGTAACTAAATAATTAGTTACCCTTACCAGTCTTAAAAATGGTTTTTTTGAATCTAATACACCTAATTTAGATTCTGTAATATAACCTTATTAACAACATGAATTACACCATTCATTGTCTGAACGTCAATGACAAAAGTCACTGGTTCTATTGTGATAGTTCATAGAATCATTTAAATTCTATCAACTTTTTAATTGTCAAAATATTGAGTATAGAACTAATTCGGAAATCGTTCTTTAGTTGTATACTATTCTAAACTTGGTAAAATTACTTTATCAATAGCGTGAATTACTCCATTCACTGCCTGAACGTCTGTTACTATAATATTACCAGTTCTTCCGTTTAAATCAGTAAACGTTGCACCGTTAGTAGTGTTGATTGTAAAATCAGCTCCTAATGTGCTTACCATCATACCATCAGTTAAAGTAGATGCTAAAACATTTGCTTGTGCTACAACATGTGTGTTTAAAGTAGCTTCTAAAGTAGCTGTTGGAATATCAGCTAAAGAATTTACACCATCTAACTCAGCTACTAAATCAGTAAATGCTTGATCTGTTGGAGCAAATACAGTAAATGGAGCTGGAGAAGTCTTTGTACTTAGTGTTGCCACATACGTAAAAGAACTTTCTCTTGTCAATGCTGCTACTAAAGATCCAAAAGTTGAATCTGCTGTTGCAAATGTTACTACAGTAGGTAAATCAATTACTGAGTTTACAGCATGAATTACACCATTATCAACAGAAACATTGGCTGTTGTCACAGTAGAAACTCCATTTAAAACCACACCATTACTTGTATTTACATACATGCTTAATGTGTTTTCAGTTGTAGCTTCTATAGCTAATGTTTTAATGTATCCTGTACTTAAATCTGAAGAAGTGTTGATTCCACTAACAACATGATTTAATAAAACTTGTGTTAAAACATCCGTTGGCACTGCTTCTAAATTAGCAAAACCATTAGCTGTTAAAAATGCGTCAAATGCAGCATTGTTTGGAGCAAACACTGTGTAATCAGTTGTTCCTGCCAATACTCCAGTTAAGCCTGCTCTGTCAAGTGCAGCTCCCAAAGAACTAAAATCAGAATTTGCAGCTACAAAATCTGCGATAGTGTTACTCGGGGCAACTACGTTATTATCATCATCGCTACACGAGGTTAGGGTGAATAATGAGATAACAAAAGCGACAAGGATAAATGTTTTTTTCTTTTTCATAACAATTTATTGCTTTTTGTGATTAATTGTTTTTAACGATCACACAAATATAATTATTTTGTTTAAACAAAATTAAAAATAGTTAAACAAAAATGTTAATTGTTTGTTAAATAAGGTAAAACGTTAAACAAAATACGGTTTGTTTTAGCTCTCAATTCCGCTCTTGTAGGTTGCTAAACAGCGTTCACGCGCATGCTTATGTTCCACAATTTGAGTTGGATATGTAAATTCTTGATAATCGGGAACCCATTTTTTAATATAGACATGTGCTTTATCAAATTTTTGAACTTGCGAAGTCGGATTGAAAATTCGGAAATATGGAGAAGAATCGCAGCCAGTTCCGGCAACCCATTGCCAATTTCCAACATTTTGTGCCAAATCAAAATCCAATAGTTTTTTAGCAAAATAAGCTTCGCCCCATCTCCAATCAATTAATAAATGTTTGCATAAAAAGCTGGCGGTAACCATTCGAACTCTATTGTGCATATATCCAGATTCATTGAGTTCGCGCATGCCAGCATCAACAATTGGATATCCAGTTTTTCCTTCACACCATGCTTTATAATCGGCTTCATTATTGCGCCACTTGATGCCATCATATTTTGATTTGAAATTGTTTGTGACAGATTTAGGAAAATGCCATAGAATTTGCATAAAGAATTCTCTCCAAATCAATTCTTTTAAGAATGTATTTTCTTCTGATAACAATCCGTTTTGCACACATTGTCGTACACTGACTGTTCCAAAACGCAAATGTGGACTTAATTTAGAAGTACCTTCAATAGCTGGAAAGTTTCGAGTTGCTTCATAATTTTCAATGATATTCTCGGCCATTGTATACGGAAGTACTTTAATGGAAGAAGTCGTAAACCCAATTTCTTCAATGGATGGAAAGTCAAACGATAACTTTGCAAAATTTCCATAATGCGCAGCACAATCAACGCTTTTATAGTCGCTATCCTTAAGTGCTGCCAACCATTTTTTTGAATATGGTGTGTATACCGTATATGGTTTTCCGTCTGCTTTTACAATATCACCACGTTCAAATATCACTTGATCTTTGAAACTGTGAAATGCAATGTTTTTTGTAGTCAAAAATTCTGTTACTTGTGTATCTCTTGCAATCGCATACGGTTCGTAATCGTGATTGGTGTATACAGCAGTAATATTGAATTCTTCACTGATTTTACGGAAAATTTCAAGAGGATTTCCATGTTGTACCATCAGCGAAACACCATAGCTTTTTTGAAGCGTAGTGTGTATTTTTTCTAATGCTGAATGAATAAAAGTAACACGGGCATCGTCTTTTGGTAATTTATCCAAAATGTCTTTGTCAAATATAAACAGCGGAATGACTTTATCACCAGAAGTTAAAGCTTTGTGTAAACCAATATTATCTTCGATTCGTAAGTCTCTTCGATGCCAAAAAATCGCGTAATTATCCTTCATAGGTTCCAAAGAGTTCAGTTAATTTTTTAGTTCGGTATTCAAATATTTCTTTCAGTTTTGGCTTCACTAAAATAGGATGCATCAATCGTCCCAAGAAGCCAAGCGGAATTTTATAATCAATAATATCTTCCATTTCTACACCACCAGGAATTTCTTTTATAAAATGCTTGTGATGCCACATAGAATAAGGTCCATAACGTTGTTCATCAACAAAGTAATGCTGGTGTTCAACATGTGTAATTTCGGTCACCCAATGAGTTTTAATATTAAAAACGGGCGTTACAATATATTGTATAATTTGACCTGGATACATTTTCCCAAGATTTTCCGTAAGAATGTCAAAACGCATATACGCAGGTGTAATGGTCTTTAAGTTTTTTGGATCCGATAAAAAATCCCATGCCTCTTCAAGAGATATGGGAAAGTTTTGTTTGCTGTGTAGTCTGTACACAATTCCTTTCGTGCTAAATTTTTGCATAAAACATTAATTAGTATATAAAATATAGCCGTTTAAAGAGTTGGCGACTATCAGCCATAAAAAGTAGGGCAGTATAAATATTGTATATATTTTTAATTGTGGTCTAAATTTAATTGTCATGACGGCTATCAATCCGAATAAAACAATCAAATTGATCATTCCTAAAGATACGTCGTGCTGATTGAAAAAGACATAATTCCAACTTACATTCAATACAAATTGTATGGCAAATAAAAGTAATATGATTTTGTTGTTTTTTGCTTCTGTGAGTTTTGCCATATAGATTGAAAAACAAATCATTACAGTTGTCCAAGCAAAACCAAATACCCAACCTGGAGGCGTCCAAGGAGCTTTGTCTAAGTTTAGATACCAATCTGTTCTTGGACCATCATTCATTAATATAGTACCTATCCATAATGCACCAAAATTGATGATTAAGAAAAGGACTAATCGTACGTAAAAATTCATATTTATAGTTTTAAACTCACAATTCCACAATCCATTGTAAATATTTGTCCTGAAGTAGATCGTGCTTTATCAGAAATCAGAAAATCAGCCATATCAGCTACTTCTTGTGGTTGGAGGAATTTTTTTAAAGGATGACGTTCTGATATATTTTCAATCATTTTATCATTTCGTAGCAATTTGCTAGCAAGTCCAGTATTGGTTACCGTTGGCGCAATTGCATTGACACGAATTGTTGGGGCAAACTCTGCAGCCAACGTTTTTACCAAACCTTCTACAGCAGATTTTGCAGCAGCTATACTCGCATGAAAAGGCATTCCTAAATGCGTAGCAACTGTGCTGAATAATAATATATTTGGATGTGTACCTTTCTTTAAAGCTGGTAGATATTTTTGAATTGCTTTTACGGCACCGATGACATTGATTTCATAATCATTTCTGAAATCGTCAATTTTAAGTCGTGATACAGGCTTTAAGTTGATACTTCCCGGACAATAAATTAGTGTATCAACTGCTTCAAGGTCGGGAAGTTCATCTTCAAGGATATTACAACTATAGTGCGTTAAGTTATTGGAAGTTATTTCTGGTGCAGTTCTGCTAATATTGATCACATTGTGATGATTGATTTGGGAATTTACTATAGCAGCGCCAATACCTTTACTACCTCCAATGACTAGAATATTTTTCATTTAAATGGGTTGGATAGGTTATTTATCTTTAAATAATGCATTGCAATGCTAACAATTAAGAATCATTAGCATTGCGTAACATCTTTTTTGGGAAAATTTATCGTAAACGTTTCTCGTATTTTCTTTTAAGTGTCGTCAAACGTTTCATGATTTCCATAATTGCAGGATCTTTTTTCTGCTTATAGATTTCATTCAATCCTAAGATCAAACGTTTAGCTTCACGGCTTGCAGTAATTTTGTCGCTTCTTGATATGAACTTTGTTTTCTCAAAGTCCGTTACTTCTGAAAAAATAGTTGCCATAATTTAATTGTTTAAAAAGTTTTGTAATTCTAGAATTTTTTGGGGTGAATTAAAAGCACCACCATAATATGATGTAATTGTTGTAGAAGAGTCATCTTTTACTCCTCTAGATGAAACACATAAATGTTTTGCATCTATAATTACAGCTACGTCATCAGTTTGTAATATTTCGCATAATTCCATCGCAATCTGGTTGGTCAAGCGTTCTTGAACTTGAGGTCGCTTTGCATAATATTGAACAATTCTGTTAAGTTTCGATAATCCAATTACCTTTCCTGAGGAAATATACGCCACATGTGCTTTCCCCATAATAGGGACAAAGTGATGTTCGCAATTGGAATAAAATTGAATGTTTTTCTCAATAAGCATTTGATTGTATTGATATTTATTATCAAACAATGCTACTTTTGGTTTGTTTTTTGGGTCAAGCCCTGAGAAAATTTCTTCTATGTACATTTTAGCAACTCGTTTAGGAGTTCCTTTTAATGAGTCGTCAGTTAAGTCAAGACCTAACGTTTCCATAATTTCTTGAAAATGATAGGCAATTTTTTGTTTCTTTTCCTTATCTGGCATTTCGAAAGCATCTGTACGCATGGGAGTTTCCATACCTGTAAGTAGGTGTTCATCCCCAATTTCATGATGATCAAACCCATTTAAAGAGATGGAAGATTCATGTAATTGGTTTAAAACGTCAGCAGTTTTCATATAGTTTTTAAAATGTTTAATTATTTATTTATAAAGTTAAACAAAATAAGAAACAAAAAAAAGATTCTTCCCTCTTTTTATTGATACTTGTATAAAAAAAAATTATGATTGGGTTATCGTTTCGAAATCTTATTGTTGTTAATAGTGCGTTGACGCGAGCATTTGAAGCGTCCTTTGATAAAATCACGCTTTTTTTCATGCTTGGTTTTACGACCTGAAACACGCTTTCTCCACATTTTAAAACTCGATCTTTTCATATGTGTACGCATCAAATCGATAACATCTTGCTCTTTGAGTCCAAACTGAAACTGTATGGCGTCAAAAGTAGTTCGGTCTTCCCAGGCCATTTCTATAATTCGATCAACCTGTATTGGGTCTAAGTTGTGTTTCATCCTTGATAATAATCTGTAGTATTGAGTACGGTGTTTTTTTGTGTCTGCATTTTTTCTATAAATGCTTTGTTCTCTTTATAGAGTTTATTTTTTTGGAATTGAATAAAGTTTCCATTTGCATGAATGCTGAAAAAAGAGGAATTGTAAATCTGCAACCTGTAATAAGGAATAACCCAAGAAAAGCTATTCAATTTTTTATGTATGTGCACTAAAATACCTTTAGGACGCAATTCAATACTTCCGTAATTCAAATCGTCTACAGTATTTAAGTATTGTTTCATTTTTGGACTCACATTGTTGATAATCATTCGTTTTGAGCCAATTCCTTTCATCTTGATACGTTGCATAAGCGAAAAAGCTTCTCCTAAATGTGAATCAATTAGTTTTGCCGTTTCTTTATTTCTGTAAGTTGTGTTGATAATCATTACGAACTTCTTTTGCGGTTTTTTAAAGTATGCTTTTTTAAAATTCTGAAGTTTTCTTCAATCACTGTCGTTTCATCTTTCATATTCCATAAAATATCACTGGCGTATTTTCGTGTTTCTTGCAAATTGACAATGGGTTTTGGATAGTTTTTACCCACAAAAAAATTAGCCATTTGTTGTTCCATAGGAGTCATGCGAGAAGGTTCGTGTACAAAAGCAGTATCCAATTCGGCTAATTCGGGAACCCAAGTTTTGATAAAAACACCTTCTGGATCATGCGCAATACCGTTTTTTGTCGGATTGTACATGCGCAATAAATTAATTCCTGTTTCTCCAGCTTGCATTTGAATCTGCGGAAAGTGTATGCCAGGTTCAAAATCTAAAAAATATTGCGATAAGGTAACCGTTGCTTTTTGCCAAGGTTGCCATAAGTTGTGTGTAAAAAATGAAACTACGAGCGCACGCATTCTAAAGTTTAAATATCCAGTTTCTTTCAAACATCGCATGCAAGCATCCACTAGTGGATACCCTGTTTGTCCGTTTTTCCAAGCTTCAATATAACGTTCAGAAACTTGCTTTTTCAGTTTTTGATATCCTTTATTCAAACTCAGAAACTCCATTTCGTCTTCCATTTCAAATTTTTGAATGAAATGTGCTTGCCAGCGCAATCGAGAACCAAAAGATTCCATTTGTTTTTTATGAATGTTTTGATCAATACAGCGCACCGTTTCTTGAATGACTTGCCGTACAGACAAATTTCCCCAAGCTAAATAAGGCGATAAACGACTACAGCTTCTTCGCGCTAATAACGGTTTTGAAATATGTGCATTGTAATTTTTCCCACGATCTCTAAAAAATGTATTCATATACTTAAGCGCCATCGTAGTTCCTCCTTTTTGAAAAGGAGTATCAGGATTGGTTTCTAAATCTGGAAGCTGAAAAAAAGTTGCCAAATGTGCAACTTCTTCTTTGGTAAATAATTGATCTTTTTTTGGACGAAAGGTGAGGAGTGATTGATTCATAAAACCTTCCCAGAGTTCAATCCAATTTTCACGATCTTTCAATCCTCTAAATACACCGTTATTTACATTTTCCACCCAAGTGATCATATTATTTAATAGAAAACGCTTGAGTCCTTTATCACGATCATAGGTAACTTTTAAACCTGTTTCTTGATGCGAATATAAGTGTGTGATTTTATAGGTTTCCTGAATGATCTGCAACGTTCTATTTATATTTGATCGTACAATTAATATCTCACTATTATATGCAATCAAAGAATTATTTAAGTCGATTAATGATTCTTTAATAAAGTTCCAGTGTCGTTCACTGTAGTGCGGATCATTCAGGAGAATATCTTCAAAAACAAAAACAAACAACGTTTTTCGTCCGGAAGAAAGCGCGTTGTGAATGGCTTCATTATCTTGAAGTCTCAAATCACGCTTAAATAAGACGACGTTTATTTCTGTTTTGTTTTGAGTATTCATGTATGTTATTAATCTTTTTTGACAAGTTTGTTAATCATTCCATTGAATATAAAACCGTGAAACGGCAATACAGCATACCAATACAAGCGTCCCCAAATTCCTTTTGGTCTAAAAATAGCACGTTGTAGTAGTTGATCATTTTCTATTTTAAATTCTAACCAAGCCTCTCCTGGTAAACGCATTTCTGCGAATAATAACAAGCGTTTTTCTTCCTTATTGGCATATAAAACTCGCCAGAAATCTAATGGATCGCCAGCATTCAATGTTTTTTGATCTCTGCGACCGCGACGCAATCCGATGCCGCCAAACATTTTGTCTAGATAACCGCGAATTTTCCACAAATAAGTTGCATAATACCAGCCATTTGTGCCGCCAATTGCCCATATTTTATCAATGGTTTGTTGTTCGTCAATGACTTTTCGTCGTTTAATATCTTTAAAGCAACCATATTCCGGAACTTTGATGTAGCGTGAAATTTTTTCGCGAAAACGTCCGCTTATCAACGAATCTTTCCAACTAGAAACGACACTGTTTTGCTCAATTTTGATGAATGCTTTTTGTACAGCTTCTTTGTATGACATTGGTTGAATGTCCAAGATTTCATTGATATTGCTTTGCTTACCAATGACTTCGACTTTCATGCTATCCACCAAGTTTTTTGCAAGCTTATAGGAAGTTGTGGTGATAAAATACAACCAGTACGAAGAAAGTTTTGGAGTCATCACAGGAACAGAAATGATGGTGCGCTTTAACTTCCGAACTTCTGCAAACTGCAACATCATGTCTTTGTATGTTAATGTATCTGGTCCAAAAATGTCGTATGACTGATTTTGCACTTTTTCATTACCAATCGCTTTGGTCAAATATTCCAATACATTTCTAATGGCAATAGGTTGCGATTTTGTTTTAATCCACTTCGGCGCCACCATAATTGGAAGTTTTTCTGTGAGATCACGAATAATTTCAAATGAAGCACTTCCGCTTCCCACAATAATTCCTGCACGAAATGTTGTCAGCGCATACGATTTTGACGCTAATATATTTTCTACATTTTTACGAGATTGTAAATGCTTGGATAACTGTTGATCATTGACAATTCCGCTTAAGTAAATAACTTGCTTTACTTTGGTCTTTAGCATGTAAGTTTTAAAATGCACAGCACAATCGCTTTCCAATTTTTCAAACTTCATAGAAGATGACATGGAATGAATTAGGTAGTATGCAACATCAATATCGGTTGGAATTCGGTAGAGACTTCTCAAGTTTAAAAAGTCAACTTCAATAACATCAATACGATCGTGCGCAATGATTTCTTCAGGAACACGTTGTTTATCTCTCACACAGCAAACCAGCGAATGTCCCATTTCCAATAAAATTGGAATCAGTCGTTTTCCGATATATCCTGTTGCGCCTGTGAGTAGAATTCGCATAATTTCTGTTATTTGGGACGTTGGTACGGATAGCGTGTTTGTTGTTGTGGTATTGCATATCCGTCAAGTCCGTTAATGGTAGCCGTTGCTGCTTTCGCAAGATTTATAAAACCATCCGTTTCTAAAATATCGTCATTAATATGTAAGTGTTCAATTTTACCAATGACTAAAATGGTATCATTTTCTTCAATTACGTATTCATTCATATACCGCATGCCAATTTGCACATGGCAACCTTTTACATAAGGTGCTGCAAAACCATCTAAATATTCAGTTTCCAATGCTGTTTGATCGAACTCTGAAACCTCTTTTGGATATTTCGCAGAAGTATGATGTGCATCTTGCGTTATATTGTGATGAATATGATTGATCGTATATATTCCTGTTTTTTTTATGTTTTCATACGTATTCCTTGGAACAACTGCAGGTCTTGTAATAAATCCTAATAATGGCGGATTGGAACCTAGATGTGTCACAGAACTAAACACAGCAACGTTTGTAAAACCATCAGCTGATTGTGTGGCAATTAGATTTGCTGATTTATACCCAGAACAACTATTGATCAAGTTGATTCGGTATAACTTTTCCATGGCATCAATATCTGTTCTCGTGATGGTGGCCATTATAGATTTTTAAAATTATTAATGATTACATTTTCTGCTTTCAAGTCATGTAATAAATTATAGAGTCCAAAAAACGTTCTATTCATATAAATAAAATGTTTAGAACCTCTATTTCCATTCATACTGCGTAATTGTGTATTTTTTGCATAACGTTCACCGATATCTGCAATTTTTCCGAAAAACTCTTCATCCGAAAAGTCAAAAACTTCGGTGTTAAAAGGAGTTGTAAACAATCCTAGCAACTCGTGAAACATCTCTGTAAAGAATTCCAATTCTTCCTTAGAGTCATCTTCGCGAAGAATTTCTAATTCGTATAATTTCTTCGTAAACAATGCTGGATCATTGATCGTTTTCTGATCTGCTAACTCAAAATAAGGAACGTAGAAATCTTCTGGAATGGCTTTCATACAACCAAAATCCAAAGCAATCAATTCATGATCTTTAGAGACTAAGAAATTCCCAGGATGCGGATCTGCATGTACTTTGCGATATTCATGAATTTGAAACATATAAAAATCCCAAAGAGTTTGTCCAAGTAAATTGGCTATCTCTTGATCGGTATTTCTAGCGGTAAACTCAGATAAATGCTCGCCTGTCATCCAATCCATCGTTATGATTCGCTCCGAAGAGAGCGAATCATAGTATTTGGGAAAAAGTAAATTTGGCAAATGTTTACAAGCTTCCGAAACATCTTTACTTTGTTTAATTTCAAGTAAATAATCCGTTTCTTCAATCAATTTCTCTTCCACTTCTTTAAAATATTTATCAGAACCTTTTCCGGTAATGTTAAACATTCGAATCGCGATAGGTTTTACAAGTGCCAAGTCAGTGGAGATGCTTTTCGCAACGCCAGGATATTGGATTTTCACAGCAAGTTTTTTCCCGTCTTTTTCGGCAACGTGTACTTGTCCTATACTAGCGGCATTTACAGAAGTGGAATTGAATGTGTCAAAGATTTCATTTGGATGTTTGCCAAAATATTTTTTAAATGTTTTTATGACTAAAGGAGGCGATAATGGTGGTACTGAAAATTGTGATAATGAAAATTTTTCCACATACGCACGTGGTAAAATATTCTTTTCCATACTCAACATTTGCGCTACTTTTAAAGCGCTTCCTTTTAACTTTTTTAAGCCGTCATAAATATCTTCTGCATTCGATTCGTTCAATCGTTCTTTTGCTTTTTCTTCAGAATTTATGAGCTTATCACCATAATATTTTAAATAATTCACGCCAACTTTTGCACCTGTAGTTACAATTTTACCTGCGCGTTGGATTTTGGTGATTGGAATTTTATCGATTGTTTTCATTAAGCTCTAATGTCTAATTTTTCTTTTAGGATGAATTTCCCAAAATCTATAATACTTTTTAATGGTGTATTGTCAATTAAATCGAAACTTGCGTTCACAGACTTTTCAATGTATTGATCTGTTTTATCAAAACTTGGCGAGGTATCATCTAACCAAAATTTCATGGTCATTAAAAATTGAATCCAAGCCGTTTCATTGATCGCTCTGTTTTGAAACTTTTCTATACGTTCCTGATTTAAATCAAGAGTTTTCAAATCTAAGTTCTCTACAAAATCAGTAAATACTGTTTTCAAGCCTTTTAACAATTTCAGAGATTGAAGCTGATTTTTGCTAGCAGTCAAACTATGTACTACATAACTTCTATTGGCAGTTACTTGCTCAAAAAAGGTATAGTAGAAGCTTAATAATTTGTTGCGTGCATCAAAAGTTGCAAACTCTTCACTATGCGCTAAAACTTCAATAGTATTTGTGCCAAATGTTGTAAAGATGTTTTCTTCTAATGCTTTAAAAGAACTGAAAAATTCGTAAAACTTTGCTTCGTCAAAATTATTGTCTTTCGCAAAAGAATATACATTTTTAGGTGGCGCTCCATGTTCTAAAATAGAGTCCATGTAAGCGGAAATAATAAAAAGAGGTGTAATATTTTTTTTCTTTGCCATGGTGTATTATTTAAACAGTATAAAAATACAAATACTGTTTAACTTATTTTTGAATTAGTTGAACAAAAAAAATGAAAGCATTGTTAAAGTTTTCTTAAAAAGGATATTAAGAAATTTAAATATGGATAAGAAATGAAATGTTTTTTGTGGCTAACAGTCAGAATCACAGCAGTTTTCAGCTTTTACAAGCTTGCAACTTACGACAGCTGCCAACGCTCCTAAAATTGGCGCAACAATGTATAACCATAAATGTGTAAGCTGTCCAGAGACTAATGCAGGACCTAAAGAACGCGCAGGATTCATAGAAGCTTTGGTCATTGGACCTGCAAACATAGCTTCTAAAAGCACGATTCCACCAATAGCAATTCCTGCCATAGTTCCTGTTTCTTTGCTTCCCGTAGATACATTAATAATGGTAACCATTAAGAAAAAGGTGAGTAAAAATTCTAAAATCAGTGCTTTCCATGGCACTATGGAAGGTATTGTGGCACCGAGTGTTTCGTTGCCAGGCCAAAACATATATACAAGTAAACTAGCACAAATAGCGCCCAAACACTGTGATAAAATATATTTTGGAACTTCTTTCCAAGGAAATTTTTTAGCATACGAAAAGGCAATCGTCACGGCTGGATTAAAATGTGCACCAGAAATCTCTCCAAATGCATAAATCATTCCCATGACAATCAATCCCCAAGTAATAGCAACGCCAGGATGCGTAATTTCTCCAGTAATATCATTGACAACCATCGCTGCGGTTCCGCAAAAAACCATGGCAAATGTCCCTAAAAATTCCGCAATATAATTTTTCATGTTTGGCGTTTTTTTATAAAAATCAAAAATACTATTTCTTATTTTAAGTATTTGTTAACATTTACTCGTAAGGTTTCTGCGTAAATTCGTCGAAATATAAAAACTCTAAAATAACAATACAGATGAAAAAACTACTTTTGGCATGTTTCTTAGCAGCAGGAATTAGTGTTCAAGCACAAATAGAAACGCCTCAACCTAGCCCAAGCGCAAAATTGACGCAAACTGTTGGATTAACTGAAGTAACTTTAGAATACTCTAGACCAGCAATGAGAGGAAGAAAAATATTTGGAAACTTAGTTCCTCACGGACAAATGTGGAGAACTGGAGCCAATGCAAATACGAAAATTACATTTAGTGACGATGTTACTATTGGAGGAACTTCTGTAAAAGCAGGATCGTACGCTATTTTTACAACACCTGGAGCAAAAACTTGGGAAGTTGTAATATATAATGATACTAACAATTGGGGAACTCCAAGAAATTGGGACGATGCTAAAGTAGTAGCGAAAGCGGTTGCTCCTGTAAACACAATGCCTTACAATACGGAATCATTTACAATTGATATCGCAAACCTTAAGAACAATGGTGCTGACCTTGTTTTCATGTGGGAGAAAACATTAGTTGTTGTTCCTTTTGTAGTGCCAACAGATAAAAAAGCAACTGCAAGCATTGAAAAAATGATGGCTGGACCTGGAGCAGGAGATTATTTTTCTGCAGCTAGATATTACCTAGAAGAAGGAAAAGACATGGACAAGTCTAAGATGTGGATTGACAAAGCGATCGAAATGACAAAAGATCAACCAAGATTTTGGTACTTAAGACAACAATCTTTAATCTATGCTAAAATGGGTAAAAAAGCAGATGCAGTTAAAATTGCTAAAGAATCATTGGCATTGGCTGAAAAAGCTGGAAACAAAGATTATGTAAAGATGAACAAAGAATCTATCAAAGAGTGGTCAAAGTAATTTGAGACTCTTTTACATACAAAATTGCCTTTCCAAAACGGAAAGGCTTTTTTTATACAGCGTATTTCTGGTACAATTCTCCGTGTTTTTTGTGTGTAGTTGTTAAAAATGAATTAATTTCATAGTCTTAAAACAACAACCTAACAACATGAGATTTTATTTACGAGCGCTGCTTATAGTGCTTACTATTACTATGATATCAACTTCCTGTTCTAATGAACAATTGGATGATACTATAGTACCGACAACGCCAGTGGTTACGAATGAAATTACACAAGTAATTCTTGATTGGAATCAACTTTGGTGCGAATTAGATAGATATGCAACGGGCATGCGACCCAATGCATCTACACGTGCATTAGCCTATATTCATTTGGCAGCTTTTGAGGTTTGTGTGGAAGATATGATTAGTTATACGTCTAATAAAGATCGATATGCAGAACTTGAAATTGATTTTTCGCAAAGACAACCGAATGTAAATGTAGCCATTGCTTTAAATGCTTGTTATGCAACCGCGATGGATCATTTTATGTATAATGTGCGACCAGATATTGATGCAAAGATTGCAATTCTGCGCCAGCAAAAAGAAACAGACCTAACCCAAGGAATTAGCGCAGATGTGGTTTTAAATTCTCAAGAATGGGGAAATTATGTAGCACAACAAATTATTGCATATAGTTTGACAGATACGGAAGCGGAAACGCAAATTTTAAGTCCGCAACCAACTTCATACGAACCGCCAGTTGGTGAAGGATTTTGGACATATAGTGATGAAGCTGAACGCGGATTGTTTCCATATTGGTCTTCTGTACGTACGTTTGTAATTTCTACCGAAGAAACGTCTACAATTCCGCCAGCTTTGGTCTACAGTGAAGATACTTCAAGTGCTTATTACACTGCTATGGAAGAAGTATATGATGCAAGTGAAGCTGCACGAACAACTGACACAGAAGGATTGTGGATTGCTGAATTTTGGTCTAATGATGTAGAAAATTTGATGATGAGTCCGCCAGGAAGACAAATTTCTATTGCCAATCAACTGATTACGCAATACAATGTAGATCATGAAACAGCATTGATTATCTTATTAAAATTAGGTTTTTCATTGAATGATGCTGCCGTTTCTACATGGGCAGATAAGTATGAATATATGGTAATGCGTCCAAGTGTGTACATTCAGGAGTTTATTGATCCAGATTTTCAAACGAATTTGTTTCCGTTCATTTCTTGGCCAAATCCAACATTTCCGAGTTATCCATCTGGACATTCGACGTTTGCTTCCGCTGCAGCGGGAATTTTTATTCACCATTTTGGAGACAATACCAACTTTACTGATCGTTCACATGAAGGAAGAACTGAGTTTCGTGGCGATCCAAGAACCTATGCAACATTCTCCGATATGGCAGCAGAAAATGCATTTTCACGTTTGCCTTTAGGAGTTCATTTGCGAATAGATTGTAGTGAAGGATTGCGCTTAGGATATGAAATTTCGGATGCGGTCAATAATTTTGATCTTTCGCACTAAGGATCAATTGATAAAAAATAAATACAAAAAGCTTTCTAACATATAGAAAGCTTTTTTTTGTTTTTAAAATATTGATTATTAGTAGTTTGTTTTCTTTTTCAAAAATTGAAAGATCTCTTATTATGACTCCAGATTTTGTTATTATTTTGTTAAAACAAGTCTTTTGCACAAGTTTTATTTTTTTTCAGTCACTAAATACAAAGTAACCCATACGATTGGTGTACTATAAAAACAAACTCCAAAAAATATAACTATGGACTAGAATTCTACTCTTTTCAACATTTTATAGCGGCCGAATATGTGTTTGAAAAGGCAAGTACTTCAACGAAACATTGAAGTGATGCTTTTTGTTTAATTAAATTCACACCTAACTATGGAAACAGTAAATTTTAGAATTGTACTGCTTTTAGCATTGCCTTTTGTATTTTTAAATTCATGCGCCAATGATGCAGATGACATCATCACGGATACTTCTTCAGAAAACCCAATAATTGTAACGGATATTACAACACAAACCATTACCGAATGGAATGATTTATGGCTAGAGTTGGATCGATATGCTTCTGGGATGCGACCAAATGCAACTTCAAGAGCATTGGCATATATTCACTTGGCTGCGTATGAAACCGCAGTCGCAAATATGGATGGTTATACTTCCAATACCGATAGACTTCAAGGGTTTAATATCAATTTTAATAGGAGAGAAGATGATATTGACCTAAATCTAGCACTGAATGCTTGTTATGCGACCGTAATGGATCATTTTATGTATAATGTACAAGCTGATGTAGATAGTAAAATAGCTGTTTTACAGGATGCTAAAGAAACAGCACTTTCTCAAAATTTGACAAATGAAGTTGTGCAAAATTCTATTGAATGGGGAAATTACGTGGCACAACGTACAATTGCGTATAGTCAGACAGATACCGAAGCGGAAGCTCAAATAGTAGATCCGCAACCGAGTTCGTATGAACCGCCAGTAGGAGAAGGATTTTGGACCTATAGTGCCGATGAAGAACGCGCTTGGTTTCCATATTGGGCATCGGTACGAACTTTTGTGATTTCTGCTGATGAAACCTCAAGTATTCCGCCACCAATATCATATAGTGAAGATACAACGAGTGATTTTTACGCAGAAATGCAAGAAGTATATACAGTAAATAATACTGCCAAAAGTACAAATAATGAGCAGTTATGGATTGCAGAATTTTGGTCAGATGATGTAGAAAACTTGATGATGAGTCCGCCGGGAAGACAAATTTCGATCGCTAATCAATTGATAGCTCAGTATGATTTGGATTTTGAAAATTCGTTAGTATTATTATTAAAACTAGGCTTTTCATTGAACGATGCTGCCGTTTCTACATGGGCAGATAAATATGAATATATGGTGATGCGACCTAGTGTGTATATTCAAGAATTTATCGATCCAGATTTTCAAACCAACTTGTACACGTTTATTTTTTGGCCAAATCCTTCTTTTCCAGGATATCCATCAGGACATTCTACTTTTGCTTCTGCTGCAGCAGGCGTTTTTATTGATGAGTTTGGAGACACTATCGATTTTACAGATCGATCGCATGAAGGAAGAACGGAGTTTAATGGAACACCGAGAACGTTTGATACTTTTACAGATATGGCTGAAGAAAATGCGTATTCAAGAATTCCATTAGGTGTTCATATTCGGATGGATTGTACCGAAGGATTGCGTTTGGGTTATGAGATTTCTTCCGCAGTAAATAATTATGATTTATCCCAATCTACACAGTAGTGAAATTGTTAAAATAAAAAGCCTTTCCACAAGTACGGAAAGGCTTTTTTTATAAAATTATATTTTGAGTTTATTGACTACAATTGCCATTAATGATATCTTGTGGAGTGGGATTGTAGGCGTTATTTTCTATGAATATTTCAATATTTGGATCCGTTCCATTACCGTTTACAAACAAGTTTTGTAATGCACAAAGGTCTGTTAAATCAGGATTAGGAGCTGCAGCTGGAGGACTATTTGCTCCATTGAACCTTACTCCAATATATATTTGTGCAGAAATTGAATTGGGTTCAACATATACAAGATTTTCCAATCCATTTAGACTCATTAATCCATTATTATCAGCGATTCTGATAATTTCTAATGCTGTAATTTGTTCTAATCCGACTAGGTTTGTTAATGCGTTATTACCTTCAATAAATAATTTTTCTAAAGATGTTAAGTTTTGTAATGCAGAGATTGAAGTCAGTCCATTATTATAATCAACTTCTAATGAGCGTAAACTGGTAATTCCTTCAAGACCAGCTAAGGATACTAATGAGTTACATTCGGCAACAGAAAAGCCAACATCAATAGTTGTTAAATTACTCAATCCTGTAATTGATGTTAAGGCAGGATTGGTTACAATAACTAAGTTCCGAACGTTTGTCAAGCTAGATAATCCATCTAAATTTGTTAAACTTTCATTATTAGTGATGCCAGAAAAACCATCAATCGTTGTTATATTATGTAGTCCATTTAGATTTTGTAACAAAGGGTTGAATACAACATCCAATTCACCAAATATATTTTCTAAGGTTGCTAAAGGAGTTAAATCTGTAATATTTGTAGATCCGTCTAAGGAATCACGTATAAGTAAATTACCGTCAATACTTGTAAAACCAAACAAGCCAAAGTTATTTACATCTTCTTGACTTACTAAGACAACATTTCCATTGTAAGTACCACCTGTATCATCACAAGTACTTATGGTTCCTAAATTCACAGCATTGCCATTTACGGTAACGTTATTTATAATTGCCCATGTTCCTGTATCGAAATCTAACACTTGAATAATAATTGTTTCAGGGGAACAATTTAAATATGCAATATCAATTGTGCCATCGGTAATACTAAATGTATTTGCGCTGTCTATATAAACATATCCATTAATAATTGGATCACCATCACAATTTGTAGCGATTCCAGTTATGGATGTAGAAGTAACTTCTTCAGTAAAAGAAATATCAACAGTAGTATCAGTGGTATAACCACCAAGTGTTTCAGAGTGTATTAGTTCAGTGTTGCAGGTTTCGCTACTACTGTAAATGTTTATTGAAATTTCTTCATTGTTAGGCACTAAGCCACATTCTACATTGTAAGCATATATATCTCCTGCATAGATTATCTGATTATTGGACACGCGTGTAATCACTACATAGTAAGGTATTGTAGCGTCTGTATGTAGTGGATTTATAGAAAAACAAAAGTCAATGGAATCAAAAGGAATATCGCAGTTCCACCATGTAAAGTGTGTTACTTCTGCCACATATTTGTTTCCTTCTTTTACGGCTTGCCCTTCTTCTTTCCAGTATCCGTTTTCTTCATCAAAATACCATAGATTTATAGTTTCTGGCGCAATATTGGTTTGACTTTCATCCACTGGAAATTCAATCCTTGCTGGAGTATTACTGTTGATATTTAATGCTTCTCCAGCAGGAGAAAAAAGATTTACAGAAAGCATTCCATACGTTTCTAAAGCGCTGGCTTCATTGGTAGCTGTTTGTGCAAATAAACTTCCAGGCATTTGTGTAAATGTTTCTTCTGAATTTGGAGTTATATAGTGTAAAACAACGTCTACAGGACCAGTATACGCTTCTCCAGTTGCTGTAGTGAAATCGCCACCAAAATTGACTTCTGCACCATTTGGTAAGGATACTTGCGAAGTTTCTCCAGAATTAACCGTTGCAACAACATCTTTTTGAAAAAGTACAATGTTTATAATATTTACACCATCCGTTTTTGGTAATACAACTCTGGAACCGTTGATGTAGCCTTCTTTTTGCGCTTTGATGTACGCGAAATTTTCAAACACATCTACATCATTTAAAATAAAAAGTCCATTGTTGTTTGTTAACGTTGTTGTATTTCCAATTATGATTTGTACGTTTTCTAATTTATTTCCAGATGTATCGGTAATGGAACCAATGAATTTTGCAGTAGTGGCATTTCCGAAGTTCTCTGTTTTGAATTGTTGATCCCTGACAGCTTCTGTTTCTGAACTAGTAGTATCTCCTGTAGTATTGAAGTCGTCATCTTTACAATTTTGTATGCAAAGTATACATATCAATGCAAAGATTAGTTTGGTTAGTTTTTTCATAGTTGTTTTCTAAGGTATATATTATGGATACATAAATCTTGAAAAGGTTGCGTTAAAAACTAACCAAACTCCTTTTATAGTATATTATTGACTGCAATTTCCGTCCATAAAATCTTGCAATGTAGGATTGTACTCGTTGTTTACAATGACTGCACATTGATTGGCTCCATTATTATCCCACTGACCAGCATTTATTAATGTTTGTATTGCACAAAAATCAGTCAAATTTGGATTAGGACCATCAATGTAAGCATCACAAAAATTCTCCCATTGTGATGCTCCAATGTTTATAAAATTGAAACCACCTGGAGATAATGTTACTAAATTGTCAAGTCCGTTTAAGTTTTCTAATGCTTCATGATTTATTATAATCAGGCTTCTAACTTCCATGAGCTGTTCTAATCCTACTAAAGTAACAAGCGTGTCATTATTATTAAGATATAAATCGAGTACTTGTGTTAAACTTTCGAAAGCAGCCATTGAGTTTAATGCGTCGTTATCTTCTATCGTTAAAAATCGAAGTTGAGTAATGTTTTCAACGCCTTCTAGAGACATCAAAGCATCGTTATTGGAAATTCGTAAATCATTTTCAGTAGTTAATCCTAAAGCATCTATACCTTGTAATGAAGTTAAATTTGAATTGTTCATAATTCGTACTTCTGATACTACAGAAAAGTTATTATGAATGCCTGCTAATGATGTTAATCCATTATTTCCATCAATTGTTAGACTAGTTACACTTAACAGATTTGTAAATCCTGCAAGCGATGTTATCGCAGGATTATTTTTGATTAAGAGTTGATATCCTTCAACACTTGAAATATTTTGTAAACCTTGAAAGCTAGTTAGGTTTTCATTGCCTATAATTGCCAATCTGCCTGTAATCTCTGTAATAGAAGCTAAAGGAGTCAAATCTACAATATCTGTCAAGGCATTCGGATTTCCAATAATGAAGTCCCCATTGACTCCAGTAAGTCCAAAAGCACCAAATTCATTGACTTGTTGTTGACTTAATAGTGTAACGTTTCCATTAAAAATACCGCCAAAATCATCACACGTACTTATAGTGCCTAGATCAAAGTTTTGCGAATTAAGTGGGACATTATCTATAATTGTCCACTGATTTGCATCAAAGTCAAATAACTGAAGTGTCGCAGTTTGCGATTCGCAATGTTGTAATCCAATATTAATAGTTCCATCTGTGATAGAAAATGAATTGTATTCATCGACATACAAATATCCGTTGGTAATTGGGTTTCCATTACAATTATTGGCAGTTCCAGTAATATTGGTTGTTGATAAATTTGATCCTTCAGTAAAGGAGATTTCAGTGGAAGTGTCGGTAGCATAACCACTAAACGTTTGTGTATCTATGAGTTGCCCGAAACAAGAGCTCGCGACTTGAAAGATAGAAACAGTAATTTCTTCATTTATTGGAATTAATCCACATTCAAATCCTCCTGAATAAACATTCCCAGAAAATATTAATTGATTGTTTGAAGCTCTATTTATATTTACATAATAAGGTGTGCTTTGCGTAGCGCCATTAGGAGCTAGATTGAAACAAAATTCAATAGAGTCAAAAGGAACATCACAATTCCACCAAGTAAAGTGTGTAACTTCAGCAGTATAGAAATCGCCAGATTTTACAGCTTGACCTTCTTCTTTCCAATACCCTTGTTCTTCATCAAAATACCATAGATTTATAGTTTCTGGCGCAATTGAAGTTTGTGTGTAATGAACAGGAAATTTAAGTGTTGCCGGACTGGTTTCTTCTATGTTTAGTGATTCTCCAGCAGGAGAAAATAAATTTACAGAAATCATTCCGTAGGTTTCTAAATTGCGTGCTTCATTAGCTTCGTTTTGTGCTAATAAACTCCCAGGCATTCGCCAGAAAGTAGCAACAACATTCGGAGCAGCATAGTTTAATACTACTTCAACTTGACCATTATAAGTGCTTCCGTCTTGTCTTACAAATCCACCACTAAAACTTACTTCAACTCCATCGGGTAATGTCACGGTAGAAGTTTCTCCTGAATTGACAGTTTCAGTGACTACTTTTTTAAACATCACAATGTCAATTTTATTAGTTCCATTGGTTTTAGGAATCACCACGCGTGAACCGTTTATGTAGCCTTCTTTTTGAGCTGTTATATAGGCGAAGTTTTCAAAAACAGGAACATCATTTAAAATAAAAATTCCGTTACGGTCTGTAAGTGTTGTAGCATTTCCAATAGAGATTTGTACATTTTGAAGCAGATTGTCAGCGTCATCTACAATTCTACCAATAAATTTACCTGTCGTAGCATTTCCAAAGTTTTCATCTTTAAATTGTTGATCTCTCAGCGATTCCGTTTCCGTTCCTGGATTATTTCCAATTCCGCTGTTAAAATCATCATCGTTACAACTTTGTAGGCATACAATGCATGCGAATGCAATAATTAGTTTGTGTATTCTTTTCATAGTTTTGGTTTCGGTTTATACATCAATGATGTAGATAAACACAAAAGGTTGCGTATAAAATACAAAAAACAGTATTATTTGCTTACAATTACTGACTGCAATTGCCATCAAGAAAATCCTGTAACGTAGGGTTGTAGGCATTATTTACAATAACCGCACATCGGGAATTTCCATTTATATTCCACTCGTTACTATTTATTAACGTTTGTATAGCACAAAAATCGGTCAAATTTGGATTAGGACCATCTATATAAGCATCACAAAAATTCTCCCATTGTCTTGCACCAATATTTACTATGCTCAAAATATTTGGAGTTATGGACACTAAATTATCAAGTCCATTTAGGTTTTCTAAAGCATCATTGTTTGATATTAATAAGATTCTAACTTCTGTTATCTGTTCTAGTCCAACTAATGTGGTCAGTGCATCATTATCATTAATATCTAAATCTACTATTTGTGTTAAATTTTGTAGAGCGGTTAACGAGTTTAATGCATCGTTATGTTCAATACTTATAGATTGTATTTGAGAAATGCTTTCAACACCTTGTAATGATTCTAATGCATCATTATTAGAAATTCGTAAGTTTTTTTCAGAATTCAATCCAAAATTTTCGATTCCTAGTAATGAAGTTAAGTTGTTATTATTGAAAATATTAAGATTCAGATCTATTGAAAAAGTACTTGAGAAACCAACAAGTGATGTGAGCGCATTATTATTATCAATAGTCAATGTATGAATACTTGACAAACCATCAAATCCAGCTAATGATGTTATTGAAGAATTGTTTTTAATAAGGAGTTCATCACCTTCAATATTCGTAATATTTCCTAAGCTCTGTAAACTTGTTAGATTTTCATTTCCAGCAATTTTCAAATCACCAGCAATATATACTATAGTCGTTAATGGGCTTAAATCGACAATGTCTGTGTTATTATTTTCATTTCCAATAGTTAAATTTCCATTGATAGAAGTAATTCCAAAAGCACCAAATTCGTTTACCTCTTGTTGTGTTGATAATATTAGATTCCCATTGAATATTCCTCCAGAAGCATCGCAAGCACTTATATTTCCTAAGTTAATAGGTTCTTGAGTAAGTGTTATGTCTTCAATGATAGTCCATTGATTAGAGTCAAAATCAAATAGCTGAATCGTTGCTGCTGTATCGTCGCAATAAGGAACTGATATATCTATAATTCCATTATCGATCACAAAAGTATTTATGTCATTTATATAAATGTAACCGTTGGTGATAGGGCTTCCGTCACAACTAGTCGCCATTCCGGTAATATTTGTAACTTGATTTTCTTGATGTGAAAAAGAAACATTGATAGTTGTATCTGTTGCATATCCGCCAAGTGTTTCAGTATGAATTTGAGCGCCTCCACAAATCCCTAAGGATCTGTATACTTCAACTCTAATTTCTTCATTTCTTGGAATTAAACCGCATTCAATTCCTTCATTGGCAGTCATAACTCCATAATATAAAATTCCAGAACCTACCGCACGTTTAATAATGACATGATATGGTACTGCATCATCCGTGTTTGTTAATGATAATGAAAAGCAGGCATTTATGAAGTCTAATGGTAAATCGCAATTCCACCATGTAAAATGTGAAACTTCGGCGACATACATATTTGAGAATCGTACAGCTTGTCCTTCTTGCTTCCAAAAACCTCTTTCTTCATCAAAATACCATAAAGGTATAAAGTCAGGAGCATTAGTTGTTGTAATAGGAAATTCAAGCGTAGCACGGTTGAATTGATTTATATTTAATTCTTCTCCAGAAGGAGAAAATAAATTGATAGACATCATGCCTAAGGTCTCTAAGCTTACAGCATTGTTTTCTGTAGTTTGCGCGAATAAACTTCCGGGCATACGCCTAAATGTATTTACTGAATTTGGTTGTAGATAGTTTAAAACCACATCCACTTGTCCGTTATACGTAGTTCCATTTTGACGCACAAAACCACCACTAAAGTTTACTTTTGTTCTATTGGGTAAGGATACAGTTGAAAATTCTCCAGAATTTATAGAAGCTACAATTTCCTTTTTATACATTGAAATTATGACCCTATTTTCCCCTTCAAGTTTAGGAATAACAACTCTAGAACCATCAAGATAGCCTTCTTTTTTTGTTTTGATGTATGCGAAGTTTTCGTAGACATCTGCATCTTTGATCAAGAAGATACCATTACGATCTGTAAATGTAGTTTTGTTTCCAATAGTAACTTGTACATTGTTTAGTCTTGCTTCATTTAGATCTTGAACAACTCCAAAGAAGTTTCCAGTGGTAAATCCTCCAAAGTTTTCAGCAATGAATTCTTCATCACGTAAAATGTCTTCTTGGGTTTGAAGATTTGGTACAGTACGTGTGTCAAAATTATCATCGTTATTACAACTTTGAAAGCATGTAATACAGATTAATGCAATAATCAGTAGGGTTCGTTTTTTCATAGTTTCGGTTTCGGTTTACACATCAATGATGTTAATAAACACAAAAGGTTGCGTTGAAAAAATAAACTATTTTTTGAACATGCACTAATTTAGGCTACTTTCTTTTTCATGGATTGTAGTATGATTGCAATGAACATTACGAGTGCACAACCAACTAAATTTAACCATAAAAACGGCATGATGTCAATATACCAAATGCCGATAATGAGCACTTGCGTAATTAAAGCCGCCGTAAAAACAGCATTTCCTTTTACCATCTTAAAGAAGAAAGCTAATAAGAAAATTCCAAGGACATTTCCATAAAAGATAGAACCGATAATGTTTACCAATTGAATTAAATTTTCGGCCAAACTGGCAAAGCAAGCAATGATAATAGCCACAATTCCCCAACCTAAAGTAAATAGTTTGGTTGCCTTTACATAATGGGCATCATCTTTTTCTTCCGTGAGATTTCGTTTGTATAAATCCATAGAAGTAATGGTTGCCAATGCGTTAATTTCTGATGCTGTAGACGACATGGCTGCGGATAAAATTACTGCTAATAATAACCCAATAAGTCCGTGTGGTAAATATTTTAAAATGAACGAGATAAACATATAATCACGGTCATTGGTTTCATTGTCTTTTGCGGCATCTTTATATAAAGTCTTTAGTTCCGCTTTTTTCTCTTTGTATGCTTCACTGCTAGGATCTTTTTTGAGTTCAGCGACTTCTGCAGAAAGCTTATCATATTTAGCACTGTATTCTGCATCAATGGTACGCTTGATAAGGTATTTTGATTCTGCACGATGGCTTTTTTCAATACTATCTAAACGTAATAATTGTTTCTTATCAGCGTCATTGTATGACTTTGCTAATTGAATGCTTACTGTTTTTTTCTGATCGAATAATACAGCTTGCTTTTCCTGCAATATTTTGTATTCATCGCTATATTCTGAAGCCAATACTTTTTCAGTGGAAGCATCAATAAAGTTTAAAGGTGCAGGATTGAATTGATAGAATACAAATACCATAATTCCCACCAATAAGATGAAAAATTGCATTGGTACTTTCAACAGTCCGTTAAACATCATTCCCCAACGCATTTCTTTGACAGATTTTCCAGAAAGATAACGTTGTACTTGACTTTGATCGGTTCCGAAGTAGGAGAGTGCCAAGAAACTTCCTCCAATAATTCCCGTCCAAATAGTATATCTATTGTCTAAATCGAATGAAAAATCTAAGACTTCCATTTTCCCACTCGCACCAGCAATATCAAGCGCACTTGTAAAGCTTATTTCATCCGGAATTAAATCTAAAATGATAAAAAATGCAGCAAACATTCCCGCAAAAATGACAAACATCTGTTGTTTTTGCGTTACACTTACGGCTTTTGTTCCACCTGAAACAGTATAAATAATTACTAAGATTCCAATGATAATATTGAGCGTAATCAGGTTCCAACCTAGTACAATTGACAAAATTATGGCAGGAGCAAAAATGGTAATTCCTGCGGCTAATCCACGTTGAATTAAGAATAAAATTGCGGTTAAACTTCTGGTTTTTAAGTCAAAACGATCTTCTAGGAATTCATACGCTGTATATACTTTGAGTTTGTGATATAGTGGAATAAACACCATACAAATAATCACCATGGCAATAGGAACTCCAAAATAGAATTGTACAAATCCCATTCCGTCACTAAAGGCTTGTCCTGTAGTTGATAAAAAGGTAATTGCACTTGCTTGGGTTGCCATTACCGACAAACCAATCGTCCACCATTTTGTAGTGCTTCCACCACGTATATAATCTTCGGAGTTTTTACTTCCGCGTGTTTTCCAAGTTCCATAACCAACAATTGCGGCCAATGTTCCTATTAATACAGTCCAGTCTAATGCTTGCATATGATGAGGTTAGGAGAATATATTCATGATTAGATAAAAGAAAAGGATATACGCTAAATTGGCTACCAAAATGATCGTATACATTTTTTTCCAAACGAATTTTTCAGTGTTCATGGCTTAGTTTTTTAGTTGTTTTTTTGACACAATTTGCCCTTTACCGATAGAAATCATATTGGTAAATAATTTGTAAGCACCAGGAACACCTGCGGGTAATTCACGGAAGAAACTCAATCCTGTATAGATATAGTTTCCTTTTCCATATTTGGCAACTAATAAACTTCCTTTTTTGGCTGTTTCTCCTTTGTCATGCATAGAAAGAATTGGCGTAAATTCGCTTGCCCAACTGTTTGGAAAGTACAATCCGCGTTCTTGCACCCAACCTTCAAAATCTTTAGCTTCTATTTTGTTTGGAAAGTTTACAAGAGAATGATTTTTAGCAATCACTTCCACCTTTGCGTTTTCGTCAGTAACACGATCTCTGGAAAGTTGTAAACTATACGGAGCCAATTCGTCGCGTTCTACTTTGATACGACGATTGGTATTGTACTGAACAATTACGTTTCCACCATTTTTAACGTATTCTAAAATATATTTTTGTTTGAATTTTAATTCGTCAACAGTATTGTAAGCACGAATTCCCACAACAACCGCATCGTATCTTTGCAGCGACTCAGCGTTGATTGTAGCTGGATTGATCACTTCTACATCGTATCCAATTTGACGTAAACTCTCCGGAATAGCATCACCAGCACCTTGAATATATCCAATATATTGTCCGCCTTTCTGAATGTTTAAACGAACTACTTTCGTCTCCGCTGGCAATAAAACCGATTGTTTCGGAATGTGATCGTATTCAATTTCATTCAGCGCTTGTGTATATTTTTTATCGTCAATAAATACTTCTGGAGTTAATACACCTTCACTTTGTGTAGATGGTGGCACTACCGTAAACATTAAAGTTACTTCGTCTCCTTTTTGTTGAATATTCACTTTTTGCTTTGCAGGATATACTTTCCAACTATACGGATGTTTGATAGAAACATATCCGTCAATATTATCTTTTCCAGCTTTTACTGTTACTGGAATTTCTTTGGTTTTGTCATCTGAGAAAATGATAACTTTATCCTTAAAATTAGCTGTAACTTCTGGTAAAATTTCAAAAGGCTGATACAATTCACCTTTGTCTGGTTTTGAATAACGATAGACTACAGGTTTGGTAATCGTAATTGGCTTTCCTTCAATTTGTAGATTGAATTTTACCATGGCAGGTCTTGGAGTTTCTGGCAATCCACGTAATTGTTGATCGGCTACGTTGTACATTCCCAAAGTTCCTTTTTCAAATAACCAATATGGAGCTGAAAACTCATCTGTAGCTAAATTTATATCTAGGCTAAGATTTTCTCTTTTATTGGCTGATAAATCTAAGTTTTGTGCAGCAGTTTTTTGATCACTTGTAGAAGTCATTGAAACCAATTTGATAGATGATGTACTTCTGTTTAATGCTTCAATATTAACTGCGATTGTTGCTCTTGGTGTAGCACTTGATGCTGTTGCAGAAGCTTCTAAGTACAATCCGGCGCAAGCCTGAATAATGTTTTCAATTTCAGCAAGCTTAATCGTTTTCCAGTGCTCATCTTCTAAGTTTTGAATCATTCCATACGCTTTCATCAATTGTGGTAAATGAGAAGCAGGATTTACAAAGTCAAAATCTTTTTCAATCGCAACTAAAATATTTCCAATGGCTTTTCCGCCTTTTACACGATTCCAAGAAGTATCAATTCCTGAAAATATATTGCTTTTATCTTTTGGAAAATCTCCTTTTAAAAACTCTACATATTCTTGCTGAGTTCCACGCGAAGTCAATCGTCCAAAACCTTGACATAAGTGTTGACTGCTCGCCATAGAAGCCAATTCGTTATTAGATAATCCTTTGAGCGGATAATATACACCAATATCAAAATTCAGCATTTTGCTTTTATCTGCTTTTTCAAACTTTTCACGACTTCCATAAAACCACCAAGATGTGTTGAAAAATAAGCGTGTTGGTTGCCAAGCTTCGTAGTCGGAAAGTTGAGAAGTATATTTTGTTTTATCGCCTGCCAAATCAAAAGCTTCCATGCTCAACATTGCAGACGTTGTGTGATGTCCGTGTGTTCTTCCCGGCGTTCTATGATCAAAACGATTGATAATAACGTCTGGTTTAAATTTTCGAATTGCCCATACTACATCGCTCAACACTTCATCTTTATTCCAAATATCCAACGTTTCATCAGGATGTTTAGAATAGCCAAAATCATTGGCGCGTGTAAATAATTGTTGTCCGCCATCTACACGACGCGCTGCTAATAATTCTTGGGTACGAATAACACCTAATTGTTCGCGAATTTCAGGACCAATTAAGTTTTGGCCACCATCACCACGTGTGAGTGATAAATAGGCAGTTCGCGCCTTTACTTGATTGGATAAATAGGCAATCAAACGCGTGTTTTCGTCATCGGGATGTGCTGCGATATAAAGTGCAGAACCTAAGAAGTTCAATTTTTGTACTTTCTCGTAGATTTGGTTGGAGGAAAGTTTATCTGGTTTTTGTGCAGAACTAGTAGAAACTATGGCACAAGTCACGAAAATAAACAGTAATAATTTTCTCATTAGGACATATTTGGTTCAGTTAGGATCAAAAATAGAAAAGTTCATGTATTGACGTCTATTTTTAACGTTCTTTAACTTTCGTCGAAATGGATTTGAAAAACCAACAGATGTATTACTAGACAATATATCAATCGTCAGTACAATGTTTTATTTTGCTTTTTTTGACTTCTATAGTTATCACAACTTAAAAAAAGATAGTATGAAAAAAAGAAAATTAAAATTTTGAATATCAGACTATTACAAGTGGAGTTAGTCCTGTGAAAAACAAAACGTGTAGAGGAAAAGTAACTTGCTTTTTGTGTAAGTACCCTTGAAACTATCTTTGGATCGCTTTTCTTTTTAGTATAAAAAAAGCGAACCGAAGTTCGCATTTTGTAAAATATTGATAGCTAAATTGTTTTAATTACAAAGTCTTGGATGAACAGTTACACAACGCGGGTCCCAGTAACAAGCTGTAAGGTTTTGTTCAGAATAACATTGTCTGTTGTTAGATTCGCGTCCACCAATTGATGTATGCGTTTTCAAATTTGAAATAGACTTTTTGTTGAGCTGTAAGTCTTTAAGATTTCTTTTTTTCATCTGTTTTCGTTTTAAAAATTAATTTGGTTATCTTTCTTAACAATCTTCCCAATAACAAGATCCGCCAGAACCACAATTTGCCTGTGTAGGACAGCCGTTAGTATTATTTCCACCGCCACCGCCACCATTGTAGGGACAGTAACAATCGCTCATAAAGTCAGGATCATTCGACGGACAATCTTGCCAAAAGCAAGAACCATTATTAGATTCATACCCACCTTTTACAGCAGTTCTTTCCAAGTTAGAAATGGAATTTTTGTTAAGTTTTAATACTTTAAGATTTCTTTTTTTCATGGTTTTTAATTTAAATATTAGAATTTATAAGTCATTTGTTTTTTTAGCAATCATTTGCAAAAGGAGTTGCTTCCGCAGATGGATAATCTTACCAAAAGCAAGAACCATTATTGGATTGATATCCGCCTTTCGAAGCATTCATTTCCAAATGTGAAATAGAATTCTTATTAAGTTGTAGGTTTCTGATATTTCTTTTTTTTATAGGATTCTCTTTAAAAATTACGCTTCAGAAACACAAATAGTGTCTGCTTGATTCGAAAATGGACATACCAACCAATAGCAAGAATTTAGATCAGTATCACACACATCTATATCTTGCGTTTGACAATCAACAGAATTACTTCTTCCACCTTTTAGATGTATATCCTTTAAGTTGGAAATTGAATACTTATTCAATTGTAAATTTTTTAAACTTTTTTTCTTCATGATAGTTTCATTTTTTGTTTATCAGAAATTTATAAAAAAGGAATGAGAGCTTGGTACGGAAATACCTTACTTAACATTTGGTTACTTCCCTAATGTACTCCAATCATCTCTTGAATTTTGATTGAAGTGGAAAGATGTAAAATCTTTATCTGAGTATCCTACTTTTTTAAATACTTCTTTCCAAATTTCTTTTCTTTCAAATTCTTGAAGACACCTATCTTGTTGTTTTAAGTTGGTAGATATAATCACTGTAATTCTATTGTCAACAAGTTCTTTTAGATTGAAATTTGGTGTATATTTTTCCTGAACTTGTTGAATTAGATCGTCTTTTTTAGGATTTCGTTCACTACTGCACATGTACATTTTTCCAACCTGTGAAATTTCACATTGTTCAATCATATCAGAGAAAAAGACCACATGTACATTTTCTTTGTTTTTTTTAGTTTTGACAATATCAAAAACAGTTTCTAAACTTGAAATGATACAGCTTTTATATTCAGATTTAGCATTTTTATTAACTTCTTTATATTTTGTAAGGATTATGTTTTTTACAGAATCAATATATTTTTTTCTGCGATTTTGAGCCGTTAGAACTCCCTTATTTGATGATTCATCAATATTTTTATTAGGAATGAAAAAAATCTTGTCTGTAAAGGTATTATCATTAATAGGGTAGATATTTATTTGTGTATTTACAGGAACATTTTTGATCATCTTTTGTACATCTTTAGCTAATTTTTCAATACTGGCAGAGTCCAAGCTAGTTGTCATATCACAGAAAGCGATAATTTCTTCATATTTAGGTTTTTTTTCTGTTTCTGTAATAAAAAAATCACATCCATAAAAGAATGATATGAAAAGCATGGACAGGCTAATTCGTTTTATATTTTTAATATTCATAATTTAGTTTTTTAATTGTTTATGATTGGCGTTTTAAGTAATGCTTTTCTAGCGGCATGATGTTTTCTCATTTCTTTAGCTCTTAGGAATAAATCCATGTTAATGGTTTGTTTTTTAAAACCTAATTCATATCCGTGCAGATAGCAAGCGTAAAAAAAGTCAGTGTTATTTTGAATGAATGATCCGTTGATTTCACACCATTTTACATAGCTTTCGCAATTTTGTAGGCGTTTTTGAAGTTCACTCAGTTCTTTTTGGGCAAGCCTTAATTTTTTTTGACTTTTTTTGTATTGTTTTCTAGCTCTTTCAAACACTAAAAAGTTTTGGATTTTATTTAATCCGACTGCTGAACTGATACCTCCAATTACAGGAAATAAAAGAGAAATGAAGATTAATAAGATTTTGATGACTACAGAGTATGAATAATTCATATCTTCATATTTTATTTTCGCAGCATCTTCCATTGTTTCTAATCTTAAATATGCAAGAAGAATTAATGTAGTAATGACAATTAATAGTACTATTGAATGAAAGCTGAGACGAAAATAATATGTTCTTTTTACAGTACTAATTTCTTCTTTACTGCCATCAACTCCTGGTAGATTTTCTTTTTTGAAGCGAGTAACTGATTTTTCCAAAGAAGGGAAAAGATACATATCAAAGAAAATTTTGATATAAATTGTACTTAATCCGATTCCTAAAGCAATTAAAAGAGCTTCTAATGTACCTTCATCAAACCCTTGTTTTATAAATCCTTTTAGCATGAATACATCAGCAGCTATTAGGACAAAACCAATTATAAAATAAAATAATCCCATCTTGAAAGAAAATGATTTAGGTTTCCAACGATAGGCTTTGGTCATTTTCTCTAAATAATTTGCATTGGAAGTATATTCTTTCTTAGCATCTTCCACAAAGCTTTTTTTATCTTCTTTTTGAGAGCTAATACTATCTCGAAGTCCTATAAAAATAGTTTCAATATAACTTCGTAAACTTGCGGCCATATTGCGCATGATTTCTTTCATAGAATTCTCTACAATACCATATGTTCCGTCATCTTCTCCTATAGATCGAAATTGTTGTCCGTTTTCATTGATGGTATCTAAAAATTCTTTAAGTGTTTTTGACACTTCAGCATCTTGATCAATTTTTTTTATATTTAATGCATCTCCAAAGTATTTTTTCATACTTGGTAAATTAGGATATAATTTACTATTCGCCACTGTATTCTTTGGCTTAGAAAGCCATCCAAATGTTTTCTTTAAAAAGTCTTTCATCGTTTTTTTAGTTTAAACTGTTTTGAATGAACCATTTTGCTAAGTCATATCCAGCATGTAAAGCAGTTTCTTGATATTGCGTTTCTTCTTGATAGTCTCTAATTTGCAATCGGTATAAATCTGTTCGTTGCGAAATATCCATTCGCCTCTCATCAATATCTTCCATAAGATTTTTCATGATTTTTTTCTTATCTTTTTGATATTCAGATCTTTCTTCTCGTATAGAGGTGATTATTTTTTCTAATTCTGTATGATCCTCATCTTTTGATCTTAATTGTCCTTGAAGGTTTTCAATAAGTGATTTTTCTTCTGGAAAAATAATATCTTCATAAATGCTCAAATACGGTTTGTTTCTATTGTCCTGTTTTTTTATGATGTTTGCTAACTTATTGTAGAGTTTGTAGGCTTTACCTCTGGCTATTATTGAAGGCGCTTGCCACACATTTCGTATCGATTTTGTTTTTAAAATCAATAACTTCATGAGCTCTCTTTGTAGTGTAAGGTATTTTTGTTTGAAGAGTCTGTTCTCTGAACTTGTTAGAAATAAGGGAATTGGTCTATTTCGGTATTTTATTTGATTTTGAAACCACATTAAGTCATATTCAATATTATTTCTTGTTGTTAGTAAACCTTTATAGCGTAATCCAATTCCAAGTAAAAATCCTGTAATGATACTTGTAATGACAAACCCCAAGAGTGCAATAGTGCCTGGCTCATTGTTTATAAACATGATTATGAATGTGATGATTAGTGCCACAAATAGTAGTACAACTTCTATATTTTTAAGTAGCATTGACATAGGAGTTTGCAATGCTTTTTCTTTTTGATATGATTCTTTGGATTTTGTTCTAAATCTCGGAACTATGATGTTGATGATGTAAGCATAAATGAGTCCTCCAATCATCAACGATAAGATGCTACCTGTTAATTGTCCGGATAATGATTTATCTAATTGCTTCAGACTTTTGATATCACTTCCGGATTGAATGACTATATATATGATTCCGAATATTAAAAAATAGGGAAGGAGTTGTAACCACATATCATAAAAAGAGTTTCCTTTTATCTTTTTGTCAAATTGTATAGCATCTTCCCAGTTGGCTTGCACTTTTAGGTTATGATAACCTTCATCTTTTTTAAGAGACGTTGTCATGAGTTTTTGACAAATCCATGCTACTAAACCAATGACAGCTAGTAATGTAATGAGACTTATTATAAGAATAAGTAACCATTGCCACCTTTTAAAGGGTTCATCGTCTTTGATACCATTTCCAAATTCCATCAATGAGTTTAAGATAAAGAAGAGCCAACCATCACTATTTAGTTCTTTTTTAGAAGAGAAAATTGAAAAAAACCAACCTGAAATTGCCGTTGCAGATACACCTGTTGCTAAAAAAAACTTAGCAATTCCAAGTGTAACTCCTTTATTGTAAAGTCTGGTAATGTTCTCTTGAACTCTGTCATATGCTTCTTCATAATAGTTTGCCATTTTCTTAAATAGCTTTGCTTCTTCTAACAGTGCATCTTTGTTTTCATCAAAGGTTCGTTTGTTGATATCATATTTTTGTTGCGTAATATCTTTGAATGTTTTGGTAAGTTCTTCCAGTTCTTCTTTTACTTCTTTGATTCTAATTTTTATAAGATCTGCTTTCTTTTTTCCTAGTTTTTCGACGTACTCATTCAAGCGAGTTTCCAAACTTTGTATTTCTGCTTCAATATTTTTTTGTTCTTCTACATATGTTTCTATATTGTCTTCATATGTTTGAAGTCTTACTTTTTGTTTTTGGATATCTTCTTCAATAGTTTTAATGTAATTGTTACACCTTTCCAGATCTGTAATATATACATTGTCAATTTTATCAAGTATCTCTACTCTCTGGGTTTTATAATCGGTTAATACTTCATCAAACGTTTTTTCAGGATCATCTTTACTATTAATTACTTGATAAAATCCCCAACGTTCATAATTATCTTTTTCTGCGGTAATATCTTTTGCGTCTTTTAGAATTCTACTTTTGTATGAAGAATTATTGAATGTAATTTTTTTCATAGGCTAATTAGTTTTTAGTTGAAAAGATTGAGGATTAGAAAAATATTTTTAGTTCTTGAAGAAGTTCAATTAGATATGTAGACCTAACGGCCCAATTACTTTTGATTCTATTTAGTTCTTGATTTGCACCAGCATAATGTATACCAACAACTTTTCCTGTATGTAAATCTATTATGGGAGATCCAGAGTTTCCATACCAAGTGCTGCATTCATGTTCGTATATGTATTCTGCCGCACTAGAAGGGTATATTTCTCCAGGAGATAATCGTTTAACATTATATATGTCCTTAAAGATAAAATCATATATTTTTACTTGATTTTCATCGGTGTATGCAGGATAACCTATTACAAATACTGTATCTTTTGCATTTGAATGATAATTAGCTATTTCTAATCCAATTGGTAGTTTTTTTCCATAGGGATTATTATTAGACACTTCTAATAAGGCTAAATCAGGTTCATCATTTTCATTGATGTGAATTATCCTAGTAATCTTAAAAGTAAATATTTCACTATTAATACTATCAAATTGTTTTAGATCTTTAGGTAAATGTTCTTCTTTGAAATCTATAAAAACCTCTAATTCTTCACCTCGATAGTTTCTATTAATCCCAAAGGAGAGATTACTCTGTAATGATGCAAATTTTTGTGCAACATGTCTGTTTGTTACTATTATATTGCTCCCTTTGATAAGCCAGCCAGTTCCAATCCAATTACTATTAGGGTGTTTTTTAATTTCTATTCTGCCTACGTTAGGTATAGCATTACAAACATTATGCTCAAATTTTTTGAAGCGTTGTTGCCAAACATTATCGAAGTTTAAAGGGAAGTTAATTTTGTTATCTCTAACTATAAAAGCTGGTCTGCCCCAGGTCATTATAATTGATTCTTCTGCTTTTTTATTATTCCTTTTTATTTGATCTGCCATTGCTTGACCATTACCCAAACTCAGACTTTCTCCATATCTTATTAAGAACTTTTTTAGACTCTCAAAAAATAAATCTTGACTACCAAATTCGAAATGATTACAGATTTCATCTAAAATCTCGTTATCGTCAAATTTATCCTTTAGGCTCAAAAGAATACTGAATGGCGTATTTTTTAGTTTTTCTTTTTTAATGATCTCATCTATATTCATAACTTTCAGTTAATTAGTTTCTGTAAAGAAAGCCATCAAAAAAAGAAGAGACAATACCGTTGCGAGGGTATTTTATTTGTAATCGTGACGCATATTTAAGGCATATGTAAGTAGCGCATTAGCACCGCTAAGGTTTAGTTTTTTGATCATGTTTTTACGATGTGTAGCTACAGTATCTTTGTGTATGTGAAGAATTTCTGCAATTTCATTATTCGTTTTACGTTGCCTAATGAGTTCGAGAATCTGTTTTTGTCGTTTTGTAAGGATTCCTTTTTCTTTTTTATGCGTATCTGAAATATTTTCAAAGGACAAATTTGGATCGTAGAATGTATCTCCTCCATAGACAGTCAGGATTGCTTTTTTTAAAAATTCAAGACTTGAATTTTTAAGCAAATAGCCCATGGCGCCAACTTGAAACATTTTAAACACTGCTTTAGGTTCATCAAAAGTTGTGAACGCAATCACTTTAATTTTAGGAAATTTTTGTCTAATAATTTCAGTAGCTTCTATTCCATCTACAAGAGGCATTCTGATGTCAGTAACAATGACATCAACTTGTTTCTTACTTAATATATTGAGTAAATCTTGCCCATTTTCTGCAGAGTCAACAATTTTTATTTCATCATTAAATTCAAAGTATAGCATTATACCTTCAATGAATGATAAATGATCTTCTGCTATAACTACTTTAATCATGGCTTCATAGGTATTTCAATAATGACAGTAGTACCACTTTTTGCACTAGAATCAATCGTTATTTTACCCTTCATTACTTCTACTTTTTTCTGAATTCCATATAATCCTAACTTTTTAGTAGTATCTATTTTAGAAGGGTCAAAACCAATTCCGTTGTCTTCAACAACGATACTTAATATTTCTTCGTCACAGTTAATATCAATTTCTATTTCGGTAGCTTTTGCGTGATTCATGGCATTTGTAATTAATTCTGTTGTAATTCTTCTTAAATCCTTTTCGGTTTCGGGTTCTAAAGGTTGATTCATTCCATGATGTAATACTTCAACAATTAAGTTTTCACTTTCACTTACTTTTTTAGCAAAGTTTGTAATGGCTACTACCAATCCATCTGATATATTAGATGAAGCATCTTTTACATGTGCAATATTTCGAACTTTTTGATAGGCTTCGTCTAATAACTCATTAGCTTTTTTCATTAATTTATCTTCTTCAACTTGTAATTGCGTTTTCCGCACCTTCATATTTTGAAAATAAAGTTTGATCGTTGAGAGTAAACTACACAAATCATCGTGTAAATCTTCTGCAATTCGTTTCCTTTCTTTTTCTCTACCTTCATGACGAGCATCAATATTTTGAATTTCTTGCTCCTTTAAAATAGTTTCAATACGAGCCGCTTTTAGAGCTTCTTCTTTTTCTACTAATAACTTTTTTCGTTTTAAATTTCGATTGATGAAATATGTTATTACTGATATTAATATGATGATTATGAAAGATACAATAAGTAAGATTTTTTGAATTAATTTTTCTTCTCTAAGTAATATGTTTTGTTCTTCAATATAAATCGTTGCTTGTGATATTAATTTAAAATTTTGATCAACTGTATTGAATCGATTATCGTATTGGACCTTTAATTTAAGATATTTATATGCATTATCAATATCTCCTACACTTTCATAATCTTTTGATAAATACTCATATAATATTCTCTTTCTATTGTAAAAATGCGATTTGATTGGCAAGGAATCTGCTTTTAATAAAAATGAAATCGATATATCATAATTTTTCATACTTCTGTAAGTCACAGCGTAGTTTTTATAAGTAGACTCCATTTTTTCAGGAGATTTTAACTTCTGAGCATACAACAGTGCGCTGTCACAGTATTTTAGTCTATGATCATTGCTGCGTGCAAAGAGACTCAAATAGTTGTAGTATCTGTAGTACGAAGAAGGAGATTCTATTTTGGAGACATATTCACGTGCTTTTTTAAAATAAGAATCTTTTTCAGATTCTTTTGAATTAAATGCGCCGATTGTTAAATTAACTTTTAGCAGTTGCTGATTGTTACCTAATAGTTTAGCATTTTTAAAATATTTATCTAAATATAAATTACCATTGTATTCTAAAAAATTTTGAGAAGATAGTAAATAATGAATATCATAATTTATTTCGTTGGATTCGGAAGCTTTGCCTTGTTTTTTAAATAATTCTTGTGCTTTGATCTTTAATTTGAATGCTTTTTCTTCAAGATTCAAAAAGCGATAAGTATCACCCAATTCATTAAAAAAATATGGTTTTATTTCATCTGTTATTTTTGTAGAATCAACTTTTTCTAGAAAATGAAGCGCTTTTATATAATTTTTTTTAACTCTAGCAAGTTTGCCAGAATAATATAGAAACTGTGAATTATCTGAGTCGTTTCTATTCATTTTTTGAATTTCTAAGGCTGCTTCTTGAAAATTATCTTTTTTTAAAAGAGAATCAATAGTAATATTTTGAGAAAATGCTACGTGCCGCACCAAAAAGAAAATAAGCAATACTAAATTTGATTTCGTCATAATAATTCACAGTATTTATTTTTTAGAAAATGGGGTCAATGGTACCGCCAGAAACAGTCCTTGGTTCTTCATTAGCAGGTAATGAAATATTTTTGTTTAGGTAGTACTCTAAGTCATTAATAAGAAAATTATATTTCTTATTTTGAAAGTCATAAGTTACATTTTTTTTAATAAAAATCTTATAAGTCTCAGTGTGCGATATATGAAAATCTTCATCATGTACAGTAATTACAAGTATTTTTTCAATAGGAAAATCTAAATCTTCAAATACAGATGAAAGCTTTTCTGTGTCGGAAACCCAAGTTAAGTTTTCTTGGTTTAACTTTAACCTGTGCGATGGGTGTCCATGTTTAAATACATTTAGTAAACAAGGTATTTGATTCGAAGAAATATCAAAATAAGAATCTTGACCCAGTGAATATGCTTTTCCTTTATCACAGAAAAGTTGAACATTTGGAATTTCAGTAAATAAGTCGAAAGAATCATTTTCTAATGAATATCTGCCTTCACTATAAAATGCTTTTACATGTTTTGAACTCATAGGGATTGTTTTAAGGTTAATTAGTACTATTTTTTATATCTCAAATGTATTTTTTTAAATAGCACCAAAGAATACCCCTGCAAGGGTAAATTGCATTAATTGAATGTTTTTATGTAGTTTTGAGAAAATCGATAAAATCTTCATACCAAATACAAAACATTCATGACAATTTTTAAGAAAGCTGCTTTTGTACTCCTTACTGTATGTGTAGTAAGTTGTTCACCAACCGAAAAAGAAATGAAACCAACAAACTCTTATGCCAACGATACACATTCGTATGCAAAACCAAATGAAGCTGTAGCGAAACATTTATTGTTAGATGTTGAGGTAGATTTTGAAAAAGAAATTATCAAAGGAACAGCCACATATACTATTGAAAGTACCAATGCTAGTGAAATCGTATTTGATGCGAAAAACTTAAAGATTCATCAAACACTAGTAGATGGAAAAGAAGTGTCATTTACACTTGGTGCCGATAATCCGATATTAGGACAATCATTGACGATTCCGATTACGAAAGCAGCCAAAACAGTAGCTATTCGTTATGAAACTACCGATAAAACAGAAGCATTACAATTTTTGAATCCGCAACAAACAGCCGATAAAGAACATCCGTTTTTACTCACGCAGGGACAAGCTATTTTAACACGTACATGGATTCCTATTCAAGACAGTCCACAATTACGCTTAACATATGTAGCCAACGTAAAAGTACCAAAGGAGTTAATGGCGATTATGAGTGCGGAGAATCCGAAAGAAAAAAGTGATAACGGAAAGTATGTTTTCAATATGAAACAACCAATTTCACCGTATTTAATTGCGTTAGCCGTTGGTGATTTGGTATATAAAGAAATTAGTCCGCGAACTGGTGTATATGCAGAGAAATCGATGATTGATAAAGTACACTATGAATTCGCAGATATGGAAAAGATGGTGAATGCCGCAGAGAATTTATATGGAAAATATGCCTGGGATCAGTTTGATGTTGTCGTATTACCACCAAGTTTTCCGTTTGGCGGAATGGAGAATCCACGATTGACCTTTGCAACGCCAACCGTGATTGCGGGCGACCGAAGTTTGACAAGCTTAATTGCACACGAATTGGCGCATTCTTGGTCAGGGAATTTAGTAACCAATGCTACATGGAACGATTTCTGGTTGAACGAAGGTTTTACAGTGTATTTTGAAATGCGTATCATGGAAGCTTTGTATGGAAAAGAATATGCAAATATGTTGGCTTCTATCGGAAGACAAGATTTGGCAGAAGAAATTGAAAACTTTCACGATCAGCCAGAAGCAACACATTTAAAATTAAATTTAGAAGGAGAAAATCCTGATGACGGAATGAATAGTATTGCTTATGATAAAGGCTATTTGTTTTTGCGTACGCTAGAAGAAACGGTGGGACGCGATAAAATGGATAGTTTCTTAAAAGAGTATTTTAATAAACATGCGTTTTCAACCATGACTACGGAGAAGTTTATAACGTATTTAAATGCAGAATTGTTAGAAAAAAACAAGGTTCAGTTTAATGTGAACGATTGGGTATACAAAGCAGGAATTCCTTCAAACGCCGCAAAAATTGTATCCGATAAGTTTCAAAAAGTAGAAGAAGCCATTACAAACTGGAAAGAAGGAAGCTTGAATGCTACAGATTTATGCAAGAAAGATTGGAACATTCAGCAAAAGATTCATTTCATCAGAAACATTCCTAAAGAGATTTCTATAGAGAAGTTCACTGCTTTAGACAATGCATGTCAATTCTCGTCTGCGACCAACTCATATATTGCGATGGTTTGGTTTGAACAAGCAATCAACCATGATTATCATGCCAATAATGTAGATATGCAGATTGAAAACTTTTTGATGACTGTTGGGCGTCGTTGGTATGTTTCTACTTTATACAAAGCCTTCAAACGTAATGATCAATTGGAAGAAGCAATACGTATTTATACAAAAGCACGACCAAACTATCATTCTGTTACCGTAAATACAATTGATGACATGCTTGGATACTCAAACTAGAATTCCATTAAAATAGTTGTAAAAATAAAGAAAGGATACAATGAGGGCACATCGTATCCTTTTCCTAATGAGATGATATCTAAGCCAGCAGGTTAAGCGTGGAATTATGACTTAAATACACTTAGTAAATAATTTATCAGATTATTATTCTAAATTTCGTGAAATTTCGAAACTTTCGCTTACGGTTTTACCGTACAACCACTAGTGGTTTGCAGTGATATGTTCTCTTGTTTTGTAGGAATTATAACCCTAATTTTTTCCTGAGAACACTATCTTTTACACTGTTTTTAGACCAATACGGACTTTTTAACTGTTTGATCTTGGTTGCTTTAGTTGTCAATACTTTTGCTGAATTTCCATAACCACTCGTAGAAGTCTCTGTCCAACCCAAAATATCGTAAGGAAAGCTAGCATTGAATAAAATTTCTAATTTTCTGTTCAATTTTGGATAGTTTAATGTGTATGTAGAAACACCTTCTGAACTTTCTAATGTAGCATTGGCTTCGTAGGTTTTTAGCGGAATGTGTTTCATGCGCAATACTTCAAAAGCAGGTACAATTTGCTGTGTTCCTAAAGGTAATTTAGAAGGATCTATTCTGAGTTTTGTCCATAATTCATCTTCTAAAAGGACTTTGTCTAAAGAAAATTTTTGATCTGATTCACTTTCAAAATACGAATACGATTCCACATCAAATTTGTCTCTGTTATTTAATTGCGTGAATACATGACCACACCATTCCTGCATAGAAGAAGTCACTTTAATAGCATGTTGATTGTTGGCAACAGGATAAAATGTACTTGTCATTACGCTGTAAGGATACACACCTGTATAGAACTTTTTTGTTGCATTCAATTTTAAAATTGGGACATTATTTGCTCTTTGTTGATCGGCTTTGACTTGCTTTTCAGGATTAAAATCCTCAGTTACATATACCAATACAGCTTTTCCTTTGTGAATTTCGCCATAGCGTGCTTGTTCCAATTCAAAAGAAGTAAGTTCGGCTTGACCGGCATACCAATATTTATTAAAAGCTTCGGAAGTTGGTTGTGCAGGCAATTTTGTAGTGGTTTCAACTGAAGTAGTATTCGAAGCTACGGTATCACTTTTTACATTAGAACAGGCAATAATGGTTCCAACGAGTGTGATGCTAGCTAAAATGAGTTGTCGGGAAATGGCTTTCATCGTTTTTCTATAAAGATATTTAAAAACGACGATACAAGCAATGCTTTAACAGTCTATTAAAACAATTTCAACGTGTTCCTACGAATTCGAAAACTAATAATAACGGCAATAAAAACGCATAAAATAGCTGCAATTACGCCGCAAAAATTCGTTGAAGATTCAATGGGTAATTTAATAGCACTGGCGTTAGCGCTCAATGCACCACCATTATTCATCATCGTCTCTACCTCTGGGAATGGCATAGCACTATAAGAAACTTCGGCGATATCCATTGAAGTTTCAAGAGGTTCTTGCGCGTACAATAACGACAGCGAAGAGAAGATAGTTACTATAACAAAAAAACGTATAATTCTTTTCACTAAGTTGATTATTTTAGGGAATCTCTCATCAAGATACATAAAGTTATGTTAAAATGCCGCATTTTTTCTGTGAGATTACATTATTGATGTATGAATAGTATCATTTTATATATGAATGGTTCTGAATAAGATACAGTCTTCACATTTCTTATGTAGAACAACTAATTGCGCAAAATCCGACATGAATATCACTTTTTTTGTGAAGTAATATAGTTTGAAGAAAATTCCTTATTGAAATAGACTTTCAATCTCAGAAAATACTTTATATACCAAATGCGTAGGCAAACCCACAACATTAGCATACGAACCTTCGATGCGTGAAACTTTTGTATAACCAATCCATTCTTGAATACCGTATGCGCCAGCTTTGTCGAAAGGTTTGAAATTGTTGACATAATACCAAATCTCTGCTTCGGTCATTTCTTCAAAAGTAACTTTCGTGACTTCATGAACCACTTTTTGAGAAGTTGCAGTGGTAAAACAAACCGAAGTGATGACATCGTGACTTTTTCCACTCATAGCAGCAATCATATCAAATGCATCTTGCGCATCTTGCGGTTTTGCTAAGGAAACACCTTCATGCCAAACTACCGTATCAGAAGTCACTAAAACCTCGTTTGCTTTTAATTCGTCTTTGAAAATAGACGCTTTTAATTGTGCTAGATAATCGGATATTTCATGATGTTGCAAATGTTCTGGATAGACTTCTTCGACAGATTTTAATCGAATTTCAAAGTCCAATCCTAAATCTTTAAAAAACTGTTGTCTTCTTGGCGAACCTGAAGCTAAAATGATATGATATGTTGAAGAAAGTGTGTTTTGCATAATTTTTTACATTAAAACAGAATATATTGAAAAACATCATAAGGCTCAAAATAGTAATACACCAGCGTTGATAGAATTCCGAACAACATGATTAATTTTAATAATAGCGACAGCATTTTATATTCATGCTTGGTATCTGCTTGCCAAATTTTAATGATAAAATAGAGTAGTGGCAATAATATGGTAAACAAGGCATAAATCGTAGTTACCGTTTTTCCTTTAAGATATTCACTAATAATATATAAGATAAAAAGAATGACAATTCCAGCTAATATCGCTACAATTTTATTGACTCTGTTCCTTCCTAAAATGATTGGTAATGTAAAAATATTGGCATTATAATCACCATTAATATCTTCATTGTCTTTTACCATTTCTCGGATCAAATTGATTAAAAAAGCAAAACTTGCATATACATTTATGGCAATGAGTGAAACTGTATTGAAAAAGTGAATATGTTTGCCACGAGTTGCTGGACATTCAAGCTTAAAAGCAATTAAAATCAATAAACTACTTGCAACAAGCAGTGAAACCACAATATTTCCTAAAACAGGAACACCTTTTAAATACGCACTGTATAAAAATAAGAGCAGCGCAATTCCAATAAAAATAAAGGAAATCCAATACCGATTGATGGCAAAACCAACATAACTTCCCAAGGCAATTCCAGCTAGACTGATAGCTATATAAAGAGGAAAAGCTTTCTTTTTGGGAATAAATGTACCAATAAAGACCTTGTGTGGTTTATTAATACGATCAGTTTTTACATCCAAAATATCATTGATAATATTTCCGCCTGCAGCAATTAAAATTGTAGCTAAAACAACACAGCTAAATAGATCTATTGAGATATATAGATGATCGTCAAAAGGAACTATCCAATAAAAATAAAAAAGGAATTGTGTCAAGGCAATCATGACTAAGTTTGGGAAACGAATAAGTTGTAAAAACTTTGCCATGAGTTGTTGGTTTAATCGTATTTAGCGTCAAAATTCTTATCCCAAGTTCCTTGTACGCGCATTACTTGCGAAATTACATCTCTTGCGGCACCTTTTCCACCATCGACATGTGAAATGTATTTGCAAATTTCCAATACTTCATACGCAGCATCTTGTGGACAACATGATAAACCAACACGCTTTAATACAGGAACATCAGGAATGTCATCGCCCATGTAGAGCACATTTTCGAGCTTTACATTTTTCTTAGCAATATATTCGTCTAATTGAACCACTTTTTGATGCGCGCCTAAGTAAATATCTGTAATTCCCAAACCTTGCAAACGCTTGCGAACACCTTCGTTGGTTCCTCCAGAAATAATACAAACATTATATCCTCTGGTGACAGCAGCTTTTAAAGCATAACCATCTTTAATGTTCATACGACGTAGCATTTCTCCCGATGAGGTTACAGTTACAGTTCCATCAGTTAAGACACCATCTACATCAAAAATAAAAGTAGTAATATCGTTTAAGTATTCTTTATAGCTTTTCTCTTCCATACGTTTTTGCAATTGATTGCGTAAGCAATGTATATATTTCTTTGTGAATATCTTTCTCTAATTTTGCTAAATGATCGTTAATTGTTTCTTCATCGCCGCGTTTTGCAGGCCCAGTTTGCGCCATATACGGTGTTATTGTATTGATTTTACGCGCAGTTTCCTGAATCAGTGGATTTAAAATTTTAAAAGGCACATTGTTGGCTTCGCAAATTTCATGAGCAATTCGGTATAAATGATTGCTAAAATTATTCACAAATACTGCCGAAACATGCAAGGCACGACGCTGTTCAGAACTAATCTTATATGAAGTACTTCCAATAGCTTCCGTGATGTTTTGCAATACTTTAAAATCAGCTTTCTCAGCAGTTTCTAGACACAATGGAATCGTAGAAAAATCTACCTGAGCACCTTTTGTAAATGTCTGTAATGGGTAAAATACACCGCGACGGTTCTTTTTGTGTAATACATGCATGCTTGCACTTCCAGAAGTGTGCGTCACAAAACGATCGGTAAAAGGGAGCTTATTGGCAATGCTTGCAATGGCATCATCCGCCACAGCGATAATATACACATCGGCTTCCACCAAGTTTTTTAAACTAGTAGTTGTTGCTACATCATTAAAATAGTTGAGCGCTTTTTTAGATCGATTGTACACCTGAACAACCTGAACACTTTCTGTAGTTTGAAATACAGTATATAAATGTTGCGCAATATTTCCTGCACCAAGAATCACCACTGTTACCATTCGGCAAAAATAGGAACACTTTGCGATTTTTAAAACATTCCGTAAATACTTTTCTATTTGTTGTTTCTAAAACCAACGGAAATTCACCACATTTTTTCAAACAAAAAAGCTAAATATGACCAATATCATATTTTAAAATTTGCAGAGTGTGGACATTTGTACAGAACAAAAAAACATACACGCCATGACATTATATGCAAAATATTACAATGAGTTTCACGACAAGTATACCATGTATATTCCGTTAACAATTATCTTACAAAGTTGTATTGGAGGAATTGCAGCGATGTATATTTTAATGAATGGATTAGACACTATTTCTGGCTTAGCTCAGTTATTTTTATGTGTCATTGTTACTTCATTTTATAATGCAGCAATATTAGCTCAGTTAAGAGATAAATGGGTTTTTAATATGTTGATAATAAGCTTAGTGTTGAATACACTTTTCATTTTAGTGAATACCATTTAAGCGTTCCTAATTAAAAAAGAATACTTTAGCATAGGATAAAACCAATATACCAATGTGGGATTTCTTGAAAGTGCACAAATATATAATTACACTAATTTGGGTTGGAATGGTGTTGGCGATCAGTTTTATGGAAGCGCCACTCAAATTCCAATCCGAATTGGTAGATACACGTGTTGGTGTGAGTATTGGAAGAATTGTGTTTACTTTTTTGAATAGAGTAGAAGTGATTTTTTTAGGAATCTTTACGATTTTAACATTGGCTTCAGGAAGTTTTAAAAGAAGCTATTTGTTGCACGTACTGATCGGAATTATAGTAATCCAGACCTTTATATTGCTTCCTTTTTTAGATGAAAGAGCGCTAAACATAGTACAAGAGCAACCTGTAGAAGATTCAATTTTACACATCAATTATGTATTACTCGAAATTATAAAAGTAGTAGTATTGTTGTGGATAAGTATGTATGAAATCAAAAAACAAGCAAGTCATTCATGAAAAATGATATACAAAATAGAGCAGACGTACATACGTTGGTTACTACCTTTTATGCGAAAATTAGAAAAGATGAAGTGCTTGGACCAATTTTTAACAATCGTATTCATGATTGGGATTCACATTTAGAGCATTTGACCGATTTTTGGGAAAGCAGTTTATTCTTTGTCAATAAATACAAAGGAAATCCCTTAGAAAAACATGTTGAAGTAGACAAAGCGATTGATCATGTTATTAATGAACATCACTTTGGAATTTGGCTAAATCACTGGATTCAGACTTTAGATGCACTTTTTGAAGGCGATAAAGCGAGCATTGCCAAAAACAGAGCCAGAAAAATGGGAACGTTCATTTATATCAAATTATTTGAAGCCAGAAAAACCACCTAAAAAATACTTCCGCTTAGAATATTCCTGAATAATTTCAAGTTATAAACGATATCAGCACAAATTCAATGTTAAATAGACATTAAATTATGTAAAATACCGTATTTTTGCATACTGAAATTTTGATCTAAACGATAACGCTACACAATGGGTAATATCATTAAGAATATTCTCTTCTCTACACGATTAATGGCACTTCTTTTCTTTGCATTCGCTTTGGCCATGGGAATAGGAACTTTTGTTGAAAGTGAATACAGTACAATAACCTCTAAAATATACGTCTATAATGCGTGGTGGTTTGAGTTAATCATACTTTTATTTATGATTAATTTCTTCGGAAACATCTTCCGCTATCGCTTATTACGAAAAGAAAAATGGGCAACATTGCTCATTCACTTGTCATTTATCTTCATCATTTTGGGTGCGTTTATTACACGTTATATCAGTTATGAAGGTGTGATGCCAATTCGTGAAGGCGCTACTGAAAATACATTTCTTTCAGAAAAAACATACATTAAAGCTTGGGTAGATGGCGAAATTAATGGCGAACCTAAAAGACGTATACTGAAAGGTGATTATCTAATCTCTCCAGAAGCCATTGCACCAACTACTTGGGTACAAGAAGGTTTTCCTTGGGAAAGAGATTTTAATGGACAAGATTTTACGATTGATTATAAAGGATTTATTCAAGGTGCTGAAGAAGGAATTGTTCCAGATGAAAATGGTGTTGAATTATTGAAAATTGTAGAATCTGGTGGAGGAAATCGACACAATCACTTCTTACAATCAGGCGCAAAAGCGCAAAGTTTGCACAATATTTTGATCACATTCAACAATCCAGTAGATGGAGCCATCAATATTGTGGCAGACGAATATGGAAATTATACGGTGAAAAGTCCGTTTGAAGGAACCAATATGATCATGCAAACTCGTATGCAAAACAAAGTGCATAAAGACAGTTTGCAACCATTTCAATTAGGATCATTATACAACTTAGCAGGATTGCAATTTGTAATTCCTGAGCCAGCAGTAAAAGGAAAAATTGGTATTGTAGAAACTCCTGAAAAACTCAAAGATCAAGCAGATGCTGTTATTCTAGAAATTTCTAGCCAAGGAGAAACGCAAGAAGTGCGCGTTATGGGCGGAAAAGGATATGATATGAAGCCTGCACAGGTGAAAGTGGGCGGACTTGATTTTTGGCTATTTTATGGTGCGGAAAGATTGAAACTTCCTTTTAATATAAAATTGAATGACTTTATTGCAGAACGTCATCCAGGAGCTATCAGTCAAGCGAATTATAAATCGTTTATGAGTAAAGTAACTGTAAGTAATAAAGAAGAAGAGCCTTTTGATTACGATATTTATATGAATCATGTACTGGACAATGGAGGATATCGTTTCTTTCAAGCACAATTTGACAAAGATGAAAAAGGAACCATTTTATCTGTAAGTCACGATTATTGGGGAACAAATATTACGTATGTAGGTTACTTTTTACTGTATTTAGCCTTAATGGTAATTTTATTTGACAGACACACACGTTTTGGCGATTTAAAAAAGCAATTGGAAAAAATTAAAAAGAAAAAAACCAAGCTATTAAGTGTTATTGTATTACTCTTTAGTTTGGGAATGGTTGCACAAGAAAATTCAGCGCAAGCGAAAGATACTGTACAAACAGAAACGACTCAAGAAGTAAAAGACGAACATGCAGGACATGATCATGCGCCAGGACAAGGACATGAACATGATATCAAACCATTTACAAATGATCAAATAGATTCTATTATCGTGGCGAATGCGGTTTCGCAAGAACATGCAGACAAATTTGCACGTTTGGTCATTCAAGATGAAAATGGACGTATGAAACCAGCGCATACGTATGCACGAGAATTACTTCGTAAACTAAGTAAATCCAATACTTACAAAGGTTTATCGGCAGAACAAGTGTTGATTTCGATCATACAATATCCACAAATGTGGTACAATGCCAATATTATCAGTGTAAAGCGTCAAAAACATGACAGTATTCGTAACATCATAGGTCTTGAAAAAAGTGATAATTTTGCGACAATGCTGGATTTCTTTACACCAGAAAACGAATACAAACTGAATTCGTACACGCAAGAAGCTTATTCTACCAACAAACCAAATCAGTATGAAAAAGCAATCAAAGAATACGATTTAAAGCTAGGATTATTAAGTAGAGCGATACAAGGTGATATTATCAAAATTTTTCCATTGCCGAATCATGAAAATAACAAATGGATTTCTAGCAAAAATTATATAGACAATCCAAAAGAAGCTGCACAAATAAAAGATTCCATGTACAAGATGTATGTGAAAAATTCTTTGAAAGTATATGCCGTTTTTCTAAATGAAGCAAAACGAACAGGCGATTATGAAAAAGCCGATCAAATGGTGGAAAGCTTGCGAATCAATCAGAAAAAACTGGGAAGTGCAGTATTACCATCAGATACGAAAATAGAAACCGAAATTATCTACAATAAAGTCAATATTTTTGAACGTTTAATGACGTATTATTTGTTGGTAGGTTTCTTAATGTTTGTCTTTATCATCATTCAAATATTTAAAGATCGAAAAGGAATATCAACTGCGATCAAGATTTCCAAATGGGTAATTGTAGCATTGTTTGTTTGTCATACAGCCGGACTTGTGGTACGTTGGTATCTTTCGGGACATGCACCTTGGAGTGATGCTTACGAATCTATGATTTATGTAGGTTGGGCAACCATGTTATTTGGATTGTTATTTGGACGAAAATCCGATTTAACCATTTCTGCGACTACGTTTGTGGTTGCCATGATTTTATGGGGAGCACATATGAACTGGCTCGATCCAGATATTGCCAACTTACAACCTGTATTAGACAGTTATTGGTTACTCATTCACGTAGCCGTTATTGTAGCAAGTTACGGACCATTTGCCTTGGCAATGATTCTTGGAGTTGTTTCTTTATTATTGATCATTCTGACGAATAAAGAAAACAAAGAACGCATGGAACTCAACTTAAAGGAAATTACGGCGATTAACGAAATGGCGATTACTGTTGGTTTGGTCATGTTAACTATTGGAAACTTCCTTGGTGGAATGTGGGCAAATGAAAGTTGGGGACGTTATTGGGGATGGGATCCAAAAGAAACTTGGGCGTTAATTAGTATCATGGTATATGCGTTTATATTACACATGCGATTGGTACCAGGATTGCGTGGACGATGGTTCTTTAATTGGATGTCTATCGTAGCGTTTGCGTCTATTTTATTTACCTATTTCGGAGTAAACTTTGTTTTAAGCGGATTGCACTCGTATGCAACAGGAGATGCTGTTTTAGGATTACCATTTGTATATACAGCTGCAACAATTTGGCTAGCATATGGAGCATTGAGTTATTGGCGTTACCAAATACATTACAAGAAGAAAAAGAAAGGTTAGATGTTTTTTTGTTAGTATTGAGGTTTTAGTATTGAGTATTGAGATGTGATAGAGTTTCATATGAAATGCATATTTCTTACGCTTTTTACTACCTAAAAATAAAAAACAGTTTTTGTTGTAACAAGATTGTGTGTCATTCGTTTTACTAATAACAATCACCAATCATCAAAAAAACTGTATCATGGGCTTTATTTTCTACCTGCTAGTCAAGTATTTACTTTGAGTTGAAGTAATTCAACATTTAGAATTTATCATTTTAAATTTCCAAGTACTTCTCGATACAAAATTCTTTCATTTCGACTGCGCTCAATGTGACAGAATTTCACTCAAAGTGACGAATTGTTATTCGAAGAAAAGGAGTTTCTAAGATCGAAGCAATTCAACATTTAAAATTTATCATTTAAAATTTCACATTCTATAGTTCCTACTGTTCCAACCATTTCCTAAAATCCGAAGTCGTAGAAGAACTGGTCATGACTTTTTCTTTGATGCCAGAAAGCTGAATAAGCAAACGGTTTTTGAAATGACTTTCAATGTTTTCAATATACTCTATATGTGCAATTTGACTCCGATTGATACGGAAAAACTTCAAAGGATTTAGCATCTGTTGAATGCTGCCTAAATTCTGAGAAATGGGATGTTTTTTGCCCGAAGCATCTATCGCCATACAGAAATCGCCCGAAGCTTCTATCAAACTAATATCACTCACATTTAACAACTGAATACCTTTTGACTTTTTAATGACAAAACGTTTTTTATAGTTGGTTTCTTCCTGCTTTAAAGCTGATTTTAACAAACTAATCGTTTCATCGTGAATTGGTTGGTAGCTCTCTGCTTTAAAAAACGATTGAAACTTATTCAATGCCTGACGGATATCTTCTTTCGTATACGGTTTTAAAATATATGCGATTCCATTCGTACGAAATGCTTCAAACAAATACTCATCATGTGCCGAACAAAAAATAATGGGACAATCGATTTTAATCGTATTAAAAACATCAAAAGAAATGCCGTCTAATAACTGAATGTCAGACAAAATAAAATCATAGGTTTGTTGTGCTAAAAATTCGCGCGCTTTTTCAGTAGAACGTCCCCAATCGTGTACAAACGGTTCTGTAAAATAGCTTTCCAAATTGGACAAAAGCTTTTCGTAAGCAGGAATTTCATCTTCTAAAATTAATATGCGCATCAAACTGTAATTTAGGATTCTTTACTGAGTTTTATAATTGGAATTTTGACAGTGAAATCGTAGTCAGTATCTATAATTTCAGGTTTTTGATCTGAAAGTAATTTGTATCGATATTCTAGATTTTTTAAGCCAGTTCCTAGGGAATCTTTATTGGTTTTTAGAGTACTTTTTGTGTTGAAAACCGTAAGCCAATCTTCGTCAATTATCAATGCTGCTTTGATGGCTTTTCCATATTGTGCACGATTGTGCTTTGCAATATTTTCCAGAATGGTCTGAATGGCGCCTGTAGGAACAAATTTATCTTCTGGAGATACATTTTTTGTGATCGTAAAATCGTAATCGTTTCCAAAACGTGTCTTAATCAGGAAGATATAATTCTCCGCCAAATTCAGTTCTTCGGTGAGTTCCATAACTTCGGCATCTTTCGTTTGAATTAAATAGCGATATAGCGAAGACAAACGATTGATGTATTCTTTCGCTTTTTCCGTATCACTATCAATTAAAGCATCTAACGTGTTTAAATTATTAAATAAAAAGTGCGGACTGATCTGTGAACGCAATAATTTCAACTCGTTTTCCTTTTGCTTTTCTTTAATCGTGCTAAAAACCACTTGATTTTCATAATACTTTTTCGCAAGTAATAATCCAAAAGGCAATCCCATACTTTCCGCAGTATTTGAAATATAATTGATAACCTTCTGAATGTTAAAAGTAAACTTGCTCCAGTCGTTTCCTCCACTGTAAAATCCTATGACATTTTCTAAAAAACCAGCAATAATCATAAACAATACGGCCCAAAAAGTAAAGTGTACATATTTCTTTTTATTGATGATATAATCGGGCAAAAGCCAGTACATAAAGATTAATATCATTCCAACATCTAGTATAATAAATGTTGGAATGTCAAGAAAATATTCTATTAAAGCATTATCATTTTGGATGTATTCATATACCGCCATGAGTACAGACACGCCATAAAAAATAACGAAAAGCATGAAATCCGATCTGTTGAGCTTTGTATCCATAATGTGTGCTTAAAAATAGGTTAAATAACTTTTATTTGTAAATAGATTTCTTTTAATTTTTATCCCAAGACCCAAGACCCAAGACCCAAGACCCAAGACCTGGTTACTGTTGCGTCTTAATACGATCAACTTCGTCACCAGCACTGTTTTTTCTATTTTTCTTCTTGTTGTATTTCTTTCCAAAACTGTAGCTCAATTGTAAAAACACATTTCTACGAGGAAAATCACTAATGATATTGGCATTGATATTATCATAGTTAATAGCGCCGTTAAACTTACGATCTAAAATTTCTTCAAGTTCTACGCTTACTTTTAATTGATCGTTCATGAATTTTTTGCTAAACGCGATATCCAATCCTGCAACCCAATCAAACTCAATTTGTCCTTCAAATCCGCCAGAAGTATAATACCCAGAAACTTCAGATTGAATTCCCCATGGTAATTTATATTCAGCACTCGTAAACCAAGTCATGTTCCATTTTTTATTATCTAATACAGGATTTAGATTTTCAGACATAAAACGATTATAATTCACAATAACTCCTGTATAACCTTCCAATCCTTTTATAAAACTCAATGGAGCAAAAAGGTTGAAACTCCAATTTTCGTTTTTTGCCAAGTTAATCACAGAACGTGAGGTTTCTGAAGTTGCATCATTCTGAGAAACCAATTCAAAAAGAGTATCATCGGTTCTACTATAACTTACTCCAAAAAATGGTTGATTTTCATAGGTTAAGTTAAAACGGAAACTATTTGTCAACGCAGGACGCAATGTCGGATTTCCTTGTTCAAATGTAAAAGGATCGTAATAGTATACAAACGGATTCAATGTTTCATACGACGGACGTTGAATGCGGTAACTATACGCAACATTCGCAGCAATTTCGTCGGTAATATTTCGAGAAACACTCAAACTTGGGAAAAATTTAGCAATCGTTCTATCCAAAGAAGTATTTAAGTTTTGAGAAGTTCCAGTTGTTTCACTTTGTTCCCAACGCAATCCACCAGAAAAAGACCATTTATCTAGCTTAACATTCACTTTTGCGTATGCTGCCATGATATCTTCATCAATCAAAAAGCGATTGGTTTGATTCGGATTGTTTACAAATGCTCCTGTACTGTTTTGTACCAAAGATTGCAAATCACTGTCAGAATCTACATTTGATAGTTTTACACCAGCGCGAACCGAAATCTTATCGTTTATAGTTCGTTTGTAATCTGCTTGATAGGTGTAAATATTATAATTGGCATCTTGAAAATAACGTTGATTATCATAATTTACCATACTTTGTCCCACTTGTAAAAGATTGTTTTCATTGGTAGAATTGTAATCGACATACGTAAAATCGAGCGTTACTTTATTTTTCTCATCATCATATTCATAATACGGATCAATTACATACAACGTCCAATCACGCTCAAATCGATTGTCCGTTTCCAATACATCCAAGGTTCCATTGCTCGTAATATTTGTGATATTGTCCGTAACACGATTTGAAGAGCTTCCAACACGTTGCACACTTATTCCTGCAGAATGTTTTTTATTGATGTAATAATCCAATCCGGCATTCAATCGCAAGGTATTAGGATCAAAAGGAGAACGTGAAAATTGATCGTACACATCGTCTCCAACACGACGAATAATTTGTAAATCTTCTCGCCAAGAACCGCGCGAATAACTCGCACCAGCTTGCCAGTTGATTTTGTCTTTAAAACTTGCAATCGATGCGCTTTTTCTAAACGTAAAATCATCTACATAACCGACCATACTTTTTAAGGTTCCATACGTTCCTAATTTTACATTTTTCTTTAAAATAATATTAATCAATGCGCCCGATCCGTCCGCATCATATTCTGCACCAGGTTGTTGTATCAATTCAATTTTGGCAATATTATCGGCAGGCATTTCGCGCAACAGCGTTTGCATGTCCATATAATTGGTTTGCTTCCCATTAATTAAGATGCGCAGATTGTTTTGTCCGGCATAACTCAAATTATTTCCAGTTACTAGGACGCCAGGAATCTTTTTCATGACATCACGCACATTCGAATTCACCATTTCGGAGTTTTCCAGATTCACCACTAACTTTTCTGCATTTTGTGTAATTACAGGTTTTTTGGCTACGATGACAACTTCGTCTAAATTTTCAGGAATATCTTCTTTCATTACAAAATCGAAAGTCACTTCTTTTTTCGTATCAATATTCAATACAATAGAACGTTCGGTTTTATAACCAAAAAGAGAAGCTTCTACAATATAACTTCCATTTTTTACATTGATAAATCGGTACATTCCGTCGTCTTCTACAATAACGGCTTTGAGTGCCTTGTCACTATTGCTGTCATACAAAACTACATTTGAGAAAGATAGTATTTGCTTTGATTCGTCCATTACTTTTCCAGTAATGGTACTTTGGGCAAGCATTGAGAAACTTGCGAAGAATAAAATTGTGTTGAGTAAAGTTTTTAACATAACTGTCGTTTTTTGCTGTTCGTTTTAATTGATGCACAAATATGTTTCAGAATCCATATATAGAAAAGGAGATTCTGCTGAATTGGGATTAAAAAAAGGTGAAACGGGGATTTTTTACCGTTGAATTTGCAGTCATAAAAAAACACCTACAACTACTATTTATAGCAGCTTTTTGCTGGTTTTAGCAGGAATATTGTTGAGAATAGGAAGTTGAAATGACAAATATGAAAACATAACTTTTGCAGGCTGAAACATCGTTCAACAGTATATCAATAGCCATAAGTTGTATGCTAACTTGAAAAATTTTGTAAGGTTAATTTTATAATAATATCATAAAAGTCAAATTTTAATTGTAAAATTATTCTTCAAGGTGTAATTTGTAGAACCAAAAATTAAGAACCTTTAAATCATTTAATCATGAAAAAACAAATTTTAAGTATTGGAAAAGCGTTAAGTAAAGCGGAACAGAAAACTATTAATGGAGGAATCGTAGTACCAACTCCAATTGGCGATCTTCCGTGTGAAGAACCAGTATTAGCTCCACCGCCTGTAGGATGTAACTATATAAGTATAGGACCATGCAGGTATAAATTAGTATGCTTTGATATTACTCCATTTTAAACGATACAGAAACGCAATCACTTTCTTTAAAAACAGACGCAAACAATGGGCGTCTTTAATTGTTCGTTGTGGAAATAATTTTAAATGTATTGAAACATGAAAAAACAAATTTTAAATATTGGAAAAGCTTTAAGTAAAGCAGAACAGAAAGCAATTAATGGTGGCGCACTCATTCCGCAACCTATTGGATGTCCAATTGTATTATTGGCTGCTCCACCAGAAGGTTGTCGTTGGGTGCAAAACCCGTTGACTTGCAGATACAAGTTAGTTTGTGATGCTATTACAGCATACTAATTTAGTGTTGAAATAAAACCATAAAACCTTCTCTAAACATGGAGAAGGTTTTTTTATATGTGCTGATTTACACGGTGGTAATGAAAAGATGAATTTGTATACAATTATAGGTGTATAGTTCACTTTACAAGCTAAAAATAACCTTAGATTGTTACTTATTGTATGTATACTATACTAATAAGGTATGAACCTTTTAATCATATTAATTTTAATTGCCATAAGTATATTCCTTGCATACATTTCTCCAGAAAATTCTAAAATCTTTGGTGTGAATGCGAAAGATATTTTCCCTGAAGACGATTTGAATGATCACGATACGAATTAATTATTCTTTCCGTAACCAACCTAGAATCTTGCTATCAGAAATTTTCCAACGATGATCTTCATGAAGCAACTCGTATGTAGCACGTGTACTACTAAATGGACCTGCATTTTGTTGAATAATGGTGACTGAGTTTTCTGTGACTTCCATGACAATAGCCACATGACCAAACGAATTGTACCAAGAAGCTTGAAACACCAAAATATCATTGACTTTAGGTTTAGCGCGACTTCCGTTGGTGTATTGTGTTAGGTTTCGTTGTGTATTGCGTTCTCCATCCTTAATTTTTGGATTAAAAAAATCTTTGGCGTGTCCGTAGCTATCAGGCATTTTATGGTGTAAATATTCGTAATAATAGCGCTTTACAAACTCTACACATTGGTATTGCAATCCTAAATTATAACCATCTGTAGTGAGATTTCTTTTTTCAACATGATTTACGGATCCATTATAATACACATTCACATTGTTGAAAGAATCTAAGGATTCGCCAACGCTTCTAAAAGGATTTATATTTACATGTTGTGATAATTTAAAAATACAAATAATAAATAGTAGTAGTATAGCAAAAAGAAGAATGAGTTTACGTTTCATGATAAACAGTTAGCATTTTGTTACACAACAGAGAATCTTATAATAAATTAATCAAAAAAATCATAATCACCTGCATCTATGTCATTATCATTGTTAAAATTTCCACGACGGAATGTGTTTGGGAAAAAATCAGGAAGCTTATAGATTAAAAATCCAATCACGATGATCACAACAATTACGGTAACTGATAAAGTTTCTTTCATAAATCTAATATACAAAGTATTGAACTAGAAACTAAATACTTTCGTATTTTTGCACAAAACAAAAAAAGCCTCATGAGAATATTCATGCTAGTATTGGTGGTTTGTGTGATTAGTTGCACATCAAAACCCAAAGAGAAAGCAAAAGAAACTGCAGCAGTAGAAAAAACTACGAAAGAAACATCAACTCAAAAAACACCCGAAAAAACCATGGAAAAAGGATCTATTCATCAATTTACGGTAAAAGATATTGCTGGAAACGATTTTAAATTAGCCGATTTAAAAGGAAAGAAAGTGATGATTGTAAATACAGCTTCCGAATGTGGATTAACTCCGCAATACGAGCAATTACAAGATATATACGAAACATTCAAAGATAAAGACTTCACGATTATAGGTTTTCCTGCAAACAATTTTGGCGCGCAAGAACCTGGAAGCAATCAGCAAATAGCAACATTCTGTAAAGCAAACTACGGTGTTACATTTCCAATGATGGAAAAGATTTCTGTAAAAGGAGATGATATGCACGAGTTGTATCAATTCCTAACACAACAATCACAAAACGGATTGCAAGATTCAGAAGTAGGATGGAATTTTCAAAAGTATTTACTGAACGCCAATGGTGAATTGGAAAAAGTAATTGCACCACAAACGCTACCAAACGACGAAGCTGTATTGGCTTGGATTGAAAATTAATTTAGTTTTCTTTAAATGCAAACAATACTCAAACTGATATTTTGTAATAAAAACTAAATAACTTAAATATCGCTTTTTTTGAAGAATTTGGAGATTCGGAAAAAAAAGCGATATTTGTATCATTATGGAACTGTAAGTAGTATATATTCGGAACCTGTCGATGGAATTCGACCTTTTTTGTAGCCTAATCTTCAATGGGTTACTATATTCTAATATATAAAATTACAAAATGTCAAAAGACCATAAATTATCAATCAAACAATTATATTCTCATTTTAAAAACGCTTTAAAAGGCACTCAAAACGATTTTACGACGGGAAGCATTCGCAAAGCAATTTTTATGCTTTCTATTCCCATGATTCTTGAAATGTTGATGGAATCGATATTTGCCATTGTAGATATTGCATTTGTCTCACAAGTCAGTACCAATGCGGTTGCTACGATCGGACTTACAGAATCTGTCGTAACTTTAGTATATGCCGTTGCTATTGGTGTGAGTATGGCAGCCACAGCTTTAGTAGCTCGAAGAATTGGCGAAAAAGACCCAGATGGAGCTTCTAAAGTTGCAGTACAAGCCATCTTTTTAGGTGTCTTCATCGCAAGTATTGTAAGCATCATCGGAATCATATATCCCAAAGAAATTTTAGGACTCATGGGCGGCGAAGCAGATCTTATAGAAGAAGGTTTTGGATATACACAAATTCTATTGGGCGGAAACATGACCATCATGTTGCTCTTTTTAATCAATGCGATTTTTAGAGGCGCTGGCGATGCATCTGTAGCCATGAAAGCCTTGATTTTATCCAACGTACTTAATATTATACTTGATCCATTATTTATTTTCGGATTCGGACCTATTCCAGCTTTTGGCGTAGAAGGAGCAGCAATAGCAACAACCATCGGACGTGGAAGCGCAGTGCTATTTCAATTAGCAGTATTATTTTATGGTTGGAGTGTGATTAAAGTGAAGTTTAAAGATTTGGTATTGCGTACAGCCATTATGATCAATCTTTTAAAAATTTCGCTGGGCGGAATCGGACAATTTATCATTGGAACTTCTAGTTGGATAGTTTTAATGCGTATCATGTCTGAATTTGGAAGCGATGTTTTAGCAGGATATACCATTGCCATTCGTGTTGTAATGTTTACACTATTGCCTTGTTGGGGAATGAGCAATGCAGCAGCTACTTTGGTCGGACAAAACTTAGGTGCAAAAAAGCCAGATAGAGCAGAAGTTTCCGTTTGGAAAACAGGAAAATACAATGCATGGTTTATGGGCATTGTTTCTATTGTGTATTTGGTATTTGCCAAAGAAATTATAGGATTCTTTACTGATGAATCCATCGTGATTGCCAATGGAGCTTTATGTTTGCAAATTATTGCGGCGGGTTATGTATTTTACGGATACGGAATGGTGGTCATACAATCCTTCAATGGAGCAGGAGACACCAAAACACCAACATATATCAACTTCTTCTGTTTCTGGTTATTCCAATTGCCAATTGCGTATCTCATGGCTATTTATTTCGATTTAGGACCTAAAGGTGTATTTTGGGCGATAACCTGCGCACAAGTTTTAATTGCTATTGTGGGAATGTATGTCTTTAAAAAAGGAAATTGGAAAGGTGTGAAAGTCTAGGTTTATAAACAGCAGTTTTGTAATTTAGATGCAACGAAAAATTACAGGCATGAAAAATAAAAACTTGGGACTGAATACTGTTTGTACACATACAGGAGAAGTAAAAGATACACAATTTAAAGGCGCTATTTCGCCTATATATTTAAGTAGTTCATATGCTTTTGATGATATTGACGAAAAACGCTATCCAAGATATTTTAATACGCCAAATCAACAAGCCTTAACTAAAAAAGTAGCAGCCTTAGAACATACGGAAGCCGCTATGATTTTTGGAAGTGGAATGGCAGCAATTAGCACTAGTTTATTGGCTTTCTTGCAAAAAGGAGATCATATTGTGTTGCAAAATGCTTTGTATGGTGGCACAATGAATTTGGTATTGGAAGAATTTGACAAATACGGAATCGAATATTCGTTCACAAAAAGTTTAGCGATCAAGGATTTTAAAAAGGAAATTCGAAAAAATACAAAAGTCATTTATATAGAAACACCTTCCAATCCTTTATTGAAGATTACAGATATTCGAAAAATAGTCAAGCTCGCTAAAAAACACAATTTAGTCAGCATGATTGACAATACGTTTGCGAGTCCTGTAAACCAGTTGCCAGCAACCATGGGAATTGATATCATTATTCACAGTGCGACGAAATATTTTGGAGGACATAGTGATATTTTGGCAGGTGCAGTTGCCGCTTCCGCAGAACATATAAATCAAATTTTTCAACTAGGTAAAAACCTTGGTGGAAGCTTAAGTGACTTTACCGTTTGGATGTTGGAACGAAGCATGAAAACTTTGGGAATTCGTGTAGAAGCGCAAAATAAGAATGCTTTAAAACTTGCTAATTATTTAGAAAAACATGAAGCAGTAGCAAAAGTGTATTATCCAGGATTAAAATCGCATGAAGATTATGAATTGGCTAAATCGCAAATGTCTGGATTTGGCGGAATGATGTCTTTTGAATTGAAATCAGGATACGATGTGTCGAAGTTTTTTAAATCGCTCCAACTCATCAAACCTTCTATGAGTTTGGCTGGTGTAGAAAGCACAGTGTTGAGTCCAACAAAAACGTCTCATGCATTACTAACGGCGGAAGAACGTAAAAAACAAGGAATTGCTGATGGTTTGATTCGTTTTTCAGTAGGAATTGAAGACCGAAAAGATATCATCTCAGATTTGAATCAAGCAATAAAAAAATCGAAGAAGAAGTAAATTCATTCTATCATATATAAAAGCCTCAATTGATTATGATTGAGGTTTTTTTATAAGTATTTATGCTTATGATATCATTTTGATTCATAGTGAGTTTGTAACAAATTGTATGGAGATTTGACTCATTATTTTACTACTTTTAATCAAATTTTAAATGACAGTAATAGAAGAGTTCATAGAAAAGTATAACTATCAAAAACAAAATAAAATAGTATTGATAGATGGAAGCAGAATTAGTATTCATATTACTGAAGTTTCTGATGCTACTAGAACTGCGGAACCAACTCGTATAAAATTATATTTAGATAAAGTCTATCAAACTACATTTGCCATGTATCCAAAAAATATGTGGAATCATTTAATTAGTTTTCTTTCTCCCAAAAAGAACAGTTTTATACCTCAAGCAGTAAAAAGACAATTTGATATAAAAGGAGATGAAAAAATATGTGAGATGTTAGTTGTTAGTAAAATATTTGTAGAAAGTATTCTTGATGAGCAAATTTACATTCTAACAAAACACAAAAAAGTTTCAGAAATTATTTTGACACCAGCACATGGAATCAATAATGTAGAACACTTAGAGAAACTCATTACAATATTGAAACAAATTGAATATTCATTTAAGCATTATTAACATTTTAAAATACCAAAACCGAAATCATGAAAAAATACATATACATAGTTGCTGTGAGTTTTTTTATATTAGTCAGTTGTCATTCCACAGATAAAAATGCTAAGAAGAATGCTGACAAGAACACTGAAAAAAATGCGGTATTAACTTCTTATACTGAATTAGCATCACATGTAGGACAAAAAGTGACAATTTTAGGTGAAATTTCAAATACAAAAATTCCACAAATAATTGGTGTAGATATAGATTATGATGGTGATACAGCAATGCCTAAAACGGGAAAAGCTACAGGAATATTAATTGAAACGGTGGTTCCGAAAGATACTTCTAACATACAAAAAGCGTGGAGAGGTCCAGGAACTTTTTATCATTTACAAAGTTTGGAAGGAAATACGATGGCTAAAGTAGAAATCGTCCATCCGTAATACAAATCAATAAAATACGTAACTTTACATTTAGAAAATAAAACAACGCATGAAGTTAGATATATTAGCTATTGGAGCGCATCCTGATGATGTAGAATTAGGTTGTGGCGCTACCATTGCTAAAGAAATTTCCAAAGGAAAAACAGTCGGTATTCTCGATTTAACACGTGGTGAATTAGGAACAAGAGGTTCTGCAGATTTACGCGATATAGAAGCAGCAAATGCAGCAAAAGTATTAGGAGTAACAGTTCGTGAAAACCTAGCTTTTGCAGATGGTTTTTTTAAGAATGATAAAGCGCATCAATTAGAAATTATCAAGATGATTCGTAAATATCAACCAGAAATTGTGTTATGCAATGCTATTGATGATCGTCATATAGATCATGGAAAAGGAAGTCAGTTGGTAAGCGATGCGTGTTTTTTAAGCGGATTGATAAAGATTGAAACGGAATTGGATGGAACGTCGCAGGAAAAGTGGCGACCAAAGCAAGTATATCATTATATTCAGTGGAAAAATATAGAACCAGACTTTGTCGTAGATGTTTCGGGATTTATAGAAAAAAAACAGGATGCAGTGATGGCGTATAGTTCTCAGTTCTATGATCCAAATAGTAAGGAAGCAGAAACGCCAATTACAAGCAAAAACTTTACGGACAGTATTATATACAGAGCGCGTGATTTAGGGCGTTTAATAGGCGTAGATCATGCAGAAGGATTCACCGTTGAACGTTATGTAGCGGTAGATTCATTAGATAATTTAATATAAACATTATGAAAGCGCAAGAGGAATATTCATACGATCCGTTTCAATTACAGAATTCGCCAATAAAGCAGAAATTCTCGTTACCAGAAAAAGTAATGGCAATCGTATTGGTTGTTATTTTTATGATGATTCCTTTGTATACTATCAGTTCGGACGCTTTTAAAGCGAATTATGTGTATAAACAAGAACCTAGTGCTGTGTGTGGACTCTATTTTTTAAAGATGTATCCTTACGAGCCAACTGAATTTAAACAAGGACCAAAAAATTAAAATAATAAAGATGATGGAGCAAGAACATTTACACGATCCGTTACGATTTCAATATGAGTCGAGCATACGTACATTTTCATTACGTACAAAAATAATAGCAGTACTCTTAGTTTTAATCTTTATCGCGATTCCTTTATACGAGATAAGTCCGGAAACATTTGTATTAAATCACACTTTCGAAAGCACAGGATGTCCTCCCTTTGTCCATTGTGGGTGCTTTGGATAAATCATGTAAAGTGATATTTCTAAAATTTTAATGTAGGCTAATCTTTTCATAATCAAATATGTAAAAAAGGAGTTAGAATAATTTAAAAAAATCCTTTGAAGTTGAAAGGGAATGATGTATATTTGCATCCGCAAAACAAATGGTAATTGTAGCTCAGCTGGTTAGAGCGCTGGATTGTGGTTCCAGAGGTCGCCGGTTCGAACCCGGTCTTTTACCCTTTTATAGAGCCTTCTTCACGGAAGGCTTTTTTTTTGGATTATAGTGAAATTTATAGAAAGATGTAGGGAGAGAAGTTTATGCTGAGCGCAGACGAAGAAAACCCGGTCTTTCACTCTTTTATAAACTCCCCACTATGAGGAGTTTATTTTGTTTTAGAGAGCGAATTTTTACGATCAAATTTTCTAAAGCATTATTTTTTTCATGTATTGTTAACGAAAGTATTTTAGATTTCTAAAAACTCCCAAGCCAATAAGTATCAAGGTCAATAGCAGTAAAGAAAACACACTTTTTAGAATATTAAAACTGTGCTGAGGTTTAAAAAATATAGGTTTATATTCTTGCCAATTGACACTAGAAGCTGGCTGATTTTCAAATATTTTAGGATATAACTGTAAGCGAATGTCTTCATGGAAATTTGTCGTTTCATGCAAAAACGCTATATGGTTTGATAAGCCAGTGTTAGCAATACTATTCATAGATAATTGAACTTGTAGTGGTGGAAAAAATTGGGCTATGCTAGCGCTCAATTCCTCTCTTTTTTTGATTTTATCGAACATTGCATCTCTTTCTACTTTTGATTCGTCATCTCCCATTTGCTGCATAGCATAATACCAAAGCCAAGAAAAACCAGTTTCTGTTAATTGGTATTTTCTAAATTGAGGATAATGATTATAAAATTTTTCCATGGTAGCTTTTTTATCAGTATCCCATTTTGTGTGATAGGCATCTCGCTGTTTGATGGTCATTGCAAAAGCTTCTTCAACAGGATATGTATTGGCTACGTAATTATTCACCAAAACAGGCAAAAAGACTACCAATATTAACCAACAGGACAATAAAATAATAGCGTTTGAGTTAGAAGATCTTCTTAAAAGAATGATAAAGAAGCATAAGGAAAACCAGAACAGAACATATAAATAGCTTACAATAACGATGTATAAAAAGTTAATAGTGAAAGGAATACCCAAAATGATTTTCGATAAGAGTAATAATATACTTAGTACGATATAAATAAACACAACTCTTATCGATAGCTTTTTCAATAAAAATTTGAATGACGATATTCCTTGTGTTGTGATCATTTTCCAAGTTCCTTTTTCTTTTTCTTCCGAAAGGATATTAAAACTTAAAGCAATAATGATTAATGGGAAGAGAAATATGATGAGAAAACTAATATCTAAGTTTCCGACTTGCAATCGCATTGGATTCACCAAATCAGTATCATATTTTTGTCCTTCTAAATTTAGGATGCTCACATTTTGAATATGTGAATTTACATCACTTTGTCCCATAGAAATTCCAGCCAACGGTTGTACTGGGTTTACAAAGGAAAATTTTAAATAGTATAACAGCAATCCTATGTCATCTTCATATAATTTTGTCTGCGTTTCTATATGTTTTTGTTGTTGTTCAGCAGTTTTTGCGATGGTTGCCTGCTTTTGATTTAAAAATTGTTTTCCTGTACTGATGCTTAAAACTCCTAGAAACATGAGAATACCAAAAGCCAACCATACTGTTTTTGATCTAAAGAAATGTTTGATTAATAATGGATACATGACTAAATAATTTTAAAACGGTTAGAAAACTTTGTGATAAATACAATGGTGAGTAACAACCAGATGATAAGTGCAATGATGGCTGTAATTTGATTGTATATAGTATCAGATATTGATACATATTGATATGAAAACTTTGGCGCTGATTTCCAGTACGATTTGTCTACTACATTGATTTTTCCTTCGCTACTTTTTGCTTTATTACTAATGAATTTCATTTGTAAATCATTCAAATATTGCGATTGTTGGTATCTGTACTTTTCCGTTTGAGACAAAAAGTTCGTATAGGTGTAAAAATCAGTTCCCGATAAACTCATCGAAAGATTTTTAATTGCTAAATACGGATTTATAAGCACTAAATTATCTGTAATACTGTTTTGATGCTCATAGGTTTTAATCAGTTTTTTATGCTGATCATTATAAATAATAGCAGTTTGCTTTTCTCCTTTGCTCATTAAAAAACCACTGTAATTAAAAGGTAAATCTTTTACATCGGTTACATTATTAGCTTTCAAAACAGAATCTCTGACAGCATTAAAATATGGATCATCAGGATTGTGACTGTCACCTTGTTTTGTAACTTCTTCTTCAATAACAGCTTTAAACTCAATTTTTGATAGGTTAGGGTATAAGGAGTTTCCAATGACTTGAGCAGTTTTCGGAATGATAATAAAAAATAGTAGCCAACCTGCTAACAAACTCAGTAAAGCACTATTGGAATTTATACTTTTAGCAGAAACGATAACTGTGATACAACATAAAGTCATAAAGAAAAGTATATACGCAGCACTAATTAATAATGATCGAATAATGATTGCGCTATTCATGGTATGGTCTTCTATGAGTGAAATACTCCACAAAGCAATTAGCGATGGTAAGAAAAAAAGTGATGAGACAAGAAACAAGCCTAATGCTTTGCCCAACAGGACTTTGTTTAATGGTGTTCCTTGGATGTACATTATTTTAAGCGTACCATTTTCTCTTTCAGCCGTGACGGAAGCATAGCCAATAAAAAATATGATTAATGGTAAGATTAATTGCAATAACATGGCAATATTTAAATCACCAAAACGTACCAATCCTGTGGACAAACTAGCTTCCGAAAAGTTTGCTGTATTTTGTCGATGCGCTTCTAAAAAAATAGAATTTCCAGTATAACTTTCTATTCCGGAATCAAAAGTGCTTAAAGGATGTTGAGCACGAAAAGCAAATGTGCCAAAATGTGCCATTCTGTGCGGATGTTTATCCGGATTTTCATCCCAACTCTTTCTCGATGATTCTTGATGATGTTCTATAACATGATGATTTGCTTCATACGCATTCCAACCTGAAATAGTAACATATACTAAAACAGCAAGAAAAATTGATAACAGTACAAAAAGACCTTTGGTATAAAAGGTCTTTTTGAAAAACTGTGTTCCAATTAAAATAATAGCATTATTTTTCATTCAATTAAAATTTGTAGGTTGCATTAAGCAATACATTTCTTGGTGCACCAGGACCTAATCTTGATGGATTCAAACCTCCTAACCAATACGTTTTATTAAATAGGTTGTTTAACTTAAGTGTCAATTGGATGCCTGTATTATTTGGCTTGTAATATACCGCAGCATCAAATACGGTATATGATGGTAGAAGCACTCTATCAATAGAATACGTAGGATTGTACCAAGTAAATCTTTCGTCCACATATTGCGCACCAAAACCAATTCCGATGCCTTTTAAGGTTGTATTCATAAAATCATAGCGTCCCCAAAAATTTGCATTATGCTGTGGAGCGCCTCCAATGCGTTCTCCAATAAATTCTTCTACAGCATCTTCTGCAATTTCAGTATCTGTAAAACCGTACGAAGCCGTTAATTGAAAATTTGGTGATACGTAACCAGAAATGTCCATTTCAAAACCACGACTTCTTTGTTCACCTCTTGTGGAGAGATTATCTAAATCATAAGTGTCTCCCAGTAGAATATTTTTTTGAGTGATGTCAAAAATGGCAAGGTTTGCAAATACTTTTCCGTTAAAGAATTCTCCTTTTGCTCCAATTTCTACTAAACTACTTTCTAAAGGATCAAATCTACTTGGTGATGCAGACCAAAAGAAACCTTCCGCAGTTGGTGATAATGAAACTGTATTTGTATGTGGTTGAAATCCTTCCAGATACGTAGCATACACACTGATAGCATTCGTAACTTCATAGGTTAAACCAATTCTTGGTACAAAAGCACTGGTTTTAAACTCTTGTTCGTCTCCTTCATAATTAAAGATATCTGAGAACCATTCATATCGTAAGTTTACTAAAGCAGAAAATTTCCCAATCTTGAATTGATTTTGGATATAGATCCCACTTGAAGTCGTCAAATTTGCAGGAATTGACAATTCTGCAAGGTTGTAACCTGTTGTATTTCTGGCTCCATTAAAAGGATTTTCTAAATTAAAATGTGGAACCGCTGGCACTGGCATTGTGACACCATCTACAGTCATTTGTTGAAAATTCCCTGGGTTACTGGCGTCAAAGTTTGCTTGTCCACCATCTACAGTCAAATAGCGTCTCGCACGGAGGAATCCAGCTCCAATTTTTCGTTCCCAACGCGTTGCATCATACCCAACTAATATTTTGTTAGTAATGTTTTCTTTTTCAATATCATACGTAAAATAGGTGCTGAAATTATCTGTTTCCCAGAATTGTTGTCTTTCATCATATCGCATTCTTGCAAGTGTTGGAATTACATTTCCGTCAATATCCACCGCTGTTCCATCAACTCTATGTTCGGCTAAATCTTCATCCCAAGTTTGTTTCATGTATTACGCATTGAAACCAAAATTTTCAGCAAACTTTTTACTGAAATTTGCCATAAAAATGAACTCTTTGTTTTTGTAATGGTCACTTGAAGCACCCACATTTCTGGTAATTGGCGTACTATTCAAATCAAATTCACCATTAATAGCACCAAAAATTGGCTGTCCTCTATCTAAATTCCCTTCAGAATCGCTGTAAATCATTTCCACATTAAGTGAAGTATTTTCGTTTGGGATATAACTCAACGATGGCGAAATTAAAAGTGCATTGTTATTTACAACATCTCTAAAGGAGTCTGCCTCTTGAAAAGCAGCGTTAAAACGGTATAATAAAGTTTTTGATTCGTTTAATGGACCTGTGAAATCGGCTGTAGCTCTGATGGTACCGAAACTTCCTGTAGATAAAGACACTTCACTACGTTTTTCTAGTAATGGTTTTTTAGTTACCATATTTACAGTTCCTCCTGGATCAGCACTAGAAAAAGTAACGGAAGATGGCCCTTTAATCACTTCTACACGTTCTAAGTGCGATGTTATTGGTTGTAAAAAATAATATTGACGTGTACGCATTCCGTTTAATACTTGTCCATCATCAGCTTGCGTAATACCACGAATGTTATAATGATTGTATAATCCAGTTACGGAAACATTACTAACCGTTTTTACGGCATCTGGTAATTGAAACGCTAGTCGGTCTGCGATGAGTTCTTTGGTAACAGTAGCAACGGCTTGTGGTAACTCTTTATTTTGAATGGCTACTTTAGTCGCCGAGAACGAATATTCGCTATTATAATCATTTCGTTTTCTACCAATCACTTCTACTGATTGCATGGCTTCCAGAGATTCTTATAAAACATTTATCAAACTAAAAAAAGGCTACCCAATATTTGGATAGCCTCTTAGAAAAGTATTTAACAACTAACGCTCTAGTTCTTGATGAACTTTTTGATTGTACTAGCATTTTGAGCGTAAATCTTCAAAAAGTACATTCCGTTTTGTAAACTACTTACGTCTACTTTATCAAAATTGTTATTTTCTTTAGAAAGTATCAATTGCCCATTCAAATTGTGAATTTCTGCTTTTACCAAATCAGTATTTGCATTTGTGATGTGAATGATATCTTTTACAGGATTTGGATAGATAGAAAGTGCAGCTAATTCGTTTGTTTCTTCTACGGAAAGTGTTGAAAAATCAAAGGAAGACATTCCCGAAACTGCTGTAGCATTCGGATCTACTACATTTACGAATTCTGCCATTCCGTTATCTACCATATCTGCTTGCATAAAGCTTTTTAATGGCGTTATTGTAGTCGCTAAAGCAGAATTATTCTCTAAAATATACATGCTTCCAGATGTTGGTGCTCCATTAATTTGAATGGTCACAATATTGGAAGTTGTGCCAGTAGATGGAGCAGTCAAAGAAGCTGGACTTCCTAAGGTTTCTGTTATTAAATACCCATCAATAGTTGGTTGTGCAACATTTGTTCCGTCAAAAAAGGTTGCAGAAGCAGCGCCACCTAAAGAAGCCGTAACACTCCCAGTAACACCATCTGGTAGGATGATGGTGAAACCATAACTTTGGACAGAAGTCGCAAAATTATTTGAACTCGTATTTGGAACTGCTGCAATGGTAAAACTATATGAACCGTTGTCAATTAATGTGTATGTATATCCGTCTTGTGCGTTTGCTTTATATGTACATAATGCAATGATGGCTAGAATTAAGATTGTTATTTTTTGTGTTTTCATAATAGTATAACTTGTCTTTTTTGTTTGTAGGTTTATTGTTGTATTAGATTTTCTGGTAATTGTTCTATGATTTCATAGGTACTAAAGTTTAGGAAATTTCCAGGATGCGCTAATACGTTTTGTAGAATAAATGGTGTGTCAGGATTAGTTCCTGAATACTGAATGATTCCATCCATATTGGCATCATTTGCATTATAGCCTGTAACGCTATAAGTTGGGAAATTCAAGAAGTTTCCTGAGTCATTGAGTACTTCCGATAATATGGCAGGTGTATCTGGACTCGTACCTGAGTACTGAACAACGGAATCGCTGTTGGCATTTCCACACCACATTCCATATATTTCTACAGGCATTCCGAAATCGGTTTGAGGATTGCTTCCAAATAGTACAGAATTATTAAAGTTTTTAAGATTTACTGTGTTTGTACTACCCGTAATAAATGTCATTGCTGTTCCTGTCATGATTCCCAAATGACTTCGATGATGTACGACTACATAGTAAGTATCTTCTAACGTGAAGAAATCTAATGGAGAAACGCCATCTACAGCTACAACATCGCCATCACGTTGTAGTAGGGCAGAGCGCGCATGCGAAACTGTTGTATTGTTGGTTGCGTCTCGTAATTCTATCCAAACCCAATCGACAATAGCATCATTTCCGGTAACATTAAATACTGTTGCTTCACAGGTAATTGCGTCTGCATACGGACTCGTAGTTGGTAAGTATCCTGCCACACGTAAATCGTCACGCATGAGGTTTTCTTCACCTGTATTTGGATTTAAAGCAGCGCCTTGTAAATACACATCAATTGCTATACTAAAGTCTACTGGACAATTGGTATCGCTAAAACTGGTTTGTACGTCAATACTTGTCCAATTTGTTGTGCTGTAGGTTGCATCATCAACCAAAATACACGTCAAATTTGTATTATCTTCAGCGTTAAAATTAGTTACATTCGTATTTCCACCGCTTTGTACATTAAGGTATGTCAGGTTATTATTTTGTACATTGATTTCATTAAGTAAAGGGTTATTTGATAAATCTAAAGAAGTAATATTATTGATATCTACTCGGCATCTAGAAAGCATAGTATTGGCAGTAAGATCTAACGTAGTAAGATTGTTTCTGTCAATCTGAAGAATGCGTAAGTTGGTTTGATTGCTAAGATCAATACTGGTAATAAGATTTATTTCTACTCTTAAGTCTTCAATTAGAGGATTGTTTGTAATATCTAGCGCAGTCATATTATTGCGTATTGCTTTTAGACTTGTGAGTTGGGTATTATTTGAAAGATCAACTTGATTGATATTATTACCATTTATGTTTAAATTCTCAAGTGCAATAAAGTCTTCTATACCTACAAGACTACTAATGTTGGATTCTCTCACATCTAAACTCGTAACACCCTGAATTAAATCTGTTGGTACTTGTCCATCACCTGAAATATCATCATAACCCAAGGCTTCTAAAGCTGCTTCAAAGTTAGTATCTGGAATGCTAGTATACTCACAGTACTGCGTTTCTATAAAGTTCGTTTGAGTGTCAATACTTGTCCAGTTTGTTGTGCTGTAGGCTGCATCATCAACTAGAATACATGTCAAATTTGCATTACCTGCAGCGTTAAAATTAGTTACATTCGTATTTCCACCGCTCTGCATATTAAGATAGTTTAGATCGTTACCTTGTACAGTTATTTCAATAAGTGAAGGGTTATTGGATAGATCGAGACTCGTAAGATTGTTAGAGTACAATCGGCATCTTGAAAGTAGTGTGTTTGCACTAAGATCTATTGCATTCAGGTTATTTCTGTCTATCTGAAGAATTAGTAAGTTGGGTTGATTGCTTAAGTCGATATTGGTTATGGAATTCACTTCTACTCTGATGTCTTCTATGAGCGGATTATTTGTAATGTCTATAGCTGTTAGGTTATTACTTACCGCATTGAAACTTTTTAATGCGGTATTTTGAGAGATGTCAATAGTAGCAACATTATTGTCGCGAATGTTTAAGTTTTCAAGCATGGTAAAATCTTCAATACCTGTTAAGTCTGTGATACCACTGTTTGAAATATCTAATGTTGTAACATTTTCAATAACTTCAGTCGGTACTTGGCTATCTCCAAAAATGTCATCATAACCTAAAAAGCCCAGTACTGCTTCAAAATTACTATCTGGAATAACCGTATAATCGCAATAATCTGTGGATGTAAAACTTGCAGTAGCATCAATATTAGTCCAGTTAGCAATACTGTAAGCCGCATCATCAACCAGAATACAGGTTAAATTAGAATTGTTAGTTGCATCAAAGCTGGTAAAATTTGTGTTATTACCATTTCTAACATTGAGAGCTGTTAATAAGCTGGCACTACAATCTAAATCGGTCAATGCTATAAGTTGACTCATATCAAGTGTCATTACTTCAGTATTATTACAGTGCAATTTTGTCAAACTTATATTTGTAGAAACGTCTAGTATTTCATAACTATTAAAACCACCATCAAACTCTTGTAATGCTGTCAAACCATTAAGATTTATAGTTGTAATTCCATTTGCTTGGCAATTAACTTTGATTAAGTTGGTATTTGCGCTAAGGTCTAATGTAGAAATGAAATTTCCTGCAACGTTTAAATCTTCCAAGGCTGCAAAATCTTGAATTCCAGTAAGATCTGCTATCCCCATATTAATCATTGATAAGTTGACTATGCCTTCAATAAGTTCTGTAGGTACTTGTCCATCGCCCGAAATATCATCATAGCCTAAATATTCTAAAGTACCTTCAAAAAAAGCATCTGGAATCGTAGTGTAGCGGCAATATTCTGTTTCTGTAAAATTGGTTTGTGCGTCAATATCTGTCCAGTTTGTGGTACTGTAAGCTGCATCATCCACTTGAATGCATGTTAAATTTGGATTTGAAGTTGCTGTAAAACTTGTTATATTGGTATTGTTACCATTTCTTAGATTGAAGTTAACCAAACTATTCTCTCTTACATCAACTATTCTAAGTGCTGCATTATTCGATAGGTCTAATGCTGTTATACTATTATTTCTAATATTTATTTCTTCTACTAAGGTATTGTTCGAAATATCTAAGCTTGTTAATAGATTACCAAAAATGTCAAGATTAGTCAATGCCGTCATATCACTTACATCTATACTAGACAATTGATTAGACCATAATAACAAATTATTCATCTGATTTAAGCCTGCACCGTTGAAATTACTGATTAAATTTTCACTGGCATTCACAAAGGTTAATGCTGTATTGTTAGAAAGATCTAACGCTGTAAGTTGGTTCTGGTTGCACCAAAGAAATGTCAGGTTTGTTAAGTTAGAAAGATTAATAGTTGTAATAAGATTATTTGTAAAACGTAAAGATCCTAATGCTGTAAAATCCTCTATTCCTGTTATATCTGAAATGGATTGATTTTGAATGTTCAACGAAGTAATATTATCAATTAAAGCTGTAGGAACTTGTCCATCTCCGGAAATATCGTCATAGCCTAAACTTTCTAAAGCTGTTTCAAAATTAAGATCAGGTATGGTTGTATATCTACAGTAATCTGTGGATGTAAAACTTGCAGTAGCATCAATATTAGTCCAGTTTGTCGTACTGTATGTGGCATCATCTACCAGAATGCAGGTTAAATTAGGATTGTTAGTTGCGTTAAAATCGTTGAAATTCGTGTTGTTTCCATTTCGAACATTCAGCGAGGTTAGTTGTGCATTGATAGCAAAGAAATTCGTTAACGACGTGAGATTACTTACATCAATACTTCCTAATGGATTGTTGGAAACATAGACTTTCTCCAATACAGTATTATTCGTAAAGTCAATGCTACTAATGTTGTTGTTTGCCATATCAATATATGTCAAGTTTGTTAAATCTGAAATGTCTAAACTAGTGAATGCGCATTCAGAAATATCTAAACGATCAATGAGTGGGTTTTGTGAAATATTAATACTGCTGAGGTTGGCATTGGTATCCACATTTAAATTGTCTAATAGTGCGTTATTACTAAAATCTAAAGATGTATATAGATTCAATCGTCCTTGAAATCTTGTCAACTGTGTCAACGTACTGAGATCAATTGATGTAAGATTGTTTGTGGATACTAATAATGTCTCCAACGTTATCACTGCGGTGACATCTAAACTTGTGAGTAGATTGTTATTCGCATTTAAGAATGTTAATGCAGCAAAATCTTCTATTCCTGTTAAATCTGCTATGGATAACGAATTGACATCTAAACTTGTAACACCTTCAATTAGTTGCGTTGGTACTTGACCGTCATTAGGAATATCGTCGTAGTCCAATGCTGTAAGTGCTGCTTCAAAATTGGCGTCGGGAATGGCAGTGTAACAACTAGTTTGTCGAAATGTAGTTTGTCCATCGATGTTTGCAAAATTTGCTGTAGCAAAAGTAGGATCGTCAACGGCTATACATTTTAAGTTTGCATTATCTCTTGCATCAAAACTAGTAAAATTGGTATTGTTTCCGTTGGCAATATTTAAACTGATTAATTGATTGCCTCTCACATCCAGACTTGTTAGCGCTGTAAGTGCTGATACATCTAAACTAGTTAAATTACTTCCACTAAAATCAATGCTTGATAGATTTGTTAGGTTCCCAAATGTGATAGAAGATAGATTAGTTTGGTTAGCGATTAAGTCTTCTAATATAATATTTGTGCTCAGATTCAAAGTAGTTAATGAAGCACAATCTTCTACTATAAGTTGTTCCAATTGGGTATTTCCTGATACGTCCAAACTCGTCAAAGAGGCGTTGGCTTCCGCATCTAAAATTCCAAGATTGGTGAGTGTAGTTAGTGATACAGTTGTCAAATTATTGTTGGAAACATTTAGTTCTGTCAATGCTACAAAATCCTCAATTCCTGTGAGATCAGAAATATTTTTGCTGCTAACATTTAAGGTTGTTAGGGTTTCGATTAAGTCAGTAGGCACTTGTCCATCACCAGAAATATCATCATATCCTAGCGTTTCTAAGGTTGCTTCAAAATTGCTATCAGGAATCGCAGTATAATCGCAATAGTTTGTAGTAGTGAAGTTTGTTTGACTATCATTATACACAGTTGCAGTAGTCAATACATTTAAATCATCCACTAAAACACATTCTAAATTTGAGTTGAATCGTATATCAAGCAAGGTAATAACAGAATTATTTCCGTTTTGTAAGTTTAAATAGGTAAGATCATTGCTGCTTATATTCATAGAACTTATAGCAGTATTTGTAGATAAGTCTAAACTAGTCAATGAATTAAACTGTAATGTTAATTGCGTAAGATTTGTTAACCCATCAAGATTTAAGTTTTGAATGTTACAGTCTATTGCCAATAAGGTTTGTAGCTGTGCATTATTGCTGAGGTCTAACGTGTTGATGTTATTATTTGTAATCTGAAGTGTTGTGAGTGATTCAAAGTCTTCTATTCCACTTAAATCTGTGATGGAAGCATTCATGACATCCAAACTGGTGACTCCTGAAATTAATACTGTAGGTACTTGGCTATCGCCTGGCGTATCATCATACCCTAATACATTTAAAGCTGACTCAAAGTTGGCGTCAGGAATAGCTGTATAATTACAATAGGTTTCTGTGGTAAAATTTGTTTGACTGTCAAAAATGACATTAGAATTATTCAGTAGGTTTAAATCGTCAATTTGAACACATTGCAAATTTGGGTTGGAGCGTAGATCTAACTCAGAGATCGCACTATTATTTCCATTTTTGAGATTTAAATTATCAAGATTATTACTACTAAGGTCAATAACATTTAGTGCTGAAACTGTAGACAAATCTAAACTTGTAAGTGTATTATTTGCTAATAGTAACTGTGATAAATTTGATAATCCAGTAATGTCAATAGTTTGAATACTGCAGTTTTGCGCTTCTAAATTTTGCAAAAAAGTATTATTGGTAAGATCTAATTGTGTTATTGAATTGCCATCAACAGTAAGATTCATAAGTGCCACAAAATCTTCAATTCCTGTCAAGTCTTGAATAGAAGCATTCATAATGTTTAAATCACTTATTTGAAAAATCAATCCTGTAGGCACTTGTCCATCATTTGGAATATCGTCATAGCCTAAATTTTCTAATGCAGTTTCAAAATTAACATCGGGAATAGCTGTGTAACAACTAGTTTCAGTGAAGTAGAGGTTAGGATTGCCGTTTGAAAAATTTGACTCAGCAAAGATTACATCATCTACAAGTATGCAGAAAAGATCAGGATTGTTATCAATATTGAGACTTGCAATATTCGTGTTGTTTCCATTTTTAAGATTGAGAATACTTAACATATTGTTTTCTGCTTCCAGCGTAGTAAGATTGGATAGATTACTCACATCTAATTCGGTGAGCATATTATTATTTAGAAACACTTGTGACAACATCGTATTATTCGTTACATCAATGCTCAGGAGATTGTTATTCGTGAGGTTTAAAGTTTGCAACTGACTATTATTACTCAGATGTATACTTGTAAAAGTATTATCCTGTAACGAGAGCTCCATCAAACTGCCATTATTACTCAGGTCTAACATATTAAGGTTATTATCATCTAGCTGTAACTGATTCAGATTACTATGAGTAGAAACATCGAGTATACTCAATCCGTTATTTTTCGCTTGAAATGCAAATAGATTGGAAATGCCTGTTAAGTCAAGATCAGTTATGGAATTGTCATTTATGTTTAAATTCTGTAAATCTCGAAACGCTTCTATACCAGTTAAATCAGAAATATTTTGGTTGCTTATATCTAAATCGATGATAGTTTCAATAGTAGCAGTTAGCACTTGACCATCATTTGGAATATTATCATAGCCCAAGTCTTCTAAAGCCGATTCAAAATTTGAATCCGGAATTGAAGTGTACGTTTGCGAATAATTTGAAATAGTAAAAAATGTAAATAAAAGTAGGTGTAGTAATTTAGTTTTCATATTCCATCAATTTTTATGTGCTGACTTGTGATAGTCATTTTTTTAGTTTGTTAAGTTTTTCTTTGAGTTGATTTAATTCTGTTAAATGATTTTTCAAAAACATATACTGATGTTTGAGAATATTCAAACACGTTGTTTTTTTGTTTATACTTTTATGTTTTGTCTTTTTGCTCATTAACTGAATTCATTTGTATAGTATGTACATTAGCATATAGCGCGAATGACCTATAACTCAAAAGTAGAATAGGAAAGAGGAATTGTCCCTATTTTCATAGGTAACAAATGAGGTAACAAAAAATTAATGTATTGACTTACAGTGAATTAATGTAGTCGTCGAGACCTTGCTCTGTAGTTAAGTTGAGCTTCTTTTTGATGCGAATGCGTGACATTTTCACGGCATCTATAGAGGTATTTCTTAAATTCGCTATTTCTTTTCGGCTTAATCCTATGCGTGCCAACGAACAAATTTCTATGTCTGTCTTACTGAGTTCAGGATGTAATTCTTTGAGTTTTTTGATAAACTCAAAATTAACTTGCTCGATGTTTTGTTTAATGAGTAAGAGTTTTGCATTATCTGCCTTATTGGCTTTTAAATCGGCAATAATACTTTTTAGTGTAATGCCTTCTTTTTCATTAGATAGTTTTTGAAGATTCTCAGCAATACGCTCCTTAGATTTTATGTGTTGAATAGTTTCCGTCAATAATTCATTAATCTCCTCCGTTTTTGTGGCAACCTTATTATTGAGCAGAATATTTTGATAGGCTTGTTCTTTTATTTTTTGTCGGTTTCGCAAGTAGAAATAGGCAATGGCAATCATAAAAATTGAAACAATCGCTACAATAAGTGTATTACGTTTTGTTGTTTCTATCTGTAGTTGCTGAATTTTTGCATCCTTTTCCAAAAGCTCACGTTGCTTACGTTCGGCTTCAAATTGCGATTGATAAAACAGAAATCTATTGTTCTTTTGGGCACTGTTCATGGAGTCTGACAGTTTTTTATTGTAATCTTTTAACTCAATCGATTTCAAATATTGCCCATTTTTTTTGTAGATATCAGCCAATTTAGATCTTGCCTTTATTTGTGAGTTTAATCGATTTGTATTGGTAGATGCCACTAATGATTGTAAAACTGGTATGAGTTTTTCTTCATTCTCGATGAGTTGATAATAGGCGGCTTTCGCTTCTAAAATATCATTTTGAATATATTTTGAAACATTGTCGCTGTCTGAAATTAGTAATAAAGCATCCATCAATTCTTTTGCGGTTGTTTTATCTTTCTTTCCACATGCATAAAATAGTTTATAGATGGTGGCAAATGATTTCGAATATTCTTTTAGTGATTGACTATCTGAACTATCCTTTATCAAAATGAAAGCATCTATGTTTACCTTCATTTTTTCATAATCACCAAGTTTATAATAACTATTAATATTTTGTCCAATAAGCTGAGCTAATGAAATATAATCCTTATCATTTCGAGCCTTTTTTATCAATCGTTCACGTATGGTAATGCTTTTTTCGATAAACCCATTTTTATTGTATAACGAAGTCAATTCAGCTCCAGCTAAAATGGCATATTGCTGATCGCCTAACAATTCATAAAGGCTTGAAGCTTCTTTATAACTATCTAGTGCTTCTAAAAACTGATTATTGTCAGACGCTGCTTGTCCTTTAAAAAACAAAGCATCAGCCGCAAAAATGGAGTCTTTTGATGCCATAAATAAAACTGTGGCTTTGTCATAATCTTTGATGGCTTCTTCATAGTTTTCCTGATCGTAAAAAATAGCAGCGCGCTTTAAGAGTACATGTGCTTCGGAGCTTTCTTTTTTAAAAAACGGCTTAAAATGCAGTATAGAATCACACCATTTTTTGGCTTTAGTAGCTTGGTCTTTATAAATGTAAAATTGAATTAAGAATCTTGATTTTGAAGCCATTAAATCAAATTCTTTAAGGTTTTTTGCTAAGGTTAGATACGCTTTAAGATATGATTCTTGTTCTGCATTATTATTGCGAACTAATTCTTGAGTTAAGTCATCAAGTACGGTTATTTTTTTTAGATCATCAGTAGTTTTTTCTAAAACTGTTTTAAGCGAATCTATCTTGGATTGTGAAAATCCAATACTAATGGTACAAACGAGAACGAGAACACAAACTACTTTTTTTAGCATACCTCAATTTTTTACAAAATAAAGAAAAAACTAAGAACCAAAAAAGGTAACAAATAGGTAACATCTTCATAAAATTGCTATGAGTTGATTATTTTTCAGGTTTTTTTAAGAGTCTGGCGTAAATTGAGAAAAGCAATGTAACTACAGTTATTGCTTTCTGAAATAACAATATTTGATAAAAATAATTTGATTTAAATTTTAGATGACAGAGAACATTTATTACAAAAAATGGTATCAAACCTGAAAAAATAAAAAGCACCTTTTTCAATCACCGTTTCGCATCGAAAAGCATCGTTATCTATTACCTATTATTCGTATTTAAAGTACACAGAATTTTGTTTAAAGATCTTGTTTGGTGGTGTTGTAAGTCCTTCGTAAAATAACTGTATTTTGATCTTGAACGATAATTGTTCATCTCAATATCACATATAAATAACAAGCTATATTTCAACTCATTATAATAGAATTTATTTAGTTTTTTACTTCTAAAATTGCTAAATTGATGAGAAATTACAAGTTTATGAATTAGGTTCTTTTTTAAAATAGTTTTTAATTCCCATTGCAATCCATCTGTGTTAGATGGTTTTATAAAAATAAGTGTAGCTGTAGTAATTAACCATTCGACCTTTTCTCTCCAGTCAATTTCTTCAATATATAATCTTGTGGCTCCTAAATAAGGGAATTCTTCATTGGGTCTACCTACAGTAATTAAAAGTTTATCTGGTAATGCATCTGCAATTTCAGATTCTAATGTTTTTCCTGTTATTTCATACACATCATATATGTTTGCGCCGCTTGGTAGATATTTTTCACCATCTTCTTCAAATGCTCTTAGATAAAGATAAAAAGGCTTGTTCTCTTCTTTAATTTTTGTAAATGAAGTAGTTTTTAATGCCTTTCGTTGATTTAGAACATTATACTTATCATTCAATCCCAGCAATATGAAAATTATAAGAATAGAAGGAAACATGATAGCAGATATAACAGTAATCATAATCTTATTGTTGAAATTCTTACTGAAGTAAAAATGAAAATAGACAGCAATGTTATGAAAATAGCAATATATAAGCTGTTTCTATACCATCTTAATTTATTGGCCACATCATTAAGAAGTGTCTTTTCCATAATATTTTTAGAAAGATTCTTCTTTGAAATTGCTTTTTTATACTTTCGATTAAGTTTAGCTGCTGCAATTATTATTATAATTATGAATGTGATTAATTTTAAAGAGACGAGTAGTAGCATCATAGTTTTTACATTAGATTTCTCTATTTATTGCAACTTTTTTAGTTTTTCAAGCATGTGTGTCAGTTTTTCTTTTTGTTCTTTATAACTGTTTAAGGCAAAATCAACATTCGATATCTTAGAAGCTAGCGCGATGTATTCTTGTTCTTTTTGTTCATTAGAAACTCCAAGATAAGCTTCGGCTAATGTTAGATATATCCAGACTTTATCGCCTCTTTTTTCAAAATATTCAGTGTTTATTTTTTTCTCCCATTTCTGAATGATTTCTTTCCAAATCTTAATTGCTTGTCCGTAGTTTGCATAACGACTTAGCTTTTTGTTTTTACTGATAGACGCCTTCCATATGTATAAGAATGCAACATTTATTCCCACATAATAATCTTGTACTTGATTTATATAATAACCACGTTCATAATAATGCAACGATTTCGTAAGATATTTTTCTTCTTTTAATTCTTGATATAGTCTTTTATATATAGCGCCTAGAAGTCCTAAAGTTTCAGGATCGGTAGTCTCTTCAGGCGAAAGAGCTTTAAGTATTTTTTGAGCTTTCCACAAACTATCAACAACATTGGGAACTTTAGATTTATATGTGTTTAAAGCTAATTGCTGAATAATAAAACTATCATGTTTGTTAGGAACTTGTTTCAGTGCTTGGTTCAGATATTTTATAGCTGAAGTATGTTTTCCTTTATTTTTTTTACTTTCTGCAAGATCAATTAGTTCAGATATCGAATCTGGTTTGTTCAAGCTCTCTTTTATCTCTCTCATTTCTTGTTTTGTAAAACTTGGCGGATTTAGTGCAGGTAGAAAAGTATATACAGGACTATCAGTTTCAAGAGGTTTATTCTCTAAATTGAGAATTAAATTTTTCAAATATTTTTTAAAATTTTTAACAGACTTAGCAGCTAAAAATTTACCAAAATGTTTGTATTTATGGATTTTTACATGACTTAAGTTGAAAGGGATTGTAAGTTTGTCCTCGGCAATGATAATTGTTGTGTTTGGTCGTAGAGCATGTCTTACACCAAGTTCATATACAGCATTGGCGTTCAAGGTTGAAATATCAGCTAAAACATAGTCAGATTTTAAAATATATTCATACATTTTATAATCAATAGTTCCAGTTTCTTTTAAGTCAGAAGATCGGAAGCACTCAATTTTGAGTTTGTTAAATGTAGGTTTTATTATTTCGGTAAAAGTTTCGTCTAAGTTTATAATTCTTTTTGTTTCTGGATCTGGTTTTTTTCCATATCCCATAATCACAAAGCATGTTTTTTTCATAATATTTAACGTTTAAAAAGTTTTATATTTCTAGAGATACCTTCATCTATTTGTATTCCTTTTTCAATAATATATTTTACTTTATCGATGTGAAGGTCAATAACTTTTAAATACTCGGTTCTATCCTGTTGGTTGTGAGTTAGCATTTGTTCTGTAATAACGAACCTGTGAATGATTAAAAAAAGAATATCTATTGCAGCAATGGGCAAACTAGGAATATTATCTTTTCTGCTTTGATAAATCTTTATAGGAAAAGCATTAGAATATTTCATGTAGTTTGATACATAAAGAAAGCCTTTATCGCCACCAAAAGGTCTAAGAATAACAATTTCAATTTCATTAACATTTGAAGTTTTCTTTTTTTCAAATAATTCAGTAGCATATACTATTTCACTCTCATACCCAGTTATAGATACTCTTGGACAATAAATGATTTCTTCATGATTGATTGGAATGATTGAGATTGGAGTTGTTCCTTCAATAAATGCAGAATACTTTTTTACATCAAGTTTTCTAATATACTTTTGAACTTCTATTGCATGCTTATAATAACCCGCATTAAAATCTTCCATGAACTTAAATGCTTTTTTGTAATCATTCACTTTAAATTCAATTTTTAAAAATCCAGAAGCAGATTTTAAGCCTTTAGTTTCTTTTTTAGAAGGTTCGGTTGTTCGATCACTTATGGTAGAACATTTAACTTCAGAGAGAAAAACCTTAAGATTTTTTATCATATCCAAATCGGCATTATCTTTTTCAAAATAAATTGATAAATAACCTGGACTTGCTTGTGATTTATCAATCCATTCAAACACAATGTTCTTAATATTTTCATTATGAACATCTTGTGAGTCAAATGTTGTATATATAAAGGCTTTGATATTGGTTGGAATTTTTTGTTCCAAGCTATTTTGTAATAATATCAAAATCGGCTTTCCTAATGCTAATAAGTAACCTATTTCTAAGAAGGTATTAGGATTAAAATTATTATCTGTTTTGGGTGTTAAATTGTCAATAATTACGACTCCAAAACTACAATGCTCCATATATGTTTTTATGTTTTCCCATAGTTGTATATGGAAAGTGTACTCCAATGCATCGACAATTTTTAGGCCTTTTTCTAAAAAACAGTCTTTTACTAACTCGACTAACTGATTCCGGTCTGGACGATTTTCGAATTTACGTATTAAGAACCCTATTTTTCCGCTACCAAATTGTGATTCAAAGATTGATTTTTTCATAGAAATCTATTATTACAATATTTATATTCTATTTGTAATGCTCAACTTTAACCTCTCTTTTAGCTGGCTTTGAACCCATTTTATAAAGCAATTCTTTATTTTTAGACTGGGTCATATCTCTTGAAGAATGAACCTGACTTTCCATCAAGTCCTTAAAACCTAAATAAATGAACTCATTATCATCTAATAAGACATTGTATTTGATATAGTGCAGTCAAGGTGTAGTCGTCAAATTATCATATTTAAAATCTCCTATTTCTCTAGTCAATGTACTAGTGATACTACCAGATTTATTCTTTGATTAAATATCTTCAGTCTTAAATGATATAAAGCATTCTCACTTCATATAGTCTTAATAATTTATACAAAGATGTAGTAAATGATAACTCTGGTCAATCATTGGAAATGCTGTATTTATATCCTCAGAAATGAGGAGAGAAATACCTATGTTTTGACGATTGTATGATAGCTAAAAAGAGAAGAGATTTGTAAAGAATTTCTAAACGTAATGCAATATGAAACAAAATTACAAGAGTAAAAACAAAACTAAAAAGCAACAAAAGGAACCACAAGAAATGACTTTTGTTGATGAAAATGAAACGGGACAAATAGATCTTATCGACAATACGGGTAATGATGGAGGTGGTAAAACAAGACCAGACCCACCAACTAAAAACTCACAAGATCCTCCTAAAAGAGTAGTTGTCGACGGAGATTAATGTTACAAAAGAACATTAGATGATGTAAACGTAGATTTTTCTTACCTTAGTAGAAAGATGTACGTTTATTTTTTTGAAAAAAAATGCTTAAACACCATTACTTTAATACCTAGATATCAAAATATGTATTTTAAAATAAATCAAAGCCTGCACACTATTTTTTTGATTACTGCTATGTTTTTTGTTGTACAAATAAGCTTTGGTCAACATACTGATATATTTGAAGAATTGAAAAATAAGAAAGATGATACCACTAAGGTTAATTATCTAAATGGGCTTGCATCTAAATATAAATATACAGACTCTATCGCACGTTTTTATGCTAGTGAAGCAAAACGAATTAGTGAAAAAATTTCATACAGTAAAGGTTTGTCAAAAAGTCTCTACAGGTTAGGTTCTTTAGAAAAAAGGAAAGAGAACTATCAAGAGGCCGAAACCTATTATCTCGCTTCTCTAAACATTAGAGAGAAGAATAAAAATTTAAGAGGAATCGTTTTTACAAACATTCAATTAAGTCAAGTTTATCAAGAAATGAGAGTGTATGAGAAGGCTATACAACATGGAAAAGGAGCTTTAGAAACTTGTTTGCTAATTAATGATGAAGAAGTTCTCGCATTAACGTATCATGTCTTGGCTACTATTTATGAAGATGTAAATGACTATTCAGCATCTTTAAGAGCATATCATAATAGTATAAAAATCCATGAAAAAATGGGAGATGAAGCTAGCTTAGCAGATTTATATTTAAGCATAGGAAAATTATATACTACCTTAAAAAAGAAACATCAAGCTAGAGAATACTTAAATAAAAGCGAGTTTTTAAATAAGAAATTAAAAGACTATTCATCGTTGGCTAGTATTTATTTGAGTATGGGTGTAAATTTTGCGGAGGAGAAAAAACTTGACAGTGCTCTTATTTTTTATCACAAAAGTTTATCTATCAAAGATTCCTTGAATTTAAATAGTAAAGAAGCTATTTATAACAACATAGGTGTAGTGCATCAGGAAAAAGAAGAATTTGAGTTAGCAGAAGAGTTTTTTCTAAAAAGCATTGAAACTGCTAAAGAAAATGATAATGAAATTCAACTTTTAGATACATATCTAAACTTAGGAATTATTAATAGAAAACAAAATAAAAATCAAGAAGCTCTAAAATTTTACAATCAAAGTTATGCATTGGCAAAAAAGTATAATAAAGATTTAGATCGATTGAATATTCTAATGGGAATTGCAGAAACCTATGAGCATTTAGGCGATTATAAAAATGCCTCTTTGTTTAATGAGCGACATATTGAATTGAGAGATAGTATTGATATAAAATTTAGGAATGCAGAGCTGTATGAAAAAGAAAAAGAGAAAAATGATTTTTTACTTAAGGAGAAAGAAGTAGAAGAACAAAAAAGTAGGCGAAAAGACACACAGATGTTTGCGCTAATAGGAGGAATCGTTTTATTGGCTTTATTATTTTTTGCTGTTTTTTATGCGTATCGATCTAAAAAAGAAAAAGAATCTGAAATTCAGAAAAATATTGAATTGCTAAAAAAGCAGGAACTGAAATCTATCAAAGCAATGATTAGCGGACAAGAAAGTGAACGCAAACGAATTGCTCAAGATTTACACGATCGTTTGGGAAGTATGCTTTCTATGGTGAAACTCAATTATAAATCGATAGAAGATAATTTAGATAAGCTAAAAGAAGAAAATAGAAAACAATATACACAAGCAAATGCGTTATTGGACGAAGCTTGTAATGCAGTAAGGGAAATTGCACATAATATGGTTTCTGGCGTATTGACAAAGTTTGGTTTGGTTGCAGCCTTAGAAGATCTTAAAAATACAATACAAGGAACCAATACATTTCAAATTGAAGTCATTACACACGGACTTGACGATAGACTTGAAAATAATCTTGAAATGGAACTTTATGGAATTACGCAAGAACTCATTCATAATGTTATAAAACATGCAAAAGCTAAAGAAGTAATTGTGCAACTGGTAAAGAGAACAAGCGAAATTAATTTGACCGTAACTGATGACGGAATTGGCTTTGAAAATTCTAAAAATAATGCATCAACAGGTATGGGACTAAAAGGGATTGAATCTCGGGTAGATGCTTTGAAAGGCATCTTTCATATTGATTCAAATAAAGGAAACGGGACTACTATTAATATAGATATTCCCATCTAAATAAATTTTATCATCAATTAAAAAAACACATGAAAAAAGTTAAAGTAGTCATTGCTGACGACCATCAAATAGTTATTGATGGATTAAAATCATTATTAAATCAAGAAGAAAGTATTGAAATCGTAGGCGAAGCGTTGAACGGTAATGAAGTCTTAGAAATTCTTGAAAAAACGGAAGTCGATTTAGTTGTACTCGATATCGAAATGCCTTTGTTATCGGGGATTGAAACAACAAAAAAGATTAAAGAAAAACATCCAAATGTTAAAGTACTTATTTTATCAATGTACAATACAGAGAAATTTGTTCGGAGTGTTATTGAGATTGGAGCTGATGGTTATATCCTCAAAAACAAAGGAAAAGAAGAACTTGTGTTGGCAATAAAATATATCATTGATGGCGAAGAGTTTTTTGGTAGGGAAGTAGAAAAAACATTCAGATCAAGTCAACGCAAAAAAGATAACGAATTAAAAAATGTAAAACTTACTAAAAGAGAAATTGAAGTTTTAAAACTCATCGCATTGGGGAAAACTACACCAATAATTTCGGAAGAACTTTGTATTGCACACAGTACAGTAGAAACCCATAGAAGAAACTTGATTGAAAAGACAGGTGTCGATGGAGGTTCTAAAGGATTGGTTCGTTATGCTTTTGAAAAAGGATATATGTGATATAAATTTGGGTATGTGAAGGAATATAAAATCCATCGAAACTTCGATGGATTTTTATAGTTTATGCATATATTATATCCTCAGAATTGAGGATAAAAAGTATCTGAGAAAATCAACATTAATGATGTTTTCTTCTAGTTACTATTGTAGGAGATTTGTAGTGTACAATTTAAAAAACAACTACGCTTATGTCACTACAAATACAATATTCAAAAACAATCGCAAAAGAGCTTGGTAAAGTAGCTGTTTATCTTCCCGGAGAAAAAATTCAAGTTGGCGATATTGTCCAATTCCCACACGGAAAAGGAATCTTCAAAATAGCTCCTTTTGGGAGCTTCAAAAAAATTACCGACTTGAAAAGTTTAGATATAACTTGTGATATAACTTCTGATTCAGAAAGCGCAGATTCATATCAGTTTACAAGTAAAAATGTTGTTGAGATAGACACAAATTTAGGAGGAACTATAGATACAACACTGAAAAAAACACCTAAGGGAAGTGGAAAACTACAATTATCATTTTCAAAAAAAGGATCTATATTTTTTCATGCACTTGAATGTACAAAGCAATCCTTAAATAATATTCATAATCTAGAGAGTGAAATCAATGATAACGGTAAACAGTTAGTTTGGGATGATACGTATCTGGTTACAGCTGTAACCGTAGCAAAAAAAGCTATGGTCGTACAATCTACTTCAAAAGACTTTCAATTAGAACTTGGCGGAGATATCAAAAACATTAAGTCTGGAGCGTTGGGATTAGACGTAGCTGCAAATATTAACATCACCAAGAAAAAAGGAAGTGCTTTTATCAAAGAATGGTCTGATGATGTTACAGTTTTTGTAGATGTGATGCGTTTCAAAAAGAAATTTTTCCAAAAAGATGGCCTTTTTGATAACGATTCTTTACTACTAGACAATGATGATTCCTATAAATTGAAATTAGAGTCTGTAGATTTAAAACAATACCTAAAATGAGTAAATCAATTATAAAAAACGGCGCCATGAGAAGAGCATTAATAGTGGGAATTAATCATTACGAAAGAGGTCCGTTAGACGGATGCATTAATGATGCGAAAAATATGTTTAAGGTCTTAAATCGTCATGAAGATAATAATGTAAATTTTGATTGCAGATTAATGATTTCAAAAGATACACACAATCCTAAAACACAGATTACAACCAGAAGATTAAAGAAACAGATATACAATTTACTATATCAAGAAGCAGAGATTGCGGTGTTGTACTTTTCAGGTCATGGTAATACTAATGACATTGGGAGCTATTTGGTAACTCAAGATGCTGAAAAGTATCAAGAAGGTGTTTCACTTGACGAAATCATTACGATGGCGAACTCATCAAAAGTCCGTGAAGTTATTTTAATTTTAGATTGTTGTCATAGTGGACATTTGGGGAACTCAAAAGAGCTTGGCGGGCGCAAAGTAATATTGCGTGAAGGCGTCTCTATATTAACATCTAGTAGGGACACGCAGTATTCTATTGAAAAACTAAATAACCAAGGACTATTTACGTCTATTTTGTGCAATGCTTTAAAAGGAGGTGCTGCAGATATTTTAGGAAACATCAATGTTTCGGGAGTTTATAATTACGTTGATCAATTGTTAAATACCTGGGAACAACGACCAATATTTAAATCGCATGTTTCAAAAATGGTTTCACTTCGAAAAGCGTATCCGAAAATTAGACTAAAGACACTACGTAAGATTACAGAATATTTTCCAAATGCCAAGTATAATTTTCCATTAGACCGATCTTATGAGGAAGATTTGGGATCTACAGATAGAAAAAATATCAAAAAAATGAAACATCTACGTGAATATTACGCACTTGGACTTTTAGTTCCTGTTGGAGAAAAGTACTTGTACAATGCAGCTAAAAATAACACTTCGTGTAAGCTTAGTAGACTAGGCCGTTATTATTGGAAAATGGTTGATAAGAATAAAATCTAAAAGATGAAAAAGCGTAAAACATTTATCAGTTATTACCATAAAGACGAAGATTATAAAAACAAATTTGAAGAATTATTTGAAGATATCATTGTCAATAAATCTGTACGTGCTGAAGATATCGATGTTAATAATCATGATCAATATACAAAAGAATTAATTCAAAAAGACTACTTGAAAGATGTCACAGTTTTAGTTGTATTAATAAGTCAAAAAACGAGATGTCGAAAGCATGTCGATTGGGAAATAGCTGCGGCGTTAAATCATAAAGTAGGAGGTATTTATGCGGGATTGGTAGGTATCCGATTGCCATCACATTCCGATTATGGATTGGAAGAAAACTATAATCCTAATAATATACCTGATCGTTTAGCTGATAATCTCAAAAAAAATGGAGAAGGATATGCTTCAATTCATGATTGGACGGAAGATATCGAGGAAATGAAGGACATTATCAATAATGCCTTTTACAGACGTACATCTCATGAAGATGAGCGAGTGAATAGTAAAAAACAGATGGATAAAAATTTATGTAATTGAAATGAATAAAAGACTCAATTGTTTTATAAGTTATTATCATAAAGATGATTTCAAATATGTAAAAAAAATAAGAGAAATATATCAACTTATAAAAGTCTCTGATTATGGACTTGATAGAGATATTAGTTATAGAGATGAAGAACAAATTTACGATAGAATTAAATATAGAATGAATCATTGTTCTGTAACGATTGTTTTGATAGGAAAGAATACAGGAAGGAGAAAATGGGTAGATTGGGAAATATGGGCTTCTTTAGAAGGATATCGTAATAAGAATGTTCGGTTTAGAGAAGGATTCAGACCTAGTGGAATTTTAGCCATCTTTCTTCCAGGAATAAAAAAACATAGTATACCAAAGCGCCTTCAGGATAATATTGACTCAGGATATGTCGTAAAAATGGATTGGAACAGTGTTCTCGATACTAAAAATCTAATTAGGAAACTAGTAATAGCGAACCGTATGAGAAAAAATACTTCTCTCATAAATAACACTAGAAATAAAATGAAGAATAATTCACATTGGTTATTGGAGTTGTTTGATTTTGAGTATTGATAATCAAATGTTTACTCTTAAAATTTAGAATATAAAAAGCGAATATTTATTACAAAAAGCAATAATAATTTAATATCAATTCTTTTATGGAAGAACAATTACATAACAAACATATTGCATTAAGATCAATAAAAGAAAAAATGCTTACGGCAAGAGAACAAATATTAATAGGTTCATGTTGGTGTATGGATGATGAAATTTTAGAATTATTAATAAGGCAATCAAAAAAAGGGATACTAATTAAATTATCTATTGATGAAAATAGCTGGGAGCAAAAAGTGAAACTGTTAGATTTTGATGACAATTTTAAAGTGTCAATTTTTAAAAATATAAATGATCAAGGTTGGAATCGAGATTTTTGCTTAATAGACAGAGAGATTGCTATCTATGCCTCTACAAACTGGTCTTTTCATAATAAAAATAATTATTCAGGAGGTGTAACCATTTCTCATAGAAAAGATATTATTGAGAAATTCATAAATGAATTTAATGTGTTTTTTGTGAGAAATATATCAAAAAATATTTCATCTACACCTAAAAGAGGATTATTTGGTTGGCTAAAAGGTGTATATAGGAGAATTGATGAAGAAGAGCTAGAACAAGAACAGGATAAAGAATCACTGTTAGAAAGTTCTAAACGTAAAGCGGATAAAATTTCTGAAGGTATAACTGCAATAGATGAAGTCTTAGACTCAATTGTAATTACAGATATAGAAAGCTTTAACAAAAATGAACTATTATTGGCTGGAGCTGAAAGTGCACAGAGAGTCAGAGGTAATCCAGATACTCTATCAAAAATAATGGATTCACTTTATAATATTTTTTTGTGTAGTATAAATAACAATATCAAGCAAAAAGAAGATTTAAAAACAAAAATTAATTTAAAAGTAGCAGAATTAACCAATAGTTTTTCTAAATATTCAAATGGAGAAATAGCAACAAAAGAAAGTGAAATAACTGCAAAAAAGAAACAGTTTCAAATAGAATTAAATCATTTGGACACTGAAATCGAGAAAATAAATTTATCAGTAAAAGATCTGGAGAGTAATAAAATTCCTCAAAAAGAGATTGAGATTAAAAAAATTGAAGAAGAAAAACTAAAGTTGGATATTGAAAAAATTCCTCGTCCACCTAAAAAACGATATGCAATAATAAAGTATTTAATATATCCAATAGGGTTATTTGTAATCTCCTTTTTATTTTATGCTTCTAGTGCGTATATATTATTGTATGCCAAACAAGATTATGAAAATTATAGGTTTACGCCTAATTTTTTTAATTCAGATTTCTTTCAACTAGCAATAAATAGACAAGGTTTGGCCATTTTTTATATTCTTGTTTTTAGTGTAATTCCGTTTTCATTAGCTCACTATGCAGATCGTACAAAAAACAAGTTATCTAAAGTGATTTCTTATTTAACAATAATATCCTTAGATAGTCTAATATCTTATAAAGTTAAAAATTCAATTGATACTATCAGAGAACTTAATGATGGTATTGAAAGGGCTATTAATTTAGAATGGTGTTTAGAATTTTTCTTTATTTTCTTTTTTGGATTTGTACCACTAATAATGTTTGTGAATGCAGTATCTAGGCTGAAAAAATACATAAAGGATAGATTGCCTAGAGAAGAAGAAGAGCAAGCTAAATTAAAGAAAAAACAATTGACAGATGAAATTCTACTACTTTCAAGCGAATTATTTGAATATACAGAAGAAGTTGAAGAATTGAAGAAAAATAAAATTCAAATGATAGAATTACAAAATGAAATAAAAATCAATATTTCATATTTAGATGTAGAACGTCAAGAAGGAATAAATGAACTAGAAATTGAAAAAGAAGAATATATAACGTACATAAAAAAACGAGCAGATATTTATAAGAATGGAATCGATAATAATACGATCTATTTACCTCTAGCAGCTTTTAAGGATAGAATAAGTGTATTTCTTCAAGGATGGGCTGCCTGGTTATATAAAGAGTTTGCGGAAGAAAAGTCTAAAGAGTTATATAATAAAGCCTATAGCATAGTTGATTCTTGGTCAAATGACAATATAAACTTACCTGAAAAAAATATTATTAAAGTAATAAACCCTAAGTAAAATGATAAAAACGAATAATTTAGCAGCCTTGATCTTGGTATTAATTTTTTCGATATCATGCAATGAGAATATCAATAAATTAGAAACGATTCCTTCAAAGAAGCATTTACGATTCTTAATCTGTTCAGATTTGTCAAATCGGCTTACAAAATATCCAAAAACACTTGAAGATAGTACATTAATTGCTCATTTTTTAGAATTTTATTATCCAAACATATACAAATCTGCCAATAGAGATAATGGGCAAAAAGATAAAATAGAAGTATTGTTTTTAAATGGGATGGATGTTAAAAATTATAAGGTAGATACTGAAAAACTAAATTTGGATCTATCTAAATTTAATAACATGCAGCGTATAAAATATCTAACAAATAATATTAAAGGATTTAAAGAAGATAAAAAGGCATTTAAGGGTGAAATAAAAAAGCTATATGATTCAGCAAGTATGAATATAAAAGGAGCTGACATTTATAGTTTACTAAAATCAAAAATTAGAGGAATAACAAATGATGAAAATAAATATAGAAATATATTATTATTGTTTACTGATGGCTATATCGAATATGGTTCAAATCAAAAAAACGGAAAAAAAACTTATTTTTTGAATAGAAAAGTAATTTCAGATTTTCGGAAGGCTTTTAAAAAATCGAAAACTAATTCTTTAAAAAACTTCTTTGACGAAAATGAATATGGGATTGTTCCTGTTAATAACCCTAACTTGAAAAATTTAGAGATAATTGCTTTAGAATTTTATGATAGATCTTTAACAAAAACAGGTAATCCAACAGTTAGACCTACTGATCAAGAAATTATAGAATTATTCTGGGAAGATTGGATGAAAAAATCAAAAGTAAAAAGATTTATGCACTATAATTATTTTAGTAGTAAAAAAAAGTTTGAAAGTAGTATAATGGATTTTATAGAAAATGAATCAAAATATATTATGAATTGATTATTTACAGTCTTACATATATTAACTCTTAAAATAGTTAGTAACAAAACCAAAAAGGTCATTTCCCTAAGGAAACAACCTCTTGTAAAAGCAAAGAATGAGAATCGCGACTAACAACAATCTATTCATAAAGGTTTTACCCCATTAAGAAGTGACTCTACATTCTATTGCTTTTTTATATATGCTTTAATACATGTTAGTTTTCTGGTAACTGTTCTAAAATTTGATAGGTGCTAAAGTTTAAAAAGTTGCCTGGATGCGCCAATATATTTTGTAAGATGAAAGGCGTATCTGGAGTTGTCCCCGAATATTGTGTACTTCCATCCATATTGATGTCATTTGTTAAATAGCCACTTACCACGAATGTTGGGAAATTGAGAAAGTTTCCGGCATCATTTAGTACGAGCGATAAAATATTTGGTGTATCTGGATCTGTTCCGGAATACTGAATAAGTGTGTCTCCATTTACATTTCCTGCCCACATAGCAACTATATTAGTGGGCATTTCAGAGGTTGTTTGCGCATTGCTTCCAAAAGTGATTTGATTGGTAGTATCCGAAAAATCTACAACAGTCGTATTTGAAGAACTGAGCGTTATAGCATTCAAACTCAAGATTCCCATATGATTTCGATGTTTAATTGTAATAAAAAAATCATCAGCAAATGTGAAGAAAGCTAGTGGAGAAGTACCATCTACAGAAACAATATCACCATCTCTTTGCAATAGGGCAGAAGTACTATGTAAAACCATTGTATTGTCGCTTTTGTCTCGTAATTCTACCCAAATCCAATCTACAATTGCATCTGATCCTGTTATGTTGAATACACTTGCATCGCAAGTAATTCCATCTGTATACGGAGAAGTGGTAGGTAATAAACTTGCTACACGTAAATCGTCACGCATTAAAGTTTCTTCTCCTGTATTCGGATTGAAAGCAGCTCCTTGTAGATATGCTTTTGCAGACAATAATAATCTACTGTATGTTGCTGTAGGTGTGTTGGTCAATTGTAAATTACAACTTCCTGCTTCTGCAAATACATTATAAGTTTTATCTGCTGTTATTGTTTCCGTAGAAAAATCAATAGCGTTTCCTGTTCCGGCAATTGGTCCTTCAATTACAGCATCATCCGAATTATCTCTTACATAATAATCAACACCTATTTGAGAATTTGCTATAGAAACCGTTGCTGATTGTGTATCCGCTTGTGCTAAAGTAACTATTTGATCTTCGACGGGCGTAATTGTCACGGTTGGTGTCATAGACATTTCTAAAGCACCGTTTGGAACAATCCAGTTAGTTGAATCTCCTGCTAAAGCAATTAATGAACCGTCAAATCCATTGCCCGTTTGATCGGTAATTGTTGTTCCAGCTTCAGCTGAATAGGTATAACTTGCAACCAATCCCGTTTCATTAGTAATGATAGTGTTCATGTTAGTAGTAATCTCTGAAGAAGAGCGAGCTGTATTCCAAATGCGGGTTTCTGCCAAAGCACCACCAAAAAGACGAGTAGAATTCTGCGGGCCATCCCAACGTCTTCCCATTCTCCAACCAAAACTGTTTACAGGAATTGCCGCTGTTGCTGCCAGACTGGCAACTTCAGTTCCGTTGATATATAGTTTGATATTGTTTTGATCGTAGGTAGAAGCTACATGAATCCATTGATCTTTTGGATAGGAAACTCCTGTGATTTCTGTCCAACCAGCATTGTAGAAACCAGTTCCCATAGCGCCACTATTAATGTAAATGGTATAAGGAACGGTTGCTCCATCAAATTCACCTGTAACCAATGTAGTAAATTGATCTGTATCATCTGAAGAAGGAATATACGCCCATGTTTCAATAGTGATTCTATTATTTGTAAACTCATCGTTGATTGTACTCGGAATGCTTACATAACCATCAACATCATCAAACTGAAAGGTATTGATGCGTTCATCTGCATGTACAGCGTAGACATTGTATGTTTTATCGTTTGTAAGTGTTTCGTTTGCAAATGAAATTGCTGCGTTTGTTCCACTTACAGGACCTTCAACAATAGCGTTTGTTGTATCATCTCTTAAATAATAATCGATTCCTAATTGAGAAGACGCCAAAGATACCGTAGCGTCTACACTGCAAATACCTGAAGTTGGAGTTGCAGTTACTGTTTGATCAGTCGTAATTGGAGGATTTACAGTTAGCACTTGTGTTACATTGATAGCAGCTTCAAAATTAGCATCTCCTGCCTGACTTGCTGTGATTGTTGTGGTTCCAGCGCCAACAAGAGTTACGGTATTTCCTGAAATGGTTGCTACCGAAGTATCAGAACTACTATAACTAACGGCTAAACCTGAACTAGCCGTTGCAGTAAGATCGAAATCTGAATCACCCAAATTTACTGCTACTAATGGATTGAATGTAATGATTTGATTGTTGAGACCTGTATTTTCATACGCTCCTAAATCTATGGTAGAAAGAACGATACGATCATTTTTATTCAGATCAAAACTAGCTGTATTGATGCTATTGTTTCCTATGTTTACCGCAGGTGAACTCGGTTGCAAGTTGTAATCATTAGTCGCAGCATCTACAAATAAAGGATTTGCGTTGAAAATATTTCCAGTACCATCAATCACATCAGAAGGAAGTGCAGTGTCAAATAATGTATGATTGCTAGTCGCAGAATTATTGATACCAGCATTAACACTAATATGCGCTGCCGATCCGTTCGCAAAAATAGTATTGTGCGTCACCAACTGACCAGAAGTTATTTTGATACCATTTCCAGACGTTGTATTGTTAAATGTGGAATTGATTACGGTTAATGGTGTTGCACTAGAAGTTACAGTTCCCACACTAGCATCTGTTGCATTATCATAAAATAAGCAATTAGAAATCGTTACAGAGCTTCCGCTAGACGAAATAGCAAATGACGAATTTCCTGTAATGTTTCTAAAAATACAATTTTGTACGGTGGCTTCTGTAGTTAGGTCTAATGCTATTCCGAGTGAGTGTTCAAAGATAAATCCGTCAACGAATGCATTAGAACCTTCTATAACGACTAAATCTTGAAGGTCTATTCCAAAATCACCTATTCCGTTACTATTTACATCACCAGAGATGATGGTAGGATTTTGATTCCAGTTTCTTTCAGTTTTTGTAGTTTCTGTTCCGTTGAATCCGCCTAGTAACAACATATTATTGGTGTTTGTTGTCTGTGAAGTTTTATAACTTCCTTGCGCTACCCATATTTCTTGTCCTTGCGAAAAATTGGCGAATGCTGTTTCCAAACTTGTATAAGCATCTGTCCAAGTAGATCCATTATTTGTACCTGTTGCAGCTTCATTTACATGGATAATTAATGAACTTACTACATTTACGTTACTAGAGGTAAAACCTGTATTGTAGTTTGCAGTATCTGTAGGTGTAAAAGAAGCATATAAAATGGTTGGTCCTGCAGTGACAAGTTGATGAAAGTCTTGCAGAATGAGTGTACTAAACATTCCTGTAGTGTCATCGTAATTTTCATAGTAAGCAAAAGTTCCTGAAACATCAGCAGTAGCATTCAGTTGCTGAGCGGTTAATGTCGAAAACAGTAAAATAGATTGATCATTCCATGAAAGTACAGGATCTGCCTTATCGATTGTAATTTCAAAAATCTGTTCGCCAGCTGCATGCGTTGTCGTTTCGGTAGTAGAAACTTTTAAATAGGTAGTTCCTGCATTTCCAACAGTTAGTGTTATAGTATCTCCATTAGCGCTGCTTACACTTCTACCATTGGTAGTATCAGGCATTGTTCCTGCCATATCAGTAAATAATTCATACGTACGTGTTCCTGTTGAATTTGAAGTAATAGTTAATTCCGAAGGTACATCTCCAAAAGTAAGCGTTGGTTGCGTAAAATTAAAAGTCGGAGTTACTTTTGAAGCACCTTCATAAGCACCAATATTGATTACGGTATTTCCTTCAGAAGTTCTTGCATTGTGTGCAAGATCAAGAGTAGCGCTATTGTAGGCTAAGTTTCCTGCTTGGTATGCTGTAGAACTTGTATCTATGGTGAAATCATTATTGCTTGCATCCGAAAAGTTGATTCCTGTACCAGAAGAAATTGAGTTGTTATAATTTGCACCTCCAAAACCACTCGTTTGTATGCCCGTTAATATGATTGAATTGTTAAAATTAACAGTTCCACCAACAGATATAATCCCAATAGTATACGGAATGGTCACATTGACAAGAGTGGTACTTTGTGTAGTGATACCAGTTGAATAGGTGCTAAGTTCGTAGAAAAGAGAGTTGCTAATCACGGAACCTACGGAGTCTGAAAAATAAACACCTGGACCAATTGAATGTCTGAAAATACAGTTTTGAATCGTGGCAAAACTAGAAATGGTGACAGCTCTGTTATTTGTATACTCAACTATAAAACCATCCAAACGCGCATTGGCACTACTGAGTGTAATCATATTAGAAGTATCACCAGCAGTTACAGAACCTGAGCTATCCATATCTCCTGATAAAATAGTTGGGTTTGCATTCCAGTTTCTTTCAGATTCCATGGTTTCTGTTCCAGCAAAACCTCCGTATAAAGAAACACCAGCCGTAGTGATACTGTAGGTTTCTTTGTAGGTTCCTTGCGCAACCCATATTTGATCGTTAGCAGCGGCAGCACTTATGGCAGCTCCAATTGTTGTATACGCATCTGTCCAACTACTTCCATTATTACTTCCTGTAGCTGCGTGGTTTACGTAAATGGTTTGTGAAAAGAGATGTGTTGTTAGTAAACAAAAAAATAGTACGTAGGTTATCGTATTTTTTTTCATAGGTAGATAAATATTAATTTTTTGGGATTTTTTTTAAAGCTTATTGATGAGGTATCCATTAAAACCAGATTCTGACTGTATCGTCCAATTTGTATCTGCACTTGTAAGTACATATAAAGAAACGGTATCACCTTCTGTCAATTTCATGACTCCACCAACATGTAAGGTCTGGTAAAGCGTATCTGCTGTTACTACTTTAATCGTATGAAAACCTCCATCCAGATTTGGAACTCCGTTAACAGCTAATGTTAATCTGACAAAACCTGAAGTTACTGCGTCAATCCTCACCTGAGAATTAAACTGATACAATCCATTTACAGGAGCAACAAATTTCCCAGTAGATTCATTAAAATGATTTCCATCATCGTGTAGCTGAGTAGCTGTTGCACTTGTGGTGGTCCAATTGGATATTTCTGCCCAGATATTAGCATTAGTAATTACAATAGAATTTGTCAAATCGGCAGCAAATGAAGGCAGATTATTTACTTTTAAACCATTGGTAGTCAATTCTCCGTTGAGTGTAGTATTACCATTTTTAAGCATTACCAAAGCATCACTTCTATTGTGAACAGCGGTTCCATTACCAATTACAAATAGACGATCTCCTGCAATAGGCGCATTTGGAGTCCCTGATACTCCAGTATTAAAAGCTCCTATTGAAATTTGGGCATAACTTTCTGAAAGGAGACTTTGTCCTATAGCTGAGGCACTGATACCGTCTACCAAATTATTGTGTCCTATGGCAGCTCCATAAAATCTATTTACCTGATTGAATCCTCCAGAAGCAAAAGATTGCGATCCTGAAGCTATATTTTCAAAACCAAAAGCTGCCGAATAGAATCCTATATTGGTATCGTCCCACCTTGAACTGTCATTGGTTGCTCCTGCTCTAAAAGCACCTTTACTCTTATCAAAAAATAATCGTCTGTTGTCTTCTTCTACATTGATATCATCTGCTAATTGCGAACTGCCAAATACAAAATCATCTGTAGTAGTATCACCAGAAGCATTGCTTGTTACATTGGCAGTCGTTGAAAAAGGTCCTGTATTTCCACTTTTTATTGCATATAAGGCATACGGTACTTGCTGTAACTTGGTCGTTCCTAAATTCGTATATGTAGTTCCTCCAGTGATATCGACACTTATTTCCAACCATTGGTTTTGTGTGCTCCAATCAACATCGTTCAAAGTGCCACTTGAAGTTCCTGTTCCAACAGCTAAAGAAATTACTCCTTGTGCATTAGAAGTGACTGTGTGAGTTTCAAAATAAAGCGTTTCTCCAACTGGTCCACCTTCTCGGATACCGATTTGGACTCCTATAGATTGATTTGTTACAGAGTTGTTACTAGCATCTCTAACGACTGCTTGATAATTGAAAGATTGAGAGAATCCCATTGCCGAAAAAAGACAAAAGAGTAGCATGTAAATAAATCGCATTGTAATAGATTGTTGTTTTGTTGAGACAAATCTATGGGAACTAACGATTCATACTGAAAAACACATATAGACAAAAAGCAGACAAGTGTATAAGTTGCTGTTATTTAAGCTGATGAAGAATGTTTGCTATGTGAATTATAACTCTAAAAACTCAATGATATTCACTGTTTTATCGATACCCAATTTCGTTTTTAACCTATGTTTTGCACGAGAAACGCTTGGTCCGGCAATACCTAAAATGGCTGCGATTTCTTTCGGTTTTAAGTTTAGTTTTTCTAAAACCAATAATCTTTCTTCTGCTTCAGAAAATGTATATTTTGTATTTCTTAGTTCATAGAAAAAGTTAGGATACACATTGGTAAATTTTTCTTTAAATAATAACCATTGGTCATTGGTTAAAATACGAGTGTTGAGTAGGTTTTCTAAATTTTTAAACGAAGCCTGATAGGTTTCATTTTTAATTTTTTCTAGTTCTTCATTAAGAACTTTGGTTTCCTCACTGTTTTTAACCAATAAATCTGTGAAGCGTTTTAATTCTAGCTTGTTGCCTTCTAGTTTTTGATTTAAGAGCTTATTTTCTAGTTTCGATTTTTCTATTTGTTGCTTACTCTTGATTTTATCCTCGCGTACTTTGATGATGATGATTAAAATCGAAATTCCTAGTAAAGCGTATATGGTGTATGCAATATTGGTTCGATACCAAGGCGCTAGTATGGTAATGCTAAGTTGTTTTGGAGTTTCATTCCAAATATTATCTCCGTTCGCTGTTTTAAGATTAAAAACATAATTTCCAGGAGCAAGATTTAAATAACTTGCTTTGTTATCGGTAGTTGTATGTGTCCACGGTGTTTCGGCACCTTCTAAATAGTAACTAAATTTATTTTTGTCAGGTGCGGTATATTCTAGCGCAGCAAAGTTTAAGGTAATATTATTTTGGGTATATGGAAGTGTGATTTTTTTAGTGTATTCTACTGAATTAGAGAGTATTTTTGAATCATCTCCAAATGTTATAGCTTTATTATTCACTTTCAACCCTGTGACCCAAGTACTAGAAAGATTTTTGTTTTTATCAAAATCTGATGGATCAAAACTATTCAATCCGTTAATTCCTCCAAAATACATAGTCCCGTTTAAAGCTTTTGCATACGCATAGGTATTGAATTCGTTGCTTTGCAGTCCGTCAGATTTATTGAAATTTCGTATTTCTTTCGTGTCTTTGTTGTAGCTAATCAACCCTAAATTAGAACTCATCCAAAGATTGTTATTTGCATCTTCTAAAACACCATAAATAACATCGTTTGGCAATCCATTTTTGGAGTTGATATACGAAAATGACATGTCGTTCATATCCAAACGATGCAATCCGCCACCTTTTGTGCCTATCCAAAGTATATTTTCGTTGTGAATATCAGGATGCAAAGAAGCGACTTCATTACTCAGTAGCTTGTTTTCTTTGTTGAATAAAATAAAATCGATCTTATCATTAGTTGAAACGGCTTGTAATAGTCCTAGATTTGTTCCCAGCCAATAGTGTCCGTTTGGAGTAATGGTCAGATCGTACCTGTTGATCAACCCATTTACTAAATGTCCAAAATTATATTCGCGAACTTGATTTTCTTTGAGATGATACGTGACAAGTGAGGTTCCAAATACAGTTATTAAAGAATTTGTATGTGCATCGTACTGCATCATTGGTGTAAAAGCCAAACTAGATGTTGCAATGACTTTAGTATCTACTCGTTCACTATCAATGATTTTTGATACTTCAAAATTTCTATTCTCCCAAAATAATCCCCAAATAGTATTTTCATTATCTCTAGTTACGCATAAAGGATATATCTTTTTTTATCCAAAAAGGTTTCCAGTGTAACTTTTTCACTTTCAGAATTCAAAATCCCCAATCTTTCGGGAGAAGCTGTACTCGCTATATATACGCTACCTTCATCCATAATAAATGGTTTGGCATAAATAGATTTTCCAGTGAAATATGTTTTAATTTTTGATTGTCGATATCCTAATTTAGCAACACCATAACCACTGGTGGCAATCCAATTATTTCCAGAAGTATCTTGTATCCAATCTGTATGATGTGTTTTCAGATTGAAAGAATTGATAGCCAAATTTTTGCTAATCAAATCTTTTTCAGATAGAACAGTTGCATTAAAAACAAAACAGCCTGTATCACTTTCGAGAAGTACTTTTTTTTCTTTTTTTAGATGTGATATTTTTCGAATTGAAATAGCTGTTGGAATTTTTAGCCAAGTATCTTTTTCGAGTATATGAATATGTTTTTCTCCCCAAAAAGCAATAACTAACTGATTGTTAGATGTGAAAAAATTGAAACGTTCTCTTTTACTAGCAAACGGCAATGAATCCATGTTTAGTGCTTCCTCTGAATTTAGCGGTATCTGTTTGAAGCTTTTTTCCCATTCTCCAAGTTCATTTTGTTGTTGATCCACTACTACTAAAGCATTATTAAAAAGCGCTAGTTTATGCGGATAAATTTTATGAAGATTGCTACACTTTTTTATCTCTACTGCATTTGCTGTTTGTTCACCTTTTCGTATTTTCTGAATAAAATCATCATCAAACTTCAATTTGAACAAAAACTGTGTATTCCAATCCACTACCCAATATTGATTGAATTCATCTTTTAAAATATAACTTACAATGGAAGTTTGTCCGCTATTTTCTCCAGAATATAATGGAATTGTATAAAAATATTTCGTCGTTTTATCATATACATTCAGTCCTTGCTCAGTGCCAATTAAGATAAATTCATCATCGTCTAAGAGTGTATAAATATTATTTCCAGTAATAGAATAAGGATTTTCTATATCTTCTGTAAAAACTTCAAAATGTTCTCCATCAAAACGATTCAATCCATTTTTTGTTCCCATCCAAATAAAACCTTCTTTGTCTTGTAATAAAGAAGACACATATCCTTGTGAAAGTCCTTTTTCTATATCAATCCATTTGGGAATAATGGAGCTTTGTGCATGTAACAATATACTTGCACAAAAAAAGATGAATATGGAAAAGGTTTTTTGAAACATTAAGGATTAAAAAGTTAGTCAAAAGTAAGCATTAGTGTATTAAAAAATATAAAACGTGAATGCTTTATGTTGGTTTGTTGAATTCTTTCTTTTACGAGAAGATGCTACTTTTTAGCGATCCCGTTTTTTATTTAATTAAATGATATCGTATCTAATTTCTAAAAACGATCAATTAAGCTTTAAACGAAGATTCTCTAACAATCAAACTCGTGCGTATTTCAATAGTTTTATACGAAAGACTATCGTTTTCAATTTCTTCAATAAGATATTTTACCGCAGTTTTCCCCATTTTATTGCCTGGCTGGTCAATGGTAGTTAAATTGGGTTCAATGATGGTTGAGTTGAACGAATTACTAAAACCAACAACGGCAATATCTTCAGGAATTCTTAAGTTATATTGTTTTAATTTTTTAATGATTCCAATAGCACAACTGTCAGTAATGGCAAAAATTGCATCTGGCTTTTCTTTAAGTGATAGTACAATATTGGTCAAACGTTTTCCCTGTTTCACGGAGATATCTTCAGTACTCAAAATTAGTTTTTCATCAATTGGAATATTATAATCTGTTAGTGCTTTTAAATAGCCTTCATAACGTTTCTCTGAATTGAATGAATTTTCAGTTTCTTTAAAAATAGCAATGCGTTTTCTTCCAAGGTTAATCAAATGTTCTACGGCATTATAGGCGGCTTGTTTATCATTAATGATGACTTGTGTACAAGGAATTTTGTTTGAAACCTTATCAAACAAAACCAACGGAATTCTATCCAATACACTTAAAATATCTTTTACATTTTTGGTTCTTCGCGTCAAGCATAATAAAATACCTTCTACACCAAACTGAATCATGGTATTCAACATCTCAATCTGCTTTTCAAAGCTATTTTTTGATTCAGAAATAATGACACGATAGCCATTCGATTCCGCAGTTTCTAAAATACCTTCTAAAATGGTTGAGGTATAATAATGTGAAATTTTAGGTACCACAACTCCAATAATTCGCGTACGATGACTACGAAAACCTTTAGCAAAGATATTTGGCTGATAATTCAATTCTTTAGCTTTCTTTTCTACTAATTTCTTGGTTTCAGGATTGATATCAGAGTGATTGTTTAATGCACGAGAAACTGTAGAAGTAGAAAGTCCTAATTGTTTTGCAATGTCTTTGAGTGTAGCACTACTTTTTTTCTTCATTGAAAATGATAAAAATGAATTTAGTTATCAAATGTAAATTTTTAAATTATAAATTGCAAACGTTCCCGGGAACGTTTGCATAACTTTTCGTTAACATTTTCGTAAAAATGTAACATTAACTATGCTAATATTGCAATGTAATCAACTATTAATTATTAAATCAACAAAATATGGGAAAAACTATTTTCACTCTTATTTGCGCATTTACCTTCTTTACAGGAATGGCACAAACGGAGATTTCCGGAACTGTGAAGGACGAAACAGGAACTCCAATCCCAGGAGCTAATGTTTCATTAAAAGGAGATACTTCGGGTGCAGCAACAGACTTTGATGGTAATTTTTCATTCTCTTCTAACCTTACTGGAACACAAACAGTTTCAGTTTCATATGTAGGTTATGAAACATTTGAAAAAACAATTGAATTAAACGGAGCTGCAATAAAATTAAATATCGTACTAAAACAAGGAGGAAACGCTTTATCTGCCGTGTTATTAACTGCAACATCTACAACGCGTTCGCAAAAAGAAACTCCTTTGTCCATTACTTCTTTTGGAGTAAAAGAACTTTCAAAACTCAATACCAGTAGTCAGGCAGATGTGTTAAGAAGTGTTCCAGGTATTACTGCTGAAGGTGGTGGTGGAGAAGTAGCGTCTAACATTTTTGTAAGAGGTTTGCCTTCTGGAGGACAGTATCAGTTTAACCCATTGCAAATAGACGGAATGCCTGTGTTGAGTACATTCGGACTCAATTCTTCAGCACATGATGTATATTTTAGAAACGACATCGGTATGAAAAACTTAGAATTTGTACGTGGAGGTTCTTCCATTTTATATGGAGTTGGTTCGGTTGCAGGTATTATCAACTACACAAGTATTACAGGCGGAAGCCAACAAAAAACAACACTTCGTACAGAAGTAGCTTCCAACTCGCGTTATAAGGCAGATTTTGTAACTAGCGGACCACTTGGAGGAGAAGATTCAAAAACATTCTATGCGTTATCAGGATTTTATCGTTATGATGAAGGACCTTTAAAAACAGGATTAAATACAGAAGGTTTTCAGTTACGAGGAAATATCAAGCACTTAACAGACAATGGTTCTATTACATTTTCTGGTCAATGGATTGATGATAGCGTACAATTCTTTTTACCTTATCCATTAGAAGGCGGATCGCGTAATCGTCCAACAGGAAATGATGGTGAAGAAATTAAAACACTACAAACCGCAGAAGCAGCAGATATCTCTTATGCAACTCCAGATGGAATTTACCGTTCTCCAATTGAAGATGGAGTCGCTACCAAAGGTGGATATTTCTTAACCAATTTTAAACACCGTTTTTCAGATGATTTAAAATTAGAGGCAAAATTAAGATACTCTCGCTACAAGCATCAGTTTAACTTATTCCTTGATGGAAGCGGCGTAAGTGGAGCAAAAGTAGTAGAAACTCAACAAGAATACTTAGATGCACGTGGACTAACAGCTGGAGATTTTACCTATTTAAACGGACAACCATTAGCAGCAAATGCACTGTTATTTGAAAATAGAATTTTGGACAGAAGTAGACCGTTAGAAGAATTAATGGCTGACATTAAATTCACAAAAAAAGCAGGCGATCATAGCATTACGTTAGGAACATTTATGTCCAGATCGCAAGCAGGAGATTTCAATGTTATTACCAATTACTTGGGAGAATTCAATAACAGACCTCGTTTGGTAAACGTTTCTGGATATACAATAAATGGTGTTTCTAACAGAGGAACCGCGTATACCAACAGAAATATTTCAAGTAATAAAATCGCAGTATTCCTAACAGATGAAATCAAATTAGATCGTTGGAACTTAGATATTGGTGTACGTTACGAAAGAGCATCAGGAGATATTGAAGTAGAAGGAACAGATTCATTCCAAGTTGACAACACAGGAATTGCCAATCTTGACAATGTAGTTTGGGGAAATGGTAGTTTTACCAGAGGAAATGTATCTGCCGATGATTTTGCCGTAGCATTAGCAGCTTTGTATAAAGTAACGGACGATTTAAGCGCCTACGGAAACTTTTCTAGAGGATATTTCTTCCCAGAATTGAGAGGAACACGATTTGACGGATTTGGAAATCCATCTTCTTATGAAACAGAGAAAATCACGCAAGGAGAATTAGGTGTCAAATATTCTAAAAACAAATTTTCAGGGACTGCAGCATTGTATTCTGTAAGCTTAAAAGACAGACGTGCTGTAAGTTTTGTAAATGCCGCAGGTGGAGGATTTATAGAAGAAGTAGATACACAAGATACAAGTACTTTTGGATTTGAAGGAACGTGGAATTGGGCATTTGCCGATAATTTTGACTTTGCAGGATCATTAACTTATCAAAGTCATGAAATCACAAAATCAGAGAGTAATCCAGAATTTGAAGGAAACGAATTAAGAAGACAACCAAACATTTTAAGTACACTTTCTGTAAACTATGACGATGCAAAGTTTGACGCAGGAATTATATACAACTACACAGGAAAAAAATTCTCTAACGATGCAAACTCAATTGAATTAGATGCTATTGGACTAGCGAGTTTAAACTTAGGATACACATTTGAATTAGGTGAAGAAGGAGAAACAATGCGTATAGGATCGCAGGTATTCAACCTATTCAATTCTGATGGAATAACTGAAGGTTCTCCTAGATTGAACAACAATCAAACAGAAGAAGAATTCTTTGTAGGGAGACCCGTATTACCAACAAGAGTTTTCTTTAATGCAACATTCAACTTCTAAAAGAAAACGTTGATTAGCTTTATTTAATACCGAACTCACCACATTTTTTCATATTCGTTTTGTGGTGAGTTTTTCAGGTATTGAATGATAAAAGTTGAACAAAATAGAGTCGCAATCATTATAATCACACTAAACATCATTACGTTTGAAAGAATTACAAAAACAAGCTATGAAAGTGCTGGAAAATAACTGGAAAGACGGTTTCAGTATTCCATGCGAAGCATTATATCCGTTTCAATGGAATTGGGATTCGGGCTTTATTGCTATCGGACTGGCACATTTTGACATGGAAAAAGCAGTAAAGGAAATGGAAACCTTACTCGATGCGCAATGGGAAAATGGCTTTATACCACATATCATCTTTCATACAGAAAGCGATACGTATTTTCCAGGCGCCGATTTTCATTGTTCGCACTTACATCCATCAGCTTCCAAAAAATACAAATCTACAGGAATGACGCAGCCACCAGTAGCAGGTTTTGCGCTTCATGAACTCTATAAAAAAAGCAAAAACAAACAAAGTATTCTGGCGAAAATTGCACCTATGCTCAATAAAGTCTACAAAAATCACGAATACTTCTATAGCAATCGTGACCTTCATAATGAAGGGTTGGTTTATATCTACCATAATTGGGAATCGGGTACAGATAATTCTCCTTTGTGGGATGATATATTTAATAAGATGCGGTCGCCAGAATTTACTTTTGAACGAAGAGATACTACTCATGTAGACGCCTCACAACGTCCATCAAAAAAGGAATATGATCATTATTTGAACATTATTGAAATTGCAAAAACACACAATTACAACGATCAAAAAATTGCAGAATTATCGCCTTTTTTAGTGCAAGATCCATTATTCAATACGATGTTAATTAAATCGAATGAAAGTTTAATTGCTTTATTCCAACTCATTGGAAATAACGAAGAAAAAATACAACAATTAGAAGCTTGGCAACAAAAAAGTATCCAATCGTTCAACGAGAAACTATTCAACAAAGAATTAGGCGCATATATTCATTACGATTTGCGAAATGACACGCCATTAAATTATGTATCGTCATCTTCGTTTTCACCATTATACGCGGGCATTCCTACCAAAGAAAATGCTGAAATTTTGGTAAAAACGATGTTAGACAAATTCGGAAACGATCATCAATATTTATGCGCCTCTTTCGATCCTACAAGTGAACGCTACAACCCACGAAAATACTGGCGTGGTCCCGTTTGGATCAATGTGAATTGGATTCTTTACAACGGTCTAAAAAAATATAGATTCACAGAAATCGCAGAAAGAATCAAAAATGATTCCATAACATTAGTTGAAAAATATGGATTCTATGAGTATTTTGATGCGCGTAAAGATAAAGGTGAAACTGGCTACGGAGGAAATAATTTTTCGTGGACAGCTGCTTTAATAATAGATATGCTTAACGACAACTAACACCCAAAACGCATGAACTGGCTCGACTATACAATCATCATCGGATACATTATTTTCTTTTTGGGAATGGGGTATTTCTTCAAAGAAAATAAAGATTCTAAAGATTACTTCCTTGGCGGAAAAAGTCTAGGCTGGTTTCCATTGAGTCTATCCACAATGGCAACACAATTATCTGCCATTAGCTTTATTTCGGCACCAGCTTTTGTGGGCTTAAAGCTCAATGGCGGCATGAAGTGGCTTACGTTTGAATTTGCAGTGCCATTGGCAATGATTTTTATTATGATTGTGATTGTGCCACCATTATTTCGATCGGGAGTTGTCAGTATTTATGAATTTGTCGAAAAACGTTTCAGTACATCAACACGACTCACACTAAGTATTGTATTTCAAATAAGTCGTGCTTTAGGAACAGGCGTTATGGTCTATACCATTGCTATCATTCTTCAAGCAGTATTAAATATAGATTTTACTTATACAATATTGATTATCAGTTTTATAACTATTATTTATTCATGGCAAGGCGGAATGAAAGCGGTTGTTTGGGGCGATGCCATACAAATGATAATTCTGTTTGGCGGATTGATAATTTGTCTAATTTACGGATGGAACTTATTGAATGAAAGTGGCGGATTGGCTAACGGATTTGATCCAGCACGGACACAAGTTATTGATTTCAATTTAGGAATTGGAGAAGATAATGAATACGGTATTTTACCAATGATTTTAGGCGGATTCTTCCTATATGTATCGTATTACGGATGCGATCAAACACAAGCACAACGGTTACTGTCTGGAAAAAATGAAAAAACGGTCAGAAGCTTGCTATTAGTCAATGGATTATTTCGTTTTCCAGTCGTATTAGTCTATTGTTTGATGGGACTCATCATTGGCGGACTTATTACAATTGCACCCGATTTTTTGCAAGATATCTCATCAACTACGCAACAACATTTTCCAGAAGAATTTGCGAAAAACGGAATCAAAACAGATTTAATGTTACCAGTTTTTATCATGAAATATTTGCCACACGGTTTGATAGGAATTTTGATGGTAGGAATTTTATCTGCGGCAATGTCAACGTTGAGTTCCACCATCAATTCGCTTTCTGCAGTAACAGTAGAAGATTTTTTTAACAGAGGCGAAAAGAAATTAAGCAATAAAAAATACATGTCAATTTCTAAACTCTCAGTAGTCTTTTGGGGAATTGTGTGTATTGCAGCTGCATTTCTATTTGGAGGAAGCAAAAGTGCTGTTATAGAAATTATCAATGCAATCGGTTCTGTATTTTATGGTCCAGTATTGGTAACATTTTTGCTAGCATTTTTCTCTAAAAAAGTCAATCATATTGGGATGAATGCAGGAATCATTTCGGCAGTATTAATCAATCTCATATTTTCAAAAACCATGCAAGAAATCTTCGGAATCGATTTAGGTTTTGAAATTTTCTGGATTTGGTTGAATGTTACCGGAGTAATTATCGCTTTAGTAGTTGCATACGGAGTAAGTTATTTTACAAAAAACACAAAAATCAAAACAGTGGAAAACTTTGATATTTCTGTGAAAAAAGCAGACTTTTTAACCAAAGAAGTCTACATACTAGTAGCATTCTTTTTCTTGATTTTAATCATCAGTTATTTTATGCCTACTATTTTAAATAGTTTTTAATTCAGCAAGTGCATGACAAACACCAAAAGTTATTTAATGTATTGATTTTGTAAATATTGTGAGAAGGTATTTTATAAAATATACAGAGTAAACTTTTATTCTTAAGTGTTAATTCTAAAAAAGGATGGTGATTATTTGTCATGCACTTATTATGAATCTTATTAAAAAAACAGGTAAGAACGAATTCTAAATCGTAACTTTAACTACAAATCAAACCTTGTGAAAATAGTATTAGCTCCAGACAAATTTAAAGGCGCTTTAACAGGAAATGAATTTTGTAATGCCGCTACCGAAGGCATCAAAAATGCAATGCCTTTGGCAGAAATCATTCGTTTGCCTTTGGCAGATGGAGGTGATGGAACTATTGAAATTTTGGCAAATCACTTAGAAGGTGAACTTATTCAAGTCACAGTAAATGGTCCTTTATTTAGGCCAATACAAGCATCGTATTTATGGTTGGAAGCAAAAAAAACGGCTTTCATTGAAATGGCAGAAGCATCAGGAATGAAATTATTGAATGCTGAAGAACAAAACTGTCGCAAAACGACCACCTACGGAACTGGCGAATTCATTACAAGAGCTATTGAAAAAGGAGCAGAAACCATTATTTTAGGCATTGGAGGTAGTGCTACCAACGATTGCGGTATTGGAATGGCAACTGCTTTAGGATATCGTTTTTTAGATAAAAAAGGACAAGAAATTCAGCCTATTGGAGAAAATCTAACACAAATTCATCAAATAGATACCTCAAATGTGCATCCAAAATTAGCGTCTATTAATATTCAAATTGCTTGTGATGTTACCAATCCATTGTATGGTTTGCACGGAGCAGCGTATGTATATGGACCACAAAAAGGAGCTTCAAAAAGTGATGTGGAACTTTTAGATAAAGGTCTGAGAAACATTGCTAACATCATTCAAAAACAATTCAATATAGATGTTCAAGATATCGAAGGAAGTGGTGCAGCGGGCGGAATGGGAGCAGGAACAACAGTATTTCTAAACGGAAAACTTACTTCAGGAATTGAGCTGGTCAAAGAATTAATAGATTTTGATGCACATATAAAAAATGCCGATTGGATTATTACTGGAGAAGGAAAATTAGATGATCAGACATTTTCAGGAAAAACCATTGTAGGAGTCATAGATTCCGCTCAAAAACAAAAAATTCCAGTGGCCGTATTTTGTGGCGCTACAGATTTGAGTATTGCAGCACAAGAAAAATTAGGCGTTCAATATGTAAATGCCATTACAAAATCTCCTTGCAATCTTCAACAAGCAATGGCACACAGTTATGAAAATTTAGAATATGCTGTCTATAATTTTGTGAGGTCACTAATGTGTTGAAAAGTAAATAATCATACGCATGTGTCTCCCTAAATATATCTTTCTATAATTAAAAATATAAAAACATATTTACTCACTTTGGAAGCTCTATAAATTTTAGCGCAGATCAAATTGAAGAATAGCAACTACAACATAGCATCTTTATCTATGATCAATACTAGTGTAGTGTAGATAATCTTAAGGAATTTTACAGCTTCAAATATCAAAAAAAGATCATTTCAGTATCAGAAGGACTCTTTTTTATGAATAAAAACAATAAATTTTTACTTCCCTATTTTAGTGTTTTTTAAACATTTGATTGCTAGTTGCTTGAGTGGTTTTCTAGTGCGTTAATGACCAAAAAATACGATAGTAACTTCATACAAAGTTATCTGTAAACAATTGAATTTTAGGTTTTTTTATGTTTTGGGTACTTGGCTTGATTTTTTTTTACAATTGTTTTTAGAATTTAAAAATAGTAAAACAAAAGAAAAAGCGTTATAATTGTATTGTAAAACAAAAAGATTATTTCAAAAATATTTCTCCCCCTTAGAAATAATTAATATTTGAGAGTATCTATCTCAAATATGTATGTAAATAGAAAGTCTTGCTTTATTAAATATCAAGAGATCTCGAAAGAAGATTATGAATTGTCATAGTCGCTATTGTTGTATACAATAAATTTCTATCGTTCTTCTTAATATTAGGTAAAGCATCAAAAATGTTTTTTACATTGAATAATATTAAACAGAAAATAGCGTCAGATTATTGGTTTAAGAAAATCAAGAATACCGCAACAGTATATGCGAACTCTCTTGAAAGAAGTCAGATTGCAAACGTATATATTGAAGGAAGGGAATTATCATATTTTGAACAGCTTACAAAGGCGAATCCAATAGCAGAATATACAATTTTGCTAAGCATTTATAGTGCGCTTTTAAATCGTTATTTTGAAGCGGATACGTTAATATATACTCCAAAAATAACAGACGGAAACGGAACTTTGTTACTGTACAATTACGCTACAGAAGAGAATACGTTCAAAGAATATCTTCAAATCCTTAAAAAGGAAGTTCAAGAAGTATATAAATTCGCCGATCATGATAATCAACTCGGATTAGCACATCCTCTTGAAGCATATGCTACGTATGGCTTTTTATATAATGCTTCTGAAACAGAAATAGCGACACCTTTTTGTTTGTGTGTTGATAAAAATGATCAAGGAATAAAACTGAGCATTTCTTTTGATGCAAATTTTGTGAATGAAACGATTGCAGGACATTTTTTAGAAACCTTTAAAAGATGGTTGATCACACTAGATGCAATACTCAATACAAAAATTACAACACTATCGATAGTAACCGAAGCAGAAGAAAAACAATTACTTCATGACTTCAATGCAACAGCATTGGCTTTTCCACAGCATGAAACATTGATTGATTTGTTTGAACAACAAGTCGAGAAAACACCTGAGTCTATTGCTGTTGTCCATAATGACGTATCCTTGACATACGCTGAGTTGAATGAAAAAGCGAGTCAATTTGCCAATTATCTTATTACAGTAAAAAAGGTTGCTAGTGGCGATTATGTTGGGATAAAACTGGAGAGAAATCAGCACTTACTCATCGCCATTTTAGGAACATTAAAAGTAGGAGCAACGTATGTTCCTATAGATGTCAATTATCCTGAAGATCGTATCAATTATATAGAAAAAGACAGTGGATGTATCTGTATTGTTGATGCTGTTATGTATGGTGAATTCGCTAAGGAAAGCACAACATTAGAGATACAAAATAAGTATCAAAAGTTTTCGTCAAACAATACCGCATATATCATTTATACTTCCGGAACTACTGGAAATCCTAAAGGTGTGATGATTTCGCATAAAAATGCAGTTGCACTGATCTATTGGGCAAAAAAAGAATTCGATCAAGCGAAGTTTGATGTTGTATATGCAGTAACATCGCATTGTTTTGATTTGTCCATTTATGAACTATTTTTTCCATTGGCCACAGGGAAAAAAATCCGCATTTTAAAGAACGCTTTACACATAGAGAAAACGATTGCAAACGATACAAATGTGTTGATCAATACGGTACCATCAAGCATACGTAGTTTGTTGGACAATAGCACGTTCTTAAAAAATACAAGTATGATCAATCTTGCAGGAGAACCCTTTCCTGTAGACATTGCAAATACACTCAAAACGACTTCTATTGAAGTTAGAAATCTATATGGACCGTCGGAAGATACTACGTATAGTACTTTCTATAAAATTCAATCTCAAAAAACATATCAAAACTCCATTCCTGTTGGAAAACCAATTGCCAATACACAAGCGTATATTTTAGATGATGCCTTGCAGTTAGTTCCTGTGGGAGTTTCAGGGAAATTATACCTTTCGGGAGAAGGATTGGCAAAAGGTTATCTAAACAAACCAGCGTTAACTGATCAAAAATTCATCGAAAACCCATTTGTGACGAATGCAAAAATGTATGATACAGGCGATATTGCTAAATGGACTTCGGAAGGTATTATTGAATTTTTAGGACGAAAAGATTATCAAGTAAAGTTACGTGGTTATCGTATAGAATTAGGCGAGATAGAAAATACGATTCGTACTTTTTCTGACAACATAGTAGAAGCAGTTACGATAGTTAAAAATCAAAGCCTGATTGCTTTTTATGAAGAAAAAGCGATGGTAGAACGTGCTGAGTTGATAGCTTTTTTGAAAAAGAAACTGCCAGTGTATATGCAGCCGAATCTATGGATGCGTCTTTCAAAAATTCCTTTAACACCCAATGGGAAAACAGATCGAAAGCAACTTTTAGAACTTGTAGATACTTATAAATCTCAAAACGAATATATAGCTCCCGAAAATAGTATAGAAGAGGAGTTGGTGCGAATATGGCAAGAAGTTCTCAACATTCAAAAAATTGGAGTACAGGACAACTTTTTCGAATTAGGCGGACAAAGTTTATTGATCATCCAAATTATCAATACCATTTACAAAGAGCTTGATAAAACAATTAGTTTTGAGAAATTCTCAGAAAATCCAACAATTCGTGCCATTAGCAATTTGCTGATAGAAAAGAAATTCGAATCCATTGCTAAAATCACGCCGCAACCAAACTATGAATTAACAGCTTCTCAGCATCGTATATGGATCTTAAGTCAGTTAGAAGGTGGAAACATAGCGTACAATATGCATGGAGCTGTTGTGTTAAAAGGGAAATTGGACATTGAAAAACTTGAAAAAGCATTTCAACAATTAGTATACAGACACGAAATACTTCGAACGTATTTTACAACACATGAAAACGGAACTATCTATCAAGCAATAGTTCCTAAAGAAGAAATACAATTTGAGATTGCAATTTTAGATTTTGAAGATAAAAAACAAGAACTAGCAGCGTATTTAGAAACAGCTCAAGAATCGCCATTCGATCTTACCAAAGCACCATTGCTCAAAGCAAGTTTACTAAAGCAAGCGTCTGATGTTTATGTGTTTTCATTTGTAAAACATCATATTATTGGCGATGGTTGGTCTATGGAATTATTAATTTCTGAAGTCATCAGCAATTACAATCAATTGCTACTAAATGATCAATTCACACCAGAAGAATTGCCATTGCAATTTAAAGATTATGTCGCATGGTTTGATGCACAAAAATCTCAAGAAGAATATCAAACAGCTCAACGCTATTGGCTTGAACAATTTCAAGGAGAAATTCCAGTATTAGAATTGCCTAGTTTCAAAAAGCGTCCAGCAATACAAACATATCACGGTAAAACGGTCAATCATGCATTCTCTAAAGAGTTTTTAGGAAGAATAAAGCAATTTTCAAAAGAAAATGAAGCCACTTTATTCATGACTTTAATGGTCGGAATCAACACATTGCTTTATCGCTACACCAATCAAGAAGATATTATCATTGGAACGCCAATTGCAGGGAGAGAACATCCTGATTTAGAAGATCAAATAGGATTATATCTCAATACTTTAGCTGTTCGCACACAACTTGAAGATACTTTTAATTTTGAAGAGCTTTTACAGCAACAAAAGCAAGTTTTATTACAAGCATACAAACACCAACGTTATCCGTTTGATGAATTGGTTTCTAAGTTAGATTTAAAACGTGATACTTCTCGTTCAGCACTATTTGATGTCATCGTAGTATTGCAGAATCAACATCAAATTGCTTCCATATCATCGGAAAATAAAGCGCTTGAAGGTGTTGAAGTCCTGCCGTATGAACTAGAAAGAAACACTGCTCAAGTAGATGTGAGTTTTACTTTTGTTGAAAAGAATGACGCACTTTACTTAGAAATAGAATACAATACAGATATCTACGATGCGTTTTTGATAACGCGAATGTTCAGTCATTTTGAAAACATACTGAATCACGCGATAGACGCACCAAAAGAAAAACTTTTGACCTTGGAGTATCTAACAGAACAAGAATCCAAACAAATAGTGGAGGAGTTTAACGATACTTCGGTTGCGTATCCAAAAGAAAAAACAATCTTGCATGTATTTGAAGAACAAGTAGAGAAAACACCTGAAAACACTGCGATCGTATTTGAAGATAGCGAATTAACCTATGCCCAATTAAACAAGAAAGCGAACCAATTAGCAGATTATTTACAAAAAAATCAAAATATCCAGCTAGACGATTTAGTTGCGATAAAATTAGACAGAAGTGAAAACTTGTTAGTAGCGATCTTGGGAATTTTGAAATCAGGAGCTGCATATGTACCAATTGATACAAACTATCCGCAACAGCGAATTGAATACATAGAAAATGATAGCAACGCCAAAGTAGTTATTGATTCATTGTTCTTTGAAACATTTGAAAACGAAAAAGAAGCGTATAGTATCAAAAATACGGCTGTCAAAGCTGCTCCCAATAATTTGGCGTACATCATTTATACTTCTGGAACCACAGGAAATCCGAAAGGAGCCATGATTTCGAATGCCAGTCTTTTAGATTATACCTTAACATTCAAAAATTATTTTGGAGTCACTGAAAAAGATAGATCCTTGCAACAAGCTAGTCTTTCTTTTGATACGTCCATAGAAGAAATATTTCCAATACTCATCAGTGGAGGAACATTGATCATGCTAAAAGAACACAGTGAATTTGATCTTTTGGCAAACATATGCGAACAACATCGTGTGACTATTTTAAGCACAAATCCGTATGCACTGCAATTCTTAAATCAAAGCTATAAAAACTACAACTTTAGCTTTCGCATACTCATCAGTGGAGGAGATATATTAAAACCTGAATATATAGACAAGTTATACCTGGATTATCAGGTGTTCAACACATACGGACCTACGGAAAGTACGGTATGTTCAACGTATTACGAAGTCAAAACGCTAAGTGAAACCATTCCTATTGGGAAACCTATTGCCAACAGAACGGTTTTAATTGTAGATGCCAATAACAAAAATCAAATACAACCTATTGGAGTCAAAGGTGAGCTTTGCATTCTTGGAAAAGGATTGTCGTTAGGATATCTTAACAAAAGCGATTTGACTGATGAAAAATTTGTCAACAGTATTTTATCCGAAGATTCCAAAATGTATACTTCTGGAGATGTTGCCAGATGGCTTCCTGATGGAAATATAGAATTTCTTGGAAGAAATGACGATCAGGTAAAAATCAGAGGATATCGTATAGAACTTGGAGAAATAGAAAGTACATTACATGAATTCTCTAAAGATTTTACACACATTACGGTGCTTGTAAAACAAGTGAACGACGAAAAAATGTTGGTGGCGTATTATGCGTCTGCTTCTGAAATAGAAAAAACGAAACTCAAAAACTTTTTATCCGAAAAGCTGCCAGATTATATGGTTCCGAGCTTTTTTGTGCAATTAAAAAACATTCCTTTAACACTCAACGGGAAAATTGACAAAAGGAAGCTGCCTGATATTGCTGAAGAAGACATTATCAAAAATCCATACATCGCTCCTAAAAACCAAACCGAAGAAGAATTGGTATCCATTTGGAAACAACTTCTCGAAATAGAAACCATAGGAACTCAGGATGATTTCTTTGAACTTGGAGGACACAGTTTAAAAATTACAAAACTCAAAAACAGTATTGAACAAGCATTCAATATTTCTATGAGTTTTAGCGATCTATTTCTCAAAACAACGATTTCAGCACAAGCAAATCATATCCTAACGGAAGAAAAAGAAAGCTATCAAGAAATACCAAAAGTTGCACCGCAAGCATATTATGAATTGTCTTCGGCACAACAACGAATCTGGATTTTAAGTCAGTTTGAAGGAAGTAATGAAGCTTACAATATGCCAGGCGTTTTTCAACTGACAGGAGCTATTGATGCTGCTAAATTGGAAAATGCTTTTGAGCAATTGTTGAAAAGACACGAATCATTACGAACACAATTTGTATTAGATGCTTCCGGCGCTATTCAACAACACATTCTGTCTGAAACGGACTGTCATTTTAAATTGATACAGGAAACCATTGAAGATGAATCGCAACAACGGCAAGCGATTAACGAATTGGTTTCGCATGCTTTTCATCTTGAAAAAGCGCCATTAATTCGTACAAAACTTATAAAAACAGCGGAAGGAAATTATCTCTTTGTTTTTGTAATTCATCACATCGTGAGTGACGGTTGGTCTATTGACATCCTAAAAAATGAATTATTCTATCTATACAATCAAAAGGAATCTGCGCAAGAAGGATTGCCAGCATTGCGCATTCAATACAAAGACTATGCAGTTTGGGAACGCAATCAACTGACTTCTCCAAAACTAGAAGCATCAAAAGCATATTGGATATCACAATTTTCAGGTGAACTTCCTGTAATTGATTTGCCTTATAAAACACGACGTCCACAACAAAAAACGTATGCTGGCGCTAAAAAAGAAATTACGATATCAAAAGAGAAGCTTGTAGCATTACAATCAAAATGTACAGGGAATCAAGCCACGCTATTTATGGGCTTAATGGGAATTGTAAATGTATTACTGCATCGATATACGCGCCAAAAAGATATCATTATCGGAACGCCGATTGCGGGAAGAACACATGCCGATGTACAACATCAAATAGGTGTATACATTAATACGTTGCCAATACGCACACAAATTCAAGAAACGGATTCTTTTCAAGATATTTTAGCAAGGATAAAAACTACCACGTTAAAGGCTTACAAACACCAAGCGTATCCATTTGATATTCTTATAGACGACTTATCAATTGCGCGTGATTTAAGTAGAAATCCACTGTTTGATATCATGGTAACCTTGCAAAACACGGATGAAGAAAAGCTTCAAGAAAATAAAATCGCGAATGTACAGGTAGAACGCTATTCGTACACAGATGCAATTGCGGCAAAGTTTGATTTGGACTTTATGTTTGAAGAAACAAAAAATGGTTTAGAATTCGCTTTAGTCTACAATACAGATCTCTTTTCAGAAACTTTTATTACGGCATTAACAAATCAATTTGTAACACTTACAGATGGTATTATTGAAGATGTAACTAAAAATATTGCTTCTTTACCAATCTTAACGCCACAACAAGAACAGCAGTTATTATTGACATTCAATGATACTCAAACAGATTTGGATGAAGAAAAAACGGTCTTAGATTATATTCAGCATCAAGTTGAAAAACATCCAGAAAATAGTGCATTAAAAGATGCGCATCATACACTATCATATGAAACCTTGGATCAACTTTCTAACGGTATAGCCAACTATTTAATACAGACGTTAGGAACCAATACACATCCTGTAGGAGTTGTATTAGATCGTTCTGTAAACACGATTGTATTATTGCTTGGAATCTTAAAATCAGGAAAATCATACATTCCACTTGATCCAACATTTCCGTTAGAACGATTAAAATATATTGTACAGCATAGTGGTATTGAAACGGTTGTTGGAAATCAAGCCTTTACAGCAATTCAAGACGATAATATTCAATGGCTGACCATAGAAAATATACTTGTTGAAAGTAAAAAAGTTGCCGAAACTCAATTACCAGTCGTAACAGCAGCTCATGGAGCCTATATTATTTATACGTCAGGTTCAACAGGAAATCCGAAAGGAGTTGCGGTAGGACATGCTTCATTAAGCAACTTTTTGTTGAGCATGCAACAAGCACCAGGATTTTCCTCGGAAGATACGCTATACGCTGTAACAACCTATGCGTTTGACATTTCAATTTTAGAATTCTTTTTACCACTAATTTCTGGTGGAACGACCTATATCGCAAGCAATGATACTTTGATGGATGTTGAAGAAATCATGGAAGAATTGACAACTGTACAACCTACAGTAATACAAGCAACGCCTAGTTTTTATCAATTACTTTTCAATGCAGGTTGGGAAGGAAATTCAGCGCTAAAAGTATTGTGTGGTGGAGATGCTTTAAACGAATCTTTAGCGCAACAATTGGTAAACACTTGTCAGGAAGTCTGGAATATGTACGGTCCTACAGAAACCACAATTTGGTCTACCACTAAAAAAGTCACACAAGGAAATATATCCAGTTCTATTGGAAAACCGATTGCAAACACACAATGTTATGTATTAGATAAAAACTTGCAGTTGCTTCCAGAAGGCGCGCAGGGAGACTTATACATTGGAGGAAAAGGATTGGCGTTAGGATATTACAAAAACGAAACACTTACGTCAGAACGATTTATTAAAAATCCTTTTGGAGATGGTCTCATATACAATACAGGCGATTGTGTTGCTTGGAATCCTAATGGAGAACTTTCTTTTTATGGAAGAAATGACTATCAGGTAAAAGTGAGAGGCTACCGTATAGAATTGGGCGATATAGAAACACATATCAATGCAATAGAAGCAATACAGCAAGCAGTTGTATTGGTGAAAAAAGACAAGGCAGATCAGTCAATACTAGTTGCTTATTATGTAGCTAGCACTACTGTAGAAATTACTAAGATCAAAAACTTGCTCAAAGAAGCATTGCCAGCGTACATGATTCCTGCTGTTTTTGTTGAAATTAATGACTTTCCATTGACGCCAAACAAAAAAGTAGATCGCAAAGCTTTATTGAGTCGCAACGATGCATTACAGGTACAAGAAGCAGTATATGTAGCACCACAAACGGAGACAGAATCAAAACTGGCGGAACTATGGAGCACATTACTATCGCAAGAAAAAATAGGAAGAACAGCTAACTTTTTTGACTTGGGAGGACACAGTTTGAGTTCAGCCAAACTAGTCAGTTTAATTCAAAATGAATTTTCGGTAAAACTTACCATCAATAAAATATTTGAATATCCAGATTTGGAGAGTATGGCAAATCATATCGATAACATAGTATTAATTCAGTTGAATCAAAATCAAGAGGATATTGAAACCGAATTTGAAAATTTTTCAATCTAAAATAACCAATAATAAGAACCTAGAACCTAATTAAATGACAATAGATTATAAAACAAAAATGCAAATCATGAAAAATAAAATAACCATGCAAAAAAAGATGCGTTTTACCGTCTTTTTATGCCTTTTTCTAGTTGGATTTACCGCTTACGGACAAATAGAAGTTACAGGAAAAGTAATAGATCAGGAAACACAAAAACCCATAGATTTTGCGGAGGTTATTTTGACAAATACGAAAACGCAGAAAATAATAGGAGCCATTACCAATCTTGAAGGTGCCTTTTTGTTAAAAGCAGAAAATGGAGATTATAAGTTTCAAGTTGTTTTCTTGGGAAATTCATTGTACACAAAAGAACTCTCATTAACTAAGAGCATTGATTTAGGAACCATTTCGGTGACCAATAATGAAGAATTAGATGCCGTAACGGTAGAAGCAAAAAAGAAAGTAATTGAACGAAAAATTGATCGTGTTGTATTCAATGTAGCAAACTCCACGCAAGCTTCACAAGGAGATGCTTTGGAATTATTAAAAGTTGCTCCCGGACTTCGAGTACAAAACAACAATATCTCAATGATCGGAAAGGCACAAGTTGCAGTAATGATTAATGATAAAATAATTCAACTAGCAAACGATGAATTGAGTAACTTTTTAAAATCTATTGCTTCTGAAGATGTAGAATCTATTGAAGTAATTACGACACCGCCAGCAAAGTACGAAGCTGCTGGAAATAGTGGTTTGGTAAACATCAAGCTAAAGAAAGCAAAGAAAGATTCATGGAATGCTCAAATACGCTCGTACTATCGTCAACAACGATATGCCAACAGTTCATTTGGAGGAAACTTTAATTACAATAAAAATAAATTTAGTATAGCTGCTTCTGGGAATTACAGAAAAGGAGATTTCTATCAAGAACAAGATGATTATGCTTTTTTCCCAGATGGAATATGGTATACATCTTCACCATTTCGATCTAAAACAGACGGAGTTAACGCAAGAATAGATTTAAACTATCAAGTTACTCCAAAATGGTCTATGGGAGCGCAATATTTATACAACAGAATAGACTATAATGTTACAGATGCGCCTTTTACACCAGTGTTTGATAATACTACGAATGAAGTGATTAGATCGTTACAATCTGAAGGAAGAATGGATTTAACACCTATACTTCATTCTATGAATTATAATAATGAAATTGAACTTGATACCTTAGGAAGAAATGTTAGTATCAATTTAGATTATTTTGCCTACGATAATCCTGATACGAAAAGATACAATGGAGTTTCTACCGTTCAAAATCCTTTTTCAGAACAATTTTACAGAGGAATCAATACCAACAATCAAGATGTAAAAAGTTTTTCAGCAAAAGTAGATGTAGAAATGCCTACAAAATGGGCAAGCATTGATTTTGGAGGGAAATTCACAAAATCAACATCTCAAAATGATATCTTTTTCTTCAACAGTGGTTTGGTAAATACACCAGTAACCAATTTACCAATCTCACAAAATGATTTTGAATATGATGAAGATATACAAGCATTATACGTATCAGCAAGTAAAGATTTAGGAGAAAAATGGAGTACAAAAATTGGACTTCGTTTAGAGGCAACACAAACCAATTCGACCTCAAACAATTTAGGATTGAATGTAGATAACGATTACACAAAACTATTTCCAACATTCTATTTATCCTATAAAGCAACAGAAAACTCTAGCTTTTCAATGGATTACAGCAAACGAATTCAACGTCCAAATTTCTTTCAGCTAAATCCAAATATTTATTTCTTAAATCCATTTCAAACCATTGAAGGAAATGCCTTTTTACAACCTTCATTTGTAGATAATATTCGATTGGTACACAGTTATAAAAACTTAACATCGACGTTCTTCTTTTTAAGTATTGATGAGTCATTTGCACAAGTTCCGTTGCCAGATGCAAACACAAATATCATTCGTTTTACAAATGAAAACTATATAGATACACAGCGATTCGGAATCTATGAAAATTACTATTTCAACAAATATTCTTGGTGGTCTAGTAATAACAACTTTGTAGTGAACTATACCATTTCAAAGTTTGATTTAGTACAAGAAGAAGAAGATCAAAAAGGATTCAACGCTACGGTTTCTACGTATAATGACTTTACCTTGAATTCAGAAAAAACACTCTTTGCTAGTGCAAACTATTGGTATGCATTTCCAGGTGTGAATGGAATTTTTGAAACAAAATCAGCCAGTGCATTATCATTATCAATACAGTATTTACTGTTAAATAAAGACATGAACATTACGTTACGTGCCAATGATATTTTTAAAACATCAGCAGATAGAACAGAAGCAGTCATCAACAATGTATTACAAACAGCACGCTATTACTATGACAATAGATCTATTCAGTTATCTGTAAGTTACAAATTTGGTAACAAAGATATCAGTGCAAAACGTCATGCAACAGGTAACGAAGACGAAAGAGGAAGAACAGGAAATTAAAAAGAGATTATTTATTAATACGCTTTTAATTCATGAAGGAATTACTGCAAAAATTAAATGCACTTCAAATAGTGGTCACACTCAATGGAGACACACTTGATATCAAGGCGCCGAAAGGAGCCATGACCAAGGCTTTATTGATGGAACTTAAAGAGCATAAAGAAGCGCTTATTGCGTTTCTAAAAACGTATCAGGTTACACATTCAATTCCGAAAGCAGCAAAAAAGGAAGCATATGTGTTATCATCTTCGCAATACCGAATTTGGTTATTGCAAGAATTGGAAAAAAACAACACGGCGTACAATATGCCGAGTGCTTTTTCTATAGAAGGAAATCTTGATGCAACGCTTTTAGGAAAGGCATTTGGATTGTTAGTCGAGCGATACGAAATTTTGAGAACCAATTTTACATGGAGTTCAGAACTAAACGCGCCTTTACAAATTGTAAACGATGCCACAGCGCAACGATTTTCATACACGTACGCAGATATTGCCCATGAAGTTTCCAACGAATCCATTATAACACAAAAAATACAAGCTGAAGTCGCATACAATTTTGATCTTGAAAATGATCCTTTATTGCGTGTTACATTACTCAAAACTGCTGCAAATACATATGTTTTAGTATTTGTAGTACATCATATCATCAGTGATGGAGGTTCATCTGCAATTATAATGAATGATGTATTTGAATTCTATCGTGCATTGGTTGCGAAAAAAGAAATAGTGCAGCCAGCGCTAGAAATTCAATACAAAGATTATGCAGAATGGCAACAACAACAGTTGCAAACTCCAGCAATGGAAGCACACAAAATGTATTGGACGTCCATATTTAAAAACAATACAACGGCTGTTGAATTGCCAACGAGTTTTCCAAGACCTTCTATAAAAACGTACAACGGAAATTGTCTCTCTAAAAATATAGACATCCAAAGCTTTGAAAACATATGCAAAGCACAAGGAGCTACACTTTTTATGGGAATTACAGCCTTGCTAAATACGTTATTTTATAAATACACAGGAAGTACGCAGGCAACGATAGGAAGTCCTATAAGCAGTAGGACAGAAGCTGAATTGGAAACTCAAGTAGGTTTCTTTGTAAATACTTTTGGCGTACACACAAATTTTGCGGAAGAAGATACTTTTGTAGAATTGTTAGAACATGTAAAACTGAAAACGCTAGAAGCTTTTGAACATCAAGAGTATCCGTTTGATGCTTTGATCAATGATTTGGCAATTTCTGACAGATCGCGCAATCCGCTATTTGATGTCATCATTTCTATAGTAACACCAGAAACACAAACATTACAAAAAAATCAAGAACTAAACATTGCTGAAATCTCGCTTGGAGATGTAACGAGTAAGTTTGATTTGGAGTTTGTGTGGATTGTCAACGAAGCAACCACCGAAATTCGACTCACGTACAATACAGATTTATATACAGCAGATTTTATACATCAAATGCTTGGGCATTTAGAAACATTAGTACAACAAGTAGTACTGAATTCCAATGCGAGTTTGCAAGCATTACAATATCTATCGCCAAAAGAAATCGATAAAATTCGTTTTGAATTCAATTCTTCAATTCAGGAAACTGTTACGAACGATACGTATATCACTGCTTTTCACAAACAATTGCAAAATTTTGCGCAAGAAACTGCCATTATTGATAATAACATTACATGTACATATGCAGAACTCAATGAAGAAGCTACGAAACTAGCGCATTATTTGCATGCAAACTATAACGTAGCAGCAAAAGACTTTGTTGGTGTTCAGCTTCCAAAAAGCAAAGCATTATTATCAGCATTTTTGGCAATTCAAAAATTAGGTGCTGTATACGTGCCAATAGACCCAAATTATCCAAAAGAACGTACCGATTTTATTATTTCGGACAGTCAGGCTAAATGTATTATAGATAACAATTTAGTGGATGAATTCTTGGCAACAGGAAGTGATAATTTGGAAGAAATTGTGCCAGAAGTAAATACCCAAGATTTGGCGTATATGATATACACTTCGGGTTCTACGGGAACTCCAAAAGCGGTCATGGTTTCTCATGAAAACATACTCAATTTCTCGTCTTGGTATATGGATTATTATGAAGTATCGCCAAAAAGTAATGTGAGTATTTATGCCGGAATTACCTTTGATGCTTCTGTGATGGAAATCAGCTCTAACTTATTAGCAGGCGCGACATTTTTTCCTATTGAAGATGAAAATCTTCGTTTAGATATCAATAAGATTCATCATTTTTTACAAGATCATAAAATTACGCACAGTTTTTTCCCTACGGCAATTTGTAAAGAATTGGCTGTGCAAGAAAAAGAATTGCCAAACACAAAAGTACTTTCGGGTGGCGATAGTTTGAAACTCACCAAAGATCCAAACTTTTTACTGTATGACAATTATGGTCCTTCTGAATGTACTATTGTTTCTACCATAGCAGATGTAAGCAATGGCGATAGAAACACGATCGGGAAACCAATTCGCAATGCACAAATTTATATTCTGAATGCACAAAAAAACTTAGTGCCTATCGGCATTCCAGGAGAAATATACATTGCAGGAAAAGGTGTTTCCAAAGGATATTGGAATCGTCCAGAATTGACCAAAGAACGATTTATTGAAAATCCGTTTCAAAATGGAGAAAAAATATATGCTACGGGCGATTTAGGAAAATGGTTGCCCGATGGTAAAATTCTATTTTTAGGAAGAAAAGACAATCAAATACAATTGCGAGGCTATCGTGTAGAACTTGGAGAAGTGGAAACCGCAATAGCAACTTCGTTCAAACAAATTCAGCAAGTCACCGTATTAGAAAAACAAGGACAATTAGCAGCATATTTTACAAGTGAAGATGAACTTGATACTGAAATTATCAAAAAGACCTTGCAAAAAGCGTTGCCAGCGTATATGGTGCCAAGTTATTTTATGTGTTTAGAAACGCTGCCTTTAACTCCAAATGGAAAGGTTGATAGAACGTATTTGCAACAACTTTCAATAGCGAGCACACAAAATAAACCCTTAGTGGAAGCAAAAACAGCTACCGAAAAAGAACTTGTAAGCATTTGGAAAGAGTTACTCAATGTAGCAGAAGTAAGTGCTGAAGACGATTTCTTTGAACTTGGCGGACATAGCTTACAACTCATGAAACTGCTTGCGAAATACCAAGAAGTATTTCAAGTTTCACTAAATCTTTCAAGTCTGTATGAACATACACAACTTGTAAAACATGCAGCGTTGTTGAGTCTGCAAAAGCAACAAAACATCACAATTCCGCAATTAGAAGAACAAACTTATTACGATGTGTCTGCTACGCAATTACGTTATTGGTTGATAGACAAAGTCAAAGGAAAGTCAAAGGAATTTAATATTACAAATACCTTTACACTGCCCGAGAATATAGATGGAATTCTGTTAGAAAAAGCATTGTCAAAACTTGTGGAAAGACATGAAACACTTCGTACCACTTTTATAGACGTTTCTGGAATTCCCAAACAGCAAATTCATGAACCAAATCATGTAAAATTGCATCGTTCTGCTTCGGAAGCTGAGGCTATAGATTATGCTTTTGATCATATTTTTGATCTTACGCAGTATCCTTTGTTTAAAGTTTCTAGTACAGACACAAAACTATATTTCAATATTCATCATAGCATTTGCGATGGTTGGTCAGTTCACATCTTGTATCGAGATTTAATGAAACTATACGAGCAAGAAGCTACGCAAACCGTCTCAAACCTTCCATCATTGTCTATTCAATATAAAGAATATGCAGCATGGCAAAATGAACGCGAAAATACGGAAGAGTTTATCTATCAAAAGCAATATTGGGAAGAGCAATTAAAAGAACCGCGCGCATACCTACAATTGCCAACAGATTTTCCAGAAACGATACAATCCAAAGCATCCGTATGTAAAATTGTTATTGAAAAAGAAATACAACAAAAGATTATAGAAAATGCTGCTCAGCAAAATATCAGTACATTTACCATGTTTCTGGCAGCGTTTAAAATTTTAGTTTATAAGCTTACGTATGAAAATGATAGCATTGTAGGAATTCCTGTGGCGAATCGCAATCATTATCAAATCAATGATGTCGCAGGTTGTTTTTTAAATACGTTGATGTTGAGAGATACTATTGACGAACAATTGTCTCTCAAAGAATGGATGCAACAAGTACATGCAACACTTACGGAAGGATTGACACATCAAAGTTATCCGTTTGAAAATATCTTGGAAAACTTAGGAATCACGCAAAAAGATAAATTTCCTATAAGTCCCGTATTTCTGAATATGGTAGACTTTGGAGCAGCGAATGAAACCTTGGACATTACAGAAATGGAGTTTGAAACTACTGAGCTTCCGCCAAAGTTTGACTTAGAATGTTATGTAAAAAGCTTTACCAATGGTTATACAGTTGATTGTGTATATAACGATCAGCTTTTTTCAAAAGAAACCATTGCATTGTGGATGCATACTTATGTTGATATTCTAACGCAAATGGTGAGCGAAACTTCAAAAACGATCGCAGCAGTAACCGCTTTTGAAAATGTCCCACAATTCACACAAGAATTGCCACAACGTGCTTTTACACGTTTTGAAGCTGAAGAAATTGAGCAAACAGTTGCACAACGCTTTGAAAAACAAGCAGCATTATACGCAGATGCTATTGCTGTAACTGCGAACGATCAAAAATTTACCTATCAAACAATTAACAACTATGCGAATCAACTAGCTGAAAAAATTACAGCGCATGCGCAGCATACAGAAAGAATTGCCTTGCTAGTTTCTCATAACGAGAATACAGTAATAGGAATGTTAGGTGTTTTAAAATCAGGACACGCGTATGTGCCCATTGATTTAGAAAATCCAATACAACGGATTCAGTTCATCCTTGAAGATGCACAGTGTAATGTCATTGTTTATGATGCTGCTATAGAAGCTAAAGTTTTACAGCTAAAAGCGATACTTCCAGCATTAATCTTGATCAAATTGTCAGATACCATACAAAATGATCGCACTGTTGCAAACCCAATAAATACAAGTAACCCAACGGATGAAGCGTATGTATTATACACTTCTGGATCCACTGGAAATCCAAAAGGAGTTGTGCAAACGCAACGAAATATGCTGCATTACATTCGTATTTACACGAACAATGTAGCGATCTCCAATACAGACAACCTAAGTGTATTTTCTACCTATAGTTTTGATGCTTCTGTAAAAGATATTTATGGAGCAATTTTAAATGGAGCTACCGTAAGTTTTTATGCGATTCCAGAAAAAGGATTGGCAACTTTGGGAGATTGGCTTACTCAGGAAAAAGTATCTATCATTCACATGGTGCCAACAATCTACCGTTATTTTATAGCTACATTGCCAGAAAATAAAGTGTTAGAAACGGTACGTTTGATCGATTTAGGAGGAGAAGCGTCGTATGCATCAGATTTTGAAACCTTCAAAAAACACTTTCCAAAAGATGCTTTCTTAGTCAACGATTATGGACCTACGGAAGCCACAATTGTATCGCAGCACTTTTTGCAACATAGCTCCCAAATGCATAAAAGCAGTTTGCATTTAGGAAGTACTGTTGCAGAAACAGAAGTATTTATTGTAGATGCCACAGGAAAAGAAGCGGCGATGTATGAAGAAGGAGAAATTGTTTTTAAGAGCAAATATATCTCCAAAGGATATTTAAATCTAGCAGAAAAAACCAAAGCAGTATTTACACAAGATGCTGAAAATCCAGAGTTGTTTAGTTACCGTTCTGGAGATATCGGAAAACGTTTTCCTGATGGTACTATTGTTTATTTAGGAAGAAAAGATACGCAGGTAAAAATAAATGGATATCGTATTGAACTTTCTGAAATTGCTCTTCAAGTCTCGGAATTGGAAGACATTACCAAAGCAGAAGTGCTAGTGCAAACATGGGAAAATAAAGAATATATTACCTGTTATTACACAGGTCAACAAAAAGAAACACCTGTTTTCAAAATAGCTTTAAAAGATCGTTTGCCAGCGTATATGATACCATCAGTATATGTACAACTTACTTCTTTTCCCTTAACCAGAACTGGAAAAATTGATCGTAAAGCATTGCCTGCACTTACCGAAGATGTTGTAAAAACAGAAGCGTACAAAGCTCCTGAAAATGAAATACAACAAAGTCTGGTGAATATTTGGTCAACACAATTAAACGTTGCTTCTAAAAAACTAGGAATTTTAGACAATTTCTTTGAAATCGGAGGAAACAGTTTACAAGCTGTAACCATTATGAATACTATTAATAGAACATTTGATATTGCATTATCAATCGAAAACTTATACGAATCCCTTACCATACAAGATTTATCAAAAGTAATTCACTTTTCAACATTACAGCAACAACAAAGTGAAGATATCTCTGAAGATATGGATGAAATTATTTTATAAAAGACAACAATTTTGAAAAACGATTTATTAGAAAAACTTTTAGCGTTAAATATTCACCTTCGCAATGAAAATGGAGGTCTAAAAGTCAATGCTCCCAAAGGAACGTTGACCAAAGAATTGATTGCAGAAATTAATGAGCACAAAGCGTATCTTTTAAAGTTGTTATCAAGCAATATAAAAATACCCAAAGCGCCTTTTGCAGAAGATTACAGCGTAAGTCCAACACAATATTCCTTATGGTTTATTCACGAGCATTTGGGCGGCGATACAGCATATAATTTAACGGCTACACTTAAGATAGAAGGAGATTTAGACACCACTATTTTACAAAGTGCTTTTAAAAATGTGATTCAAAAACATGAATCGCTCCGTACACAATTTGTCATCAAAGAAGACGGGAATGTACGACAGCGAATTCTAGAAAATGAAGCTATTAATTTTGAATTAGAAAGTGAAGATTGTAGCCAGTTATCGAAAGACGCATTGCATCAAAAATTAGATGAAAAATACCAAACTCCTTTTCATCTAGAAAAAGATCTTTTAGTGAGAGCAAATGTATTTAAACTAGAAACGAAAGTTCATATACTATTGTTTGTCATGCATCATATTATCAGTGATGGTTGGTCGTTGCAGATTTTTACGAAAGAAGTTATTGAAGAATATCAGCAGCTATTATCTGGAAAAGAGTCTGTTAAGAAAAACTTGCCACTGCAATACAAAGATTACAGCGAATGGTTGAACAAGGAATTGAATGGTGAAGCGTACGATAAAAAGTTAGCTTTTTGGAAAGAACAATTTGAGACGCTTTCGCCCGTATTGAACTTAAGTGACAATCCGCGACCAAAAGTTCGTACCTATGCAGGAACATTATTGCATCATGATTTTTCTCCAGAATTTACACAACAACTAAATTCATTTACCAAAAAACACCAACTTACATTATTTATGGTGATTTTGGGCGGATTGAATGGTACGTTTTCCAAATATACCAATCAGTACGACATCACGCTAGGAACTACCGTTGCAGGAAGAGAACATCCCGATTTAGAAGATCAAATAGGTTTGTATTCCAATGCATTAGCCATTAGAACACAGTTTGAAAAAACACAATCTTTCATAGATTTTCTGAAAAATCAAAAGGAAACATTACTCAAAACATACGAGCATAAAGAATATCCGTTCAATAAACTATTGAATCAGCTCGTATTACCAAATGACGCTAGTAGATCTCCATTGTTTGACATCATGGTATTGTTGCAAAATCATCAAACCATGCATTTAGATACTCAGGATGAATTGCACAACCTGAAAATATCTGAATATGATGAGGTCGAAAAAGGAGTAAGTCAATTGGACATGAGTTTTGTGTTTATTGAACGAAATGATCAATTAACACTCAGTGTAGAATACAACACAGATATTTACAAAGCCGAATTCATACAGCAATTATTGCATTCTTTTGAAAAATTTGTAGCTGCAGGAATTGCCAATCCAAATACGCCGCTTCATTCCATTTCATTGGTTGATGCGACAGAAAAAGAAATGATTTGTGAGCAATTCAATCATAAAAATGAACCTTTACAACACGAAAAAACAGTTGTAGATTTTATTACAGAGAATGCAGTGAAATTTCCAGAAAAACTAGCATTAGTAAATACTGGAACACAAAAAAGTTATGCAGAGGTTGATATCATAAGCAATCAAATAGCACAGTATTTAGAAGAAGTACTGCATCTTAAAAAAGGTGATTTTGTCGGAATTGCAATGGATGGAAACAGTTGGTCAATTCTTACCATTTTGGGAGTGATGAAATTGGGCGCAACCTATATTCCGATAGATCCAAATTATCCGGAAGCAAGAAAAAAACACATAGAAAACGCAAGCAATTGTACCGTTGTCATTGATGAAACCATGCTACAAATGGTTCAAGAAAACATCGTAAACTACAGTGGTGAATATGTTTCAAAAGCAACACAAAATGGTGCTGCTTATATAATATTTACTTCAGGTTCTACAGGGAAACCAAAAGGAATTCCAATTACACATGCATCGCTTATCGATTATGTAAGCACCTTTGCTACGTACTTTGAAGTCAACGAATCGGACAGCGTTTTACAACAAGCAAGCATTGCCTTTGATACGTCTATTGAAGAAATATATCCAATTTTAATAAGTGGCGGAACATTGGTTTTTCATGAAGAAAAAGCAGACTTTCAAGCCATGTTTAACGCTTGTGAAAAGCATGGAATTACATTATTAAGTACAAATCCTTATGCGTTGCAATACCTGAATCAACATCATCAAGACTTTAATCTAAAGCTCAGAGTATTGATCAGTGGAGGCGATGCTTTACAAGTTGATTATATAGATGAATTGTACAGCAAAATTCCTGTGTACAATACTTACGGACCCACAGAAAGCACAGTATGTGCCACCTATTATAAAGTAGTAGGAAATGAACCTGTAATTCCTATTGGAAAGCCAATTAAAAACAGACAAGTATATGTACTCGATACGGAAACAACGGAGCTGCTTCCAGTTGGTTTTATTGGTGAATTATGTATTTCTGGAGCAGGATTGACGCAAGGATATTTGGGCAATGAAACACTGACGAAAGAAAAATTCATTCCGCATCCTTTTAAAGAAGGAGAAATGTTATACCGAACGGGTGACTTGGCAAAATGGCTTCCTGACGGGAATTTGGTTTTTGAAGGTAGAAAAGATACGCAAGTAAAACTCAGAGGATACAGAATAGAACTTGGGGAAATTGAAAATACGGCGCAAGAACTCGAAGGAATTACCCAAGCAGTAGCTTCTATACAAGAAGTAAATAATGAAGCTGCCATTGTTTTATATTGGTTACACACTGAAAATAGTCCTTCCAAAACGCAAATCCGAACAATTTTAGCAGAAAAATTGCCTTCATACATGTTGCCTTCGTACTATGTGGAATTGGAAAAACTGCCTATAAATGTTCACGGAAAAATAGATAGAAAATTACTGCCAGATTTCAAGGTAGCAGAAGGTTTGATAGCTACTGAATATATAGCACCTAGAAATGATGTTGAAGAAAAATTAGTCAACATATGGAAGCAAATACTAGGAGTAGAAAAAATAGGAGTAACGAATAGTTTCTTTGAATTAGGAGGTCATAGTTTATTGGCAATAACGCTCATAAATGAAATTAACAAAGAGTTTGAAGCAATTTCATTACAAATGAAAAATCTATTTGCCAGTAATACCATCGAAAGTATGGCACAACTCATTACAGTTACTGGAGGAGATGATGTAGCAATAGAAGGTGATTTTGAAGAATTTGTGATATAATGAAGAAATAATTGAAAAAATGAAATTATTTATAAAGCTTAATGATTTAGGAGTTCAACTTAATGTTGAAAATGGAGAGCTAAAAATCAAAGCTCCAAAAGGAGTGTTAACAGCTCCTATTATTACTGAAATTAAAGCGCATAAAAGTGATTTAATAACGTTGCTCTCAAGTTCAGATATGATGATTCCAAAAGCAGAAGAACAAAAGTCATATCCTTTGACATCTGCACAAAATCGCATGTGGATTTTACATCAACTACAAGGAAGTAGCGCCGCATATACGATTCCTAGATCATTTGAAATTTTGGGACCTTTAGAGCTAAGCTTATTAGAAGAAGCGTTTCAACAAATGATGGTGCGTCATGAAAGTTTGCGCACCTATTTTGAAGCTGAAACTGATCGTGAAATTCGACAATATATTGTACCTGTAGATTTCATTAACTTTTCTCTAGAAGTCATACAAACGGACGAAGTAGGAGCCAAGCAGATAATTTCAGATGTATATAATCATTCTTTCTCGCTACCGGAAACTCCTTTGTGGAAAGTGAACGTTTTTCAATTGACAGAAGAATGCCATGTGGTTTCGCTTATAATGCATCATATAATAAGTGATGGTTGGTCCATAGAAATCTTTATCAAAGAAGTCTTTCAAATATATACAAGTCTAAAAAATGGACAAGCTATCAATTTGCCAGAATTGATGATTCAATACAAAGATTATGCTGTTTGGAATGAAAAACAACGTTTAGATGCTTCATATAAAGAAGCTGCGGAATATTGGATGACTACATTTTCTGGAGAATTGCCAAAACTTGAAATGCCTAGTTTTGTGACTAGACCAAGTATTAAAACCTATAATGGAGGAACGATAAAGCATGATTTTTCTCCTGAATTGACCGTAGCCCTAGAAGAATTTGCCAAAAAAGAAGAGATTTCCTTCTTTATGTTATTATTAGCGAGCGTCAACATATTATGTTATAAGTACACAAATGCAACTGATATCATATTGGGAACACCTATGGTAAATAGGGACAATTCTTTGTTAGAAGCGCAAATAGGACTTTATTTAAACACTTTAGCGTTACGAACTAAATTTGAAGAAGACCAAACGGTTCAGGAATTATTGGCAATTCAAAAAAACAAATTACTCGAAGCACATACGCACAAAGCATATCCTTTTGATGAGTTAGTAGATGAACTAATGCTTGCACGCGATATATCTCGTTCTCCACTGTTTGATGTGATGGTAACTTTACACAATCAAGAAGAATTACGAGCTCAATCATCACAACAAATAGAGGACATTACGGTAAACTCATTTCAAATTTCAGATAAAAAAACAAGTCAACTAGATTATACTTTTGACTTTTTTAATGTTGGAAACTTACAATTACAACTAACCTATAATTCAGACATTTATGAAGCGTCTCAAGGACAACGCATAATGTTGCATTTAGAAAATATTTTAGGTGAAATGTTGGCTGATCCTTCACAAAAAATAAAAGATATTAGCTATTTGTCTGAAAGTGAAACTTCTAAGCTGTTATACGAGTTTAACGATACAGCATTTTCATACGATACAAACCAAACAATTATAAATCTATTTGAAGATGCCGTCACAAAAACTCCCGAAAAAATAGCATTGGTAAGTGGAGATACTGAATTGACGTATGCCGAATTACATAAAAAATCAAATCAACTAGCCAATCATATAAACACGCTTTCCAAAAACAAAGCACAAGTCATTGCCTTATGCGTTGATCGTTCTGTAGAAATGATCATTGGGATTTTGGGAATTTTAAAAAGCGGAAACCAATATTTACCTATTGATAGTTCGCATCCAGAAGAGCGTATTCAATACATCTTAAAAGATAGTCATACACAGTTGATATTGACCAAAAAGGATATTACTACATTCATAGATTTCAACAAAGAATGCACATTGGTATTTTTAGATGCTTCTGAAACTTGGAATTCAAACTCTGATGAAAATCCAACAACAATCACGACTAAAAATGCGTACGTAATTTATACGTCTGGTACAACAGGAAAACCTAAAGGTGTTGCCATATCGCATCAAAATTTAGTCAACTTTTTTATCGCATTAAATAATGAATTTGGCGAAGCGCTTCCAGAAGATACATGGCTCGCAGTGACCAATATTAGTTTTGATATTTCTATTCTTGAATTGTTGTGGACACTAACACGAAGCAATACGGTTGTCATTCAACCAGATCGTCCGATGGTCACAGAAACGATTGAAGAGATGGACTTTAGTTTATTCTACTTTGCAGCACAAGAAGCGGAATCTAATCAAAATAAATACAATTTATTATTACAAGGAGCCGAAATTGCAGATGCGTACAACTTTGCAGGAATTTGGGTGCCAGAACGACATTTCCATACGTTTGGTGATCCATATCCAAATCCGTCAATTGCAGCGGCGGCTGTAGCTGTAAAAACAGAAAAAGTAACCATACGCTCAGGAAGTGTGGTTTTGCCATTACACGACCCAATTAGAGTGGCAGAAGAATGGTCTATGGTAGATAATTTGTCCAATGGACGCGTTGAATTATCAATTGCTTCAGGATGGAATCCGAATGATTTTGTATTGGCTCCAAACAACTACGAAGATCGTCATAAAATCATGAGAGATCACATTCAAACCTTAACCAAACTGTGGAAAGGAGAATCGATCAAAAGAACGAATGGTCTTGGCAAAGAGATAGACATTCAATTGCATCCAAAACCAGTACAAGATGCACTTGAAATATGGATTACGGCAGCAGGAAGCATTGAAACATTTGAATATGCTGGAGAAATTGGTGCCAACATTTTAACGCACTTATTAGGACAAAACATAGAAGAATTAGAAGAAAAAATAACAGCATATCGCAAGGCTTTGGAAACTCATGGTTATGATCCTACAACGAAAAAAATAGCGTTAATGCTACATACGTTTGTGAGTCATGATGATGAATACGTTCGAAATACGGTAGAAGAACCATTTAAAAACTACCTAAGACATTCTGTAAACTTAATAAAACCGTTGGCAGAAGCTGCGAATTTGGATATCGAAAATGATATGGATACAATCATCAATATGGCTTTTGATCGTTACTATCATTCAAGCGGATTGTTTGGAACACCTACTTCTTGTATTCATAAAATAAAAAAAATAAAAGCAATTGGAGTTGACGAAATAGCGTGTTTAATAGACTATGGAATCGAAGAATCGATTGTATTAGAGAATCTAAAATATGTTTCAGAGTTAAACGAATCAATACAAAAGCAACAACGCAAATCCAATTACTTTGCAAAACGCTTAGAAACCAAATGGAGTATTCCTGAAATTATACAAAAGCATGGTGTAAATCAGTTACAAACCACACCTTCGCTGATGCAAGAAATCTTATTATCAGAAGGAGGAAAAGCGGCGTTGCAACAACTGAAAACACTATTGGTTGGAGGAGAAGCATTGCCAAAAGAATTGGTCAATACCTTGCTAGAATTACGACAAAAACCACTGTACAATATGTACGGTCCTACAGAAACTACAATTTGGTCTTCTTATAAAAAAATAGACACTGTAGATGCGGTAACTATCGGAAAACCTTTGGCAAATACATGTATTTATATACTCAATGAAACGCAGCAACTTTGCTCAATTGGTGTTGTTGGCGAACTCTGTATTGGTGGCGATGGCGTAGCGTTAGGCTATTTAGGTCGCGAAGATTTAAATGCAAAGAAATTTATAAACAATCCGTTTCCAACCAACGAACAATATCCTACACTCTACAAAACAGGAGACTTGGCGAGATGGTTGCCTAATGGCGAATTGGAATGTTTAGGTAGAATTGACGATCAGGTAAAAATCAATGGACATCGCATTGAAACTGCAGAAATTGAAAATATCCTGAATCAATTTTCAGGCATTACGCAAGCAGTAGTCGTATACAATAAAAAGATTCAAGATTTAGTAGTGTATTTGCTAGCGAATTCTATATATGATGAAAGTACGCTTCGCAATTATATGAGCGCAAAATTGCCTAATTATATGCTGCCAAATCATTACTATGAAGTAACAGAATTTCCATTGAATCAAAATGGAAAAATACGTAGAAACGTCTTGGCAGAACGTGAAATCACAACTTATATCACTACAAAATATGAAGCTCCAAGAAACGATTTGGATGCGCAAATTGTAGCCATATGGGAAGAAATATTAAGCCTATCTCAAATAGGAATCACACAAGAATTTTTTGAATTGGGCGGCAACTCTCTCAAAGGAATGTTTCTCATAAACAAAATTAACGAGCAATTTGGAATTGAATTAAATCTCTTAGATATGTTTTCGCATACGCAAATCAAAAGTCTATCCGATTTAGTGCAGCAACAACTAGACTCGATACAAAAAACCTACACCAATGAAATCATAATATAATTCCCCCAATTATTTACGATAACAATTGAAAACATGAAAGAGTTCTTACAAGAATTAAAAGAAAATGAAATTGATGTATCATTAGAAAATGAAAATCTAAAAGTACGTTTCAATACGCCTAGTTTACCTCCGGAGCTTGTAGCACGTCTTAAAGCACATAAAAGTGAACTAATTGCATATTTAAAAAATAATCAGGGAAATCAAGAAATCTCAATAATACCAGTATCCTCCGACGGATACGCACTATCATCATCTCAATACAGACTTTGGGTAGTGAGTCATTTTGAAGAAGCATCCATAGCATATAACATGCCTGCATATATTGCTTTAGAGCAACAATATGAAGTTGATGTGTTGATACAAGCAATCTATCAAGTGGTAGATAGACATGAAATTTTGCGAACCATTATCAAAGAAAATGAAGCAGGAGAAGCACGACAATGGATTTTAGATAGAGAAGCTTTGCAATTTTCGATCGTATGTGAAGATATGCGCGAAAAAGAAGATGCTTCAACGATCATTGATACATTCATCAATAAAGATATAATTACGCCTTTTAATTTATCAGAAGGGCCATTATTACGAATAAAATTATTCCGCTTGCAAGACGATGCGTATGCGTTATATGTCAACATGCATCATATCATTAGTGATGACATTTCGAAAGAAATATTAGTGAGCGAAATCATGGAATATTATGCTGCATTGCAAGAAAATAGAACGCCCAATGTTTCAGCACTTGGAATTCAATACAAAGATTTTGCAGCTTGGCAGCAACAGCAGAAATTAACGGAAACCTATAAAGCAGATCAGGCTTATTGGAAAGAAATTCTATCAGGAACTTTGCCTGTATTGAACTTTATCAATGGGAAAACACGTCCAAAATTAAAAACCTATCATGGAAGATCCATTGGCAAAATGCTCTCGGAAGAAAGCACAACGCAATTAAAACGGTTTGTTGAAGGGAATGGAAGTACTTTATTTGTGGGATTGCTATCTGTTTGGAAACTATTGTTTTACCGATATACGAAACAGGAAGATATCTTAGTAGGAATTCCAACATCTGGAAGAATACACAAATCACTGGAAAATCAAATAGGTTTTTATTTAAATGCCCTGGCTTTACGCACACAAGTTGCTCCAGAAGCTACGTTTCAAGAATTTGCTGCTACCGTAAAAAACAATGCTTTTACGGCTTACAAACATCAATCGTATCCATTTGATGATATTGTAAATGATATTGAGTATAACAGAGATATCAGTCGAAGTCCAATCTTTGATATTTTAATTGATTTTCACAGTACAGAATTATACCAAACGGATGTATTGAACGAACAAGGAATCTCAGGACAGCAGTATATAAAATACGATTTGGAATTTCATTTTGTAGAAACGCCGAAAAACATCATCATTCATACGAGTTACAATACAGATATCTATGAAGAAAATAGCATCCAACAATTCTTAGATCATTTTGAACACTTTGTAAAGCATCTTTCAACACATATACAGACCAAAATTGGAACGATCGATATTGTGACTACGAAAGAAAAACAGTTGCTTTTAGAAGAATTTGCTGGAGAAAAAACGACTGTAGAGATTCCAACGGATGTGATGAGTGCCTTTCAAACACAAGTCAATCAAACCCCGACAAACACTGCGGTAAAATTTGAAGATGCAACACTTAGCTACACAGAATTAGATGAACTTTCCAATGCATTGGCAAATCATTTAATAGCAGAATGTAACATTCAACAAAACGATGTCATTGCGATTCATTTAGATCACAATCATTGGGTTTCTGTAGCATTGCTAGGAATTTTAAAAGCTGGCGCTACGTTCATATGTATAGATCCGGAATTGCCAGAATCACGAAAAGAATTCATTATCAATAGTGCAGCGCCTGTATTGCTAATTTCAGAAATGAACTATATGTTTGATTGTGATTTCTTCTCTGAAACCATTTTGGCGATAGATGTAGAAATAGATGCTTTTGAAAACAAAACAAAGCTCACAACAGCAAGTGCAGATACTGCTTATTTAATTTACACATCAGGTTCTACAGGAACGCCGAAAGGAGTAGAAATTGGTCAAACAGCATTTATCAACTATTTGCAATGGGCAAAAAGATATTATGGAGATGATGAAGCCAAAAACTTTGGAGTATTTACAACTTTAGCTTTTGATCTTACCATTACGAGTTTGTTTTTACCAATACTTACTGGCGGAACCGTGACATTTTTTGATACGAAAAATCCAGTTGCAACAACGCTGAAACGTTATTTTGAAAGTGATATTTCATACATCAAATTAACACCAGCACACATATTATTATTGCAAGATATGAATGTGCAATCTGATTCATTACAACATGTTATTGTTGGTGGAGATGCTTTAGAAACCTATCATATTCAAATTTTACAAAAAATTAATTCGCAGTTGACTGTCTACAATGAATATGGTCCTACAGAAGCTACTGTTGGATGTATTGTGGACAAAGTAGCGCTCAATACGAATCATATTTCAATTGGAAAACCTATTGACAATACAAAAGTATACATACTCAACGATCACAAACAACTACAGCCTGTCAATGTTGCTGGAGAATTGTATATCGCTGGTTCTGGATTGGCTTTAGGATATAAAAATGACTCAGAACAGCAAAAAGAAAAATTCATTAAGAATCCTTTCAATGCAGATGAACGTGTATACAAAACGGGAGATATTGCAAAATGGACAACCGAGGGTACAATCACATATCTTGGAAGAGAAGACGATCAAGTTAAAATAAGAGGTTACCGTGTAGAACTTGGAGAAATTGAAAAGCAATTGCTCGAAAAACCTTCTGTTTCAGCAGTAAAACTAATAGTTGTAAAGAAAAACGATCAAAAAGTAATCTTTGGTTTTGTAGTATCTGACATCAAAGAAAATCTAGAAGACTTACGTTCGTATTTACTTCAAAAGCTTCCTGAATATATGGTGCCAAGTCGTTTCTTTCAATTAGAAACACTGCCATTAACTAGAAATGGAAAAATTGACAAAACCGCTTTATTAGATGCGTCAGATACACAAAGCATCAAAACCACGACCTATTTGGCTCCAGAAACGGAAGCTGAAAAAATAGTTGCCGCAATATGGCAGGAAGAATTACAATATGAAAATGTTGGTGTTCAGGATGACTTTTTTAGTCTTGGAGGCGATTCTATCTTAGCCATAAGAGTATTAAGTAAAATCAACGCACAACTAAAATCGAATTTTGGAGTAGCGGATTTGTTCGTACATGCAACCATCCAAAAGCTATTGGCGAACATTTCTACGGCAGCAACAAAAACTCCGAGAATCTCTCAAGCAGTCCTTGAAAACTTTGAAAAGTTAGTACAAGAACATCCAACAGCAGCACACTTAGAGGATATGTATCCGATGAGTGATATTGAAATAGGAATGAGCTATGCATACGAAATGCACAAAGGAGAAGGCGTATACCACGATCAATTTGTATACCCAATATTTATTTCAAACTTTGATCAAGCTATTTTCAAAAATGCGTTGGATTTAATGATTCAAAAGCACGATGTGTTGCGAACTTCATATGACATTCAATCCTTTGCTAAGCCAATGCGATTAATTCATAAAGAAATCACTCCAACACTTCAGTTTACGGATATCAGTGAAATATCCAGAAACGAACAAGAAGCGCATATTGAATCCTTTATGGAAACAGATCGCGAAAACTCTTTCTTTGATATCACCATTCCTGGAATTTGGAAAATGGATATCTTCAAAATTGACAAAGACGAACACTTCCTAGTATTTCAATTTCATCATGCCATTTTAGATGGTTGGAGTAGAGCATCTTTAATTACAGAGCTAAATAACACTTACTTTGAACTGCTTGAAAATACAGCATATGCACCAGAATTACTTTCAGACACGTACAAAGAATATGTTTTAGAACAAGAAACATTAAAATTAAACAATTCCGTACATGAATTCTGGAAAGAACAATTGGCAGATTACAAACGTTTGGAATGTTTTACACAAGAAAATGAGGTTGAAAACACGTCATTTTTTGTGGAAGGAGATTTGTATGCGCAATTGGTACAGTTTTCAGAAAAACACAATATTACCTTACGTAGCATAAGTTTTGCATTGTATGGATATACATTACAAAAACTAACATATCATACAGATATTTTAGCAGGAATAGTCACAAGTGCCAGACCACTTACCAAAGATGGTGATAAAATAATAGGATGCTTCCTGAATTCAGTTCCTGTGCGATTGCAGTCAAAAAACAATTCGCTAGTAGCATTTGTAAAAGAGATTGATAACTACTTGAAAGAAATCAAGCAATACGATAAAATAAGTCTTTCCGAACTATCAAATCGCTATGCAGAAGAATCTGAAGGAAATCCATTTTTTGATACGATATTTAACTATGTAGATTTTCATGTGTATGAAAAAGCACAATTTTCAAGTCAAGAACAACAGCAACAAGGATTAGGGATAGAAAGATTTGAACAGAATAATACCTATTTAGATCTGATTGTAAGTCCAATAGAAAACGGATTGTTCTTAGAGTGGAATCGATTTAGAACGATAACATCTGGATTGACAAACGCAGATCTTGTCGATATATATGTACAAGCAGTCAAAGATTTAGTAGCAGTAGATGCGGAAGAAAAAGCAAGATTCTCTACACTACATGATCCAAAAATTGCACATAAAATTCTAAATGAATTCAACAATACAGAAAGTGCGTATCCAGAAACGGAAACGGTAATTTCTTTGTTTGAAAAGCAAGTGCAAAAATCGCCTTCGGAAATAGCGTTGGTATACAAAAATACGGAGCTTACTTATGAGGAACTCAACAAAAAAGCGAATCAATTTGCACATTTTTTACGTTCCAAAGATGTAGCCTATAAAGACTGTATTGGTGTACAATTAGACAGAAATGACGAGACGATTATTTCGTTGTTAGGCATCTTAAAACTAGGCGCTACGTATGTACCTTTAGATATCAACTATCCAGCAGAACGTGTTGCATTTATCACAAGCGATTGTAATTGTAAGTTAACCGTTAATGAATCGTTATTAAACGAATTCTCAAAAGAAGAATATACAGATGAAGCGATTTCTCTGGCAGTAAAACCGAACGATTTAATCTATATAATTTTTACCTCAGGATCTACAGGGAAACCAAAAGGTGTCATGGTTACGCACCAAAATGTAATTGCTTCCATTCATGATATGGACAAACAATTGGGCTATGAAAACGCTACGGCTGTAGCTATTTCCTCTAACATTGTGTTTGATGTATCGGTCTTAGAAATTTTTGCTACGATTTGTTATGGTAAAAAAGCAGTTGTATTTGACTATGAAACGGTTTCGCATCCTACAAAATTCATCGAAAATTTAAAAAAGTATGAAGTTGAGGTTTTGCAACTAACACCTTCACGTTTAAAATTATTAGAAAAACCATTATTACAGCAAGAATTCAGTGCATTACAATTGCTAATTATAGGAGGAGAAGCATTCCCTGAACATATATTCAAACAAAAAGAAACCATCGGAATTCCTATGGTCAATGTGTATGGACCTACCGAAACTACGGTTTGGAGTACGTATAGTAAACTACACGAAAGCGAGCATGTTCATATTGGAAAACCGTTGTACAATTACGAAGTATATATTGTAAATGAGTTCAATCAATTACAAACAATTGGTGTTGCAGGTGAAATATGTATCTCAGGCGCAGGAACCACAAAAGGATATCTGAATCAAGAAGAACGCACGAAAAAAAGTTTTATCAAGCATCCATTCAAACCTGATACCATTCTATACAAAACAGGCGATTTAGGACGAAGATTGCCAGACGGAAACCTAGAGTTTATCGGACGTATTGACAATCAGGTGAAACTGAGAGGTCATCGAATTGAATTAGGCGAAATTGAGCAAGTATTACGCAATCATACCACAATTGAGGAAGTAGCTGTAGCTATCAAAACGGTCAATGAGGAAGCTGTTATGGTGGCGTATCTTGTCAGTGAACATGATATAAATACTACTGAAATTAGATCGTATATAGCTGGAAAGTTACCAGAATATATGATTCCATCACGATTTGTGACGTTGGACGAATTACCACTCAATACAAACGGTAAGTTAGATAGAAAGCAATTGCCAAATATAACAGCGGAAGATGTACAATCTACAAACTACAAAGAACCTACCACTGAAACAGAGAAGCAACTAGTGCAAATGTGGCAAGAACTCCTTGGAGTAAATACTGTTGGAATTGAAGACAGCTTTTTTGAACTAGGCGGAAATAGCTTGCAAGCGATGCAATTACTCGGATTAATTCACCAAGAATTTGATGTCCAAGTAGATTTAGGAAAGGTATTCGAAAAACCTACAATTGCAGTCATTGCGCTAGAAATAGATAATGTGATCTGGCAGAAAAATTACGATCACAACAAGAACACTAAAAAAATTACGATATAATCATGACGCAGATACATCTTTTAATAAAGCAGCTTCGCGAACAAGAAATCGGATTGCAGCTAAAAGAGAATGATTTGGAGCTTTCATTACCAGATCATGTAGATTTAGATGCGGACACTATCAATACACTCAAAAAGTATAAAGGAGAAATCATCAACTATCTAAAAAGTATTACAAATACTGGTTTTGATAGTATTGAAAAAACTCCCGAAAAAGACAAGTATCCCGTTACCTCTTCTCAACATAGATTTTGGGTGGTGAGTCAATTTGAAGGCGCTAATGATGCATATACAATCTCTAATGCTTTACGCTTAGAAGGAACGTTGAATACAGAACATTTAGAAACTGCTTTCAATACATTGTTGAAACGATATGAAAGTTTACGTTCTTACTTTAAAAGTGACCTTGATGGAAATGTATATCAATACATTGTACCTTTTGAAAAGATAGACTTTCAATTCGAAAAAGTAAAAACAAATACGGAAGCGGAAGAAGATAAAGCAGTTGCAAGTTTCTTTCAAACATCATTCAATCTAGCGCAAGCACCTTTACTGAATGCAAAACTGATTCAAACCGCAGAAAAGCAATACATCTTGCTATTTAAAATTCACCACATTATTGGTGATGGCTGGTCCATGCAAGTAATGACCAATGAAATTATGCAGTTGTACAATCAACTAAATACTCATGAATCTGCAACGCTTCCAGAATTAAAAATTCAATACAAAGACTATGTTGCTTGGACCTTAAGTGAGAAAAAACAAAAACAACTAGCAGATCAGGAATCCTATTGGTTGCGTCAATTTGCAGAAGAACCTTCGGTATTGCAATTGCCATCTTCTAAAGTAAGACCGTTGGTAAAAACCTTTGAAGGTGCTACGCATGAATATATATTTTCGGAAGAACTCCATAAAAGCTTGCAAAGCTTCACAAAAACATCAGGATATACCTTATTTATGGTGTTAATGTCTGGCTTAAAAGGACTATTTCACAGATATACAGGAAATACAGACATTACGCTGGGAATTCCGATTGCAGGAAGAGAACATCCCGAAGTGCAAAATCAAATCGGACTGTTCATAAATACCTTAGCAATACGTACACAATTGCAAGGAGAAATGTCTTTTGAAGAAATTTTAGCACTAGAAAAAGACCAACTTGTTGGTGCGTATGCCAATCAAGAATATCCATTTGATAGCATTTTAGAAAAAGTTCAATTTACTAGAGATGCATCACGTTCGCCACTATTTGACATCATGGTTGTGTTGCAAAATCAAGAACAACAAGCAGATTCAGCAGCAACAACAACAACGGAATTAGAGATGCTTCCGTATGAGAAAAATGTTAGAGATGTAAGTCAGTTTGATATGACATTTTCATTCCAAGAAATAGAAAATGCCATACTCTTAACGGTAGAGTATAACAAAGATATCTATGAACAAAAATTTGTAGATACTCTTGTTGCTAACTTCCAACGTTTTATCAAAGCTGGATTGGCAAATCCTACTCAAAAATTAGGCAACATACCATTTCTCGCTAAAGAAGAAGAAGATTGTATCCTAAATGAATATTCAAAAGGAAAATCAATAACGTTTGGTACAGGAAATATACGAACGCTATTTCAGCAGCAAGTAGCAAAAAATCCAAACGCGAACGCTTTGGTGTATGGTGATAGACAGATTAGTTATGAAGAATTGGATGCATTGTCCAATCAATTAGCACATTATCTATCAGAAACACAACAAGTTCAAAAAGGTGATTTTATAGCTATTTTACTTCCGCAAAGCGAATGGATTATCATTTCCATGATAGCGATACTAAAAGCAGGAGCAGCTTATGTTCCTATTGATATAACGTATCCAACATCTCGAAAAGAATACATTATTTCCGATAGTCAATGTAAAATAACTATCGATGAAGAATTGTTGCTTGATTTTCAGCAAAAAGAATATTCGGCTACAAGTCTAGAAATAGAAATTACTTCCGAAGACATCTCGTATATTATCTATACATCGGGATCCACAGGAAAGCCAAAAGGAGTATTGATAACGCATGGCGGATTATACCATTCGACCACAGCACGTAATGAAGTATACGGTCCGTGTAAAGCATTTTTGCTCTTATCATCGGTTGGTTTTGATAGCTCTGTAGCAGGACTTTACGGAACAATTTGTTTTGGAGGAACGTTACATATACTAGACAAGGAAGCGATAAAAAATATCAACTATGTAGCGACATATATTGAAGAAAATAAGATAGATCGCTTTTTAGGAATTCCTTCTTATGTGCGATTAATTACAGAACTTTTTCCATCATTTCCAGTTGCTGTACGAGATATTATTGTGGCAGGAGAAAAATCTGAAACGAGTTTTATTGAAAGCTTATTGGCGAAAGATACGCATGACAAACTCAGGGTATTCAACGAATATGGACCAACGGAAGGAACGGTTTGGAGTACGTATCAACAATACTCAAAAGGCGATATTGTGGCAGATACGATTGGCCGCCCAATCCCGAATGTAAGTTGTTATATCCTAAGCGATCATTTATCAGTACAACCTATCGGCGTTATTGGAGAATTGTGTATTTCAGGTTCTGGTTTGGCACGCGGTTATTTAGGTCGTCCAGAATTGACAGCTTCAAAATTCATTGACAATCCTTATGAAAAAGGAGAACGCTTATATGTCACGGGCGATTTAGCTCGTTGGCGCAGTGATGGCAGTATTGAGTTTATCGGAAGAAAAGATTCACAAATCAAGCTCAACGGATATCGTATTGAATTAGGCGAGATTCAACACCAAGTTCTATCCTATGAAGGTGTCGAAAAAGCTCTAGTTGTCTTAGATACATCACATTCAAGTTTGGTATGTTATGTCGTTTTATCTGAAGGAAATGAAGTAGCAGCTTTGCGAACGTATTTAGCAAGCGTGTTACCAAGTTATATGTTGCCAGGTCATTTCATTACGATGGAATCTTTTCCACTAACATCTAATGGAAAGATTGACAAAACGAATCTACCAAGTATAGACCAAGAAGTTGCCACAAAACAAAGTTATGTTGCACCAGAAACGAATCAGGAAAAAATACTATCTGAAATTTGGACTGCTGTGTTAGGCATTTCTCAAATAGGAAAACACAGTGATTTTTATCATTTAGGAGGTGATTCTATCAAGTCGATTCAAGTGGTTTCACGCTTAAAACAACAAGGTTATGGACTTCGCGTAGGTGATATTCTTCGCTATCCAATTCTGGAAGATTTAGCGCCGTTACTTACTTCGAGCACTTTAACGCACGATCA